>NZ_JAWOWM010000072.1:0-1147 GCF_033340475.1 Vibrio sp. 1078-1
CACCCCCGTCTGCGTTCTTGGTGTTGTAGTTGTACCCAACCGCATAGCCATCTCTGCACAGGAACTGATCGCTGTTGCTTGAAGGTATGCCTTTATCAAGGTGTTGAACACAAGTTTCAGCAAGAGTAGGGAAGGATAAGAGTGTGACTAAAGATACTAAGATGATGTTTTTCATTATTTTTCTCCGTTATTAAGAGATTTAAAAATAATGAAATTACTCACTAAGACTGTGAATTAGCTTATAAACTAATCAGTATCTTGTAGGTTAATGATGAGGTAAATATCATTGCCGTGAATGTAAAGGGTTACACAACAGATTTTATAAACGTGTTGTCTAACCCAAAACTCACAGCGTAAAAGAGATGTACTTACTCGGCTTTATTTGGTCCGGTAAAGCGAATGTCTTGCAGGTTAAAGCCGAGCTCGATATCGCATTTCAACGCCGCTACTCGTTTACATAGACGTGCAGACTCAATGTGTTCATCCAGCTTCTTGCGATATTTCGGTGCAAGTTCATCGCTGGCGTAGGCCGCTTCAATATCTTCAAATTGAGTTAGGATCTCTTTGGCGGCTTTCGGTCCAATGCCCGGAACGCCTGGCACTTGGCTTGAACTAATGCCAGTTAACCCCCAATAATCAGCGAGTTGGCTTGGCTTTACGCCAAACTCTTTCTCAATAAACGGTTCATCCAACCAACGGTGTTGAAAGTAATCGCGAATTTGCAGTGTCGGTGAAAGTAACTGGCAGTAGCCTTTGTCGGTTGAAACGATCGTTACTTTCTCGCCGTGGCTTGCCACTTTGGTCGCCAGTGTTGCAACTAAATCGTCCGCCTCATCGCCTTCTGATAGCAGTGAATCAATGCCTTGCTCCCACCATGCTTGTTGGATGGCATCCAAACCTTGCATCAGCGGCTCTGGCATCGGTTTGCGATTTTGCTTGTAGTCAGGAAGGATTTCAGCGCGCCAACCTCTATCTTGTTCATGGTGATCAAACACCGCGATGATATGTGTTGGTTTCGCTTCGGAAAGAATACGCGTAAGGGTTCGCTGAGTCGTCGTGATGGTTCTTGCGATGTCAGTTGGATCCGGTTGTGCAGAGTGCACACGGCGAATCAAGTTGAGGGGATCAATAATAACAAGATGAATAG
>NZ_JAWOWM010000073.1:0-1135 GCF_033340475.1 Vibrio sp. 1078-1
TTGTACACAGAAAATTGTGATTTCCAACACAATATCTTCAAATCTGAGAGTTCTATTGCACCTTTACAACAAACGCATTCGACAAGCGTATAGAAACGTAAATTTTGTTGTATGTACAACACTGGGTAATTATCATTCTAACTAATTTGTTTGGGATAAATGCATATCCACTAATCATAATCGAGCCATTCAGAACGCATTGAATTGGATATTTGTAGGGCTTGCAAAATAAGAGAGATGTTTCATGAGACGTAGAACCACGCTATCGCTGCTGATTGCATCGAGCCTGTTTATGGCGGGATGTCAACCAAGCCAAGAAGGAACTGAGCAAGGTGGTGGCGCCGCTCCCGCAACCGAAGTGAATGTGTTGACGGTTGAACCTGTTCGACAAGCTTTGACGGTTGAGTTGCCGGGCCGCAGCCGTGCATTTAAAGAGGCGGAAGTCCGCCCACAGGTAACGGGTATTATTTCAGAACGTAACTTTGTTGAAGGTGGCGTTGTGGAAAAAGGTCAGTCGTTGTATCAAATTGATGACTCTTCATTTCAAGCGGATTTGCTTAGTGCAGAAGCGGAGCTGATTCGTGCGCAAGCTTCTGAAGAATCGACGTTTGCAACCGTTAAACGTTACCGCGCATTGATTACCAAGAAATCGATCAGTCAACAAGATCTGGATGAAGCAGAAGCGGCTTACAAAGAAGCGAAAGCGCAAGTGCTCGTAGCCAAAGCGAAGATCAATACTGCAAAGATCAATTTGACTTATACCCGTGTGAAAGCGCCGATCAGTGGCGTGATCAGCAAGTCAAATGTGACTGCGGGAGCGTTGGTTACGGCAAACCAAGCCGACAAGCTAACGACGATTCAACAACTTGAACCGATCAACGTGGATATCGTTCAGTCTTCTGCTCAATTGCTGCGACTAAAAGCGGCGCTTTCTCAAGGTCACATGCAAGAAGATCAATCTGCGCAAGTCGCATTGACGCTTGAAGATGGCTCGACATACGAGCACAAAGGCATAATGAAGTTCACGGAAGTTAACGTGGATGAAAGTACGGGAAGCGTGACTTTGCGTGCGGAATTCCCAAATCCTGATGGTTTACTTCTTCCGGGTATGTTCGTACGTGCGACCGTGATTACT
>NZ_JAWOWM010000074.1:0-1134 GCF_033340475.1 Vibrio sp. 1078-1
AGTGCAAGTGGGCTTTTTCGAGTTGCAATGCGAATTGGTGTGGATTGGGTCATGATCTTCTCAATGCTGTTTGGATTTGGCTTTATCCTACCATTCTCATAAAGAAATGCTTACTGTTAGTTAGTTATCTCGTGGGGCTAAGGAAGGATTTACATAAGGTTGTGAAAATAGTGTGACTGGATTCTCAATTAGACTAAGGACTATTATTAGTTAGAGGCGATTACAAGCGACACTACCGCGTCTTCATTTTTGTGACTAAAGTATGGTTTTACGTCCGGTGCGAATTACGGGTGGAAAACTTTACCAACTCCAATGAAAGTGTTAAATTGATCACGTTTTTAGGCCGTTTTGGTTTAAAACATCAGCAGATGTCCGTGATTGTTCAACCAAGGAATTACCCTTGCAGGCTTACACCTATACCATCATTCAGCGATTAGACAATTTGAACCAGCAGCGTATCGATCGCGCGCTGGCGCTTATGGATTCGCAAAGCCAGCAAGTTTTCCACTTGATTCCTGCCTTACTGAACTACAATCACCCTGTCATTCCGGGCTACTACGACGCTGACGTTCCGTACGGCGTACACGGGCTTGAACTCAATCCTATCCAACAGCAATTCATCGACGACATACAACTCGCCATTGGTCAGCCACTCAAGACGGCAGAAAAGCCAGCGATCTTGGGCTTATATACCATGGGTAGTACGTCATCGATTGGTCAAAGCACTTCCAGCGATTTAGACATTTGGGTATGTATTTCGCCAGAGATGGATTGCGACGAACGTGAACTGCTCACCAACAAATGTTTGCTGATCACCGATTGGGCGCAAAGCCAAGGGGTGGAAGCGAACTTCTTCTTGATGGATGAAGAGCGTTTTAGAAGTAACCATTCTGAAGAGATGACAGGTGACAACTGCGGTTCCTCACAGCATTTGCTTTTGCTTGATGAGTTCTATCGCAGTGCAGTACGTATCGCTGGCCAGCGTCTGTTATGGCAAATTGTGCCACCAGAAATGGAAGAGTGTTACGACGAGTACGTTTCTCAATTGTGCAGCGATGGCTACATCGACTGTAGCGAGTGGATCGATTTTGGTAAGTTGAACCGCATTCCTGCCGAAGAATACTTTGGCTCGAA
>NZ_JAWOWM010000075.1:0-1125 GCF_033340475.1 Vibrio sp. 1078-1
TTCCATCCACTCTTCAAGCGCTTGCATTACATCAAGATCTTCGTTTGCACACGCACAGTTAAGAACTTGCGCTGTCAACTGACGTTGTTGCCAATCTAGGTCTTCACGGAATGCCGCGCGAGCTAGAGCTTGCCAGTTGTTGTCGACAGCTTGGCTATTGATTTGTTTCAAGAACCAGTGCAACGACAAGCGATCGCCAAGGTTGAAGTATAGCTTCGATGCTTGTTCAACCGTTTTGCCAGTTTCACTTGCAACCGATGAAATATCCAGTGCCGATTGAAGGCTCGATAGACGTGCTACTTGATGGGCAAGTTTTTCTTCTACCCCACGCTCCATCCATGTTTGAGCCAACTCATTGTGCTCTTCCACTTCAGATTCAACCAGCATGCTATCAAGAGTTTCAGCAATGACATTCACATCTTGTTTGTAGATTGCAATCAACTCACCAACGGTAGATTTACCGCTGCGATTACGCAGTAACCAACGAGCAATACGACGTAGTGCGCGGCGTACGTAGAACATGATCTCGTACTTTGCATCTGCCGTTGCAACGTTGTCTAACGCGCGAGTTTGCTTAAGAATTTCAGCAAGATCAAATATTTCACGAGCTGCACTGTAAGCATTTGCAATATCAACAACACTTGCGCCCGTCTCTTCTTGAAGACGAGTGACGAAATTACAGCCCATTTCGTTAACCATTTGGTTTGCTAGCGCAGTCGCGATAATTTCTGCACGTAGCGGATGGTTAACCATTTGATCTTTATAGTTACGGCGTAACTCACTTGGGAAGTACTCAACCAGTTGTTTCGCATGGAATTCATCATTTGCAATGTCATCCGTCACGAGTTGCTGTTTCAGAACCATTTTGCCGTAAGCGACAAGTACCGATAGCTCTGGACGAGTAAGACCTAGGCCCTGCTTTTCGCGTTCCAGCAACGTTTCATCATCAGGAATGTACTCAAGTGCACGGTCCAAGTACCCTGCTTTTTCCATTGTGTGGATGAAACGAATCTGTTCTTTAACGATGCCAACGCCTTGTTGCTCAGTCACTGAAATGGACTCAGATTGACGGTATGCGTCATCCAGAACGATTTCACCGACCTCTTCTTCCATAGATTCAATAAT
>NZ_JAWOWM010000076.1:0-1122 GCF_033340475.1 Vibrio sp. 1078-1
GACGAAAATCACAGCGGTACCAATCAGCGCAGTCCAACCTGCCAGCGTTAGCGAGTTGAAGAATGGGCTCCAGCCATAGGTACTCATCTCTGCGAAGTTGTAATTGTTCAGCGTCAGCGCTTTATTCCACGGCCAAAATGTCACTAGAGAGCCGTACACCGCCATGCCTAACACTGCCAGTACTGCGACAGAAATCAGTGAACAGTATACGAAGCAAAGGCCATCACGCGTTTTGTTGGGTTCTGGTTGATAAGGCACCGAGCGCGTGTCGAATAAGCTCTTTTGTTTTTTCTGCACCCAACGATCCGCACCAAACGCCATTACCGCAGGAAATAACAGCATGATGCTGGTTACTGCACCCATGGCAAAGTTTTGCTGGCCCACCACTTGTTTGAAGATGTCGGTCGCCAGAACGTTGTAGCTTCCGCCAATGACTTTCGGCACACCAAAATCGGTGATCACCAACGTGAATACGACAATTAGAGTGCTGATCAAACCGTATTTCGCCGCAGGTAACGTCACCATAAAAAAGGTCTTCATCGGTGAGGTTTTTAGAGCACGAGCGGCCTCATACAAACGGGCATCGGAAGTACGCAGCGAAGTGGTCAAAATCATCAGAGCATGAGGAAAGGTCCAAAAGATCAAACCCATTGAAATACCAATCACACCATACACTGAGTGACCACCAAGTAGCTCTTTTGCAACCCCTTGATTGCCAAAGAGGAAGATCAAGCTGATCGCAGGCAAAAGTGAGGGGGCAAGGATTGGCGCGGTACCTAAGATGTGAAATAGACCTTTAAATGGCATGCATGAACGCGTGAGTGCGTAAGCGTAACCAAAGGCCAGAATACCGACCACCGTCGTTACAACGAGTCCCAAACTAAACGTATTACCAACGGAAACCCACAAGCTTGAAGAAGAAAAATAAGTCGCAAAGTTGGCTAACCCAACAAACTCTCCATCGCTGTTTTGTACGCTTTTGGCCAGCATCGCCCACAATGGCATCAAGATGAACAAGATCATCATCGTGGAAAGACCCGCCAACAAACCAAACAGCACGAGATTGTCGCGGCTAATGCGTCCCATCATTGATTTCGCTTTGTCTTGAGTCGTCAGGCTATT
>NZ_JAWOWM010000077.1:0-1118 GCF_033340475.1 Vibrio sp. 1078-1
TCCACGACCGTCGCTTTGTCTGCCACGATGTCCGCCACTGGCGCAACCGTAAAGTTCACCGTTTGGCTAACGCTTTCACCGCTTGGATCGGTAGCCGTAAAGGTCAATGCTTCAGAGCCGTTCCAGTCCGCAGTTGGAGTGAACGTAGCAATGCCATTGACGATCGCCACTTGAATGTTGCTGTTGCCAGAAACGCTGAAGGTCAGCTCGCCATCGACGTTATCCACATCGCTGAAAGCGGTATTTAGATCGATGCTGTATGGCGTAAAGTCTTCTGCCAAGGTTTGGTCTGCAATGCTACTTTCAACCACAGGCGTGTCGTTCACCGCATTTACGGTGACGTTGACCGTCGCTTGATCAGTCAGCGAACCATCGGTGATGGTGTAAGTGATTTCGGCGTCACCATTGAAGTTCTCGGCCGGTGTGAAGACCAGTTTGCCGTCAACAATCTCTACTGTGCCTTGTGTTTCAGGTACGGACGCCGATTGGATAGACAGCGTATCACCATCGATGTCGGTGTCGTTTGGCAGAACATCAATTGTCACTGGCGTGTCTTCGTCAGTAACAGCGGTATCACCTTTTGCCACTGGCGCATCATTGACTGGTGTGACATCGACGTTCACCGTGGTGGACTCCGATACCCCACCCGAGGTAACGATGTAGGTGAAGCTGTCTGCCCCGTGGTAGTTGTCGTTTGGCGTGTAAGTGACGCTGCCATCCGGGTTGACCGAGACCGTGCCGTTGGCTGGACCGTTATTGCTATCCAGCGACACCACTTTGTCGTCGCCTTCGAACGTGTCGTTACCTAAGACCTTAATGATGGTCGGCGTGTCTTCCACAACCGTCGCGCGGTCAGATTCAATATCTGCCACAGGCGCTACCGTAAAGTTCACCGTTTGGCTGACGCTTTCACCGCTTGGATCGGTGGCAGTAAAGGTCAATGCTTCTGAGCCGTTCCAGTCTGCGGTTGGAGTGAACGTAGCAATACCGTTGACGATCGCCACTTGAATGTTGCTGTTGCCAGAGACGCTGAAGCTCAGATCGCCATCCACGTTATCCACATCGCTGAAAGCGGTATTCAGATCGATGCTGTATGGCGTAAAGTCTTCCGCCAAGGC
>NZ_JAWOWM010000078.1:0-1109 GCF_033340475.1 Vibrio sp. 1078-1
TGCGCGTAAGCACCTGAATCAACTGGCTTGGTTGCAACAATGTTTAGGTAATCCAAGACTTCTTGACCAGACATATCGACGTAAGAAACCATGTTGCCAAATGGCTGCACGGTCAACACATCTTTGTATGTGATTTCACCAGCTTCAATAGAATCACGCACACCGCCTGAGTTCATCACTGCGAAATCTGCTTTTGCACGTTCCATATGAGCCGTTGCAATTAAACGACCTAGATTCGTCTGTTGGAATCGCACGACATCACGGTCACCTTCTAGCTTACCGTTTGATTCCGCAATTTTCACATTCAGCTGGCTTTGGCCTTTTTCTTGGAAAGGACGAAGGAAGTCCAACATCGCTTTGTCTTGAGTAATTTCATCTTGAACAAACACACGTTGTGATTGACCATCCACGTTGATTTTTTTCTTCAAGTTTACAGGAATAAGATCGTAGCTCACCATTGATAGTTCGCCGTTACGGAATTCGTAATCGGCACGGCCAACATATTTACCCCACTCATGCGCCTGAACAATGTAAGTACCGTTTTGTTGGTCTGGCTGACACTCATCACCCGGTTTAAAGTTCTTTTTGATAACGTTAGGACCTTCCATACAAACGGGCTCTTGTGAGTGACCACCCACAATCATGTCCAAATCGCCTTCATTAAGGTAACGCGCCAAAGCTACATCACCCGGCGCATTGATGCCACGGTTGCCATTTTCGTAGTGACCCATGTGCGTAACAGCGAAAATCAGATCCGGATTTTCTGTTTTTTTCAGTTCTGCAATCAGCTCTTTCGCTTCCGCTTTCGGGTCGCGGAAGTCCACTTGACCGATAAACTCAGGATTTCCCAACTTCGCGGTATCTTCTGTTGTCAGACCAATAACCGCAATTTTAATGCCTTGCTTATTGAACATCGCGTAAGGTTGGAATAAACGCTTGCCCGTTTTTTTGTCGTAGATGTTGGCTGACAGCATTGGGAAGTTAGCCCAATCTTGCTGTTTGAATAGCACGTCTAGCGGATTATCAAATTCGTGATTGCCTAACGCCATCGCGTCGTAGCCAATCTTACTCATGCCTTTGAAATCTGGTTCAGCGTCTTGTAAATCAGA
>NZ_JAWOWM010000079.1:0-1109 GCF_033340475.1 Vibrio sp. 1078-1
GCGGGTTATGAGCCAAAACAGCGTGAATCTTACATCGAGAAATTGAACTCGAAACCGGCGTTTAAGAACCGTCAAGGTCGTCGTAATAACCCTAACCAGTCTGCGACAGACCAAGGCTCAGCAGAGCGTCGTCTTGCAATGGTGAAGCGTTTGAAAGCGCGTCGTGGCACGAACTAAACACTGTTAGATAATTATATTCGTTTGTAATGAAAGAGCCCCTCAATGAGGGGCTCTTTTTATTTGCCGTCTAGTGTTGGTTTAAGATGCTAATTTAAGCCAAGCATATTCGGCTCACCACGATAGATAATGCGATCGTTTCCACGGTGAATACCAAACGTGACTATTGTTGGCGGGTTTTCTTCTTCGGGAGTCGAAGTTTCCCAGTCGTATTTGAGCCAAGGAAGTTGGTTGCCTGAGTGATCTAGATTTAGGCTGAACTGAATTTGTTCTCTTGCCGCGTCAATTTGGCTTGCAATGATGTCGTTGGTTCTGCCAACACTCATCTTAGCAACACCAGATAACTGGGCGTTATTTACCGGTGCGTTCGACCAAATAGGCGTGCTGGTGTAGTACGCACCATTTGCGGTTGTCGAGTTGTCATCGAAGTTTGTAACAAATCTACCGTTTTGCCACACCTCTACGTCCAATGGCACTTTGATCTTCATGCCCTGATTTCCGCCAACATCCTTAAAGTTCAAGCGACCAAAACGAATGTCTGGCTGTTTCGTCAGAATTTCACCGCCATCGAAGAAGTTCACCTCATCAACCACGTGAGTAGTCACCAAGCCAATTTTACTGCTCTTGCTGTTTGCACCGCGGTTGAACGGGCCATCAGGGTAATGGTCTTTAGTTTTATCTTTCTCCCAACACGGGCTGTTGTGACACGTTGCATTTGTAGATGCTTTTTCAATGACAAACTGACCGATACTGGCATCGCCGATGCGTTTCCATTCTGCCTTTTGTGGTGCTGGTGGCACAAAACGATCTTGGTATCCGCCAAGCTCTCCTAAGTAAAAATGCTGTTGTAAACTTGGCGCAAAATGGGCGTAGTTTTTTACGTCCTCTTTGTTTGCGTTTAGCGCAACCACATCGTAGGTAACTTTCTCAAA
>NZ_JAWOWM010000080.1:0-1104 GCF_033340475.1 Vibrio sp. 1078-1
CACCACTGCACAACCGGATGATAGATTCTGAATCACCCTTTGACTTCTAGTTGAGTTGTTTTAGGTCAATAGCGTATCTGCCTCTTTGTGCTTATACTGGGCACATTGGTTACTAGCACGAAATTTCCATGAAACAATCTTTGCAGATCTGGCTTGAAGCCGCTCGCCCTAAAACATTGCCTCTCGCTCTGGTGTCTATTTTAACTGGTAGCGTACTTGCATACTCAGCCGGTCATTTCTCTTTGACCATCGCAATCATGGCCTTTGCTACGGCAACCTTATTGCAGATTCTATCGAACTTAGCCAACGACTATGGCGATGCAGTAAAAGGCACCGACAATGAAAACCGTTTAGGTCCACAGCGTGCGATGCAGACCGGTGCCGTTAGTGCCAAACAGATGAAACAGGCGATCATTTTTAATATCGTGCTTACCGCCATCTCAGGCTTGGTTTTGGTGTTTTACGCGCTGAGCTCGCCAGAAAGCATCATCACCTTCATCGGTTTGGGTATTCTTGCCATTATCGCGGCGATTGCTTACACGATGGGCAGTAAGCCCTACGGTTATGTCGGCTTAGGCGATATCTCCGTATTCCTGTTCTTTGGTCTGCTAGGCGTATCTGGTACATACTTCCTGCATACTGGACATGTAGACACCACTCTATTCTTACCAGCTCTGGGTTGTGGTTTACTCGCGGTAGCGGTACTGAACATCAACAACATGCGTGATATCGAGAACGATCGCGAATGTGGAAAGCGCACGGTCGCCGTCCGTTTGGGTCAACACAAAGCCAAGCAGTACCACTTTATCTTGCTTGGTGGTGCTATTTTAGCGTTTGCGGCTTACTTGTTAATTCAAGACAAACCTCTGTGGATTAGCCTACCCTTCTTATTGAGTGTTTATGTCGTCATTCATCACGGTAAAGCCGTTTGGGATACAGAAAAACCTGCACAAATCGCTCCAATGCTGCCAGTTATCGTAAAATGCTCATTAGTCACTAACGTTTTGTTTGCAACAATTGTGGTAGCTCAAACTCTAGTAAGTTAAAAAAGGATTGTCA
Organism: Vibrio sp. 1078-1; assembly: GCF_033340475.1. Lineage (NCBI taxonomy): Bacteria > Pseudomonadati > Pseudomonadota > Gammaproteobacteria > Vibrionales > Vibrionaceae > Vibrio > Vibrio sp. 1078-1. The sequence goes on from NZ_JAWOWM010000080.1 coordinate 1,060, forward strand.
TTGCATTGACTTAATGCCTAGATATACTCAAAGACAACCAATTTC
>NZ_JAWOWM010000081.1:0-1101 GCF_033340475.1 Vibrio sp. 1078-1
CTAATGCGATTCTCATCTTAACCTTCGAACTCTAAAATGGGGCGGGAAGTATATACTCAAGTCTCTTCAGATACAAAAAGGGCAGCTCTCGCTACCCTTTTTGATTTATCGACCGTTTATGGTATCGATGAGGTTTTTCGCTTCTCGGCGAATGTCATCTTCACCGTAAACTATCGCCTCTTCTAACAGTTTGATCGCACCTTGAGGATCGTTCATTTCAAGATAGATTTTAGCAAGGTCCAACTTACCTGCTGCTTCTGCATTGGTATCTACATCAACGTCACCGATATCACCAATCACATCAGGGAACTCATTCAAACCGACATCGAGCATCAGTTCTTGCTCTTCAAACTCACCACCTTCTTTGTCCACTTGAGCCATCAGTTCATCAATAGTCATAAACTGATTTTTCTTAGGGTCAAAGTCATCAAGATCTTCCTGCTCGGCCCAGTTCTCTTGCGCGATTTCAGGTTGAGTCAGCGCTTCACTCGAACTCCACACTTCTTGCTGGTCTTCAGGGACTTCTTCCGTAACCGATGGTTCAGGCATGTCTGATGCTGGCTTAAAACCATCCCAGTCATCACCGACATCCAACATGGTTTCGAAATCCATGCCTGCACTTGCAATGGTGTCGCTGTCGAGCTTGCCATCAAACGCTTCAGCACTTGGCTCATCTGCAAGCAAGTTAGCCATCGTTGATTCATCAAAATCGTCTAACTCAGATGGAGATTCAATAGCAGTTGGCTGCTCTACCTCTTGATCAAAACTGTTTTGAGCGAAGACTTCAAAAAGCGCATCATGGTCATTATCTGCCTGGAGAATTGGCTTAGGCGCAACTTCTGATTCTGATGAAGATGATGCTTCAGCCATAGCCGCTATAGCATCTTCTTCACTGAACTCTGGCAGTTCAGTATCATCGAAGTTGAACTCTTCTTCCGCTTCGGCTGCTGGTGCTGCCGCTTCACGTTCAGATTCTGGTAGCTCAGGTTCATCAGCCATCGATGCCAATGCATCTTCTTCATCAAACTCTGGCAGTTCCAGTTCGTCGAAGTTGAATTCTTCTTCCGCGTCAACGGTTGGCGCTGCGGCTTGAACTTCAGC
>NZ_JAWOWM010000082.1:0-1097 GCF_033340475.1 Vibrio sp. 1078-1
GTCATGGCCGTGATCCCTTTGTTGGTGCCGAAATACTTAGAGGAGTACCGGGTTTTAAAGGTTTCCAGATGGGTTTCGAATTTCTGACCATCCGCACTGGCATGCAGCTGGTCCTCCTGAATATGGTAGTGGCGGAAGATGGGTAGCGCTGCAACCGCATTATTGATCACGTCGCTGGCGTCATGCAGCGTTTCAGGCCGGATATAGTTGGCCTGCACCGTACTCAGGTGTTCATAGCTTCGATCGGAGATCTGCGCCATGCCATACACACCACGGTGAGTGGCGTTGGCAATCAGAATGGCCAGTAAATCATCCTGATGAGTGAACCCTTGTTTTTGTATCGGAAGTACATGAGTCAGACATTTCATGAACCCGGTTTCGCGCTCTACATACCGCAGTACATCCGCGATACCGACCGGTTGCATTCGCTTAAAAAAGGGATTGTTGACCAGAGATGTAGCGCTTTTGGTCGGCAGACGCCAGCGGGTACCGGTACGATTTTTCATGATCACATTTCGATTGTCTCCCTCATCAATATGGAGAGCAACGTCTTTGAGTGCACTTTCCAGCCGGTGTTGTTTCTCCTGTAACAATAACTCTGCGGGCTGTTTTAGTCTGTCCAGTGTTGATGAGGCCAGCAAGGTATCCTGCGATGTCTGGGGGATCAGGTCGTCTTCCAGTGCGCGGTATTTGGTAACATTTGGCAAATAAATGCGTCCATTCAGTCGTGAGGTTAACTGCCGGTAGAGCAGCCATTCGTAACGTTGCGGGTTAACGTTATCCTGTTTAACCAACCATGGGAGGTGCTTTTTCGGGATGAGCGACGTATCCATCGTCTTCAGTGGTCCACCGAATGCGATTTCCGTCTGCATCTGTTGAAGTTGGGCGACGACGGCTTCTGAGCCTTTACCGGCCTCACATTCAAGGCACAAGAACACCTGCCTTAACAGTTGCTCCAGGAGATTGCATTGTTCATCGTAATGTTGCCACTGGTACTCTTCCACGGTCCGTTTCTGTTTTTTCAGGTAAAGGCAGAGGGTCTGGATATCCCTGTCATTCATGACCTTCAATGCCTGTTGTCTGACTACTGAGAAGGG
>NZ_JAWOWM010000083.1:0-1095 GCF_033340475.1 Vibrio sp. 1078-1
CCTAGGGGGTTCTGTGAATTATATCTGTTTCATATTCAAGAAAGTGTTGGTCACATATCGCTTTGTTTCAATTGATTCTGTTCAGCAGTATTTATCGGTTAAATACAATTAACAGGTCATTGTTGGGTTAAAAATAAGCAAAAACAGATTGTTAACTATTTAATTGAGTGAAAATTGCCCTATGCTATAAACGATAAGCGATCCAAGGTAGGAAAGGATATGAGAGAAAGGGTTCTGTTTTTTGATTTATTGCGCTGCGTCGCCGCAGTGGCTGTGATCGCTATTCATGTCTTGGCGCCTTATCGAAACGAGTTGGGCGTGATCCCAATGGACCAATGGCTCACCGCCGTTGGAGTGAACAGCGTGACCCGATGGGCGGTGCCGGTATTTATTTTGATTACCGGCGCTCTGATGCTCAGTGATACACGTCCTTTTGATGGCAAGTATTACGTGAAGCGGCGTTTGGGGAAGGTGTTGGTGCCTTTTCTAATTTGGTCGACGTTTTACGCGTATCTATCGGGTTGGACGGCACAAGGATTCGATTTTGAAACCGTCAAAGAAGTGCTGAGTAATAGTCCGTTTCATGCCACCTATTACCATTTAGGCTTCTTCTATTACTTTATTCCACTGTATTTCGTGATTCCTCTATTCCAATGGATGGCACGTAATGTCGATGACAATGTCCTCTATACCTATCTGGCTTTTTGGATGTTCACTAGCACGTTATTCCTGTTCAAGATTGATGGGCCATGGAGTAACCAAATGTGGCTCTATATGGGCTATCTGCCTTTGGGTTATGTACTATTTCAAAAAGTGCCACTAAATCGTTCTATGGTGACGTTGTTCACTGGGTTTGGATTGGTGGCGTTAGCCGTGACATTCACCATGGTGGTGACCAACAGTTTGGAAGCGGAGAAATACACCGTGGGGCGTTGGTTGTCATACAAAACATTGAACGTGATTTTGGCGGCATCGATGATTTTTATGCTGTGTCGGTATTTTGGGGAAGGGTTGCCGAAGAACGTGCAGAAAGTGGTGAGTTTTATCAGCCAGCACAGCTTGGGCATTTACTTACTTCACCCAATCTTCTCATGG
>NZ_JAWOWM010000084.1:0-1090 GCF_033340475.1 Vibrio sp. 1078-1
CAGTACTTGCATCTGCTAGATCTCCAAAGTTATCCAGTTCATTGCCGTCGCGACGCGTATAGGCAACTAGAGATTCCAAATCGCCAGTTTTGTTCGCTAGTGCAACAGATTCACTGAATGTATTGTCTTCGGAAGAGTAGTTGAACTTCGCATGGCCACCAAAGTTACGACCCTTAAGGAAATCAGCCGGATCTTTGGTTTCAAATGCAACAATGCCACCAATTGCGTCAGAACCATGCAGAGACGACGCTGCACCTTTTACAATTTCAACCGCTTTTATTAGGTCGGTATCCACGTTAACGCGAGCAGAGTTAATGAACGTATTCCCTGATTCGAACTGGTTACCTTGAGATACGCCGTCCACAAGAACCTTAATTCGGTTACCTTCGATACCTCGAATATTGATACTCTGGACACCTTGACGCGAGTTGGTCTTAACCGTGACTCCTGGCGTGTACCCAAAGATATCATCTAAGCCAGTGACCATGCTTTCTTCGATGTTCTTATCAGTAACGACGGCAACAGAAGCAGCAGTGTCTTCGATTTGGCTATTAGTACGAGTCGCAGTCACGACCACTTCATTGAAGGTTGAATGGTCTTCAGCGTAGGCACCTTGGGATAGTGCAATTAGAATAGAGGCTGATAAAATTGATTTATTATACATTGGTTTCAATACCTTAAATCCATAATAGGCAATAACAACGCGCAAATGTTAATGGATCTAAATAATAATTACTATCATTATCATTTTAACATTCAAATTTTGATGTCGTCTATTCTTGAATGCTTGGCATTTCTAGTCTTTATTTATCAGTGTGTTATATTGTTGAAAACGATTTCTGACAAATCTATCCAAATATCACAGCTGTGATTCACATCACACAAAGGGAGTTATCGTGCAGAGCCCTATCACTTTAGAAGCGCTCCATATCTTGGATGCGATAGATCGCAGAGGCAGCTTTGCGGCAGCGGCAAATGAGCTCGATAGAGCACCATCTTCACTGAGTTACCAAATCCAAAAGCTCGAACAAGATCTCGACATCAATATTTTTGACCGTTCAGGACACAAAGCGCTCTTTACGGAGGCGGG
>NZ_JAWOWM010000085.1:0-1087 GCF_033340475.1 Vibrio sp. 1078-1
GGGATCAAGGTGCCATTGCAGGCTTTAGAGTCGAACGCGAGAGTTGGAATGCAAAACGTAATCGATGGCAAAGCCTAAGCAGTTGGGATGTTCTCGACCCAACGGTCATGACGTTTGAAGATTCCAGCGCCAATGGCGAAGTGCATTATCGTGTTGGCACCATTCAGCAAAGCGATGGTTCTTTGTTCTGGAGTGGATGGAGCGATAACATCACGGTTGCGGGTTCTGGTGGTGGTAAGGGCGGCGGAAAAGGTGGAGGAAAGCCGAACAAATGATCGCCATGAAAAAGGCCCGAGAAGAGGGCCTTTTTGTGTTTTTAACTTTCTATGTTTTCCATATCGAACAGAGATAAATACGGCTCTGTGGCTAAAGATTTGCCACGAATTGTTTATTAAACTCAGCGTTTACTTTATCGCTTAGCTGTTCGTATTTTTCGCTCAACGCAATTTGCTGCGCTTGTAGATGAGTTGGGTTCTTAGCAAGATCAGAGGCATGAAGTTGGCCCATCTCCTCCATAAAGCCGCTAGTTAGCTGGCTGAAGATCGCGTCTTTACCGATAATAAAGCTCGCAAAATTCTCTTTCACGAATGCTTGTTCATTCGGGTTTAAGTTTTCTAAACCCAGACGTGCTTGGTTAGCAGAGGTCACATCATCAAACGTTGCGTTAGCTGGGTTCGTGCCTGGCTTCAGATAGGCGGCATCATTTTTAAAGTCATTGGCATTTTGAGTAAACGCGTTTTCAATTAACTTTTGAGAAAAGCTTCTGACTTCGAACGTAGACTGCACTGGCTTATGGTCGCTGACATTCTCAAAACCCTCTGTTATAACACTGGTTTGGTGGTTCTGTAAGTTGCCCGTTTTGTTGGTTAAACCAGTATTATCCAGCTCACCGAAGTCAGGGCGATCTCGGCCTTCTTTCTGCTTAATATTGCCAGTGTGCTTATCTAGCTGCATGTAAGTATGGCTATCGAGTGGTTTGAACTTAAAGCCATGTTTCGCTAAGTGCGTATCATCGTGGGCAATTGGGTCGTACAGCACATCAGAGCCTTCAGCAACGCGCTTCTCACGTTCATTGAGATCGCCAGTG
>NZ_JAWOWM010000086.1:0-1083 GCF_033340475.1 Vibrio sp. 1078-1
TTTCTTTTGGCATTGATTTTGTCGCCGGAAGAAAGCGTGTGCCGTAGCCTGCAGCAGGGAACAGACATTTTTTAATCATTGGGGGAATATCCTTTCTCGTCATTATCAAGAATCTGCGCAACACTTTAACACGAGAGTCGCGCATGAATCATGAATAAAGTAGGAAAAAATGTGAGACGCAGTGCGGAAAAAAGCATGATCAGTCAGGCCGTGCCGCTGTTGAGGAGCTATGTCTAACAATAAACAGGAAACTTACTCTCTCGTTGTGTTCACTATTCGACTCGCTGGGCTCGTAATCTCTGGTTCTATTAGTCGTCTTAATACATGAATGTAAGGTTAAGACATCAAGTTTTGATCGGCCCAAGCAATGGCTTGAACTCGGTTTTTCACTGAGAGCTTTTTAAAGATCTGATACAGGTGCGACTTGATCGTAAATTCGCTAACAAACAGTTCTTCTGCCATCTGGCTATTCGATGCCCCAGCTTGCAGACAACGCAGCACTTGCAGTTCGCGAATGGTGAGATCGACGGTTGCTGGCGCGGTGTGAGTATTTATCACATTTCGATAGTAGTGCAGCAGTTGGCTGGTTACGTTGCGTGGTAGCCAGTTTTGCCCGTTGACAATGCCTTTCAGTCCTTCGCCTACTTGTTCTAAAGAATCTTCGCTGTAAAACAAGCCTTTTAATTGACCGAAGGCGAGCAGTTCATCCGTAGTGAGGCGTTTTGGAACGTTGAACACGACCGTCTCAAAGTTCTTCCAAACCAATGGCAGGTTTTTAATCGATTGAACGAGTGATTTATGTTCACTGAAGTCAATGAGTAGAATTTTATTTCGATGTTCGGGTTTCGCTTCCATTAGGGCATCGGTTGAGATTACAGGAATGCTCATATCGATGTACTTTTCTAATGATGCGACTTTCTGCGCAGCATCGTCTTCCATACTAATCAGAAATAGCTTTCTTGCGTAAGCCGACTTTCTCACGTGTTCAAATCTCCCAAGGTTCAGTAGAGGCCGTAAGTTGGCATTAAAGTATGGGGAGAGCTATAGCTTTGGTGAATAAATGCGTTGAGATTCAAAGGTTCA
>NZ_JAWOWM010000087.1:0-1077 GCF_033340475.1 Vibrio sp. 1078-1
AATCCGCCAGCCCTCTTGCCAACCATATTGACTAAGCACACTCTCGACCATCAATTGCGTGGTTCCAGAGCGGCTTGGCGTGCTCATGGTGACGTGACCAAAGTACAGCGGATTGGTCAGATCTTGAAAACGCTTCGGTTCTGGTAAATGGTTCGCGGCCAAATAATCTTTGTTCCAAACAATCCCGGCGCCAGAGTATCCAAACGCCACGACTTGATCGTTATTAGGTAATAGATAAGGCGACAACCATTTCGGCACTTGCACACGCGACGACATATCAGCCAAACGATGTTCATTAGACAGCTCTTGCATCAGAAACGGCGACGAGCTCAACACCAAGTCGATATCCTTCATGTAGCTTTTGCTGAGCAATTGCAGGCTTGATTGAGTGCGTCGGTGAACCACTCGGACTTCAGCATCAGGATAGTGCTGCGTAAAGTCATCCACCAAAGCAGTGATTGGTGCTTGAGAGAAGGTCGTGAGTATCACCAACTCTTTTTCTGCTGCCATTGTGAGTGGTGCATAAAGCGCCGCACCAAGAAGTAAACGACGCCCAAATTGCTTGAAATCAGCCATCAAATTAACCAAAAACCTTAAATAGAATGCGGTAACTCAAATCTATGAAAGATTGTCAAAAAATCTTACAGAGTATGTTTGAGTCACTATTGACGCACTTCAACCAGAACTAAGCATATTCTATCAGTAACAAGTGTCAGCCTAACGTTCTAAATTCCCGTTTTTGACTCAACCTAAATATCAATATGGGTCAATTCTGTCTCAAATTCATGCCTTTGTACTGTGCAATCTGTCACTTCAAGATAGCCCTGCAACAAAACATTTGTGATTAAAACTTGGAGTGCAAGATGTTTAATTTCTTTAAAACACGCCCTGACCTCCCTCTTTCAGATGGCTCGAAAGAGGAAATGCAAGCGCGTTTCAAACGCTACCAATGGCATGTATTTTTAGGCTTGGTTTTCGGTTACGCCGTCTTCTACGTAGTTCGTATGAGTTTAGGTGTTGTTAAAAAACCAATGCTAGATGCAGGCATCGTAACCATCGAAGAACTCGGTATCATGG
>NZ_JAWOWM010000088.1:0-1075 GCF_033340475.1 Vibrio sp. 1078-1
TGACAACTCATTAGAGGAAAGTGAGCAGAAGCGTGAAAGGAAGAAAGTCCAGCCAATAGCAGAGCAGCTTTAAGAATAGAAGTGTTGTTCATGTTGATTCCAAAATGGCTCAGCGCTTGCTGAGCCTAATTCGATTAGTTGAGTAGAGTTTCAAACGTTAGGTGTACATTCGCGCTGGTTTTGTCAGCTAATGGGTGATTGTTCAACTCACCTTTGTAGTTCGCTTTCATTAGATAGCGCCCTGCCACGTCTGGCGTAAAAGTAATTTTTCCGTCTTTATCACTCACCACGTCAATTTGCTCTTGATGGTTGCGATACAACGTACCTTCACGCGTGATCTCTGCCGTCACACCTTGTTGAGGTTTGCCATCGAAGAAGAACTGGAACGTCACCGCTTCACCTTCAATGATGTCAGATGGGTGAGTCAGCGGTTTTAGCTCTAGCAATTTGCCTTCAATTTCTAACGCTTTTTCTGTTGGTTTACCGACCGTGATGTAGCTTTCTGCGCGGGTGTAGCTTAGCTGAGTCACCACATCACGCGTTTTTTCTGGTAGCACATCAGCGCGCTCAGCTTTATTGGCTCTAACCCACTTCACAGTATCGCGGCGACCTGCGTTGTACTGGGTGTAGTAGCTCGGCTCATTGTTGATCGCAACCTTATGCGTGCCCTCTTCAACAAAGAAGAAATCGAACATCGAACGACGCTTACCGCGTATTACAAAGTTCGGGCGCTCAGAGCGGCCATCCGGCATGATGACAAAAGCTTGTTCGCTACCTGCTGGCTTATCGAATACAAATGTGCCATGAGAAGCAGTCACATCGAACGTGAGCCAATCACCACCTTCTTTAGAAACGGTAAAGTGTGAAGGCAAAACCCAACGAGGATGTGCTTGTGCCGTTGTCGCTGCAGCTAATCCCATTGCCATTACGCTTGCTAACGCCACTGCTTTCATTTTGGTTTTCATTGTTGTGTCCTTCTATCACTTAACTTGGTAATTGACGGTGATGACCCCCGTCTCTTGAGTTGGTTTGAGTTGGTAGCGCACCTCACTGTCCGCTAATGTCATTTTTTGGC
>NZ_JAWOWM010000089.1:0-1074 GCF_033340475.1 Vibrio sp. 1078-1
ATCCCAAGCTGGATCTTGAGCCTGTGCATAGCCATACGCACTGCTTACGCGTCCCCAAGGAATGAAACCCAATACGTAATCTTTGGGTGGTTTGGCATCATGGCGGAAACTGCTTTCCTGCTTGATGATGGCCATGGCAACATGAATGGGCGTTCCCCACTCTTTTTCCATATCTTTCGCATCATCATACCAACCAGATTTTTCTCGGAATATCTCACATAGGTTATCTTGCTGTTTTGGTGGCGCTGTCGCACATCCCGCAAGCAACACACTTCCTAGAACCGATACAACTAACGGCTTAATGTTCAATCCCACCCAATCCTTACTTGTTGATTATTGTTTTAGATAAGCGAAGTAGTTTTCCAGAAACTCGTCAAAAGATAACGTATCGCTTTCTTCCGCTTGTCGCTGTTTCTCGACTGAAGAAGCCACTTCCGTTTCCATTATATCTTGCGAGTAATGTTGGTAACCGTGAGCCAGATTTTCTTCACGGAACTTCATGCCAAGAGCACAACCTACTTTGCCAAGTCCACCAAGTTCTTTGGTTAGCTCAAGCAATTGGCCAGAAATCGTCAGTTCAGGGTTATCAATCCATGCTTCTAGCTTGTCACATACAGCTTGGTAAGCGTCGCCACCAGCCGCAGAATCCATCTCTACTGCAATTTGGCGCAACTCAACGAATACTCGTTTCGCCCAATCTTGCAAAGATAAGCGTTCACCTTGGCAACCGATCTGCAGCATCAAACCTTTTTCACGACCAGAGATGATCACTTTGTTCCAGTTGTCACGCCAACATTCTAGTTCACAGTTATCCATTGGGTCAGAATCTGACAACGCCGCCCACGTTAGGAAAAGATCTAAGAAACGAACTTGCTCTTCGCTAACACCAACGGCACTGAATGGGTTCACATCTAATGAGCGCACTTCAATGTATTCCACGCCCGCACGACTCAAAGCATCTGAAGGCTTCTCACCACTTTTCGCTACGCGTTTCGGACGAATTGGGGCGTACAATTCATTTTCAATCTGGAGAATGTTGGTATTGAGCTGACGGTACTCACCATCCACTTTTAC
>NZ_JAWOWM010000090.1:0-1073 GCF_033340475.1 Vibrio sp. 1078-1
CATAAACAAGAAGTCATCGGCCCTCTGATTGCTGCGTTATTACCAAGCGCCCGTTTCTCTCGTTGGTCTGAAGGCGTGAACGCTCGTACTCGTGAAAACCTAGTCATTGATGGGTTGGATTACATCTTAGAGCTCATGCCTGTCTATATCAGAGACGAAGCGCAGAATTCTACGCTTGCAAGCACTTTGATGACGATTCGAACAAGCCAGCACGGCACGCAAATCGAAGAAAGACTACCGTTGCATAATCCATTGGGTTTTGAGCACTTCGTAGGAATATCAAACCGCCATAAAGCCTTGATTAATCAGGCTAAGAAGCTTTCTGTTCTGGATCAACCGCTACTAATCGAAGGTGAAACAGGTACTGGCAAAGAAATGCTCGCAAAAGCCTGTCATAGTCGTTCAAGCCGTGCGAGTAAACCATTCCTTGTGTTGAGCTGTGCATCCATGCCAGATGACGTTGCAGAAACCGAGCTGTTTGGTCATGCGCCAGGTTCGTTCAATCACGAACAAGGCCACAAAGGTATTTTTGAACAGGCAAATGGCGGTACGGTATTTCTTGATGAAATTGGTGAGATGAGTGCTCATCTGCAAATCAAACTTCTTCGGTGTCTACAAGATGGTAACTTCCGGCGTGTTGGTGCAGAAGATGAAATGCATGTAGATGTTCGCATTATTGCTTCGACAAAACATAACCTTGCTGAGCTTTCTGAAGCGGGTATGTTCCGTGAAGATTTGTATTATCGCCTCAATGTACTGACGCTAAGCATTCCTCCACTGCGCAAGCGCTCGAATGATGTGGCACGTTTGCTAGATTTGTTCGTGACAAAACACGCGCAGCAGCTGGGTATCGATAAGCCGGAGCTGGATGAAGGTCTGGTTGATGATCTGGGCAGCTACCAATGGCCGGGTAACATGCGTCAGCTAGATAATATGGTGTTGCGAGCGCTAACAGAAATGGATGGTCACTTACTGAAAGCCGAACATTTTAATTTGCCACAGCCGCAGTCAGTTGGCGGGGGCAGTGCAACGCTTAATATTGATGGTTCTTTGGACGAGATCATGCGTGATTA
>NZ_JAWOWM010000091.1:0-1072 GCF_033340475.1 Vibrio sp. 1078-1
GACTGGAGTTCAGACGTGTGTTGCGTGGTACGCGTTGCAAGTAAGCACCATGTGTACACATTTCAATATCCGTATTCATGTTGTTTTACACCTGTGCTAAGACGTAGGCGAATAGCAGTATAAGAAAAGAATGTGTCGAGTTGTGGACAGTCACAAGAAGCGTACTGATGGAATACGCATGATGCGAAGTGGGTAGGGTTACAAGTTAATAGTTATGTCTATCAACACTACAGTATTGCTGGTTGAGTCGTTTCAGGTTTGGCCTGTTCATCCAACCGTTTAGGCAATAAAAAGCGACCTAGTGTGGCCGCTTGTTGCGTTTGTTGTCTTGCTTAAATCTTGAATAAGCTTTTTGCATTTTCCGTGGTGATAGCATCTATGGTTGCGACCTCTTCGCCACGCAAGTCTGCCACTCGCTGCGCGACGAGCGACGTGTAAGCTGGCTCATTGCGTTTACCGCGATGCGGCACTGGCGCCAAATATGGGCAGTCTGTTTCTAATATGATCCATTGCATGTCTAAGTGTGGAATGACTTGGTCCATGCCGCCGTTTTTAAATGTCGATACACCGCCTAAACCAAGGTGGAAGCCCAACTCGTTAATTGCTCGCGCCTCTTCTAAGCTGCCACCAAAACAATGGAACACGCCACGCAGGCGACCGTCTTGCTCTTGACGAAGCAGAGTCAGCGTTTCTTCGATGGAATCACGGGTGTGGATCACCACAGGTAAATCCATCTCTTTTGCCCAATTGAGTTGGGTTACGAAAGCCATCTCTTGCTCTGCTTGGTGGGTTTTATCCCAATACAGGTCGATGCCGATTTCGCCTACGGCGATAAAGTTGTGTTTTTCGAACCAGCCTCGGATGATTTCTAGCGTTTGATCAACGTTGCTATCAACGTAACATGGGTGCAAACCCATCATTGAGTGGCACACTTCCGGATACGCTGCTTCGGTCTGCAGCATCGGTTCAATCGAGTCCAGATCGATATTCGGCAGCAAAATTTTAGTGATGCCTTGAGTTAAGGCGCGCTCAACCACTTCATCGCGGTCGTTATCAAATTCGCTCGCGTATA
>NZ_JAWOWM010000092.1:0-1071 GCF_033340475.1 Vibrio sp. 1078-1
TGCTAATGCCATTCAGTCTCACGGCATCGCTGTGAACTGAGAACCACTTTAAACCCATCGGGGCCATTACTTCCCGATTGGGACGGTAGTGGCCTCTCAACCGAAAGGAGAGAGCTCATGGCTACTATCGTAAACACCAAGTTAGGAGAACATCGAGGCAAGAAGCGCGTCTGGCTGGAAGGCCAAAAGCTACTGCGTGAAGGTTACTATCCTGGCATGAAGTATGATCTGGAGCTGAAAGATTCCCAGGTTGTGCTTCGCGTCAAAGAGGAGGGTAAGTTCACCATCAGTAAGCGCGAGCGCAATGGCCGGGTGTCTCCAATCATCGATCTGACCGTGCAGGAGCTTGCTACCGTTTTTGACGGTGTAGAGATGCTCCGCGTGTTCATCCGTAACGGCGCAATTGTGATCTCTGCTCACCATCAACAAGAGCGAGTGATCGAGCGCGTCAACCGGCTTATCAGTAAGCTGGAGAATGGAGAATCGCTTTCGGTATGCAGCCTCTTTCATGGGGGTGCTTGATAAAGCGATTCACGCCGGTTTTCACAAGGCGGGAATTGCCAGTGCCATATCTGTGGCCGTGGAGATGGAAGGGAAATATCTCGATTCGTCTTTGGCAAATAACCCGGAGCTTTGGAACGAAGATTCTATTGTTATCGAATCGCCAATCCAGGCTGTGAATCTCAGCAAACGCCCACCACAGGTGGATGTTTTGATGGGGGGCATACCGTGTACCGGCGCGTCAAAGTCAGGTCGCAGTAAGAACAAGTTGGAGTTTGCCGAATCGCATGAGGCGGCAGGTGCCATGTTCTTCAACTTCCTGCAATTCGTAGAAGCGCTAAACCCAGCCGTTGTGCTGATTGAGAACGTGCCTGAGTACCAGAACACCGCTTCGATGGAAGTGATTCGTTCGGTGCTCTCTTCGTTGGGTTACTCCCTACAAGAGCGCATTCTCGACGGCAATGAGTTTGGGGTTATTGAGCGCCGCAAGCGTCTTTGTGTTGTTGCGCTTTCCCACGGGATCGACGGGTTTGAACTTGAGAAGGTTCAGCCTGTTCGCACCAAGGAAAG
>NZ_JAWOWM010000093.1:0-1067 GCF_033340475.1 Vibrio sp. 1078-1
ATTTGACGTTAGCGACAGAAGAAGCACCGGCTAACTCCGTGCCAGCAGCCGCGGTAATACGGAGGGTGCGAGCGTTAATCGGAATTACTGGGCGTAAAGCGCATGCAGGTGGTTTGTTAAGTCAGATGTGAAAGCCCGGGGCTCAACCTCGGAATAGCATTTGAAACTGGCAGACTAGAGTACTGTAGAGGGGGGTAGAATTTCAGGTGTAGCGGTGAAATGCGTAGAGATCTGAAGGAATACCGGTGGCGAAGGCGGCCCCCTGGACAGATACTGACACTCAGATGCGAAAGCGTGGGGAGCAAACAGGATTAGATACCCTGGTAGTCCACGCCGTAAACGATGTCTACTTGGAGGTTGTGGCCTTGAGCCGTGGCTTTCGGAGCTAACGCGTTAAGTAGACCGCCTGGGGAGTACGGTCGCAAGATTAAAACTCAAATGAATTGACGGGGGCCCGCACAAGCGGTGGAGCATGTGGTTTAATTCGATGCAACGCGAAGAACCTTACCTACTCTTGACATCCAGAGAACTTTCCAGAGATGGATTGGTGCCTTCGGGAACTCTGAGACAGGTGCTGCATGGCTGTCGTCAGCTCGTGTTGTGAAATGTTGGGTTAAGTCCCGCAACGAGCGCAACCCTTATCCTTGTTTGCCAGCGAGTAATGTCGGGAACTCCAGGGAGACTGCCGGTGATAAACCGGAGGAAGGTGGGGACGACGTCAAGTCATCATGGCCCTTACGAGTAGGGCTACACACGTGCTACAATGGCGCATACAGAGGGCGGCCAACTTGCGAAAGTGAGCGAATCCCAAAAAGTGCGTCGTAGTCCGGATTGGAGTCTGCAACTCGACTCCATGAAGTCGGAATCGCTAGTAATCGTGGATCAGAATGCCACGGTGAATACGTTCCCGGGCCTTGTACACACCGCCCGTCACACCATGGGAGTGGGCTGCAAAAGAAGTAGGTAGTTTAACCTTCGGGGGGACGCTTACCACTTTGTGGTTCATGACTGGGGTGAAGTCGTAACAAGGTAGCGCTAGGGGAACCTGGCGCTGGATCACCTCCTTA
>NZ_JAWOWM010000094.1:0-1067 GCF_033340475.1 Vibrio sp. 1078-1
GCCGCTTCTAAAGTCAAAGGAGTCGAACGCGATCCCGGCGCGATACAAACATGCTTCACACCAAATCGGTGAAGCTCAGTCAAAATGGTCTCTGACCAAATTCGATTGAGAACCGCTTGATCGTAACTCATGATGCCACTCCAAGCGGCGGATGATCGGAAATCAACGTTAACAGCGTCGACATCTTTTTATCTAACTCAGCCCATTCGTGTTCAGCAACTGATCCAGGAACAATACCCGCTCCAGCAAACAGCTGAACTTGATCGCCAAGCACCAATGCACTTCTTATTGCCACACAAAACTCTGCGCGTTCATGGCTGATATAACCCATAGAGCCAGCATACCAGCCACGAGCAAACGGCTCGTTATCAAGGATGAACTGCATCGACTCTTTACGAGGCAAACCTGCCACTGCGGCCGTCGGCTGCAATGCAGAAAGCAGTTGTACGCCATTTGTGCCTGTTTTTAAGCTTGCATGAATATTACGTTTGAGGTGCTGCACCTTACGTAAACGCACCAATCTCGGTTCGGTTTCTACTTCTACTATTTCAGAATGAGGAGAAAGGCGTTCTACGATATCGTCCACGACGTACTGGTTTTCGTTTAAGTTTTTTGAATCCTGAGATAACCAATTCGCCAATTCCATATCATGAGTGGCATTGTCGCCACGACCAATGGTGCCCGCTAAAGCTTCGGTATGAAGTTCATGTCCAACACGAGAATACAAACGCTCTGGCGTAGAGCCCATAAAACTGTGTTTGCTGTCTAAACTCAACAAGAAATGAAAGCTGTGATGGTTGTTCAAATAGCTCGCTTTAAGCAGTTGTGCAGCGCTCAACCGGTTATCCAGTTGGACAGTAGAGCGGCGAGCCAACACAACTTTTTTAAACTCATCATTCTCAATCCCAGTCAGAACTTTATGTACCAGCGCATCCCACTCAGATTTGATAGGAGTATGAACAATCGAGCGAATGTGTGACGAGATCGGAGGTAAAGCGGCGACATCGCAAATAAGCTTTCTCAAGCCTGCAAGTGTGCGCGCTTTGTCTTCAGTAGGTTAACCGCAA
>NZ_JAWOWM010000095.1:0-1058 GCF_033340475.1 Vibrio sp. 1078-1
CGCACGTACTTGAGCAATGGCGCTGGTGTCAATTGGAGCGTGCCAGACAACATCGAGGTGGTTTGGAGTGGTGAGGGGGAATGGAAAATCACAGTGGACGTATTCCGCGATTTAGGCATTGCTTATGGCGCTGCGCTGCTTGGCGTATTTGTGGTGATGTTGATTCAAACTGGTTTACCTGCGGTATCGGGCATCATCATGCTGGCGATACCTCTGACCGTGATTGGGATTATGCCGGGGTTCTGGATTTTGAATGTGTTAAGCAGTGACATCGGTAATTACCCGAACCCGGCTCTGTTCACGGCGACCGCGATGATCGGCATGATTGCGCTAGCAGGGATTGTGGTGCGTAACTCACTCGTTTTGATTGAATTTGTTCAGCAATCGCTGGCTGAAGGTCGTAGCTTACATGATGCGTTGATTGAATCTGGTGTTGTTCGTATGCGGCCAATATTGCTGACTGCGGGTACAACGTTACTGGGTAACGTCGTGATTACGTTAGACCCAATTTTTAACGGTTTGGCTTGGGCAATCATATTCGGTATTACCGCCTCGACCATCTTTACGCTGCTTGTGGTTCCGGTGGTTTACAACCTTGCATACCAAAACACCAAAGGACATGGATTACCTCAGATGGAGGAAGAGCAATGAAATTAGATACCAAATGGTTAGGCGTGATTCTGTTTGCCATACTCGCGCTTCTTTTTCTCTATATGGCTGGTTTTTTTACAGAAAAATTGCCGACAGAACATGACGCGAAAACCAACCAGATTGATGTAAATAACGCAGAGACACATCAACTGATGTTAACCAGCGAACCGGTTGTTCGAGAGTTTCCGGGCGTCGTCGTTGCAGAGCAGCACGCCGATATCGCGGCACGGTTAACGGCATCGGTGATGGAGGTATTGGTGAAGGTTGGCGATAGGGTGAAGCAAGGAGACGTGTTGGCGCGGCTAGAAAGCGATGATCTCGACGCGCGAGTTCGTCAAAGTGAGCAGGCTTTATCCTCTGCACAAGCGCAGCTCAATGCGGCGAGAAAGGAGTTTTCTCGTGTCAGA
>NZ_JAWOWM010000096.1:0-1053 GCF_033340475.1 Vibrio sp. 1078-1
TGTTGTTGCTCCCGACATTTATCTCTGTGGTGTATTACATCAACAGCAGTAAGAGTTTGGAGGCGGAGCTCGTTCGAGACAGACAGGAGCTGATTGATGCGCGTAAGAAAGAGCTAAAAGCCTACATGATGATGGGTGTAACGGCGATTAAGCCGCTGTATGACTCTGACGTTAATGGCAGTAATAAACAAGCGGCGAAAGAAATCTTAAAAGCGATGCGCTTTGAAAGTGATGGGTACTTTTTCGCATATGATTCTCAAGGTATCAATACCTTACATGCCATCAAACCGTCGCTGGAAGGTAAAAATCTGTATGACCTTAAAGATGAAAATGGCGTAGCGGTGATTGCTGGCTTGATTGATGCGTCGCAAAAAGGCGATGGCTTTTTGTATTTCTCTTGGCACAAACCAACCATCAACGCTCAGGCACCGAAATTGGGTTACGCCGAGTATCTACAAAAATGGGACTGGGTGCTTGGTACTGGGATCTACATTGATGACATCGACCAACAAGTTGCCATGCAGCGTGAATTGCGCACGCAAGAGTTAAATCAACACACTTTATCTGCGGTGACAATCTCGGTGATTGGCCTGATTATTACCAGCATCTTAACCAGCATTGCTGTTTCGAAAGGCATTAAACCACTTCAGCACGTCGCCGATTCTCTCAAAGATGTTGCTGCGGGTGGCGGTGACTTAACTGCGCGTCTAAAAGTGGAAAGTAAAGACGAAGTTGGCGAAGTCGCGGCTGCCTTTAATGAATTTATGGATAAACTTCACCCACTGATGCAGGATATTCATCGATCTGCTTCTGCCGTTCAAACAGTTTCTGAAGAACTGAATGATCAAACGCGCACAGCGAGCGGTCAAATGCAGAGTCACTGTTTGGAAACGGATAAAGTGGTGACAGCCGTAACAGAAATGAGCATGACGGCAAAAGAAGTCGCGAGCAATACAAATGCCACTGCGCAGGCCATTGACGATGCGAACGATCAGGTGACCGAAGCCCAGGGAGAGGTCGAACAAGCGATTCAAGGCATTACTGAGTTGGTTA
>NZ_JAWOWM010000097.1:0-1053 GCF_033340475.1 Vibrio sp. 1078-1
TTACTGGATCTTGCACACGATGGACATGGGCCATTACACCAACGCAGCGTTCAGTTCTCGTACTCGCGGCACAAAAGGTGGCCAGTTCATGTTTGCAGCACAAGATTGGCAAGGTGAAGTGCCAGCTTCTGTCGACGAAGTGGTTCGCGTAGACAGCAACCTTGTGAAGCTGATGGGTCGCATCATGGCAGTAAATGACGAAGATGCGAAAGTCGCGCTTAACTACATGGACCAATGGAACATTCGTACCCTATCGGAATATTTAGGTAAAAACGGTCCAAAACCAGTACAAAGAACGTATCCAGATCCAAAAAATTCAACATGGCTTGAACGCGTGAACTTCGTGCTATGTGATGGTTCGATGGGCAATGCGGACAAACAGTGGTTGGACAAATACCAATCTATCGGCGTTGAACCATGCAAAACTGACTTCACACCTGAGCAGCTAAAACTGGCAAAAGTTGGTGAGAAGAAAGGCATGGAACACCTCGTCGAACTCGCACCTAAAATGACAGATGCTCGTACGTTGCTTGGTACGCGCGATACCTTGGGTGATGCGCCACGCGATATTTTTGCAGAAGGTACTTACCTTGGTCAGTGGGGCTTACCACCTATCGAAGCGTCTTACCGTAAATCAGATTTCGACAGCACTGGTCAAAAACTGGATGGTTCGAAGCATGATTACGTGATGCGCTTTAAAGCGCCGAACGTCAGTGAGTTCTGGTCTGTTACTATTTACGGCAACGACAACCGTTTGATGGCGAAAAACGACCTAAACCGTCACAGTCGTGGCGACCGAACCATGAAAGCGGACAAAGACGGTTACTACACCATTTACATGAGTGCGAACGAGAAAGGCCGTGCAGACGATCCAAACTTCTTGCCAGTACCTGAAAAACCGTTCTACGCCATCATGCGTTTCTACGGCGCAGACGATGCAATCCAAAGTGGTGAGTATCAAATGCCTGAAATCAAAGTAGTTAAATAATTCGTTTTAACGAACCACTGCTCTGTCGCCTCCTTAGCTCGTAAGTGCGTTAAGGAGGCTTATTT
>NZ_JAWOWM010000098.1:0-1049 GCF_033340475.1 Vibrio sp. 1078-1
ATTGTGGGGCCAGAAGAAATATATGGCGATGCCAAAGATTACATCTCCATTGATTCCCCTATGGCCAGAGCCATGTTGAAAAAGCAAGTGGATGAAGAATTTACCGTTCGAACGCCGGAAGGTAACAAAGAGTGGTTCATTAATTCGATTGAATACAACAAGCAAAGCGCAGAATCTTAACTTCCTCGACCTTGAAACATTCGGCGAGCGAAATGCGTTTGCCAATGATGTTGACCTATTTTTATGCGCCCCCATTTGAGGGCGCGAGCTGTATTTACTGGAGAGGTTTAAAATGAAAGCCGTGATTTGTGGTGCTGCGTTAACGATGGCTATTTCGCTTCCTACTGTCGCTCAAGAAGAGCTAAAAGGGTGTGATGCCAAAGCGTTTGCACTTGAGCAGCAAATTGAATACGCCACAGTACAAGGTAATCAAAAGCGCATTGATGGATTAAAACGAGCCCTTGCTGCGATTGAGGATGAATGCTCGGAAGAAGATTTACGCGAAAAACTGCAAGCAGAAATCGAACAGTTTACCGACCAACCGGTAAGCCTTTTCCCTGATTGGGAAACGTTGCCATACGACAATTTTTCTCCACACCAAGAGATCATTTCTGACCGTATTGCTCGCCTATACCAACTGCCAAATCAACGTGGCGGCGTCACTATCGTGCCAGTCAGCACTGTTCTTCAGCGCCAATCTCCGCGAGAATTTTTGTTACAGCACACACTAATGGTCAAAACAGGCGATAATTTCTCGCTAGAAAACCTGAGAGTGCAACTAGAGAACTCGGGTTACCGTCATGTAGACCAAGTATTTGGGCCGGGTGAATACGCGAGCCGAGGTTCGATTCTCGACTTATTCCCGATGGGCAGTGCAGATCCTTACCGCATTGACTTTTTCGATGATGAAATTGACACCATTCGCACTTTCGATCCAGAAAACCAGCGTTCTATTGAAGACATTCAGCAAATCCAATTACTGCCTGCGCATGAATTCCCAACGACGAAAGAAGCGATTGAAGATTTCCGTACTCGTTGGCGCACCCAGT
>NZ_JAWOWM010000099.1:0-1049 GCF_033340475.1 Vibrio sp. 1078-1
GCAGCACTATTCAAGTTGGATTGAAGAGCAGTATCTCAATTGGATGTTCGAACTCAACACACAACTTAATCACCAAACCGCCGCAACTTACATCATTGAATACGAGGATGAACTTGGCATTCCGCGTGTCGACTTTATTTGCAAAAACGAAAACACTTTGCGGATGATTCGCCCCGCTCATTTTGTTGAAGACATGCGACAGATGGTGAGTTCGACCGATTATCTTGATCACCAAGTACAGCAAGTCGCGCTCAGAATCGAACGGCAATGCCGAGCGAAAGGATGGTAAATAAAGGCAGGTACAACGTTAGGGAAATTCGAATAACAAAAAGCCATCTTCTAAGCTTGATCATTAGAACGAGAAGTTTGAACGACGAGAAGACTCAACGGATGGATAAACGCTATGCTATCGATAAAACAATTATCTTATGCCTTGGCTGTCTCAAAAACGCTGCATTTTCGTAAAGCAGCAGATTTGTGTCATGTTCGCCAATCAACGTTGAGCACAGGCGTCAGTGAACTGGAGCGTCAGCTAGGCATTAAGATTTTTGAACGGGACAATAAAAAAGTGCTCGTCACGCGACTTGGTCGTGAGGTTTTGGACAAAGCCAGCAACATCATGCTTCAACTGGAAGACATGGCACACCTCGACCACAGTTGCGGCGAACCTTTTTGCTTTCCGTTGTCCATTGGCATGATCCCGACCATTGCACCTTATCTTCTGCCAAAGTTGTTACTCACCTTAAAAGAGCAGTACCCCAACGCGAAAATAGACATCGTCGAAGAACAGTCGCATGTCCTGGTCGACATGGTTCACAGCGGTGAGATTGACGCGGCCGTGCTGGCCATCCCCTACCCTTGTGACGGCTTGTTAACGGTAGAGGTTTGGCAAGAAGACTTTTACTGGGTCGCGCTCGATGGGCAAATGCACACAGACCAAAGCAGCATTACGTCCGAAGAACTACAAGACACCAACCTCATGCTGCTTAAAGAAGGCCACTGCCTCAAAGATCATATTTTGGATGCCTGCCGCCTCTCTGAACAAACCT
>NZ_JAWOWM010000100.1:0-1048 GCF_033340475.1 Vibrio sp. 1078-1
ACTGTCATTCTTGAGTACATCGATAGTCACT
This sequence comes from Vibrio sp. 1078-1, assembly GCF_033340475.1. Taxonomy (NCBI): domain Bacteria; kingdom Pseudomonadati; phylum Pseudomonadota; class Gammaproteobacteria; order Vibrionales; family Vibrionaceae; genus Vibrio; species Vibrio sp. 1078-1. The sequence continues at coordinate 32 of NZ_JAWOWM010000100.1, forward strand.
GGATCTTTCGATGTCAACGTCACAGAATCGTTTTGAGCGGCAGGAGCGTTATTTTCCGTGACTGGAGCGACAATACTCACACTCACTACTTGGCTAGCATTCAAGCTTGCATCAGCAGAATGTTTCGCATTGATAACAATGTTATAAGTACCGTCAGTAGCTTCAGTGCTCGATGTTACTGTCATTGTAATAGATTGGGTTTCACCAGGAATCAAAGTCATAGCACCACTATTCGCACTCCAGCCATTTGCGTCATTTGCCGCTAGCGTGAAAGTAGTCGCGTCACAAGTTGCGCTATCTTGGTTGGTAACCGTCGCTGTGTAACTTACTGTACTACCCGGTTCAAAATCCCCGTTTTGGTTAGTAGACATGATGAGAAATGGCGTCGATAGCTGACAAGCTTCAACCGCAGTTTCAACCACATAATTTGCTGTAGCACTCGCGTCGTAGTCAGTATCAGTAACATTTGTCACGTTGAATGTAATGCCGTAGGTCCCGTCTATCGCAGCTTGATCCGAAGTCACATCAACCGTCACTGTATCACTCGTACCAGGAGCCAAATTTAACTGAGATGGCGTTGTCACCCACCCACTTGGAGCATTTGCTTCAATAGCGAAATTCGATATTGCGCATCCATCACCATCATTGTTAGTTACCGTAACCGAATACCCCACGGTGCTACCAGACTCTACACCTGAAACTTGATTGGAAACAACAGCAACACTCGGCATGCTTGGCACGCACATAGGCTCAGCGAAGCTAACGTGGACACTTGCGCCTGAGCTATCAGCCCATTCGGTCGTAATGGTAATACCGGCTTCTGTATCCTCATACGTATTGCCCGCGATTAAGGCAGCATCAATCAGGTCTGAGTTCACACTGTTAGGCGTCATATCAAGCAGTTGGACACTACTCAAATCATCTCCGGTTACAGCGTGGAAAACGACGCCATCCGTTATTGTAGTTTGCCCTTCAAGAAAACTATCAAAACCGATAGGTTGACGGTACTCAATGTAA
>NZ_JAWOWM010000101.1:0-1046 GCF_033340475.1 Vibrio sp. 1078-1
ACGCAAGGTGTTATCAACAAAGGCTGTTTCGGTTTGGTGGTATTCGCAATCAACCGCCGTTAACCAGCTTTTATGCGCATCGTTTTCAGCAGTGGAAAAACGGCACCACACCGTATCCCATTGTCAACGCGTGTATGCACCAACTGAATCACACTGGTTATATGTCTAACCGTGGTCGCCAGTTGGTTGCAAGTTGCCTTGTTCATGAACTGGGGCTGGACTGGCGGTATGGCGCGGCCTACTTTGAAACGCAGTTGATTGACTACGATGTCGGCTCGAATTGGGGAAACTGGCAATATTTAGCGGGAGTAGGGGCAGATCCGAGAGGCTCTCGTCAGTTTAATTTGGAGAAGCAGACGCAAATGTACGACCAAAATCATGAGTTCATTGATCGATGGCAAGGGCGTGACAGCCGAGCGCAGCAAGACGTTGTCGATATGGTCGACTGGCCAATCGCAACGCAGCAAGAAAATGGAGATAAATAAATGCGTTATGACACGGTGCGATTGATTCTCGGCGACCAACTCAACAGCGAGCATTCTTGGTTTCAGCAAGCGGATGATACCGTGCTGTACTTGATTGCTGAGCTCAAGCAAGAAAACACTTACGTTACGCATCACATTCAAAAGGTGTGCGCCTTCTTCTCCGCGATGGCTATTTTTGCTCAAGAGAAGCAAGAAGAAGGGCATCATGTTCTGCATCTAACGTTGGATGACACTGCCGCTTTTGATGATCTTGACCAAGTATTGCAGCACTACGTTCGTGAAGTAGGGGCAAGCAAATTTGAGTATCAACGGCCTGATGAATATCGACTGTTGGAACAACTGACCAAGTTGAAATTAGAAGGTGTTGTCAAACGTTGCGTCGATACCGAGCATTTTTTACTGCCTTTTGCAGAAATAGAACAGCAGTTCCCGCAAGGCAAACACGTCATGATGGAGCACTTTTACCGACGGATGCGCAAGCGCTTTGATATTTTGATGCAAGACGGTAAGCCAGTGGGTGAAAAGTGGAATTACGATGCCAACAACCGCAATAAACTGAAA
>NZ_JAWOWM010000102.1:0-1046 GCF_033340475.1 Vibrio sp. 1078-1
AATTCTGATGGCAGCTTCACCTATACGGCAACAGCAGGGACGAATCCGGTATTTACATTAACTGTCAATCCCGACGGCAGCTACAACTTTACACTTGAAGGCGCGATTGACCACGCAGCAAACAGTGACAGCTTAACGCTCAACTTCCCGATCACAGTGACCGATTTTGATGGAGACACGACTTCCGCCGTTATTCCTGTCACGATTACCGATGACCAACCGACTATCACAAATGTTGAAGCCATCAGTGTTGATGAAGACGACTTAGCGAACATCGGTTCGGACCAAAATGATTCACTTTCGATTGATGGGCAGTTCACGACAACGCAAGGTTCTGACCGCGTGGTGAGTTACCAGTTAGATACCTCTGTAGATGTGGTTACAGGGTTCACCTCGCAAGGCAATCCAGTGACGTTGATAGAGACTGCCAATCCTGATGGCAGCTTCAGCTACGTTGCGACCGCTGATGGCAACCCTGTCTTTACGTTGGTAGTGAAAACGGATGGCAGTTATAACTTCACGCTGGAAGGCCCAATCGATCACGCTATTAATAGCGACGAGCTAACGCTGAACTTCCCAATCATCGCAACGGACTTTGATGGTGACACCAGCTCTGCGCTGATCCCAGTGACTATCGTCGATGACCAACCGACCATCACAAACGTCGATGCCATTATGGTTGATGAAGACGATTTATCGGGCGTTGGTTCTGCTCAAGATGGTGTCGTTTCTATTGACGGTAAATTCACCACAACAGAAGGCTCTGATCGAGTGGTGAGCTATCAACTTGATTCCTCGACGGATCCTGTTGCTGGCCTTACCTCACATGGTCAAGCGGTTGTACTCGTAGAAACGGCAAATGCTGACGGCAGCTTCACTTACACTGCGACGGCAGATGGCAATCCAGTATTTACGTTGGTAGTGAATGTGGATGGCTCTTACAACTTTACGTTGGAAGGCCCAATCGATCACGCAACTGGTAGTGATGAACTGACGCTAAACTTTCCAATCATCGCGACCGACTTTGATGGCGATACGTCATCGGC
>NZ_JAWOWM010000103.1:0-1034 GCF_033340475.1 Vibrio sp. 1078-1
GAAACTGGCTATGGCTTTAGCTTGTACGCAACACCAAGTGAAAACCTATGTAGTCGTTTCTGCCGCATCGACACCAAAGAGTTTGGTTTGATTGAAGGCGTAACAGACAAAGGTTACTACACCAACAGCTTCCACTTGGACGTTGAGAAGAAGGTTAACCCTTACGACAAGATCGACTTCGAGATGCCTTACCCTGAAATTTCAAGCGGTGGCTTCATCTGTTACGGTGAGTTCCCGAACATGCAACGTAACGTAGAAGCGCTAGAAAACGTGTGGGACTACAGTTACACCCGCGTTCCTTACTACGGAACCAACACTCCGATTGATGAGTGTTATGAATGTGGTTACACCGGTGAGTTTGAATGTACAAGCAAAGGCTTTACTTGCCCGAGTTGTGGCAACCACGATTCAACCAAAGTATCGGTGACACGTCGCGTATGTGGCTACTTGGGCAGCCCACATGCACGTCCGTTTACCTTCGGCAAACAAGAAGAAGTTAAACGTCGAGTGAAACACCTATAAGGTTAATTACCACTCGATTCAACACTTTGAAAATCAACCTGCTTTAGGTTGATTTTCTTTTTCGCGATAACAAAGAGACGCATTATGAACTACCACCAATATTATCCAATTGACGTTGTTAACGGACCGGGTACGCGCTGCACATTGTTTGTGTCGGGGTGCGTACATCAGTGTCGTGGCTGTTATAACCAGTCGACGCAACGCTTGGATTCGGGTGTGTTGTTCACGCAAGAAGCGGAAGACAAGATCATCAATGACTTGAATGACACGCGCATTAAACGTCGCGGTTTGTCGTTGTCGGGCGGAGATCCGCTTCATCCTGCTAATGTGCCTCATATTTTAAAGATCGTGAAAAGGGTGAGAGAAGAGTGTCCCGGTAAAGACATCTGGGTTTGGACAGGCTACACGCTGGCTGAACTGGATGACGCGCAAAGAGAAGTGGTGCAATACATCGATGTTTTGATTGATGGTAAGTTTGAACAAGACAAGAAAGACCTCAATCTCGAATGGCG
>NZ_JAWOWM010000104.1:0-1030 GCF_033340475.1 Vibrio sp. 1078-1
TCACCCGTAAAACTTCTCATGAACCTCATAATGAAGTGTCGATACTCCACGATGCGGTGCACAATGCCACCAGCATATTGAGCAATAAGTTGATCAAGCAAGGTGTCACGCTCAAAGTACCGACGATCGACCACGAGGTAAGGCTCGCCATTCACAGCGTTGAACTAGAACAAGTGCTCATCAATCTGTTCCACAACGCTGCGCAAGCGATGGATGGCTATTGTATTGATCCACAAATTTCCATCGCGATTCAATGCCACGATTCGAGCTGCGATATTCTGGTGTCAGATAACGGCCCGGGGATGTCTGACGAGGCATTGGCGAAAATCTTTGACCCGTTTTTTACCACCAAACCAGAAGGGCTCGGACTGGGTTTGACCATTTCAAAACGTATTTTAGAAAGCTATCACGGAGCGCTCAGCGCCTATAACCACCAAGGGGCGCAATCGGGTGAGTCAGGCGGCATGACCTTTGTGGTCACCGTTCCGATGGCAAACACCAGTACCACCAAACCAGTAACGGAAAACGACCATGCATAACGCAGTTATCTTTGTTGATGACGAACCACACATTCGTGATGCCGTTTCACAAGCACTACTTATCGAGGGCATTGAAGTCACTTGCTTTCCCAATGCCGTTGAAGCACTCAGAGTTATCGATGCCAATTCTCCAGCCATCATCATTACGGATATTCACATGCCGGTCATGGATGGCTTAGAGTTTATGCGTACGCTGCTGAGCAAAAATCACCACTTTCAATTCATCGTTCTAACTGGGCATGGCGACGTTAAAACGGCGGTCGAAGCGATGAAAAGCGGCGCGTACGACTTTCTGGAAAAACCATTTTCAACCGATCAACTGATGAAATCACTGAACAACGCCAGCGATAAGCTGAACTTGTTGCAAGAAAACATCTGGCTAAAGAAAGAGCTCGACATGCAAACTCATGTTGGTCCGAAAATGATTGGTCACAGTAAAGTCATGGTGAGTATTCGCCGAGCCTTAATCAGCGCACCGACGAACCAACCTC
>NZ_JAWOWM010000105.1:0-1026 GCF_033340475.1 Vibrio sp. 1078-1
AGCGAGCCTGAGCTTTTCCCGTACGAGTTTCGTGGTAGCCGTGTGCAGATGAAGTTACTGGTTGAGTTATTCCATAACTCAAAGAATGACAAAAAAGCGGCTCGCGTGATCACTCTAGGGAATGGTTATGTACCAGGTAAGCCGGGTGTAAAACACACTTTTGATGCAGCGATTGTTGACCGTTTTACTCAAAACTACCCAGTTGCGTTCGATTACAGCATCTATCAAGCTGGTGGCACGCCTGTATTTAGTGAGGATTACTCACCGCAAAACGAAGCCAATGATGTTTCAGTATCGACAACCACGGTTGCACCGTCTATCGGCTTAACCGCAACTGCAACACCGGGCTCGGCACCAAGTTTTTCTGGCTCGTTGACGACCGATCTCGGTGTGGCTTATACCTCTCGTTACTCAAGTAAGGATTACGTCACCGCAGCCAAGCCAAAAGCTTCCATGGAACGCGGTATGGGCGTTAAGTGGACCACCCCTCTTAGCCAAATTTACACCAACGACTACCAGTATTACGGTAAATGGGCGGGTGTTTACCACTACACAGGTTGTTCAAACGAAAACCTATTACCAGAAGAGAACTTGCCGCGTTTGATCTACGGTTTCAAACCGAAATTCCAATACGTGTTCACACCAGAATTTGAGCGCGGAGAAGAGCCCAAAACGGAGATGATTGCACGAGCGGGCATGAAAGAAGTTGACGAAGGTTTCTCTCGCAATGCGTGTAACTGGTACGATCAAGGCACAACGAGCCATTACACTGAGGCGCAAATTCGCTTCACGATTGATTGGGATAAGCTCACCGTTATCACTCAATAAACGTTTCACTTATCAGACCTAAGGTTTGTGGATTGTAATGCGGCTCCAGTAGCCGCATTTTTTGTGTTCAAACTCTGACCGAAAACGTATTAAGCCTTTAAGCCCAGCATCGCGCCGAAAATGACCAAACCCGCCCCACATGCTTGATTGAGTCGATGCTTAATCTTCAACAAGAAGGCTTGTAATTGGGGTGACGTG
>NZ_JAWOWM010000106.1:0-1024 GCF_033340475.1 Vibrio sp. 1078-1
CACAGGCATGATGTTCAGTGGTGCAGCTCTTGCTGATGGCGCAAACAGCGATGCTGCTAAAGAGTACCTAACAAAAGATTCTTTCTCTTATGAAGTTTACGGGATCATCGCGATGCAGGCCGCGTACCGCGATTACGATTCTGGCAGCAAAGCAACGGATGACGACCTAGGTGGCATGCAGCTAAACAACGAATCTCGTATCGGTTTCCGTGGTAAAAAACAATTTGCTAACTTCGGTCCTACCTTTATTTGGCAAATCGAAGGTGGTTACGTAGACCCTAGCTTTGGTGGCGAGGGTGCTGGTCTTGGTGAGCGTGACACATTCGTCGGTTTTGAAAGTGCTTCTTGGGGTCAAGTTCGTCTAGGTCGTGTTTTGACACCTATGTACGAATTGGTTGACTGGCCAGCATCTAACCCAGGTCTAGGCGATGTTTACGACTGGGGTGGTGCAATCGGTGGTGCTAAGTACCAAGACCGTCAATCAAACACCATTCGTTGGGACTCTCCAATGTACGCAGACAAGTTCTCTCTAGATATTGCAGCGGGTGCTGGTGATAAAGCGGGTCTAGGTGCTGGTGATGATTACTGGGGCGGCATCGCGGCTCACTACAAGTTAGGTCCACTACAATTGGATGCTGCTTACGAAGGTAACCGTAACATTGAATCTGAAGGTCAAACTTGGGAAAACAACACGTACCTAGTTGGTGTTCAAGGTTGGTTTGATAACGGTATTTCGTTCTTCGCTCAATACAAATACATGGAAGCGGACGCAAGCAACGGCGTGAACGAGAAGCAAGATGCAATGTCTGCAGGTCTGATGTACACAACAGGTGACTGGCAGTACAAGCTAGGTTACGCAGCGAACTTCGACCTAGAACGTGACGGTAAGACAATTAACGATACAGCAGACGATGTACTATCTGCACAAGTTATGTACTTCGTAGACCCATCTGCAGTGCTTTACGTACGTGCTCGTACTCTAGACTTCGGTGACGGCGCATCTCAACTAGATAAACCAGCAGAA
>NZ_JAWOWM010000107.1:0-1023 GCF_033340475.1 Vibrio sp. 1078-1
TTTACTTTAACTTGGTCACGTTTTAAATGACCAATGTTGAGCAAGATGTGATCAGAGTAAAGGAATGCGTTCTAGATTGTTTTGGAAAGTAAAAACAGTAAAAATTCGGTAGAAAATAAAAGAAGAAATAAAAAGCACTGAAAATTCAGTGCTTTATTTGAGCAATTTTGAGGGTGTTTTTATCGAGTTGTGCCGCGTAGCTTGAGCTTGCTTGGAACATACACCTGAAGGGGCAGTGCGCGTCCGTCACGGTATTTTTCTACTAACAAGTTCACGCCTTGAATCCCCATCATTTCAGAATGAATACGAACGGTCGATAGAGGAGGGAAGGTAAAGCGCGCGGTAGGAATGTCGTTCACGCTGATCAGCGCAATATCATCAGGAATGTTTAAACCAAACTCATGCACTGCTCGTAACACACCAATCGCAATGGAGTCCGAAGCAATGAACATCGCTTTTGGGAAATCGCCTTTGGCCAGCATCTCTTTCGCTAAGTCATAACCGGACAAGCTAGAGAAATCGCCACGATAAATGTCGTTTTCAGAAACCACACCTTTTAGGCTGCCGTAGTCCACAAACGCATTTTCACGAATGTCTGCGGTGTTGGGCTCGTCTTGTCCACCAATAAATCCGATACGCTCGTAGCCTTGTTGTACAAAGAAATCAACCACTTGCTTGCTGATTCTTACAAGGTCGATATCAACGCAATCGTAAGGGCTAGTTGGATCTGAAAAGTCGATGTAACAGATGCTATCGGCTAGGCGTTTAGGTAACTTATTGACCACCTTTTGGTCGACTTTCCCGACTAAAAGGACACCCGTAATCTTTTGCGTTTCAACATCAATTTCGCTGTTGTAGCAATTGGTTAGCGTAATGCCGAGTTTGTCGCACTGAGTTTCAATCCCATGACGAATCGACAAGTAGTACGGGTCATTCACTTCTGCTTCTTGTTTGTAATTGTACAAGGCCAAAAAGTGATGTTTTTGCTTGGCTTCTTTGATGCCTTTCTTCGAGCTACTGGTG
>NZ_JAWOWM010000108.1:0-1018 GCF_033340475.1 Vibrio sp. 1078-1
ACTCTTTATCGGCAACATAACGAGCAATTCCCGTCATCGCTTGCAGCAGAGTGGCTTCAGTAAAGTGTTTTGGTGGCTCAGTTTTTCGGTCTTTAATTTCACCTTCACGGCATGTTAACACCGTGCCTTCACTTAACGGTGGCACCGCATCAATACCTTCGTCTTCTTTATCCGTTTTTCCCATCAGCGCTTTCCACCCCGACGAAACAAGTTGACGACCTTTGGCAATGAAAATGCCACCAGCGATGTCGAATACCAATTTCGCTTCGGCATAGACAGCCGCAGGATAAAACTGCATTAAATATTGGCGCGCAATGAGCTGATACACTTTCATTTCGTTGCCAGACAGCGCATTAACGTTGGCTTGCTTAGGCGTTGGAATGATGGCGTGGTGAGCATCGACTTTTTTGTCATTCCACGCTTTCGCCTTCATCGATAAGTCGGCACCATGCACTGCGCTTTGCAGGTCTGTGGCGTTGTTTGCAATAGCGGATGTAACCGTTCCAGCTTGAGAATAATGCTCCAACGGCAAGTAGCGACAATCAGAACGCGGATAAGTGATCAGTTTGTGCTTTTCGTATAGTGCCTGACAAGTATCTAGCACCTGCTGCGCACTCATGCCATAACGCTTTGCTGCATCAATCTGCAAAGCAGACAATGAATATGGCAATGGTGCAGATTGCTTGGTTTGCTTCTGCTCTGATTCCTTCACTATCGCTGGCTGGTTCGCGATCCGATTAGCGACGTTTTCGACTAACTTGCGATTTAATACTCGCCCTTCTTCATCCTGCCATGGTTTGCAAGCCTCACTGGGTTTCCAGCGTGCGCGAATATCAAACGCCCCATTTTGGTCTTGATACGGGATCAATGCGTGCAGCGTGAAGTAATCTTTCGGAACAAAGTTTTCAATTTCTTCATCTCGACGGACGACAAGCCCTAGAACCGGAGTTTGCACACGCCCAACCGAGAGCACACCTTGGTAGCCAGCCTTTTGTCCCAGCAAGGTATAAGCGCGAGA
>NZ_JAWOWM010000109.1:0-1006 GCF_033340475.1 Vibrio sp. 1078-1
CCGTTCTCAGTATCAGAACCTGTCGAGCTCTTTCTGGGCAATGCGGGCACAGCCATGCGACCTTTAGCAGCCGCACTTTGTGTTGGTCAAGGTGAATATGTGCTTACTGGCGAGCCTCGTATGAAAGAACGACCAATTGGTCATCTTGTGACTGCATTGCAAGAGGCGGGAGCAGATATTGAATATCTGGAAAACACAAACTACCCACCACTAAAGATTGTCGGTACTGGTCTGAAAGCAGGCACAGTGTCGATTGATGGTTCTATTTCTAGTCAGTTTCTCACGGCTTTTTTGATGTCTGCACCACTTGCCGAAGGCGAAGTGCGTATTAAGATTGAAGGTGATTTGGTATCAAAGCCTTACATTGATATTACGCTGCATATCATGAAGCAGTTCGGTGTCGAAGTGATCAACAACGACTATCAAGAGTTTGTGATTCCAGCTGGTCAGCACTATGTTGCGCCTGGTGATTTTCTTGTGGAAGGGGATGCTTCGTCGGCCTCTTACTTTTTAGCGGCGGCTGCAATCAAAGGCGGTGAAGTCAAAGTAACTGGCATCGGTAAAAATAGCATCCAAGGTGATATTCGATTTGCTGATGCGCTAGAAAAAATGGGCGCAGAGATTGAATGGGTCGATGATTACGTTATTTCCCGCGTCGGGAAGCTTAAGGGCATCGATATGGATTACAACCATATTCCAGATGCAGCAATGACCATCGCGACGACGGCTTTGTTTGCTGAAGGTACCACGGCAATTCGCAATGTTTATAACTGGCGTGTAAAAGAAACCGATCGTTTGTCTGCAATGGCAACAGAGCTTCGTAAAGTTGGTGCGGAAGTGGAAGAAGGTGAGGATTACATCATCGTTAAACCAGTACCTCACCTTAAACATGCGGCGATTGATACCTACGATGATCATCGTATGGCGATGTGCTTTTCTCTGGTGGCGTTAAGCGATACACCAGTGACGATTAATGACCCGAAATGTACGTCCAAAACATTCCCGG
>NZ_JAWOWM010000110.1:0-998 GCF_033340475.1 Vibrio sp. 1078-1
CGCCAGTCGCACGAGAATGATGTTTGAGTTACATCAAAAAGAAAGAAATTTTCAAGTTGATGTAACTCATTCTTAAGCTTACGCGCCTAAAATATCTGAGGCCATTTCTTCGATTTTTGCGGTCAAACTTGGTGCTTGTTTGGCGATTTCGCGTTGTTCGTCCAGTACTGAGTTCAAGATATCTCTGGTCGTCAATGGGTTGGCAAGCACCACTCGGAATACGATGGTGTTCATTCTTTGCCATTGGTCAGGGTTCAGCCTTGTACGAGAAACAAACGATTTGCCCGTTTCACGTTGACGCTTCTGGATAAACTGCGTGAGCTGGTTGATGAGCTCGTTTAGTTTTTCCTTTTGAGTACCTTCCGCTTTATCTAGCGCTTCACGAATCAATGGCGGTAGATAGCGGTAGGTCAGTAGGCAAAGCTCCGGTTCAGAAACGAGTTCGAAGTCATCTTGCTGTTTGATGAGGTCAGCAAAGTAGCGCGCTTTCTCGATACTTTGATCGATCAATAGTTCGTAGCCTGGGCGACTAATAATGTGCATCGCCGCATACACTAACATGGCCATGCCTGAGCGAGAGCCTTCTAGTGTATGACTACCTAAATCTTTTGAACCTTTACGTAAGATGTATTGCGCATGGTGTTCAATGGATTTCATCGCGTCTGGGTCTTTGAACAACACCATGCCTGCACCCATAGGGATGTACAGTTGTTTGTGCGCGTCGATAGTCACTGAGTCAGCCAGTTCAACACCTTCGAGAAGGTGACGGTAATGATTAGACATCAACGTTGCACCACCCCAAGCGGCATCCACATGGAAGTGACAATTGTGCTCTTGGCACACTTGAGCGATCTGCGACAGAGGATCGACGTTCCCCGTTTCTGTCGTGCCAGCGACACCGATAACCGCAATTGGTTTGATGTTTTGTTCTTTAAGCTCGGCAATTTTTGCTTTTAGGTCGTCAACAACAATACGGTTCTTTGCATCGGTTTTCACTG
>NZ_JAWOWM010000111.1:0-996 GCF_033340475.1 Vibrio sp. 1078-1
ACTTGCTTTTGCCGTACACCACATTTGGCTTGGCATAAAAACCGCCGTCATCACTCGCTAAGAACTCACGTTGACCGCGACGGTAGTACACGATTGGCGCTGCCAACTCATACTCAATATTTTCTAGTTTAGAGTCGTCAATCACTAAAAAGCGAGTCATGCGAATCGTACTACCGTTCGAACAATAACCTGCAGCGTCATAATCAATCGCATCAAATGGTTTTAGATCATTAGAAAACAGATCCGCTGTACAGCCATCAAATCGAGCAACATGTACCCAGACTGCCTTTTGTTTGGTTCGGTCATCGCTACCCACTGGTTTTAACAAGAACAGCGCGACCTTACCTTTGCCAAATTTTTGCAGCTCATCATCCGTCGGTTCACGTACCGAACGCGAACCCATGATGCCAAACTCACTTTCTTCTAAATTGGAAAACTGCGGGGCACTGAGGGTACTTACGATGACGGTTTGTTCGCTATCAAGTTGTGTGTATTTATCTGCAACACCCGATTCCGCCAAATCGACATTAACCGTGACTCTTGTTCTTGGTAACGCTTTGTAATCTCGCGATTCACTCTCAGAAATATCCAACGCAATAGAATGATATTGAGAGTAATTAGTTAGCGTCAACTCAGCTTTCGCATTGTCTAACGTGGCAAGCTCTTCGCTCACGGTATCAGCAAATGAGTAAGTGCGAGTGCCTACCGTTTTACCAAAATCCAAACTAATCGTCTTAAATGGCGTAAATTCCACAGTTTGAAGCTTCGTCGTAAGACCTGGATGATCCGCTTTATTAATGGTGCCGTTAACCAATACGGTTTTAGTTGTATAGTTACGTGCAGTTAACGTCACTTCCACTTGGTAGTCGCCAGCATGCAGCACTTTCAAACGACCAGAATCTGAAGATAACAACTCAACCACCGGCTCAGCTTGGTTAATCAGACGGTAGCTTGCTTTGGCTTCTCCCCCACTCATCACAGGTGTGATAACCGCAC
>NZ_JAWOWM010000112.1:0-993 GCF_033340475.1 Vibrio sp. 1078-1
TCCAACGGCGCGCACTGGGTCGCGACCACTTTCATGTTCTTGGGCGGTCTGCCATTTCTATTGTTTGTTGCCGCTTTACGCAAACGCAGCATCGATATTCTGGTCAAAGATGCACAGGTACGAGGCTTTGCATACTTGTTCTTGTTCTCAAGCTTAGTGGTTGCCGCTTGGCTAGTGATTCGCGATGGTTACACCATTTTGGATGCCCTGCGAGTGTCGATGTTCAACATCGTTTCTGTGGTGACAACCACCGGGTTCGGCTTGGAAGATTTCACCGCTTGGGGTGCTCTGCCAACCACGCTCTTTGCCTTCTTAATGATGGCAGGGGCATGTTCTGGCTCAACCGCGGGCGGGATTAAAATCTTCCGTTTCCAAATTGCTATGACGCTGTTAAACAAACAGATCATGAAACTGATTCATCCATCCGGCGTTTTCGTGCAACGTTACAACCAACGTCCTGTGAACGACGACATCGTGCGCTCTGTGGTGGCGTTTGGGTTGATGTTCTTTATCACCATCATCTTTATCGCTGGCTGTTTAAGTGCCCTTGGTCTTGATCCCGTGACCAGCATTTCTGGCTCAATCACCGCCGTTGCCAACGTGGGTCCTGGCATGGGTAGCGTGATCGGCCCAACCGGTAACTTCGCGCCACTACCAGATGCCGCTAAATGGCTTCTAAGCTTTGGTATGTTGATGGGCCGCTTGGAGATTCTGACTATTCTTGTACTGTTCTTCCCTGCGTTTTGGCGCCGTTAAGCAGACACAAATAAAAGGTATGACAATGAAAACATGGATCACTCTGGCGACCCTACTCGCCACCTCATCCGCCTACGCCGCTGAAGTCGTCACTTTAGCCGACGGTCGAGAAGTGAAGTTGAACGATGACTTTACTTGGGAATACGTGATGACAAGTTCTGCGCCAAAAGAGGCCGTAGCCCAAACCACAACAAGCGCGGTTGAAACTGTCGCAGCTCCTGCGATTGCGACAATTCC
>NZ_JAWOWM010000113.1:0-991 GCF_033340475.1 Vibrio sp. 1078-1
AAATCCGAGAGGAGATTGCGAAAGATCCACAGAGTGTTTTTAAATACATCACCATTTCTCCAGTGAAAAAAGACGACGCCATTAGTGTCTACCGAGTTTCTCCGGGTCGTGATGCGGCGTTATTTAATGATGTGGGTCTAGAACCTGGTGATATTGCGGTGCAACTTAATGGGATCGATTTAAGTGATCCATCTTCTTCAGTACAACTGATGCAAGTGATGAGCGATCCGCAAGAACTGAATTTGACTGTTGAGCGAGATGGTCAGCAGTACGACATCTATATCCAATTGTAATACTTAGGCAACCAGCGTAAGTTCAGGGAGACATACGTGAAACATTGGTTTAGCAAAAGTGCTTGGTTACTGGCAGGGAGTCTACTCTGCGTTCCAGGCGCGATGGCAAATGAATTTAGTGCGAGTTTCAAAGGCACTGACATTCAAGAATTCATCAACATTGTTGGTCGTAACTTAGAAAAGACCATCATCGTTGACCCTTCGGTGCGCGGTAAAATCGACGTTCGCAGCTACGACGTGTTAAACGAAGAGCAATATTACAGCTTCTTCCTTAACGTGTTGGAAGTGTACGGCTATGCAGTCGTAGAAATGGACAACGGCGTACTCAAAGTCATCAAAGCAAAAGACTCTAAGACCTCTGCAATCCCTGTTATGGGTGATGGCAGCGCAAAAGGCGATAGCGTCATCCCTCGTGTGGTTGCTGTGCGAAATGTCTCTGTTCGTGAATTGTCACCGCTATTGCGCCAGCTGATTGATAATGCCGGTGCGGGTAATGTGGTTCATTACGATCCAGCTAACATCATCCTGATCACCGGTCGTGCAGCGGTAGTAAACCGTCTAGCAGAAATCATCAAACGCGTTGACCAAGCTGGTGACAAAGAGATCGAGCTAGTAGAGCTTCGCAATGCCTCGGCTGCTGAAATGGTTCGTATCGTAGAAGCCCTGAACAAAACGACCAACCAAAAGAGTACGCCTGA
>NZ_JAWOWM010000114.1:0-990 GCF_033340475.1 Vibrio sp. 1078-1
CATTGATTGTGGTGTTGGTGTGCGAGCAGTGACGGGCGAAAAAACCGGTTTCGCTTACTCAGATCAAATCAATCCGGAAGGTTTGAAGCAAAGTGCAATTGCGGCGCGAGGCATTGCGCAGCAGGGCCAAAATGGCAAAGTTCAAGCATTCAAACGTTCGGAAAATCAAGCTTACTTTCTTGCGGTTAACCCGCTAGTAAGCTGGGAAAAACAACCAAGCCCCGAGTTACTGATGTCTTTGGATGCGTACATTCGCACTAAAGAGCCTCTGATCAAAGAAGTTTCTATCAGCATCAGTGGCGTGCACGAGCAAATGCTAGTTGCCGCTACAGATGGCACTTTCGCTGGTGATACTCGTCCTCTTGTTCGACTATCCATCAGTGTACTTGCACAGAAAGGTGACCGTCGCGAGCGTGGCAGTGCTGGTGGTGGTGGTCGTTTTGGCTACGATTTCTTCTTGTCTGAAACAGATGGCGTGAAGCAAGCCTTCCACTTCGCGGACGAAGCCATTCGTATGGCGTTAGTTAACCTAGAAGCAGAAGCTGCACCTGCAGGTATGATGCCAGTGGTTCTTGGTTCTGGTTGGCCGGGCGTACTGCTGCATGAAGCGGTAGGTCACGGTTTAGAAGGGGATTTCAACCGCAAAGAGTCGTCGGTATTCTCTGGCAAAATGGGTCAGCAAGTGACGTCATCGCTATGTACGATTGTGGATGATGGTACGCTGAAAGATCTGCGTGGTTCACTCAATGTGGACGACGAAGGTGTGAATGGTCAGTACAACACGCTGATCGAAAATGGCGTATTGAAAGGCTACATGCAAGACAAGCTGAACGCGCGCCTAATGGGGGTAAACCCAACGGGTAACGGTCGCCGCGAATCTTACGCGCACTTACCGATGCCACGCATGACCAATACCTACATGCTGCCAGGTGAACACACACCAGAAGAAATCATCTCGACCGTGAAGAAAGGCATCTACGCGCCTAACTT
>NZ_JAWOWM010000115.1:0-990 GCF_033340475.1 Vibrio sp. 1078-1
CACAGGAACAGGCAAATTTTCTAATAGCCATTTAATGGCCGAAGCCATCCAGGTTTCAGGTTCACAGCTCGCGACGATGGCGCTTAAACGTGTGGATGTACATGATCAGCAAGATGACATTTTGCAGCCTCTGATTCACGCCGGTGTGAATTTGCTACCGAACACCTCTGGCGCTAAAAATGCCAAAGATGCGGTTTTTGCTGCGCAGCTTGCTCGCGAAGCGTTGGGCACAAATTGGGTCAAACTGGAGATCCATCCCGACCCGAAATACTTAATGCCTGACCCGATAGAAACCTTAGCCGCTGCCGAACAGCTCGTGCGAGATGGCTTTATTGTGTTGCCATATTGCCATGCTGATCCGGTGTTATGTAAACGGCTGGAAGAAGTTGGCTGTGCTGCGGTGATGCCATTGGGTGCGCCGATTGGTTCGAACAAAGGTATCGCTTCGCACGATTTTCTAGAAATCATTATTGACCAAGCGAACGTACCTGTTGTCGTGGATGCGGGAATTGGTGCGCCTTCACATGCGGCAAGAGCGATGGAAATGGGCGCGGATGCCGTGTTGGTCAATACGGCCATCGCTGCCGCAAGTAATCCCGTTGCGATGGCGAAAGCGTTCAAGATGGCAGTCGAGTCAGGTCGTATGGCTTATGAAGCTGGGCTTGCAGGGAAAGTTTCTCATGCCGTTGCTTCCAGTCCGCTAACGGCTTTTCTCGATGAACTGTAGAAGTGAGGGTTCAAGATGAGCTTTTATGATCGCTTTCAGCAGCTCGATTGGGATGACATATCCATGTCGATTTATGCCAAAACGGAGCAGGATGTGGAAAGGGCGCTAGCAAAACCCAAACGAGATTTGGAAGATTTTAAAGCGTTGATTTCTCCTGCTGCTGAACCGTACTTAGAGCAGATGGCAAAGCTTTCTTATTCGCTGACGCGTAAGCGTTTTGGCAACACTATGTCGCTATATATCCCGCTGTACCTCTCTAACCT
>NZ_JAWOWM010000116.1:0-980 GCF_033340475.1 Vibrio sp. 1078-1
GGTGGTGGCGACGGCGCTTCTCCATCCATCAATACGTCAACCAATTCGGCATGGACGCAAGGCGATTACAGTAAAACCTCTAACGAATTTGCCAACCGATGTGAAACGCCAAGAACGGGCTTAGATCCGTACGCGGGTTACCAACCATACCCAGACAAAGCAGGTTCAGCGTTGCAAGAAAAACTCTTTTTACGTGCTTTTACCAATGAAACCTACCTTTGGTACGATGAAGTACCGGATAGAAACCCAAGCTTTTACAGCAGTGTTATTGCTTATTTCCACTCACTCGTGACTTCTGAAACAACTGCAACTGGAAAAACGAAAGATCGCTTTCACTTCGCTATTCCTTATGAAGATGAAATGAAATCCTCACAATCAGGATTGGTTGCTGGGTTTGGATTTAATTGGTCGTTCATTCAAGCGACAGAGCCTCGAGACGTTCGTATTTCTTATACGGAAGACAACTCTCCAGCTGCGTTAAATGGTATTGTTCGTGGAGATAAGTTAATAAAGATTGGCTCAATCGATGTGGTTAATACTTCAAACAACGCAGAAATTAATACGACTAATACCACGCTATTTAGTCCAGAAATAAATAAAGAGTATTCGTTTATATTTGAAACTGTAGATGGATACAGAAAGTCTGTAATACTGAAAGCCGCAGATGTTGCGACTTCTCCGGTTCGTAATGCGAAAGTCATTGAGCACAACGGTAAAAAAGTCGGTTACCTGCAATACAACTCGTTCGAGCCAAGCGCACAAACACCGCTCATTAACGCCTTTAATAGATTGGCAGAAGCTCAGGTTGATGAAATTGTTATCGATTTACGATACAACGGCGGCGGTTTAGTGCTGCAATCTTCTCAAGTGGGATACATGCTCAGCGGCGCGGATAAAAATCGTGTCTGTGGTGGGCGTATTCACAACGATAAGATCATGAAAACCCTCCCGAAGGGCGACAATGTATACCCATTTACTAA
>NZ_JAWOWM010000117.1:0-969 GCF_033340475.1 Vibrio sp. 1078-1
CGAGCTTTATACTGGGTTCTCATCCTCCCGCTAACACACTAGGTAAGTAAAGTTGAAAATATTGATCGTCGAAGATGAGCACAAAGCCGGAGAATATCTGCAAAAAGGTTTGATTGAATCTGGGTATGTGGTGGATTTAGTGCATGATGGGGTCGATGGGCTTTATCACGCTACCAGTGAAGAATATGACTTAATCCTCCTCGACATTATGTTGCCTAAACTCGATGGTTGGCAGGTGCTTAACACATTGCGCAGTAGTGGGATTCACACTCCAGTGATCATGCTGACAGCGAAGGAGCAAGTGGAAGATCGCGTGCGCGGTTTTGAGCTGGGTGCCAATGACTATGTGGTAAAACCTTACGCGTTTGCAGAGCTACTGGCGCGTGTTCAAAACGTATTTCGTCATCATATTGCCGCGCAAGTGGTCGCATCGCCGCAAACATTACGTGTGGCAGATTTAGAACTTGATATGATCAAACGCGTTGCCACGCGCGCGGGGCAGTCGATGTCGCTTACCGCCAAAGAATATGCTCTGCTTGAGTTGTTGATGCGCAAAACTGGCCAAGTGCTTTCACGTACCACCATTGCGTCGTTAGTGTGGGATATGAACTTTGACAGCGATACCAATGTGATTGATGTGGCGGTCAAACGTCTGCGTAGCAAAGTGGACAAACCGTTCGATAAACCTCTGATTCACACTGTCAGAGGGATGGGCTACAAACTCGAAGAGAGTCGTGATGCCTAAGTTCTCGCTGCCTTTTTCCATGAAAAACAAGCTCGTGCTGATGTTTGTTAGTATGACGTTTGTGACCTATTTTTCTTTGGCTTTCATCCTACAGTACGCCATTGAGCGCCACTTTTATTCGCAAGATTTCAGCTATATTTCCAGTAAGTTCAATGCCATTGAGAACGAGTTAAAACGCTCGCCAGAGGATGTGTTCAAGCAAGCGAATAACAGCACGCTCTACA
>NZ_JAWOWM010000118.1:0-968 GCF_033340475.1 Vibrio sp. 1078-1
GCTGTTGAGCATATTGCTCTAGACGACGCAAACCGTTTGTGGGTATCCAGCGGTTACCAACTTTACAACGTTGATATCGACAAGCAATCCGTCAGAAACTTTGGTAGCGAATGGATCGTGAGTCAGTACTTACCAGCTAAAGTGACGCGCTTATATGATACCGAAGATAAACTTTTTATTGGTACGGATCACGGCATTTATGAATACGATGATGAACGTATTCGTTTCAATCGTTTCTCGGAAAAATATGGCGAGTCGCTAGATATAGTGACAGCGGCGGATGGCTCTCAGTGGTTTGCCTCTTCCTATGGGTTGTTTAAAACAGTGGCTGGTGGCGAAGCCAAACAAGTCTTGGAGATGAGTGTTGCGAATGCTCGTCCGGCGTGTTTGATCAGTGATGCGAAAGGTGTGTGGCTCGCATCTTCTGTTGGGTTGAGTTACTACCGATTGTCCGGTGAGTTAGTTAAACATTATTCATCTGCATCGGGCTTGATTAATAATGAGTTTATTCCTGGGATATGTAGCGTAGTGAAACGCACAGAAGATGGTGAACGTGAACTTGTTTTAGGCTCAAAATATGGATTAGTTAAAGCAGAGGCTTCAAAACTATTGGTGTCAAACCCGCCAGAATCCCGCTTTATTGTTAGCCAAGTGATGCTTGAAAACGATGTAATCCAAGTGGGGAGTTCCGACCTTGATGGGATTAAGCTGCCTTATGGTTCTTCGCTGAGTTTTCTCTTTGGCATCATGCCTAAACCGGATAGCCAGAACCTGTACTACCGCTTAAACGAAGGCGATCGATGGCAGACCTTAGAAGGGGGTCAGTTAACCTTAGAGCACCTCAACTCTGGGGAATACCACCTTCAAGTGAGTAACGAGTCACAGGTAACGGCGGGCGTTGTTGGTTTAGAGTCTCGTTTTGAAGTGCTCAAACCATGGTATCTATCCCAGCTTGCGATATTAGGCTT
>NZ_JAWOWM010000119.1:0-957 GCF_033340475.1 Vibrio sp. 1078-1
TCATTCTTTATACCAGACTTAAAGCAAATAAAAACGCCCACAAAAGGTTTGTGGGCGTTTTATCAAATCCAATTCGCTTTATACGCTAAATGACTTAATCTTCTTATCTAGCTCTTCGGCGTTACTTTGCATCATTTCAGAGGTTTCCAGTAACTCTGTGACCACCACGACCGATGCTTCAACCAGCTCACGAACGTTCGTCAAGTTCTGGCTCATTTCTTCCGCTACACTGCTTTGTTGTCCTGAAGCGGTGGCAATTTGGAAGTTCATGTCGTTGATTTGTGTTACTTGAGCAACGATGCCATCAAGCTCACTACCCGCGTTAGAAACCAGTTCCACGCCTTCAGCCGCTTCGACAACACTTTTCTCCATCAAATCAACCGCAGAAGTCGCGCTGGCCTGTAGCTGAGTGATCATTCCTTGAATTTCCACCGTCGCTTGTTGCGTACGCTGCGCAAGGTTACGAACTTCGTCCGCCACAACAGCAAAACCACGCCCTGCTTCACCAGCACGCGCCGCTTCAATCGCCGCATTCAAAGCAAGCAAGTTGGTTTGCTCAGAAATGCCTTGAATCGTACCCACTACGCTACCAATCGACTCAACACGCTCTTCAACTTGGTTTACGGCTTGTGCAGAAGAAGCAATATCTGAAGATAGCTCGCTCATCTTCGCCACTGTACTTTGCAAGAACTGTTGACCCGTTACGGCTTGCGTGGACGCCTGTTCCGTCAAAGAAGAAGCTGTTTGAGCATGATCGGCCACCGTTTGTACGGTCGATGACATCTCACTCATGGCCGTCGCCAGCTGGTCAATCTCGTTGAACTCTTCTTGCGCCGACTCTTTAGTTTCTGACATGCTCAGCGTCATCACTTCCGTCAGTGTCGCTAGCTCGTCGGATGCGTTGATTTGCATTTGAATCACGTCATGCAGTTGGCGACGCGTTTTCTCTAGCTCTCG
>NZ_JAWOWM010000120.1:0-955 GCF_033340475.1 Vibrio sp. 1078-1
TGGTGGTAAACGCGTGGGTTATGAAGGCTTTAACCGTGCGCTTAATGCTAGTCGTCCAATTGGTTCGTTGGTCAAGCCGGCAATTTACCTGACCGCGCTTGAACAGCCAGACAAATACAATTTGGGGACGACGCTGCACGACACGCCTCTAAGTTTGAAAGGTAGCAAAGGCTCGGTATGGACTCCGCGTAACTACGACCGTAAATATCGTGGTGATGTGCCACTTTACCTTGCGCTTGCGAAGTCATTGAACGTACCAACGGTAAGATTGGGGATGGAGCTTGGTATTCCTGAAGTATCTGGCACACTTGAACGCTTAGGCGTCAACAAAGATGAGATTCGTCCTGTGCCTTCTATGTTCTTGGGCTCGTTTTCATTGACGCCATTTGAAGTGGCGCAAATGTACCAAACACTGACTAACTCGGGTAAACGTGCTAAGTTGACCGCGCTTCGTTCCGTCATCGATATGGACGGTAACGTGCTTTATCAATCGTTGCCTCGCTCCTCTCGCGCGGTTGATGAACAAGCGGCTTGGCTAACGACTTACGCGATGAAACAAGGTGTCGCACAAGGTACGGGCCGCTACCTTCAAAGTCAATTCGCTTGGGCTGCGTTGGCGGGTAAAACGGGCACCAGTAACGATACTCGTGATAGCTGGTTTGTCGGGATTGATGGTCGTGAAGTGACGACCATTTGGCTAGGCCGTGATGACAACAAGCCAATCAACCTTACGGGGTCAAGCGGTGCATTGCGTGTTTACGCGGAATACTTGGCGCAGCGAATTCCTGAGCGTTTGGAGTTGCCTTGGCCTAAAGAAGTGACGACGCTTGGCTTTAAACCGACCTCCAACGGTGGTTTAGAGATGAATTGCCGCAGCGATTACAAACTTCCAGTATGGGATAAAACGGGTCAAATCAAACAACAGTGTGAGAAAAAATCTAACTGGTTGAATAGT
>NZ_JAWOWM010000121.1:0-947 GCF_033340475.1 Vibrio sp. 1078-1
AAAAGAGACCAGTAGCTACGTGCCAAAACTTCTCGCTCTTGCGGGCGTGGTGGCAAACCAAGAAAAGTACGGTAGCGACATTCCATCTATCCCAAACAAACCAGTGCTGACGTTAGTCGATCCGAAAGAACAACTGGATCTCGCTATCGCTGCTGATTACGCGGGCATCGGGGTAAAAGAGCTGCAAAGCTACAACCCTGCCTACAACCAATGGTCCACCGCACCAGAAGGTCCTCATCAGCTTCTTATTCCTGTGGAGAAGAAGGATGCGTTCTTAACTCAAGTTGAGAGCAATCGCGGTAAAGGCATGAAAGTCGCGCGTTACAAAGTCAAATCTGGCGACTCGTTGAGTATGTTGGCGAAGAAATACGGTACGACCTCAAAAGTGATTCGTCGTGCTAACGGCCTGTCGAACAACAACATTCGCATTGGTCAGTACTTACTTATTCCGACGTCAACCAAAGACGATTCAAAGTACGCACTTACAGCGCAAAACCGTTTGAACAAAACGCAATCGCAAGCTCGTGGCCAGCTGAAACTGTCACACGTTGTGCAATCGGGTGAAAGTTTGTGGTCTATCGCTCGTGACAACAAGGTTTCACACAAATCGCTAGCAAAATGGAACGGCATGGGACCAAAAGATACCCTGCGCGTCGGTCAAAAGCTGGTGATTTGGAAAAAATCAGACCAAGGCGCCGTGATTCGTACCGTGTTCTACAACGTTCGCTCTGGCGACACCATCAGTGGCATCGCAAGCAAATTCAAGGTGAAGAGCAACGACATCGTAAAATGGAACTCGCTGCATAAGCAGAAGTACCTAAAACCGGGTCAAAAACTTAAGCTGTACGTAGATGTAACTAAGGTAAGTGTATGAACCCGTCAAGTAACCCACTCGTAATGTTGTTGGATATATTCCGTTCTCCAACCTCTTGTTTTCTTGCGCTTTA
>NZ_JAWOWM010000122.1:0-942 GCF_033340475.1 Vibrio sp. 1078-1
ATGCAATGAGGTGCCCTTGGCTTACGATATAGGCTTTTTCACATACGTCCAGTGTTTCACGTACGTTATGGTCTGTGATTAATACACCAAGGCCACGATCGCGTAGGTGCTCGATGATTTTCTTGATGTCATTAACCGAAATAGGGTCGACACCTGCGAAAGGTTCATCCAACAAAATGAATTGTGGGTTTGCCGCAAGAGCTCGAGCGATTTCGACTCGGCGACGTTCACCACCCGATAGTGCCATACCCGCACTGGTTCTTATGTGCTGTATGTGGAATTCTTCTAACAAATCTTCCAGCTTGTCCTGACGCTCTTCGCGGGTCATTTCTTGGCGAGTTTCCAATACGGCCATGATGTTATCTTCCACGGACAGTTTGCGGAAAATCGATGCTTCCTGCGGTAGATAGCCAATACCCATGCGAGAGCGGCTGTGCATTGGCAAAATACTGATGTCTTTGTCGTCGATGGTGATGGTGCCTTCATCGCGAGGCACCAGACCAACAATCATGTAAAACGAGGTGGTTTTACCAGCACCGTTAGGACCAAGTAAACCTACAATCTGACCAGACTCTACTTCTAAGCTAACATCGGTGACGACTTTGCGCTTTTTGTAGCTTTTTGCGAGATTTTTTGCACTCAGTACCGCCATATTAGTTCTCTATCTGATTTGGTTGCAAAATCGTGGTTACACGCTCGTTTTTAGAGCTGTCAGCCACCAACTTCTGTTGACCGATTTGGTAACGAATCGATGAGCCTTTGATGGTGTTACCATCTTGAGCGAGCTGCGCTTGGCCTTTCATGGTCAGTTCGTCAGTCGAGATGCGGTAATCGAGCTCGGTTGCTTGACCACTTAACGTTTTACCATCGTCCATCAGCTGCGAAAATGTCGCAGGCTTACCAAATGCTTGAATTTGTTTGATTGCTTCCGTTTTTGGATCG
>NZ_JAWOWM010000123.1:0-939 GCF_033340475.1 Vibrio sp. 1078-1
CATTAGTGGTTGAATTTTTAGTGATGGAATCCCACACCACCATTTCAACATCTTTTATTTTCAGCACCATGCGGCTGTAGCTGTCTTCGTGCTCTTGATTGGTTAATTGCTCAATAACAATATCTTTATTGATGTCCGCAATTAAAAAAGCCACTGATTTCCCAGAAAATTTGACTTGCTTAATCACTTGAATCCGAATGTTGTCACCATCACGAGTGGCACAAACTTCTTCCGGATGCCCGTGTTGGGTCATCAAATCATGAATATCCATTGGCTTGAGATCTTTTGGGCCAGTCGTGACGATGGTTGTTCCGTCACTGCCCACCAGCGTTAACTTGTTGTAGATGTTGCTACTGTTGATCAACTTGCCGTCAATCTTCTCATCAAATCTACGTTTTAAGTTGATTAAACTTGCACCTAGGCCATATTCCATCGACATACCAGATGCTAAGTTTGCAAAAAATGTTTGAACGGTTTTGTCACTCGATAAATTATCTACGTCTTCACTTGCGATAGTAAATAAGTTGTCTAGTGTGCTTGCATAGCTTTTTACTTTTAAATCCAGCTCTCTATATTGAGAGTCTTTTAATTTATTCTGTCCAAGACTTGTAACAACAATAAGTATCGCTAAATAAATAGAAACGATTATTGCGCTTATCGTTATTATCTTTTTACTGGATATTTTTTTAACAGCCTTTTTCATCGAATTTTCTTACTATCTTCTAAGAAGTAATCGTTATAAAAGTAGTAAATTGACGGGTAGTATTTTTTAACGAGCTTTTCATACGTCCCATCTTTTTTAATAGAGTCTAAATAACGATCAAACGCTTCGCGTAATTCCGGTGAATTTTTACGGAACGCAACAGCCATTTGTTGATTTTCATAAACAGGGCCAATAACTTTTATTTCTCCCGGCCATTTGTCTAAAGCAATTAATGT
>NZ_JAWOWM010000124.1:0-939 GCF_033340475.1 Vibrio sp. 1078-1
CGCGTGTTTATTTTCTCGTCACTTAAAGCCAAGCCTCCTAGAAACGGGATTAAGTAAATGCCCTTGGTTTTCATACCGAAATACTTCATCGCTTTGATATGCCCATATTCGTGGAATATAAGACAAGCGATAAGAGCCAGAGCAAACTCAATAGAAAACAACCATGAATAGGCAGCTAAACTTGCTGACGCCAGCGCAACTTTAATTACTTTCGCGCTTTTTAAGGCTTTCATACCTAAGGAAAAAATACCGATGACACTCAAGCGCTTTTCTGATGGCGGCGCGACCTGTGGCACCTGCCTTTCAATGTCTTTTTCGTTTCTTGAACCTTCCGTAATTAGCTCACCGTTAACGGTGGCGCGATAGGTCAGATCAAAAGGTTGCCAATCCAATGTGCAGTCTAATTGGCAAAGCAAAACCTCTTCTCCAGCACTCAGCTTAAATTGATGCGTGTAAGTTTCGGTTTTCTTTTCGCTCGCATCAATTTGAGAAACTAGAGTGTTATCCCAGTACAATTGCTGCCATCCCGCCATCGATCCTTCTAATCTTAACGGGCGACCTAAAAATTCAGTGTGTAGTAATTCCAACGCGATTCCTAATGCGATAACCACAAAGGTCGAATTATGCCTCTTATAACAAGTGACATCAAAGCATGTGAACTCAAGATTTGAAGGTTATTTAATCATAAGATTTGCAAAACAATTCTGGTCGTACCATTTCCACAAAAAATATAACGATAATACATGCCCTTACGAGCAGGCGTTTGACGTATGCATCAAATTTAAAACGCCAAATACGCTCAAACTTTGACAAGTTATTAAACATACAATTAACATTACGTTTACATCACAGTTGTATTTCAATGCAATCACAACTGCTGTTTAGTACCACACAACAATTACAAGGACTTCGGTCCAGCATTATGACACCCTAGGAGGG
>NZ_JAWOWM010000125.1:0-935 GCF_033340475.1 Vibrio sp. 1078-1
TATTATCAATGGCCTTAATGAGCTCAAGTTCATTGGCAAGCCAGACAATGGGCGAAATCATTGGTCGAGAAGAAGACCCAAACCGACCAATTGAAGAAGTCTATGGCAAGGAACGCATAGACAAAATCAGAAACGGCGATGATTTCTGCATGTATGAATACAAAACCGATAAAAGCGGAAAAATAAAAAGTATCAAACTGGAAGGAAGACCAGAAGACTGCAAAAGCCTCCTGAACTACTTCATGATTAAAAACAAAGACAAACTAAAATGACATACTCAGCGTTTGGTATGTCATTTCTTCCTTAATGCGCATTATACGCTTTTTATGTTACGGGCTATCTCTTCAAAGCGATTCTCTCTCATGGCATGTACGCAGCGAGCTACGACAATGAGCAATTCTCTCGCCCACCCTTTGCGCGGTCTAGGCCTACGGCAAACCACTCAACATAAACACGAATATAATGCGCACTAAGTGGATAGATTAGCCTTCATAAAAACCCATAGAACATAACAAGCAACAAAATACTGAGCCCAGTGATACCAAACCCAGTCGTCAGGATGAACAAACAAAGCTAAATAATCAATCATTGCGACAACCTCCTACAAGCAACAATACCAGAAAGAAAACACCCAAGAAGATAAACCCCTCATAAACATCATAAATCCATTCCATAACTAACTCAGGTGAGGTGTAAAAACCGAACCTCATGACCCAGGTTCGGCTTATTGAGCTGTTGTTTTATTTATGACTTAAGTCTTTAAGTATCACAAACCAAGGTCTCTTTTCATATGGTCGCTTAGCTCTTCGGATGTTCGTACGTTTTGCTTTCTTGAGTACCGATGCCTTAACTCACCACCAAACAACACACGAAATACTCTAGTATAACAATTTATGGTTTGTACAACTAACTTAGAAAAACTTATTTCTGGCAAG
>NZ_JAWOWM010000126.1:0-934 GCF_033340475.1 Vibrio sp. 1078-1
ATAATGGTGCGGAAGGAGAGACTTGAACTCTCACACCTTGCGGCGCCAGAACCTAAATCTGGTGCGTCTACCAATTCCGCCACTTCCGCAACTTAATCTGTAGATATCAAGATAATTGGTAAAATCTCAATATCGTTGTATATGGCAGGGCTACCTGGATTCGAACCAGGGAATGGCGGCATCAAAAGCCGCTGCCTTACCGCTTGGCGATAGCCCTACAGCGTAAATAGTCAAAGACTACTTAACCTCTCTTATCGAGAGAAAGAATGGTGCGGAAGGAGAGACTTGAACTCTCACACCTTACGGCGCCAGAACCTAAATCTGGTGCGTCTACCAATTCCGCCACTTCCGCGTATTCTGATAGTGTAGATTAATTTAAGATGGTGCGGAAGGAGAGACTTGAACTCTCACACCTTGCGGCGCCAGAACCTAAATCTGGTGCGTCTACCAATTCCGCCACTTCCGCATCTATTCCTAACTGCTCTGATAAAAAGAACATTTAGGAATGGTGGCTACGACGGGATTCGAACCTGTGACCCCATCATTATGAGTGATGTGCTCTAACCAGCTGAGCTACGTAGCCATTTTAAAACTTTGATCAAGAATGGTGCGGAAGGAGAGACTTGAACTCTCACACCTTGCGGCGCCAGAACCTAAATCTGGTGCGTCTACCAATTCCGCCACTTCCGCAACTTGATCTGTAGATATCAAGATAATTGGTAAAATCTCAATATCATTGTATGTGGCAGGGCTACCTGGATTCGAACCAGGGAATGGCGGCATCAAAAGCCGCTGCCTTACCGCTTGGCGATAGCCCTACATTGCTCTAATAAAAGAGACTTAAATAATGGTGCGGAAGGAGAGACTTGAACTCTCACACCTTGCGGCGCCAGAACCTAAATCTGGTGCGTCTACCAATTCCGCCACTTCCGCA
>NZ_JAWOWM010000127.1:0-928 GCF_033340475.1 Vibrio sp. 1078-1
ACTTGATACCTTAAAGCCTGGTAATACGCTGCGTTTTTGGCGCAATGATGCCACAGGCGAGCTAGAAAAAATGGAACTGCAATTTTCGATTGCAGATAAAGTGGTTTACCAGCTGAACAGCGATGGTGGCTATGACTTTACCGATATTTCCATTCCTGGTGTTTGGCGTCAGGAGCCGCTAGTTGGCGTAATTCAAGGCAGTTTCTCTTCTTCTGCGAATCGTTTAGGTCTGAGTTCTGCAGAAATCAGCCAAGGGGTGAGCTTGCTAAAAGAGCAGGTGAACTTTGGGCGTGATCTTCGTGCGGGTGACCGATTTGAAGTGGTTCGTCGTTCACAAACTATCAACGGTGTTTCAACTGGCAAGAATGAAATCGAAGCGATCAAAATCTACAATCGTGGTCGTGAGATAACCGCGTATCTTCATACGGATGGTCAGTTCTACAACGCGAAAGGTGAAAGCCTACAGCGTGCGTTCCAACGTTATCCTGTGAGCCGTAGTTGGCGTATCAGTTCTGGATTTAACCCGAATCGTTTACACCCAGTAACAGGCCGTGTTGCACCGCATAACGGTACTGACTTTGCTGTACCGACTGGCACGCCTGTAGTGTCGACGGGTGATGGCACCGTGATTATGACACGTAAGCACCCGTATGCGGGTAACTACGTTGTTGTTGAGCACGGTAACAAATACAAAACGCGTTACCTGCACCTAAGCAAGATCTTAGTGAAGAAAGGCCAAAAAGTTTCTCGCGGTCAGCGTATCGGCTTGTCTGGTAAAACAGGTCGAGTTACTGGTCCACACCTTCACTATGAATTGATCGAGTACGGACGCCCTGTCAACGCGATGCGCGCAAATATTCCGATGGCGAGCTCTGTTCCTAAGAAGGAGATGCCAACCTTCATCGCGAATCGAGATGAAATGGATAAG
>NZ_JAWOWM010000128.1:0-926 GCF_033340475.1 Vibrio sp. 1078-1
TGGTTTCAATACCCAATGATAATGGAATCACGTCAAGCAGCAGCATTTCAGAGTCAGGTTTGTTACCAGCAAGAATATCTGCTTGGATACCCGCACCAATAGCCACCACTTCATCAGGGTTGATGCTAGTGAGTGGTGTGCGACCAAAGAATTCACCTACCATTTCACGGACAAGCAAGGTACGAGTTGAGCCACCAACCATCACCACTTCAAGTACTTCCTCCGCTTCTACGTCAGCATCTTTCAGTGCACGACGACAAGACATCAGAGTTTTCTTCACGAGTGGGCGAATCAGGTCTTCGAACTGCTCGCGTGTTACAGTGCCTTTCCAGCCAAACACGTCAACTTCTACGCTGTCTTGCTCAGAGAAAGCAATTTTGGTCGCCGTTGCAATGTTCAGTAATGCACGGTTTTTCTCAGCAGAAAGCGGCGCTTCTAGGCCAGCTTGCTCCATTAGGTAATCCGCTAATAGGTGGTCAAAGTCATCACCGCCAAGTGCAGAGTCGCCGCCTGTTGCTAATACTTCAAATACGCCTTTCGACAAACGTAGGATAGAGATATCGAACGTACCGCCACCTAAATCGTAAACTGCAATCACGCCCTCTTGACCTGAATCCAGACCGTAGGCAATCGCCGCTGCGGTTGGCTCATTAAGAAGACGCAGTACATGTAAACCCGCTAGCTTAGCCGCATCTTTCGTGCCCGCGCGTTGCGCGTCATCGAAGTACGCAGGAACGGTAATTACCACACCCGCAAGCTCTCCACCTAGAGTTTCTTCTGCGCGTTTACCTAGCGCTTTTAGAATATCTGCAGAAACTTCAATCGGGTTTTTATCCCCTTGAGCAGTTTGCAGTACTGGTAAGCCATTATCACTCTCTTTAAAACGGTAAGGTAATGATGGGTAGCGAGATTGAATGTCTTTTAGC
>NZ_JAWOWM010000129.1:0-926 GCF_033340475.1 Vibrio sp. 1078-1
ATTCAAAAGGATTAAGTCAAAATGCAAAGTAAAGAATCGATCAAGATTGTAGAGCGCAAAGCAAATCCTGAACTTGACACACAAGCCATTGTGAGTAAAAAAAATTTTATAAACCGGGTTTTAGATAACAGAAAAGAAGGTCTTAAGGTCAGGCGAGAAAACTTGGTTAGTCTTGGTGATTTTGCCATCGACCAGGTTCGCTGGTATACCTGGTTTCAAACTACGCATGAAGACGAACAAATTTGTACATTACGTCTTTACGAAACTTCTCTAATGGGCGCTTGTTATCATCGACTTGCTAGGAATCCCAATGGTGAATTAACTATAAAGATTCTCGACTATCCTGAAGTAAAGTGGGATGGGGAAGGTATTTTAAAAACGGGGTGCATAAATCCTAATAGATGGATTGATATGTATTTCATATCGACAGTTGTGCGTGACAGGCTAAGTTTAGACGTATTGGCGAACTTTCCGATTTCTTTGATGAGACAGAGCTCAACCAAAGCGGGTGAGCTGTCTTATATGCTAGTAGACGTCATTCAGTCGTTCCACAATCGCACATCGGATTATCCTGATAAGCTGGTTGCAGCAATGGACGCAGCGGTAGCTCAAGGGGATAACTGGGCGTTGGAAATTGCGATGGGGATCCTAGAAACCTTCGCAGCGCTCACTACTAACATTGGTTATGATTTTGAGGAAGTGCTCGTTAAAAACCTACAGTTTCAAGAGAAATATCATCTTAGAGAATTAGGACCAGATAGGATAGGCATCCGAACTTTTATTAACTTCCCTCTGCTTGGCATGGCTTGTATGTGGTACGACAAAGGCAACCGTTTATCTATTGAAACCGGTTGGCTTCCTCCTTATCTCGTCGAAGGGCATTGGTTAGAAGATGTAAAAGCAGGGAAGATCACTCGATAAATCCT
>NZ_JAWOWM010000130.1:0-923 GCF_033340475.1 Vibrio sp. 1078-1
GTTAACTTTTGCATGATGTAAGACCGTTAGAAAAATTCAGGAGCGATGAAGCCGCTCCCGATAAATTAGAATACGTAGTATAGAAGAGCAAAGACTGGAAATGCAGCAGTCAGGCTATCGATGCGATCTAATACGCCACCGTGGCCTGGAATGATGTTACTGCTGTCTTTGATGCCAGAAACACGCTTAAACATGCTTTCGACTAAATCACCTAATACAGAAATCACGACCGTGATCAACGTAATGATGATCATATGAATTGGGCTCGTGAACTGGATATTGAACCAATCGGCGAACAACCAGCCAACAATCAGTGCCGCGATGATACCGCCAATAAGACCTTCAATCGTTTTGTTTGGGCTAACATGTGGTGCCATCTTGCGCTTGCCTAAACTTTTACCAGCGAAGTAAGCACCGCTGTCTGCAGCCCATACCAAGAAGCAAACGTACATTACGAGCTTTGCACCGTGGTATGGATCTACCGAAATGTCTGAGGCTCTTAGAATGATTACACTCCAAAGAAAAGGGAGTAATGTCAGAAAACCAAAAACATGTCGTAAAACAAGATTGCCTTGCCAAGATTTTGTGGTTTTCGGGTAAGTAATTGCCATCAAGCTCGCAATAATCCACCACACAAAACCAAGCCCTAACACAACATAATGAGGTGTACTTAAATGGTTTAAGCTATGTGCGTCAGGTGAGATAAAGAGAAAACTAAGTCCGGTAACAACGGCTGCCGGAATCAGTGCAGCAATGCGAGAATTGCTTTCTGTAAATTGTGTCCACTCCCAAAAACCTAACAGTGTTATCGCCGTCAACGCGATAATAAAGCCCATTAGGGGTAACTTAAAAATGCCTAAAATAACCAGGGGAGCTAAAATTAGTGCTGTTATTATTCTCTGTTTCAAACTAACTAGTCCTTA
>NZ_JAWOWM010000131.1:0-923 GCF_033340475.1 Vibrio sp. 1078-1
ATCGTAGCGTCCGTCTTGATGCAATGTCAGCGTGAAAATGGTGTCGCCACCAGCGGTTTTTCCGACATAAACCAAAGCATCACTCGTTGACGCTGTAGCGTCTTGAGTAATCGCGATGCTCTCGCCGCCAGAAGTAAGTGCAGGCAGTAGATTGGAATTGAGATCCAGAACAAATGAGTCGATACCATCCGCGCTGGTCACTTCAAACTGACCAGAAACCGTTAGAGGCTCCTTGGTCTCGTCTGAGCCCAGCGGCAAATCATCTTCATGCACTTGTAAACTGTCTATATTCGTTACCTCGGGTACATCGTCTACCACCGTAATCGGTAACGTGAACACTGGTGATACATCGCCATCACCGTCAGTCACGGTGATTGGCAGTTCGATTATAATGTTGTTTTGCTGATTGCCATCAGGATGATCAAGTGGTTTTCTAAGATCAAACTCATAGGAGCTATTTGACGCATTCAGAGTTAACTCAAACACCACTTCTTGAGAATTAACCGTGATACCTTGATAAACATTCACCCCGCCAGTACTGGACGTTAAGACTAAGGTGATTGCCTCTCCGCCAGACATCAATGTACTAACTGGCGTCGTCAAATCACTCAGTTGAATTGAGGTGACTTGGTCTGCCCCTTCTGTTACATCGAAGGTACCACCGATGATGGTGTCTTGAGTACGGTCAGTACCCAGCGGTAAGTCGTCCTCATCGACGGTCTGTTCACTACCCTGAGCCAAACCGTCGATGGTTGGTACGTCATCCACAACAGTGATCGGCAACGTGAGAG
Organism: Vibrio sp. 1078-1; assembly: GCF_033340475.1. NCBI lineage: Bacteria > Pseudomonadati > Pseudomonadota > Gammaproteobacteria > Vibrionales > Vibrionaceae > Vibrio > Vibrio sp. 1078-1. The sequence goes on from NZ_JAWOWM010000131.1 coordinate 792, forward strand.
TATTCGAAACATCGCCATCAAAATCCGTCGCAATGATAGAAAAATCTAGCGTTAAGGTGTCACTATTTGGAGCATGATCAACAGCCCCTTGCAGTTCAAACGAGTAACTCCCGTCACTGTTTACCTGTAACG
>NZ_JAWOWM010000132.1:0-921 GCF_033340475.1 Vibrio sp. 1078-1
AAGATTGGCAACAAGGCTTTGAGGTAGGTTTAGGTTTCCGATTCTAAAAATCGAGTGCTTCTTTTGAAATCAACACCCCATTCCAATCGGCATAAACATGATGCTTTGGTTGAACAATTTGGTTCAGCATCGTTAACGTCACGTTGACTTCACCCACACCACGCTTTTCCGTTTTAAACGGACATGTACCCAGCGCTTGCACTCCTATGTCCATTTGCGACATTTGTGCCACATCACGCACCGCTCCGTACACGATGATACCTTCCCAACCATTTTCGATACCGAGTATCGCCAGCTGATCACCGAGCAGCGCTTTTTGGCAGGAACCGTGTCCATCAACAATCAAGACTTTGCCAGTGCCATCCTGTTCTAGAACTTCACGTACTTTAGAATTATCGTGATAGCAACGCACTGTGACAATTTCGCCATGAAAGGCGGTACGTTGACCAAAGTTCTGTAGCGGTAAATTTAGCAACGTCACTTGGTCTTCAAATTGATCACAAATATCTGGTGTTATGTCTCTCATATTTCCTCCGTGAATTTGCTCGCTCGGGCATAACCCCAACGAGAGATATCCTGTTATACGAGCCTGTCGTTAATTTTTCCTAGCCAGTGTTTTTTGCTCGGTGCCGCGCACGCAACTAAGTAAAGATCACTATCTATCACATAGTAAATGGCATTTTGTTGAAACGCTTTTGCCAATCGCACAGCCTCTTCTAATGATATATCCGCCGCAAAACTCTCTTCACACCATTCAAAGCTGCGATCACCTACGTTAACGAGCACGTAATTCGCGTGTTTAAGTTGTTTTTCTAACTCTTGATTACTTATGCAGTTCTCTTTCTTTGACCGCAAATTACTGTAGGGGTTCCAAGCAGTTATCACCGCATAACTTGACGTATGCCATTCAGCCTCAAAATG
>NZ_JAWOWM010000133.1:0-919 GCF_033340475.1 Vibrio sp. 1078-1
CACGACGGAAGTTACGGTCGATACCCAGATCTTTGTTGTCTTTACAAGAGAGCTGACATGTTTTGCAGCCAGTACATTTGCTTGAATCAATGTAAAAGCCATACTGTTTCGCTGTGCTCATTATTTAGCCCCCATTTTCTTAATTAGCGTCACTTCAACGAGGTTGGTATGGCTCGGGTTTGATTTTGCCAAAGGGCTTGGACGTTGTGTTGTTAGCACGTTGATAGAGCCCGCTTGGTCAACACCTTTTGCGTTTGGTGCGTACCATGCGCCCTCACCTAAGCCAACCACATGCGGCATGATGCGTGGGGTCACTTTTACGCGAACGTTCATTTCACCAAACTTGCTACGAACGCTCACCAAATCACCGTTGTCGATGTTGCGTGACGCTGCATCAATCGGGTTGATCCAAAGCTCTTGTGGCGCTGCTGCTTTTAGGATGTCCACGTTGCCGTACGTTGAGTGCGCGCGCGATTTGTAGTGGAAGCCCGTTAGCTGAAGTGGGAACTCTTTACGATCTGGCGAATCCCAGCCGTTGAATGTCGAAACATATTCTGGCAACGGTGTGATGGATTCATCTTCGTCCAGTTCCCATTCTTCGTTGCTCTTCGCGAGGGTCTCTGAGTAGATCTCAATCTTACCTGACGGAGAAGGCAACGGATTCGCCTCTGGGTCACGACGGAAGTCCTCAAACGCCACGTGTGGACGGTCGAATTGCTTCTTGTAGATGCCCTGCTTTCTCATCTCATCGTAAGACGGCAGGTTTGGATCGTTGTTTTGTTTGACGGTCTGAGCGTACATCCATTGCAGCCACTCTTCTTGCGTGCGACCTTCAGTAAACTCATCAAACACGCCCATACGCTTCGCCACACCAGACATGATGTCGTAGATTGGCTTACATTCGAAACGAGGTTGAATC
>NZ_JAWOWM010000134.1:0-632 GCF_033340475.1 Vibrio sp. 1078-1
CTCGTGCAACTCTAATCCCAGCGGTTACGGTGCCCGTTTCGCTGATCTCTTCGTTCATTGCCGCGTACTACTTTGGGTTTTCTATCAACTTGATCACTTTGATGGCGTTGATCCTGTCTATTGGTTTAGTGGTGGACGACGCGATTGTGGTTGTTGAAAACATCTTCCACCATATTGAACGTGGTGAATCGCCTCTGCTTGCCGCGTACAAAGGCACTCGAGAGGTTGGTTTTGCGGTTATCGCGACAACGTTGGTGCTGGTGATGGTGTTTCTGCCAATTTCCTTTATGGATGGCATGGTAGGGCTGTTATTTACAGAGTTTTCTGTATTGCTGGCTATGTCGGTAATTTTCTCCTCTTTGATTGCACTGACACTTACACCGGTGTTGGGCAGTCAGATCCTAAAGGCAAATGTAAAACCCAATCGATTCAACGAAGTGGTCGATCGCCTGTTTAGCAAGCTAGAGAATGGCTACCGCTCATTATTGAAAAGAGCATTGAAAGCTCGCTTGGCTGCGCCTTTGGTGATTCTGGCTTGTATGGGCGGCAGTTATTTCCTAATGAATCAAGTACCAGCTCAATTGACGCCACAAGAAGATCGCGGTGTGATTTTTGCGTTTGTGCGCGGCGCA
>NZ_JAWOWM010000134.1:642-917 GCF_033340475.1 Vibrio sp. 1078-1
TACAACCGAATGTCAGCCAATATGGATATTGTCGAAGACCGATTGATGCCATTGCTAGGGCAAGGCTATCTGAAGTCATTCAGTATCCAAACGCCAGCGTTTGGTGGTCAGGCAGGTGACCAAACTGGCTTTGTGATCATGATTCTAGAAGATTGGAATGAACGTGATGTAACGGCTCAGGAAGCGCTCAACAAAGTACGTGGTACATTGGCGGGTATCCCTGATGTTCGAGTGTTCCCATTTATGCCAGGTTTCCAAGGTGGTTCGAGTGAGCC
>NZ_JAWOWM010000135.1:0-916 GCF_033340475.1 Vibrio sp. 1078-1
CCTTTGATGTGCTTACCTTCACCTACAGGTTTAGATACGGCAAACGTGCCTTTTTTATGATTGTTGGAGCCATAACCCGCCGACACTCGGCTTGCATCATCATCAATACTTGCTCGAGTAATAATGTTGATTACGCCGGAAATCGCCTCTGAGCCATAGATAGATGCGCGTGCGCCGCGAATGTAGTCGATACGTTCAATAGAGTTGATTGGAAATTGGTTGAAATCGATACCGCCCATGATTGCGCGAGGCATACGTACACCATCAACCAAAACCAACACTTGGGTGGCACTGCCACCGCGAACAAAAATCGATGCGCTTTGGCCACGGCCACCATATTGAGCAACCTCAATACTAGGCAAAGTACGGAACACATCAAACAAACTGTCAGCTTGCTGACGGCGAATATCTTCTTTCGTTACTGTCACGGTTTGAGCTAGAACAGCACCATCGATTTGCTTGAATCGATTCGCAGTAACTACGATGGTTTCGTCAACAGAAGTTTCTTGGGCCTGTAGATAAGAGACAGGTGAAAGCAGCGATGCCAGGGTGATCGCCAATGCGGATTTTTTCATTATATTGTCCTAAATCGCGTAATTCCTTCCGAGCCCTGCCTCCTTAGGCAGTCCAATGCTGTGGCTCAGTTGCTGGCAGGTATTCGGACTGAAGAGCGAGGTTTACACCACCTAGTTGCTCGACTTCCCACATAAACTAATGCAGTGTCGTGATGAGCGTTCGTTCTCTTTTACCGCTGCGCGTCAGTTCTGGATTTTCACCAGATTCCCATTTCAGCCATCTAGATTGCTAGATGACACCAGCTTGAGGCAAATATTATTCAGCTATTGATTATTTGTCCAGCCAATATTGCCCATAGAAATTGTAACGTTTTGATTAATTTTGCTTTCTCCTCAACCTG
>NZ_JAWOWM010000136.1:0-915 GCF_033340475.1 Vibrio sp. 1078-1
TGCGAAACTGTTTGATAGCCGAGAAGAGAACCAAGGTTCGACTGCTCGTCGCAATCAAAAAACGCGCACCTTCCGTGGTAATAACGCTGACGAGTTCCGTCATGCACCTAACTCTAAAAAAGGCAAGCAAAAGCGCCGTCAACGTGATGATGAAAACTCACGCCCTGCGAAAGAGCATTACAAAGCGAAACCTCAAGGTGAACGTGCGAAGCCACAAGGTGAGCATGGCAGACCGCAAAACAAGCCTCAAACACCGAGCAAACCGAGCAAACCGAGCAAACCGAGCAAACCGAAGCAGCATTACGTCAATCCGAATACGACAAGTAAACCGGCAAAACGCACTAGTGGCACATTAAGCCTCAAAAAATAACAATAAAGGACGCTTTCGCGTCCTTCTTCTTTGTTGGTCATTCAACCCAAACTGGCTTACAAGCATAATGGGGCAAACTGCCCTCTGGTCAAAGCCACAAGATCTTGCGGAGCAAGCTCAATTTCTAAGCCTCGTTTACCCGCGCTCACACAAATCGTCTCTTGTTCTTTTGCACTTTCATGTAGAAAGGTTGGCAACGCTTTCTTTTGTCCAAGTGGACTAATGCCCCCAACTACATAGCCCGTTGTCTTTTGAGCGATGTCTGGGTCTGCCATGTCGGCTTTTTTACCCTTTGCTGCTTTGGCTGCCAATTTTAGATTCAGTTTTTGATCCACAGGAATGATGGCTACTGCCAAGTTTTTGGGCTCGCCATTAAGGCAAAACAACAGGGTTTTGAATACTTTTTTAGGATCTTGCCCCAACACTTCAGCCGCTTCTAACCCATAGCTGTCTGCTCTCGGGTCATGTTCATACTGGTGAATGGTGTGAGGAACTTTTTTCTTTTTCGCAAGATTAATGGCCGGAGTCATCAAGATTCTCCTTAT
>NZ_JAWOWM010000137.1:0-912 GCF_033340475.1 Vibrio sp. 1078-1
GAACGCTTCCCTGAACGTGTGAACGCTGGCTTTATGCAAGTGGTGAGTCGTGACCACATTCGTCTTCGAGTTTACGAGCGCGGCGCAGGTGAAACACAAGCTTGTGGTAGCGGTGCATGTGGCGCGGTGGCTGTGGGTATTTTGCAAGGACTTTTGGATGAGAGTGTGAAAGTATCGCTACCTGGTGGTGAGCTGCATATTTCTTGGCAAGGCCCGGGCAAACCACTCTTTATGACAGGCCCTGCTACTCACGTATTTGATGGTCAACGGTCGTGCTAGTCAAAGAAAAAGGAAACGGTTTGTCTCAAGTTGAAGCTGACGCATTAACGGCAGAAGTGGTGGCTGAATACCTAAAAGATCACCCTGACTTTTTTGTTGAGCGCCCTGAGCTGGTGGATCGTCTGTCTTTTCCACATTCGGATTTAGGTACGGTTTCGTTGGTGCATATTCAAATGAATCGCCAGCGTCAGCGTATTGAAGAGCTTGAAGAAGAGATCACCACGTTAATGTCGCTTGCGGCAAACAACGATCGTACCTTCTACGAGTTCAGGGATTTGCAGGGCTCGAGTCTAAAGTGCGGTGACTTCAAGCAAGTGATTAGCGCGATAGAGATAAAAGCCAAAGATCTCGGAATGCGTGCGTATGTTCGCTTGTTTAGCCAATGCGATGCATCGACGCAACTTAGCAAAGAACATTACCAGCGTTTTGCGACCAGCCACCTAAATGGCAAAGAGGCTTATTTGGGCCGCTTTCGTAAAGTGGATCGTGAAGCGTTGTTTGGCAATATGGATGTGCCAGAAATGGGTTCCTATGTGGTACTGCCGCTGGTGAAGAAGCAGACGCTTGGCGTGCTTGCGTTTTCTAGCGAAGATGGCGGTCATTTCCAACCAGATATGGATACCTTGTTTTTGC
>NZ_JAWOWM010000138.1:0-911 GCF_033340475.1 Vibrio sp. 1078-1
ACTATTCGAAATACAAAAAAACGCCCATATAAATGGGCGTTTTTTATTTATTCAGATTTTATGGCTTAGCGACACAGAAGCTTATTGTCAGGGTTTAAAATCGTCGACAGTGCTTTCTGGTACGATGCTTCAACGGTCTCTTTAGAATTAGAGCGAATACCTAAATATTCAAGGCGACCATCTTCTATTCCGTATACGACACCATGAATTTCGACATCTTGCCCGCGCTCCCACGCGTTTTGCATGATGGTTGAATTGCCTAGGTTATAAACTTGTTCTGCAACGTTAATTTCACCAAGCTTATCGGCACGATCTTCAACAGGCATTTGATCTAAGTAAGAACGATGCTTGAAGTAAAGATCTCTGATGTGCAGTAGCCAGTTATTGATAAGCCCGAGTTGAGGGTTATCTATCGCTGCGTTAACACCGCCGCAACCGTAGTGACCACACACAATAATGTGCTTCACCTTGAGTACATCAACGGCGTATTGAACAACGGAAAGGCAATTGAGGTCTGTGTGAATGACTTGGTTTGCAACATTGCGGTGAACAAATAATTCACCGGAGTAAAGGCCGGTTAATCGTTCTGCGGGTACTCGACTATCGGAGCAGCCAATCCAAAGAAAATCAGGCTTTTGGCCTTCGGCGAGCTTAGCGAAATATTCAGGACGATCAGATTTGATTTCTTCCGACCATTTTGAATTATTCTCAAATAACTGTTTAATTTCCGGCATCTTGCAAACTACTTCCCTTAAATGACAAAAGCACTCATCGCAATTGAAACATATCAAGCGATCAGTGTTGTAACTATACACAATGTTACAATTTCGATCCCGTTAAATATTCGTCAGATAGGACTCATCTGACTAGTTTTCATTAAGAAAAAAGTAAAATCTGGTGAAACTATTTGT
>NZ_JAWOWM010000139.1:0-910 GCF_033340475.1 Vibrio sp. 1078-1
AGATAAAGCATACTGCTGTGCGCTGACCTTATCATCTAAAAATTGTACCAGCTCTGAAGAGATTGGTAATTGAGACACATCGATACTCACACCAACTTGTGAGCGTTTTAAAATATGTTTGATATCCGAAATCAGGCCGTCTGAAATATCAATCGCCGAAGATGCTAATCCTACCAAAGCTTGCCCCGCTAACACTCTCGGAGTGCTTAGGTAGTGGGCTTTTTCTAGTTCATCAGCACCAATGCGACTGCGAAGTGTTTCATCTAAGATGACATCCAGCCCTGCTTTTGCGTCACCCAAATTCCCCGTGACATACACCCAGTCCCCGACTTTCGCGCCAGAGCGAGTCAGCGCTTTGCCCTCAGGCACAAAACCTTGCACTGTCAGTGTTAAGCTTAATGGGCCTTTCGTTGTATCACCGCCGATTAACTGAATACCGAAGTAATCCGCCAGTTCGAAAAACGCATCACAGAAGGGTGCGAGCCATTCTTCATCCACTTCAGACATGGTCAATGCAAAGCTTACCCAAGCAGGTGTTGCGCCCATCGCAGCTAAGTCGCTGATGTTGGATGCAAGCGCCTTGTGAGCAACCCAAGCAGGGTTCGCGTGAGGAAGGAAATGGGTTCCAGCAACCAAGGTATCGGTGCTGATAGCAATCTGTACATTTGCTGGCGCCTTAACGAGAGCGCAATCGTCCCCTGCGGCGAGGTGTACGTCTTTGCGCTGGTTTTGTCGGCCAACAAAATACTTATCAATCAGGTTAAATTCACCAGACATAATTCATTTATCTTTTCATGCCAATGGCATTGATATCATACAAAAAAGGTCAGCATGTGCTGACCTTTTCATTGAAGAAATCGTTATTTCTTACGTACGTGTGGTGCGGCTTTATCTAGCACACCGTTCACGA
>NZ_JAWOWM010000140.1:0-909 GCF_033340475.1 Vibrio sp. 1078-1
GGTTAGACCTGTTAGGATCAGCATTAGTGCAACGCCGCCCGCACCTGCGTTATCGGCAAGGTGAAGTAGGTTATCGATAGCACCGATAGACATCAGACCTTGTGCAAATACGCCTGCCGCAACCAACAACATCACAACGCCTTTAAATGCATCGGCCATGCCTGCGTAGCATGAGTCTAAATCTTCAAGCGCTTTTTTGCCGTCGAATTTGTTCACGACATAATGGATAAGTGCGCCAAGGAAAATAGAACCCACAACGATGGTGTAGATATCTAGACTAAGACCAGGAATCGTACGGCCATTAAATAGGAACACACCGATGATTGGTAAGAATGGTAGTGCTGCGTAAAACGCTGGTGCATCTGCTTTAATTTCTGATACGTCGATTTTTTCCATCGGCGTATTTTCTTTCTTATCTAGGTATTTGTTCCAGAAGAAAGCTGCTGCCGCCATTACGACGATTGCACAAATCGAAACAGGAAGAACAGTTTGTACCGCAAACACATCTAGCGCCAAGCCAGACTTTTCTGCAGCAATAACAACGTCACCTGAAGTAGGAGAAAGAATAATAGCAGCAGGAGATGCACACACTGCCACAGCCGCAGGACGAGAGATACCCATCGCAACCATCATTGGGAATAGGGTAGCCATCAATAGAACGCCAAGGCCTGTTGCAGAGCTCACCGCTAGAGACATCAAACACGCCACAATGTAAGCCGCTACCAAAAGGACATAAGGAGACTTGATAACAGAAAGCGGTTTAGAGAACTGTTTCACGACAACGTTGTTTGCGCCGATGTGAGTCATGTAAGAGGCGAAACCACATAGCAACATGATTTGCATACCAAGGCCGCCGCCACGGTATTGCAGCATGTATTTCACGTATTCTAGCGAGTCTGTCACCATGTT
>NZ_JAWOWM010000141.1:0-909 GCF_033340475.1 Vibrio sp. 1078-1
ATCGTACTAGGTAAGCGATTGGTTAATAACCAATTGAGTGCCGAAGGCATCTCGAGAGTCGAAGCACTAGCCGCTAAGATCCTCGAAATGCCAATGGAGAATACTGCTCTTGTATTTTGTGGTGGAAAAACGCAAGGACAAAGCATTTCGGAAGCAGACGCTATGTATGCATATTTTCAGACCCTGAATACGTCGCTGGCCAAGCCTTTTCCGACAAGCCAAATTCTGCTTGAAAATCGCTCTTTGAATACGTTTGAAAACATGCGAAATGCAGCGAAAGTTCTGTGTGAAAGCGGTTTATTTCCGTTACCGTCTCAAGCGGCGGTTGAGGTCATTTTGCTATCAAACGCCTATCATCTTGAGCGCATATTAGAAATTCAAACGCTAATGGATGAGCAAGGCTTACTGCGCGTGCTCAAATCTCAATGTGCGTCCGTGGGTTTAGACTTACACATTTCTCTAGATATTCAGAAGCACATTAGCGTGCCATATCCACATCAAGGACCACAGGCAGAAGCGTTTCTTTTACTTGATGAACTGACGACGTATCGAGTGTATCTGGAGGGCGTTAAAAGTGGGGCATTTCAACGAGATTTAACTAGCGTTCGAGCACAGCCTTTGCTGCGGGCTAAACAAGCAATAAGTCAACTTCGCGCTTTACCGTTAGAAATGGATGTTTTGCAGCAAATTGCGGAAATGAAAAAGGCCATCGAAATGACGGCCTTTGATGAATCGGTTGCAACAGCAGAGCGAGCATTGGAAATGTTTCATCCCATTTTAACTGCGCTCAATCGCCGTTTAGATCCCGAGTCTATTCAGTGATTTCGCGTCGCATACGAACAGCACTCAACGCAATCAGACAGTAGCAAAGCAGCTCCATGCCTTCTTCCGAAATGTTCTTAACATCGC
>NZ_JAWOWM010000142.1:0-907 GCF_033340475.1 Vibrio sp. 1078-1
GCCGTTATTGCGTTTGGCAATGTGAAGCAGCAATTCTTCCCGCCTTCGAATACGCCGATGTTCTACGTTGATATGTGGATGCCAGAAGGTACGGATATCCGTCAGACCATTAAGCAAGCGGAAAAAGTAGAAAGCTATATTCGTCAGCAAGATGACATCGATTTTGTCTCGGTTTCGATTGGCCAAGGTCTACAACGTTTTGCATTGACGTACCAACCGGAGAAAAGCTACGAGGCTTACGCTCAGTTCCAAGTGCGAACAACTGACCGTGACAATATGTTCAAGCTGCTTCACAAGCTGGATGACAATTTAGCGAAGACGTTCGATGAGCCTACGTTCCAGTTCAAACTGATGGAATTTGGTCCGTCTCCAGCGTCTAAAATTGAAGCGCGTATTACTGGCCCAGATCCGAAAGTGTTGCGAGAACTAGCGGTTCAGGTGGAAGACATTCTTCACACAGATCCAGGGGCGAGAAACATTCGCCACGATTGGCGTGAAAGAACGAAAGAACTTGTGCCCGTCTTCAACGAATCTAAAGCGCGTCGCCTTGGTATTTCGAAAGAAGATCTATCAAGTACGCTGCAAATGGCGTTTGGCGGCAGCACGTTTGGTGTTCTGCGTGACGGAACTCATACGTTACCTATTATGATGCGTCTACCTGAAGCGGAGCGTGTGGACTTTGAATCGCTACAAAACGTGAAGATTTGGAGCCCGTCATTACAAACGTACATTCCTGTCGATCAAATCATTGATGGTGTCGAACTAGATTGGAGTGAGCCTCTGATCCAACGCCGAGACAGAAAACGCACCTTAACTGTGTTGGCTGACCACGATGTATTGAGTGATGATACGGCGGCAAGTTTGTTTGCTCGTGTACAACCAAAAGTGATGGCTTTACACATCCCTG
>NZ_JAWOWM010000143.1:0-907 GCF_033340475.1 Vibrio sp. 1078-1
TGTCGCGTCACGACCTTGATCATGCATCCGAAGCAAAATCAGCGAAAAGACAACGAATAAGAACGGAACCATGATCAAGGAAGACTCTTGATCATGTTTTCGAAGATAACTGTAAATACGAAAGCATGATCATGGCAGATAATGGACGAATGAAGGTAAATCAAGGCTTGAGTACATGGATCCATTTCTCGGAAAAATGATCAAGCAAGTAGGTTTCTCGGAAGCATGCTTTTTAATGCGCTATTTACGGCTGAGTGCAGACGGAATGGGGGATTGACGCATAAATGCGCCTCTCAACCTTCGGAACGATGAAATACAGTATTGGCAAACAAGACATAGTGTCTTTCATGATCATGCTTCCGTTAGTTCTGATAATCATGCAATCTTTGAGGCGAAGGACCCAAATTGACGTCATTTTAATCGTTTGGCTAATTTGGCAACAATTGAAGGTAAAGAGAGATGAAATAACCTTAGCTTGATCATTGATCCGAAACCTCGAAACACTCACAATAGCAGAGGATCGACAAATCAAGATCGAGGTAATCACGGATTTCTGTGGATAACCTGTACAGACATCATGATCATCGTTTCATGATTGTTTTGATCATCTTTTCAGGAACTTAATGATCATGCTTGCGGAATGAAGTGATCATGCTTTCAAGGTTTTGTTGATCATCGTTTCGATAAAGCTATGATCATAGTTCCGAAACACCTCAAAAAAATACTCATTAATAACAGCAACTTAGGCTCGTAAAAATAACCAGATCAATAGATCATATAATCAATTAAGATCAGATTAATCAAAAAGATCAGTTATTTAAAAAACAAGATTTTTTCTTTATTTATGATCTGTTTTTCTTTATTCTTCGGAACCATAGCACAACTACGGCTAGTGTGATCTGGATCT
>NZ_JAWOWM010000144.1:0-906 GCF_033340475.1 Vibrio sp. 1078-1
CGCCAATTGCCGTACAGTCAATGACTAACACTCGCACGACTGATGTGGAAGCGACAGTCGCACAAATCCGAGCACTAGAAAAAGTCGGCGCAGACATCGTCCGTGTTTCAGTACCAACGATGGAAGCAGCAGAAGCGTTTAAGCTGATCAAACAGCAAGTATCTGTTCCTCTGGTTGCTGATATTCACTTTGACTACCGTATCGCACTGAAAGTCGCGGAATACGGCGTCGATTGTTTGCGTATCAACCCAGGTAACATTGGTAACGAAGAGCGTATTCGCTCGGTTGTTGATTGTGCGCGTGATAAGAATATCCCGATCCGTATTGGCGTTAATGGCGGCTCTTTGGAAAAAGATCTGCAGATGAAATACGGTGAACCAACGCCTGAAGCCCTAGTTGAATCAGCGATGCGTCATGTGGATCATCTCGATCGTCTTAACTTTGATCAGTTCAAAGTCAGCGTTAAAGCATCGGATGTATTCCTCGCGGTTGATTCTTACCGCTTGTTGGCGAAGAAAATCGACCAGCCGCTTCACTTAGGTATTACTGAAGCTGGTGGTGCACGCGCAGGTGCCGTGAAGTCAGCAGTTGGCTTGGGCATGCTTTTATCGGAAGGTATTGGTGATACGTTACGTATCTCTTTAGCTGCTGATCCAGTCGAAGAAATCAAAGTCGGTTTCGATATTCTGAAATCTTTGCGTATTCGCTCTCGTGGCATCAACTTTATTGCTTGCCCAAGTTGTTCACGCCAAGAATTCGATGTTATTGGTACCGTAAATGCGCTTGAGCAGCGTTTAGAAGACATCATCACACCAATGGATGTGTCTATTATTGGCTGTGTGGTAAATGGTCCTGGTGAAGCTGAGGTTTCCCATTTGGGTCTTGCGGGTAGCAACAAGAAGAGTG
>NZ_JAWOWM010000145.1:0-906 GCF_033340475.1 Vibrio sp. 1078-1
AATCTGTTGGTCTAGCTGCCATCCAATCTCAAGAGGGGAGACACTCACAATAAAATCGCCTTCACGATCTGGGTGAGTTTCTAGCCATCTCGCTAAAGGTGCTCCTTTTTCTCGTGTTGGCTCTGCCATTAAACGCCAAACTTGAGCGAGGTTCTCAAGTCGTTGAATATAGAAACCTAGTTCAGCGAGCGCAGGCTCGGCCAATCTTGCCGCGAGTTCGCCATCTTTGACTCTTTCTGCGATAAGATCGGCGATTTTCGCGACGCTTTGGTTTGCTTTCTTGCTGAACTGCTTTAGCTCTTTAGATTGGTTTTCTAGCCAAGTAGGCAGTTCGCCATGTTCAAAGCGGTAGATGCCTTCTTCAAACTGAGCTGGGTCGAACTGTTTAGTCAATTGAGTGAGCGCAGGTAGTAAGTTTTGCACCGAGTCCTGCAAGTCATTGCGGAAACGAGCGACACGTTTCTCATCAGCCAGTGATGAAAATTTACTGATTGACTGATTCAGCTTCTCTAGCCACGCTGCTGCGCCTTTTAAACTCGCGGATGCTGAAGCGTGATCACGGGCGACGTGAGGCAGGTGGTGAGCTTCGTCAAAGACATAAATCGTATTTTCTGGCTCTGGTAAGATTACGCCACCACCTAAGTCAGCATCAGCCATAACGAGAGAGTGATTCGCGATGATCACGTCATTTTTATCTAACTCAGAACGCGCCTTTTGAAACGGGCACCCTCTGTGACCTGGCAAACTGTTATTACAGCTGTGTTTGTCGCTGACAATCAATTGCCAGATGCGGTCGTCTATGGGTTTAGGCCAAGCGTCGCGGTCACCATCCCATTTCCCTTGAGCGAGTGAGCGATACATGGTTTCCAGTAATTCAATGTCTTTTTTCTTTGGCTTGGTCTCAAA
>NZ_JAWOWM010000146.1:0-904 GCF_033340475.1 Vibrio sp. 1078-1
TGGTACGTTCGTCTTCTGACCGAACTGATCTTTCACAACTAAAGTCACTTGGTTTGAACCATGACTCAGTTCGATTTTGCCGTTTTGCGCACCATCACCCAGTTCGAATTCTTTTGAATTCACGTAAACCGTTTGACCAACCAAACCGGCGGTCGATAGCACTTGCATGTTGTCGAGTAGCACCATGCTGTTTTGCATGACCTTCGACATGTTCTCGGTACTTTGAACTTGAGAGAACTGCGCCAACTGACCGACGTATTCTGTGCCATCTAACGGGTTTAACGGATCTTGGTTTTGAATTTGCGCCACCATCAAAGAGATGAACTCATTTTGAAGTGAAGACGCGCTGTTCTTATCCGTTGGGTTTGGCGCAATGCCACTGTTTTCTTTTGCTGCCGCTTTAACCGGAGCGTCCGACGATAATGCCGTGTACTGTGCAAGACTCATTAGCTACCCTGCCCTAAACGAAGCAAGCCTTGCTGCATGCTTTTCACATTTGCCAACACTTCCACGTTCGTTTCGAAGCTGCGAGTCGCTGACATCATGTCCGCCATTTCCGCAACCACGTCGATGTCTGGGTAGTAAACATAACCTTCGCCGTTAGCGAGTGGGTTATTTGGCTCAAAGCGTTTTTCCGCCTGACCTTTGTTTTGCACCACATCGACAATACGCACTTCAGCATTTGGGTAAATGCCGTTTTCTGTCGTCATTTGCGTTTTTTGATACACGGTAGCGAACACAGGTTTAAGTGCTTTGTAAGCATCATCTGGGTTTGCAGACACCGCATCCGCGTTCGCAAGGTTACTGGCAACCGTGTTTAGGCGAACGGTTTGCGCCGTCATCGCAGAGCCAGTAATCGAATAAATATCAGTGAATGACATAATTAACGTCCCTCAATCGCTTT
>NZ_JAWOWM010000147.1:0-903 GCF_033340475.1 Vibrio sp. 1078-1
GCTGTACTCAAACTTAGGAGCTGCTCAACTGCGTGACAAAGGCAAATTGGATAACGCGCAACGTGCGGTTGAGGCGATTCAAGCCGATGCCTTGTTTGTGCACGTTAATCCGATGCAAGAAGCGTTTCAGAAAAACGGCGATCACAATTGGATTGGTGTATTGCACGCTATTGAGCAACTAAAGCCGCGCGTTAACGTTCCTATCATCATCAAAGAAGTGGGTTTTGGTATTAGCGGTGACGTGGCGCAGCGACTGGTTGATGTTGGCGTGGACGCAATTGACGTCGCGGGCGCTGGTGGCACAAGTTGGAGTGCGGTTGAAGGGTATTGCCAAGACAACCCTCACATGCAGCGCGCAGCAGAGCTTTTTCGTGATTGGGGTATCCCGACGGCAACGTGCTTGGCTCAAATACGTGCGCAGCATCCTAAATTGCCTTTGATCGCCTCTGGTGGTATCCACAATGGACTTGAGGCGGCGAAAGCGATTCATTTAGGCGCGAACCTCGTAGGTCAAGCTGGTGCAGTATTGAAAGCCGCGACCATCAGCACGCAGTTGGTGGTCGATCATTTTGAACAAATGGCGTTAGAGCTGCGTTTGGCCTGTTTTGGCACTGGATCGGCGAAGGTGAACGCGTTAACTAAAGCGCGTCGTCTGTAAGACCAGATATGGTGTGATTATCACAGCGTCGCTCAATAAATTTTCGGTGTCTTAACACGTAGACTGATAATTTCGTTATAGTTGATACAAAAGTCACTTTGATAAACAACGCTTGTCGAAGTGATGGGTATTTAATTGTTTGCAACTGGAACCTGAATTTATGAAAAAACTAGTCATGCTGATGTTAGCTGTGTCTGCTTTAACCGCTTGTAGCGATGAAGTGGGCACCGAAGGCTGGGGTAACG
>NZ_JAWOWM010000148.1:0-902 GCF_033340475.1 Vibrio sp. 1078-1
GAATGGCGCCCAACAGCGGGAGTTTACGTAGCTGATGGCTAACGTCGTCGCGGTATACGCCACCAATGAGTAAGCTTTGCCCTTGTTTTACCGTCGCTAACGTACTGATTTCGGTTTTACGTACAGATGGAAGATCATCCACACCACCATCTGGGATCTTTGCGCCATCTTCTAAGTGAAGGCTCAAGTTGATCTCTGGTCGCGTCGCGAATCTGTCGCCGACGATACGAGGCACAATGCGCAACAAGGTGCCATACGTCACTTCTTCCAAAGCCGCCGTCTCTTTGCCAACCAATTTGACGTAAAACGTGCTGCTGTTGTTTAGCACCGCTTCGACGTTTTCTTGCGTGAGTAGCGTTGGTCTGGAAACGACTTGCGCACTGCCTTTCGATTCCAATAAACGAATTTGTGCCAACAAGTAGTTCAAGTTGGTCGAATCCAACAAGGACTTGAAACTCTGACCACTGCCCAATGTGACATCGCCGTTATCAACGTCGCCGGTTGTTTTGATGTCGACAATGCGGTTGTTTCCAACCGATACACCCGCGCGCCAATCCACACCGAGCTGACGTAAATCGTTTGCGCTGATGTCCACAATAGATAACGCAACCTCGATACGAGATTGTGGCTGATCGAGCTGAGCGACCAGCTTGCGATACAACGGCAGTCTTGCTTGGGTATCACGAACGATGATCGCATTCAGCCCCGGCTCCGCTTCTACGGTTGCACCGCCGTGCACAGACGCAGTTTTGCCGCGAGGTTTCGCTGCTTCTGCGGGTAATCCGTTTACAGGCGATGTTTGTACAGACGCAGAATCCGTAATTTGAGTTTGAACACCGCCAACCACACGGCTCAATACCGAAGCAATCCCCGGAACGGTAATGCTTTGGTCGCGATACGAG
>NZ_JAWOWM010000149.1:0-895 GCF_033340475.1 Vibrio sp. 1078-1
CTGTGAGATAGCTTGCGTGACATAACCCTTCCAGAATGAAGTAGATGTGAGAACTAAATTCACCTTGATGGCTAAGAATGTGCCTAGTGGGTAATTCTAACTCTTGTCCATAGACCATGAGTTGTGAGGCTTCGTCTTCTGAAAAGCCATGTTGAGTGAGATCGAAAAATACGTCGTTTTGCATGAAGGTTATCTGCAGTGAAAGGGTTAGCGCATTTGAACTATCTTAACTGCTTTGCGCAGCAACAAAAAGCGGCTCACTGAGAAGCCGCTAGTTTGAGCATGGAGTCGCTTATTTGTTTAAATCGATCTGATAAATCGCAAAGCCCACTTCGTCAGTTGCGACGCGTTTCATCGGGTATTGGCCTTTGTCTTGGCTAAACTTCGAAGCTTTTTCGCTCGGTGAGGTTTCAAAGCGAATATCCAGTTTTTTGTCTGACTTAATTGGTGCGAACGACCAGTTATTGTCAGCGCTTGGCGTGACTTCGCCTTTTTCCTCACTGACGCGAGAAATGTACGCAGCAACCACAGAACGGTTTTCGTCTGGAGAGTCAAATGCAATGAAGTCCGGACCCGTGCCAGGGAAGGTATTGCTGTACGCGCGGTAATTGTTAGTCGCAATGATGAAATCTTGTTTCGGATCAACTGGTTTACCATTGAAAGTCAGATTCACGATACGCTGGGAGTCCGGATTAATGACTTTACATTTCGCGTTGTACTTCGGTGGCTGAGTGATGTCGATTTGGTATTCCACACCATCAATCACGTCAAAGTTGTACGTACGGAAGTTATCCCAATCAATTAACGATTGTGGCTGAGTCGTATTGACATCAATATGCTTGAATTGGCCCGCGCTGCACTCTAGCCATTCATGTACTTCTTTGCCTTTCACCTT
>NZ_JAWOWM010000150.1:0-893 GCF_033340475.1 Vibrio sp. 1078-1
TTGCGTTCACATTGCTGATCCTGTTTATCCTCTGGCAATCAGAAATCAGTGAGTTTGCGCTCAGTGTTACAGCGATTGCGGTTGCTATTGTGGTGGCATCGAAAGAGATCATTTTGTGTTTTACAGGCTCGATTCAACGTGCGAGTTCGCGCTCGTTTCGAGTGGGTGATTGGATTGAAGTGGGGAAGTTGTGTGGCGAGGTGATCGAACACAACATGATGGCGACGGTGATTCAAGAGATCGATTTGCATCACGGGCAATACCATTACACGGGTAAAACCGCGACGTTGCCTAATAGTATGTTTTTCACCTATCCGGTTAAAAACCTCAACTTCATGAAGCGTTATGTTTACCATAATTTCACGATTGTGGTGAAAGACTTCGTCAACCTGTATCCGCTACTGACACCGTTAACGGACAAAATTGATGAGCATTGCAGTTACTTTAGTGATGTGGCTCATCGTTACAATGCCATGATCGAGAAGCATGCCGGTGTCGATCTGCCGGGTGCAGAGCCGCACATCCACATTTCAAGTCATATTAATGGTGAGCAGATTGTGCATGTGATGATCTTCTGCCCGACAGATAAGGCGAACCATTTAGAACATTTGATTCGTCAGGACTTTATGGAGCTTTACGAGCAGCGTTTTCCTGCTTCGAATGATGAATCGAACGACGCTGCCTTCAACTAACGCGCATTAAAAAGAAACCCGCTGCTTCGGAGTAAACTCCCAAAGAGCGGGTTTCTTTTTTCGCTTATCTTTTTACGCCAAGTTATCGGAACTTGCTTTTGAGCATCAGAAACAAGAAGTAGGTACTACCGATAATCGCGACTAACGTACCTGCTGCAATTTGGCTCGGGTAAATGGCGATTTGCCCTAACCAATCCGCCC
>NZ_JAWOWM010000151.1:0-892 GCF_033340475.1 Vibrio sp. 1078-1
GTTTCTGCTTTGATAATGGCAAAGTGCTGCTTCCTGATGTGAAAGATCAAAAGCGACTGGCTGTCTTTAAAGAAGTAAACCAAGCAATTTCATCATTATCCGCCTAAACCATTCATGGCGTATTAACCCAAAAAACGAAAGATTAAAAAGAGCGACCTTGGTCGCTCTTTCTCGTTTAAGTGCAGTTTGATTAGCCTTGCAAGCTTGGTGGGAAGCAAACACCTGTGCCGCCTATGCCACAGTAGCCATCCGGATTCTTTGCAAGATACTGTTGATGGTAGGTTTCTGCAAAATAGTAAGGCCCTGCTGGGACGATCTCAGTAGTAATCGTTGAGCGAAGCTCAGCTTCTAATGCTTGTTGATACAGAAGTTTTGATTTTTCAGCAAGTTCTTGCTGCTCTTGAGAGTACGTGTAAATCGCAGAGCGATATTGTGTGCCGAGATCGTTGCCTTGGCGCATGCCTTGAGTTGGGTCGTGTTTTTCCCAAAATACCGCAAGGAGTTGTGCTAGTGAGATAACACGCCCATCAAACACGACTCTCACAACCTCAGTATGACCGGTTTTACCCGTACACACTTCTTCGTAGGTTGGATTTGGTGTAAACCCACCCGCATAACCCACAGATGTCGAAACCACGCCATCCAATTGCCAAAAAAGACGCTCGGCGCCCCAAAAGCACCCCATGCCTAACAAAATCTGTTGCTGATGATGGGCTAGTGGTGCCGTTAGACTCGATTGATTTACAAAATGACAATCTTCAATCTGCATTGGTTGTTCTCTACCAGGCAGGGCATCTTCTATACTGATTAATGTCTGTTTGTTGAGCATGGTATTTGTCCTTCAATACGTGTCTTAAATTTGCGAACTTTTTCATTTCGTCTGTATCTGATG
>NZ_JAWOWM010000152.1:0-889 GCF_033340475.1 Vibrio sp. 1078-1
CTGCCGTAGCCGATTGTGCTGCCTGCAGGGAAGAAGTGCAGTGATGCTACGCGTGTTTTGAAAGACACGATGCGCTCGTAAGGTAGGGTTGCAGGGTAATCACCGTACAGCATGCCGCCAGGACGAACCATATCCAGATGTGCTTCAGGCAGATTTAGCGTGATGTAAGAGTTAGCCACGTGCAGTGTGATGTCTTTACGTTTCAGACCTGCGCTGTCCATTAGCCACTTTGTTTCTACTTTGAAACGGTCAACCTTGCGGCGGATTTCATCAAGACCTTCATTCGGGAAGTGGGTCATCATACCTACGATTTTTAGGTTAGGATCGCTTGCGATTTCCACACCTTCAACCTGACCTTCATACGTTGTCAGATCCAGACCATTACGACCCATGCCTGAAGTATTCAGAGCAAGGTGAACAGGAATAACGGTATTGTAGTTGTATGCAATCTCGATGATTTGATCCGCCTGCATCTTAGTGCCAATCAGCTCTTCGATTTCGTACTGTACGCCGTTTTCAATTTCGTTGCGGCTAGCCGCACGGACACGCATGATCTTGCCTTCGAAGCCGTGCTCACGCACTACGCGAGCTTCTTCATTACTGGTGATACCTACACATGCAACGTTGTTCGCGATGATGCTAGGCATCAGGCCTGCGATACCGTTACCGTACGCGTCAGCCTTCATGATGGCACAGATCTGAGTGTTGCCCTTTAGATCCTTCTGAAGCAACTGAATATTATTTGAAAATGCCTGAGTATCAATTTCCAGCCAAGCGTTGCTCGCCTGAACGCGCTCTTCGCGCTCGCTGTCATCAAAATCAACTAGCAGAGGAGCGGCATGTGCGGCTGTTTGGCCCATTAGAGCCAGTGCAGTTAGGCTAAGTTTCA
>NZ_JAWOWM010000153.1:0-886 GCF_033340475.1 Vibrio sp. 1078-1
AACTACGTAAATCACCTTATAAAAATAATCACTAACCCTTTTATACATCACCTCAACTCTAAAATCCGTTGCTATATTATTTACGTTTAAAAATAATCAAAACGTGAATATATAAAAACGGTGAAACGATGAACAATACCCTAAAAACACTAGCCATCTTCGGGTCATTAGTGGCCTCAAACTATTCTCACGCTTTTATTAAAGGTGCGGATATTAGTTGGATAACTCAGATGGAAGACAGTGGCTACGAGTTCTACAACGATTGGGGCTATCGACAAGATGTCCTTTCAATATTACGAGACCATGGCATGAACGCAGTGCGTCTTCGTGTCTGGGTTAACCCCAGTGATGGTTATTACAGCTCACTGAATGATGTAATTGTCAAAGCGCAGTGGGCCAAAGACGCGAATATGGATGTGATGATTGACTTCCACTATAGCGACACTTGGGCCGATCCAGGTAACCAGTGGAAACCCGCAGCATGGCAACAACTGAGCTTCGAAGATTTAATGGGACAAGTATGGTCTTACACTAGAGACTCACTCAACACCTTAAAAGCTGCAGGTATCACACCAAAATGGATTCAAGTCGGTAATGAAACCAACAACGGAATGCTATGGAATGAAGGAATGGCTTCAAGCAACATGCGTAACTATGCATGGTTGTTTAATAGCGGACGCAACGCAGCCAAAGAAGTATTCCCAGATGCCAAGGTCATTGTCCATTTAGCAAACTGTCACGACAATGCTAATTTCCGATGGATTCTTGATGGCTTACAATCCAACAGTGCTTGGTGGGATGTTATTGGCGCATCGTCCTATCCTAAGAATGCTACTGGCCTTACTTGGCAAGAAGCAAACAATCAATGCCTCTCTAATCTCAATGA
>NZ_JAWOWM010000154.1:0-885 GCF_033340475.1 Vibrio sp. 1078-1
CTTGGCTTAATAGATCGGTCACGTTTTACCTATTGAATAACAAAATCTGTAAACAGTACTTTTTCAATCACTGGCTTGCCGACCGCAGCATTTAAAGCTGCTTTAATATCTTCGGAAGCTCGGTCTCGCAGTTCCACTCGACCCGTTGGAGAACGAAGCTGCTCTACCGTTGCCGATGCAAATGTTGATAACAAAGAGCTCTCAACCAACGGAGAATGGTAACGCGCCAACTGCTCATTCTCAGAGCCACGTACCATAAGCTGCGCTTTGATTTGCACCAGTCTATCGCGACGGTCACCCGTCACGTTAAAAATGAACGGTTGCGGAAGATTCACGTACGCAATTGGGTTAGCCGCTGCGGCCTGTGTTTGCTGTGACTCTGCCTCTGCGGCTTGAGCCGAATCATCCGATCCCATTAAAAAGAACGCCGCCGCGCCACCACCACCGAGCAGAACCACGACTGCAATAATGATGATCAGTAGCTTGCTTTTACCTTTTGGTGCATCGGCACCTTGTAGCTGTTCTTCTGCCATTGTTTTCTCTAGTTATTTGTTCTTGTTCAAGATGGTTGAGGTTACGACATTAGGCGTAAAAACTAATTCCATCACGCTTTGAAACCACATTCAAATCAAGATTCACATCGGCATCAAAGTTTTCGTCTGACTGGCCAGAAAAACCGCGCCCAGACGCGCCTTGGCCATTTTGTTCAGCCGCTCCGTAACCACTTTGCTGTTGTCCACTGCTTTGCTGCTGAACCGAGGAATCCGCCAGTTGCATCCCTTGTTGAGCCAACATTTCACGTAGACGAGGCAACGTTTGTTCAATAATGTCACGCGCTTGTGGGTTGGTAACCGTAAAATGCACGTTGGCCAAATCGTTGTTCAT
>NZ_JAWOWM010000155.1:0-885 GCF_033340475.1 Vibrio sp. 1078-1
GATGGATCCATCTCTATTACTCGACGGTTTGAACGACAAACAGCGTGAAGCCGTTGCAGCACCTCTAGAAAACTTGCTCGTCCT
Source organism: Vibrio sp. 1078-1 (assembly GCF_033340475.1). Classification (NCBI taxonomy): domain Bacteria; kingdom Pseudomonadati; phylum Pseudomonadota; class Gammaproteobacteria; order Vibrionales; family Vibrionaceae; genus Vibrio; species Vibrio sp. 1078-1. The sequence goes on from NZ_JAWOWM010000155.1 coordinate 85, forward strand.
TGCTGGTGCAGGGAGTGGTAAGACTCGCGTTCTTGTTCACCGTATCGCTTGGTTGATGTCGGTAGAACAAGCGTCTCCGTTCTCAATCATGTCGGTAACCTTTACCAACAAAGCGGCAGCGGAGATGCGTGGCCGTATTGAAGAGTTGATGATGGGCAGTGCGTCAGGCATGTGGAATGGTACCTTTCACGGTATTTGTCACCGCATTTTGCGTGCGCACTATCTTGATGCCAAGCTACCGGAAGACTTTCAAATCATCGACAGCGACGATCAACAGCGTTTACTGAAGCGTCTGATCAAAGCACAAAATTTGGATGAGAAGCAGTGGCCTGCACGCCAAGTGGCTTGGTGGATTAACGGCAAAAAAGACGAAGGTCTGCGCCCAGCACATATCGATGCTTACCACGATCCTGTGACCAAAACCTACTTGCAGCTATACACCGCTTATCAAGAAGCGTGTGACCGTGCAGGTCTGGTCGACTTTGCAGAAATTCTGCTTCGCGCTCATGAGCTACTGCGCGATAACAAGTTTGTCCGCGAGCACTACCAAGCACGCTTTAAACACATCTTGGTCGACGAGTTCCAAGACACCAACAATATCCAATACGCTTGGCTACGCATGATGGCGGGGCCTGAGTGTCATGTGATGATCGTGGGTGACGATGACCAATCGATTTACGGTTGGCGCGGAGCAAAAGTCGAAAACATTGAGAAATTCACCCGTGAATTCCCAAGTGTAACCACCATTCGCCTAGAGCAGAATTACCGTTCCACCAAGACCATTTTGGAAGCTTCCAATAC
>NZ_JAWOWM010000156.1:0-884 GCF_033340475.1 Vibrio sp. 1078-1
TCGACGTAATGTTTATCTAATTGCGTTTCACCAATGTGCGTCGAAAACTCCTCTTCATAGATGTCCAACAGCATCAGCAAAGCGTATTGATTTTCGACTTGTACCCCAATCAACATGTCTAATTGCGAAGTGGTTTGAATAACCCGTTGCTCAAACTTGGCTAACGTCTGTTGTATTTTCTGGCGGTTGGGTGAGATGGGAAACCAAACGGCGTTATCGAAGGTATCAGCCAATTTTTCCGCTTCAACTTCAATATCAACCAACGATTTAGTGAGCTCGAAGTTCTTTCTTTCCTTGATGGCATACTGATTCACAATCACATCGCGTTCTTCAATCAGCTGATGGCCGACCTCAGAAAGCGCGCTATGAAGTTGTTGCGTACTCTTGGAATTAATGTGAGCCATGTAGGCAAAGGTGCACGCCACCAGCATCGCAATAAATAAGCATGAATTGACCAACCTAAACTTATTCATTTTCCAGCACCTCTAAAATTACTGGCCTTGGGGCGCTGAGTGACGTCAAGAACGCTTCGATGTCTTCGATATTGCTATCACTCATCGTAATACCAAGCTGCGTTTGCGCCATGATTTGAATCGCCTCAGCAAGGGTGGTCACTTGCCCGTTATGAAAATACGGCCCCGTTAATGCGACGTTTCTTAAACTGGCAACACGGAAATAATACCCCTCATCCCCTTCCGTTGTGAGTAAATGGCGACCTGTGTCTTTCTGCACGGGTTTATGCTCAAAGTAAGCGAAGCGTTGAATCATCGCGCCGCCAACATTTTTCCCTTGATGACATTGTACGCAACCAGCTTTCTGGAAGGTTTTCCAACCTCGTTTCGCTTTCTCATTCAAAACATGCGTGTAACCCAATAAGTAGGCAT
>NZ_JAWOWM010000157.1:0-882 GCF_033340475.1 Vibrio sp. 1078-1
ACTGTTTTTCCTGATTTCTGGTTTGTCTTGGGCTGGAATTTGGGGTGCAAAGATGGTTCAAGCTTGGAACACGTTTCCGACCTATTACACTTGGGGTGAAAAGCCAGAGTCGACATTGACGCATAAGGATCTTAACCACGGTTCGTCAGAAGAAATGCCGTGGAACTTAGAGCTTGCTGTCGTACCTGAATCGAAAGATAAACCCGCCCATGATCACGCGAACATGGAAAAGGGGGCGTCTTATACGGCGAGCCATCGCGCGTTATCGATTGACGACATTATTCTTAAAGCCGAAATGATGGGCTTTACCAGCTACAAAGTATTCTTGCCTCGTTCAGATGACGGTGTTTACACCGTTGCAGCCAACTCAATGGGAGGGGACATCTCTGACCCAAGACAAGATCGAACCAGCCATTTTGACCAATACTCAGGTCGTTTGCTGGTGGATGTGACTTGGCAGGATTACAGCTGGTTTGCCAAGTTAATGGCTGCGGGTGTCTCACTTCACCAAGGAGACGTAAGCATCATCAACAAGGCGTTGAATGTGCTGTTCTGTCTGGCATTTATTCTGATTGCTATTTCCGGAGTGGTGATGTGGTGGTTACGTCGACCAAGTCGCAGCGCATCGCTTGGCGCGCCGCCACAATTTCAACATGACGGAGTGTGGAAATGGGGGTTAGCCACATTGCTTGCCATCTGTGCCGCGTTCCCGATGGGCGGTTTAGCCATTGTGAGCGTTTTGCTGTTGGACTGGTTGGTGTTCAACCGTGTCGAGAAGCTAAAAGCAGCACTGAACTAAGGTGTCGTATTGGTATAAAACAAGAGCCAGCGAATTGCTGGCTCTTTTTACTTCTGATAACGCTCCAATGGTAAGCCATCGGG
>NZ_JAWOWM010000158.1:0-877 GCF_033340475.1 Vibrio sp. 1078-1
AGATTGCTGCTTGATGAAGTTTTTGTTTTCCGGCGCTTTTTCGACAAGCTCTAAGGCTTTCTTCGCGTTTTCAATTACTTTTTTGCTGTCGTTCTGATGATAAGCGAGACCAGACTGAAGTAGGGCGGCTTTCGCTTCAAGCTGAGGGATATCCGCGTATTCCAGTAACTCTGTCGCACGTTCCAGATATTGCTCTGCAAGTGCGTAGTTGTAGAGTTGCAGGTAAGTCGCAGCCAAGCTCAACCGAATCTTAATGGTGCGATTGATATTACGACTGGTGCTTTCGTGATCCAGTACGTTGAAGTAGTGCACCAAAGCAAGATTGAACTTGCCTTGATAAAAATAGATGTCGCCCATTTGTTCAAGCACATCGGCCAAAATAGGGGAGCTTGGGTAAGAGTCGTAGAAATCTGCAGCCTGAGACAGATATTCAATGGCTTTGTCGTACACACGACGCTCTTGGAAAAGTCTCGCCAGCAAGCGGTTTACTTTAGCAAGGCGAGTACCGCTGTCACTTTCTATGGACTGCCAATAACCGTAAAGCAGTTCTGAAAGCGCAAGGTTGTATTTTTTACTGTTAAGGTAAAACTCACCAACAGAAGTGTAGTAATCAATTAAGGCCAAATCGGAACGACTGTCCTCAAGCATGCTTTTCGCTTGAGCATACAAACGCTCTGCGCCAACGTTATCGCCACGATGAGCCGCTAGCAGGGCTCGTTGCATCACCATACGCTAACGGACGCTGTCTGTACGTTGAAGTACAGAGTCGGCTTCGTCTAGCTGTTTTTCAATTTGATTGAGGGTGTCTTCGGCAGCTGAATAGTTGTGGTCGTACATCCAAATCATTTGGTTGCGCATGAGTTGCACATCCAAAGTC
>NZ_JAWOWM010000159.1:0-875 GCF_033340475.1 Vibrio sp. 1078-1
CTGTATGGCGTAAAGTCTTCCGCCAAGGCTTGGTCTGCAATGCTGCTTTCAACCACAGGCGCGTCGTTCACCGCATTTACGGTGACGTTGACCGTGGCTTGGTCAGTCAGTGCACCATCGGTCACGGTGTAAGTGATTTCAGCATCGCCATTGAAGTTCTCAGCTGGTGTGAACACCAGTTTGCCATCAACAATCTCAACTGTGCCTTGTGCTTCAGGTACAGACGCCGATTGGATAGACAACTTATCGCCGTCGATGTCGGTGTCGTTTGGCAGAACATCAATCGTGACAGCGGTGTCTTCGTCAGTCATCGCCGTGTCATTGGTCGCCACTGGCGCGTCATTGACTGGTGTGACATCGACGTTCACCGTGGTGGACTCCGATACCCCACCGGACGTGACGATGTAGGTAAAGCTGTCTGCCCCGTGGAAGTTGTCGTTTGGCGTGTAAGTGACGCTGCCATCCGGGTTGACCGAGACCGTACCGTTAGCTGGACCGTTATTGGTATCGAGCGACACCACTTTATCGTCGCCTTCGAACGTGTCGTTACCTAAGACCTTGATGACGGTCGGCGTGTCTTCCACTACCGTCGCTTTATCTGCCACGATGTCCGCCACAGGCGCTACCGTGAAGTTCACCGTTTGGCTAACGCTCTCGCCGCTTGGATCGGTGGCCGTAAACGTCAACGCTTCTGAGCCGTTCCAGTCTGCGGTTGGAGTGAACGTAGCAATCCCATTGACGATCGCCACTTGAATGTTGCTGTTGCCAGAGACACTGAAGCTCAGATCGCCATCCACGTTATCCACATCGCTGAAAGCGGTATTTAGATCGATGCTGTATGGCGTAAAGTCTTCCGCCAAGGCTTGGTCTGCAAT
>NZ_JAWOWM010000160.1:0-874 GCF_033340475.1 Vibrio sp. 1078-1
CGGATTTACCTAAAGAAGGCGGTCGTTTTGATTTGCCTATCGCATTGGGTATTTTAGCGGCTTCAGAGCAAATCGCGACAGATAGGCTCAAAAACTACGAATTTGTTGGCGAATTAGCTCTGTCTGGAGGATTAAGACCTGTCAAAGGTGTGCTTCCTGCCGCGTTGGCTGCAAGCAAAGTAGGACGTCATTTGGTGGTGCCTCATGTCAATGGCGATCAAGCGGCGCTGGTGGGCAAAGAGCAACATAAGTCAGCGCAATCCTTACTTGAGGTGTGTGCGGAGTTATGTGGTCAGCATCGTCTCAATCTTTATCAAACTCCGAAGCGAAAAACGGTTGAAAAGCATGGTCGAGATCTACGAGACATCATTGGCCAGCAACAAGGCAAGCGTGCTCTAGAAATTGCGGCGGCTGGAAACCACAACCTACTTTTCCTTGGTCCTCCTGGTACAGGAAAAACCATGCTGGCGTCGCGTTTATGCGACTTACTGCCGGAGATGAGCGACGAAGAAGCGATGGAAACGGCTTCAGTCGCATCACTGACGCAAAGTGAGATTAATGAGCACAACTGGAAGTCGCGTCCGTTTCGTGCGCCGCACCATTCCAGTTCGATGGCGGCATTAGTTGGTGGTGGCTCGGTGCCAAGACCGGGAGAGATTTCTTTGGCTCACAATGGGTTATTGTTCCTTGATGAAATGCCGGAGTTTGACCGTAAAGTGTTGGACTCGTTACGAGAACCACTGGAGTCGGGTGAGATCATCATTTCGCGCGCACAAGGAAAAACGCGTTTTCCTGCTCGTTTTCAGCTGGTGGGCGCGTTGAATCCAAGCCCAACTGGCTATTACGAAGGGAATCAAGCTCGCACTAACCCTCA
>NZ_JAWOWM010000161.1:0-873 GCF_033340475.1 Vibrio sp. 1078-1
CATTCGCTGCGCTTATGGCAGAGCAGGGAAAGGAATTGCCGGGCTATGTGCAACGGGAATTTGAAGAATTTCTCCAAAGCCCGCGACGCAGCGCCGGCAGGCAGAGCAAGTAGAGGGCAGCGCCTGCAATCCATGCCCACCCGTTCCACGTTGTTATAGAAGCCGCATAGATCGCCGTGAAGAGGAGGGGTCCGACGATCGAGGTCAGGCTGGTGAGCGCCGCCAGTGAGCCTTGCAGCTGCCCCTGACGTTCCTCATCCACCTGCCTGGACAACATTGCTTGCAGCGCCGGCATTCCGATGCCACCCGAAGCAAGCAGGACCATGATCGGGAACGCCATCCATCCCCGTGTCGCGAAGGCAAGCAGGATGTAGCCTGTGCCGTCGGCAATCATTCCGAGCATGAGTGCCCGCCTTTCGCCGAGCCGGGCGGCTACAGGGCCGGTGATCATTGCCTGGGCGAGTGAATGCAGAATGCCAAATGCGGCAAGCGAAATGCCGATCGTGGTCGCGTCCCAGTGAAAGCGATCCTCGCCGAAAATGACCCAAAGCGCGGCCGGCACCTGTCCGACAAGTTGCATGATGAAGAAGACCGCCATCAGGGCGGCGACGACGGTCATGCCCCGGGCCCACCGGAACGAAGCGAGCGGGTTGAGAGCCTCCCGGCGTAACGGCCGGCGTTCGCCTTTGTGCGACTCCGGCAAAAGGAAACAGCCCGTCAGGAAATTGAGGCCGTTCAAGGCTGCCGCGGCGAAGAACGGAGCGTGGGGGGAGAAACCGCCCATCAGCCCACCGAGCACAGGTCCCGCGACCATCCCGAACCCGAAACAGGCGCTCATGAAGCCGAAGTGCCGCGCGCGCTCATCGCCATCAG
>NZ_JAWOWM010000162.1:0-873 GCF_033340475.1 Vibrio sp. 1078-1
CTAAACAAATGTGATGTTATTTCGCTGCACGTACCAGAAACACCTGAAACGAAGAATATGATGGGCGAAGAAGAATTTGCTCGCATGAAGCCTGGCGCAATCTTCATCAACGCCGCTCGCGGTACCGTTGTTGATATTCCTGCGCTTTGCCACAGCCTAGAAGCAGGTCACTTCGCTGGCGCAGCAATCGACGTATTCCCAGTTGAACCAAAAACAAACGCTGACCCGTTTGAATCTCCACTACAGAAATTCGATAACGTCATTCGAACACCACACGTGGGCGGCTCTACTCAAGAAGCACAAGAAAACATCGGCGTGGAAGTAGCGGGTAAACTGGCGAAATATTCAGATAATGGTTCAACACTATCAAGCGTTAACTTCCCTGAAGTATCTCTGCCTGAACACGGTCGTGAGTGCTCTCGCTTACTGCACATTCACAAAAACCGCCCAGGTATTCTGACTCAAATTAACACCATCTTCGCAGAAGAAGGCATCAACATCGCAGCGCAGTACCTACAAACTGAAGCTGAGATCGGCTACGTAGTTATTGATGTGGAAACTGAGCGTTCAGAAGAAGCACTAACGAAGCTGAAAAGCATTGAAGGCACGATTCGTGCTCGTATTCTTCATTAAGAAGAATCCATACAACAAAGGCAGGGATTATCCCTGCCTTTTCTTTTTGTGTTACCAAAACAAATTATTTTAATTTGTAAACCACATCCACTTGGTCACGAATTACAAGAGTCGAATCTTGGTAACTGTTCGAACCTTGCTTGCTGTCCATCGCCATTGAGCGCATCAACACAGGCTGTACATGCATTTGGTTATAGTTAATTTGCCAGATGCCGCCGAGTTTTTTATCAAAGCCAGATG
>NZ_JAWOWM010000163.1:0-873 GCF_033340475.1 Vibrio sp. 1078-1
CTCCGAAAACACAAAAGCCAGCTTAATGCTGGCTTTTTTAATTGGCTTTCATTTCAAAAATGTAAAGAAAAGTATGAAAAATGAAAGTTTACTGTTTTGCCATCTCTTTCTTCACCATCACTGCTGCTGCAACGATGAATGCGATGATCAGACCAAGCTCCATGAACTACCCCAATAGCTACAAGAAAATTTACGACCCAAATTAAGAGTCATGGGTAGTTTAGCACTTATCTATTTGGTTGCTACCTTTTAACCAGTAATTTACGATTTTTTCCGATTTAGATCAAAAAAGGCGCTGGAATGCGCCTTTTTGTTATTATGGTGTTAAAAGGTTAAGCATCTGGGTAACCTTGTGGGTTATTTGATTGCCAGCGCCATGTGTCCCCTGTCATCTCTTCAAGAGTACGTGATGCTTTCCAGCCTAGTTCATTCATTGCTTTTGAAGGATCTGCCCAACATTCTGCAATGTCACCAGGTCGACGTTCAACCAGTTGGTATGGCACATTTTTACCGCACGCGCTTTCAAATGCTTTTACCATTTCAAGAACGCTGTAACCATTACCGGTACCAAGGTTGTAGATGTGCAAACCCGCTTTACTGCCGACTTTTTCTAGCGCAGCAACGTGGCCATCTGATAGATCCATTACGTGAATGTAATCACGAACACCAGTACCATCTTTGGTTGGGTAATCACTACCGAAGACAGATAGAAACTCGCGACGACCAACCGCTACTTGAGAAATAAATGGCATTAGGTTGTTCGGAATACCTTGCGGGTCTTCACCTAACTCACCAGTTGGGTGCGAACCAACAGGGTTGAAGTAACGAAGAAGTGTGATGCTCCAGTCTGGATTCGCTTTTTGGAAGTCAGTT
>NZ_JAWOWM010000164.1:0-873 GCF_033340475.1 Vibrio sp. 1078-1
AGCATCACTATTTGCGAATGTCGCTTCTGCTGCGACTTATGCTATTGAAGCACGTAGCGATGCAATGGGTGGTGTTGGTACCGTTTCTGCCTCTTATCTGACCGCTCCATTTTTCAACCCTGCGTTAACTGCAATTTACCGCCGCAATGACGACGCGGGTATGATCATTCCAAGTTTCGGTATAAGTTATGACGATCAATATGATCTTATTGACGAAATCGAGCGGATTAGTAAGCTGACCGATGTTGATGAGATCAAAAAGTCCATGGACGCTATTGACGGCAAAAAAATGGATTTTGACTTAGGTGGTGTCGTTGCCGTTGGTATTCCAAATAAATTCTTATCAGCAACTGTCTACGGAAAACTCTACACAGAGTCATTTGTTCAACCTAATGTCGATACATCAGGTGTCGATCCACTGACAGACAGCTATGTTCAAGGTGTTTCGATTGGCGTAGCGGAGGCGGGGGTGTCTCTTGCCAAGTACACCAACTTTATGAATCAGCATCTTTCTTTTGGTATCACCCCAAAACTGCAGCGTATCTATACATATTCGTATGCGACCAGCTTTAAAAACTTTGATACCAAAGATCTCCGTGAACACGAAACTGCTGAAACTATGTTTAACTTAGATGCGGGGGCACTTTGGTTCTTCGGTCCATATCGTTTGGGTATCTCGGCTAAAAACTTGATTGGAAGAGACGTGAAAACCAAATCGTTCCAGTACAACACTGATACGATTCAGTCATACGAATACAGTATGAGACCTGTTTACACAGTAGGTGCGGGTATCGTTGCAGACTACTTTACCATGAGCGTCGACTACGACTTAAATGAAGAGAAACGCTTTTCCTCATTTGATGACAACACCCA
>NZ_JAWOWM010000165.1:0-870 GCF_033340475.1 Vibrio sp. 1078-1
TCGAGCTCCGCCACCACGGTAGCAAACAACGCTGGTTGATCTTTGGTGTAGACGAACACTTCTGTACCACCACGCGTAGCTTTTTTGCTGATAAGTACCAGCGGCTTGTTTGGATCATCCATACGCAGCAAATGCGCACAATGCCAAGCGATTTGAGTGTGAGTATGGCGCAAGAAATAGTCGGCTTTGAATCGTTGCCACAACACTTCGACTTGGCGCGCAGAAAACCCTTCTTTGCGCAGCAATGCGGAAGCCATCTGTTGGTTATGGCGAATACGCTCACGCACATCAACCGGATTTTCTACTCCGCGACGCAGTGCGCGTTGCGTTGAGTAGAAGAGCTCGGCAAGCAGCGTGCGTTTCCAAGCATTCCACAACTCTGGATTGGTTGCGCAAATATCCGCAACCGTGAGACACACTAAATACTCAAGAGATTCTTCGTCACGAACTTGTTTCGCAAACTCTGTAATGACGTCAGGATCGTAAATATCGCGTCGTTGTGCGGTGACTGACATGAGAAGGTGATGCCTCACCAGCCAGCCCACTAACTTAGCTTCTGGCTTCGACAGCCCGTGTTCAATACAGAAATCGTACGCTTCACCTTCACCAATCACTGAGTGATCACCACCGCGACCTTTACCAATATCATGGAAGATTGCTGCAATGATCAGCAGTTCTTTCTTTTGCATGCGAGGGTATATGTCGCAACAAATCGGATGCTTCGCATGGTTGTCTGGATTGTTAAAGGTATTGATGTGTTTGAGTAGGCGGATGCTGTGCTCGTCAACCGTGTAGGCGTGGAACAGGTCGAATTGCATCTGACCAACAATCTGGCTCCATTGCGGTAAATATGCGGCCATTACCCCAAGT
>NZ_JAWOWM010000166.1:0-870 GCF_033340475.1 Vibrio sp. 1078-1
TTGATTTCACTCTCGTGAATTGTCGGCATTGACCACATTTATTCGTCATTAATTCTTCTCCCTGAAAATGATCTTATTGATAAGCAAGCGGTCGTTAAGCGTAATTCTATAACGCGATAACGGCCTCAACTAGCCAAATTAGTGTTTAGAAACTAACACAATGTTCTGAGTGAAGATTTGACTTATAACCGTACTTTGCTCAAAAAACTTAAGAAACAAATTCAGAGAATACAAAATAATGTTTTATCCAGACCACAAATTTTATTTATCGAATAAGAGCAATTTTAAAAAATGAAACTAATTCCGTTTTAACTTGTCTTAACCGGTCGTTAATTTATTTGTAAGAAAAGTCTAATTACTTATTCAGTTCATACAAAGCAAACATAAAAATAATGGATACCCATAATTTTCGTTTTTCCTTATATAGAAATGCCTGATTTAGAGTTTCCATTCGTTCCATATCCGTACCTTATAAAACTCATCATCACATTTTTTTCACTTTTTTCAGTTGGAGTGAAACGCTCAGATGAAGGGCTGTTTATCTATCTTTCCGTTCTACATCCTTTATTCTACTTATAAAACCGTAATCACAACGTTCAGAGACTACCCTTTAAGTAACGCGGCGTTTCGAGCTGGATCACAGAGTAAACTTTTTGTCCTCCGATCATGGTTCTAATAAATACTTTGAAATTAAAAGATATTTTCCACATCCATTTAATTAAACATTGTTTTTTAACTTTACTCTATCAAAAATATTGCTAAACACAGTTTTATTAATTAGCGAAATCGGCTAGTATTTACGTCGAAGTTTTTCAAAAGTAACGATTAACTTATTAATATTAAGCAGTTTCAATTGGTTAGACAGAACCC
>NZ_JAWOWM010000167.1:0-869 GCF_033340475.1 Vibrio sp. 1078-1
TCACGCCCGTTTTAATTCCTCTCGGAATTCGTCTGCAATATCCTGAATGACCTTGAAGCTGATCCCCTCCGTCCGGGTCTCAACCGCTTCTGGCTCTGCCGTGTAAAAGTCCAACTCTTCAATCTCTTCGATCACCTCTCTGAGATTTTCATCGTCCTCGGCTGCTGCCAGAACACGAGGCACATTGTGCCTAGCCTTGCGCCATTCTCCATCGAGCATCTGGTAAACGATCACAGCATGATCATCTTGCTCCGCTGCAATCTCTTCGTCTGTTTTTTCGCTAAGGCCAACTCGTTCCTTTAACTCGGGAGACCAGTATAAACGGCGTTTACCGTCAATGGCCTCGCTGTACTCAAGCCAACGGCCAGACCAAACACCATCGCCTGTTTCAGCGAAACGAGACAAAAACCCAAAGGGGTGAATCCCCTTTTTCTTGCCCTTCTTGGTGCTACCTTTAGCCATTTCTCGATCCACTCCCCAGTGTCTCGAATCGTCTTGTTTTGCTAGGTAGTCACCAACGCTCACACCATGCTTAATATCAAGCGCATGTTGACGGAAGGCATCGAGTGAAACGGGTGTGCCGTCTGGTTTCAGCATCAGCCCAGCCCTTTCGCAACAAGCCTCCCAACGTTCAAGAAGCAGTTCCTCAAAGACTTCTGTCGGCTCCGCTGATAGCAGTCGTTCAAGCCTCTCCGCGTGGCGCTTCGCCTTAAACTTAGCCTTGAGGTATGCCGACAAGCGATCTCGATTGATTTCCTTATCAATACACCAAAGCTCGTGAGTATGTGGGTGCCAGCCGTGTTCCTCTCCCCATGTCACCTCCAGTGACCTGATAAGAGAGTCAAAACCAAACACCTCTTTAAACGTGT
>NZ_JAWOWM010000168.1:0-869 GCF_033340475.1 Vibrio sp. 1078-1
CCGCCACACCACGGCACACCAACCCCATCAAAAACAACAGACGAAGCTCAGCCTTTAACGGTCTTCCACGCCGAAGGCAAAATGGACATGGAGGACTACCTAGAATTCTGTATGGCGCCATTGGCTGACATGCCCGTTGCATACGTCCATACGTTGGTAGAAGAGTGTGTAGAGCACCACATCCTGCCTAAGCAGTTTGAGCAATCCAAAACGTTGATAGCACAGTTGGATCGCAATGACATCGATATGGTTATCATCTCTGCGAGCGTGACATTTTTAGTCGAAGCGGTCGGCCATCGATTAGGAATTCCCGTCGCATTAGGAATTGATTTGGTTGAGAAGCACGGCAGCTACAGCGCTGAAATTGCAGGCGTTCCGAGTTATCGAGAAGGCAAAGTTATACGCTTGCAAGCATGGTTAGATGCTCAGCCAGAATCTTATTCTGAAGTCCATTTTTACACCGACTCCATCAATGATTTACCTTTATGTGAATATGCAGATTACGCATATTTGGTGAATCCATGCCCACGCCTCAAAGAACACGCGAATCGTTCAAATTGGACGCTATTACGTTGGAATTAGCCTTCAGTTTTTATAGTAATAAAGAGCAGTTAATAGCTGCTCTTTGGTTTTATGTTACGCACCTCATTATCAGAAATATCCTCATCTAATAACTCTGATATATTTATCGATGATACGATCATATTTTCAGCCTCCTGCGCATTTTCGAGGCATACTTTCATATAACGATCAGTCCATCCATCATGATGAAACTCTATGCTCAGGTAACAATATTTATTAAATAAAAAGCAATAATGACTCTTAAATTTAGATAAACTTTTCTCAGACTCATACTTAATATAATTATT
>NZ_JAWOWM010000169.1:0-866 GCF_033340475.1 Vibrio sp. 1078-1
CGATCGTGTCGCCCAAGGACACCTCGTGGCATCCCAACTCGATCAACGCTTGCGATATGTTGGCCACTTGTGTTGGAGGTGTCGCCCCATCGTGAGGGCAATCGACGACGCACGACAGATAGCCACGAACTGGAACATGGTATTTATCGGCCTGAACCATTAATGGCTCGAAGCGTTTCAAGCTCTCTGTAATTGAACAGTTGATGTTATGCTGGCAAAAACCTTCAGAAGCCGCAGTGAAAATGGCGACCTGATTGGCGCCAGCATCTAAGGCTTGCTCTAAACCTTGGAGGTTGGGGGTGAGTGCCGAGTAAGTCACCGAGGCTCTTCGCGTGATATTTTGCATGACTTCTTTGGAATCTGCCATTTGCGGAACCCATTTGGGTGAGACAAATGAGCCGGCTTCGATGTGACTCAAACCCGTGTCAGAAAGTAAATCAATCAGACGGATTTTAGTGCGAGTCGAAACCGGTGATTCATTTTGAAGTCCATCTCTAGGGCCAACTTCAACAATGGTTACGTTAGTAGGCAGTGTCATTCTTCCTCCGTATCAGGTTGATGGACCCAGCTCGGAGGCCGTTTTTCTAAGAAAGCTTGTAAACCGTCTTGCCCTTGCGGCGATACGCGGATATCGGCGATCAATTGGCTGGTGTAGCGGATAAGCTGAGAGTCAATGGGATTTTGGTGGCATTGTTCGCACAGTGCTTTCGCTTTTCTCATCGCATCTGGGCTATTGAGTAGCAAAGAAGCGACGACTTCGCTTACGCATGATTCAAGATCGTCATCTTCTTTCACTTCATGCACGATGCCAAACTGTTGCGCTTTAACCGCAGGGATGACTTCACCACTGAGGATGTAACGACGTG
>NZ_JAWOWM010000170.1:0-863 GCF_033340475.1 Vibrio sp. 1078-1
AAGAGGGTCAAATAATGGAAATGAATATGGTTGAGATTTTAGGCTACGCAGCTTCAATCATGGTCGCTATTTCGCTAACTATGAAAGATATTGTTAAGCTTCGTATCCTTAACTTTATCGGCTGTGCACTGTTCACTGCTTACGGACTGATGATTGATTCGTGGCCAGTAGTGCTAACAAACGGCTTTATTGCATGTGTTAACGTGTACTTCCTAGCTAAAATGCAGCAGGAAAAAAAAAGCCTAGAGCCTGAAAAAGCCCAATAAAACTCGTATTTTGAAAGGCCCGCAAGTCATACACTGCGGGCTTTTTTATTGTCTAAAATTCGTTTTTATCGAATCCAATCAAGCTCGAGCGTCTCTCTACGTGAAAACATTTCGACATGCGATTCGATAATGCCCTTCACTTGCTCCAACTGCTTTTCAGAATCCGCTTCACACGCAATAATGAGGCACAGCCCATTCAAACTGAATTCTGCCTTTCCAGCAGGGAATGTTACCAAGCCACTTTGTTCATCCCACGTTGCAGGCACTTTACGTGCGAAATGTCGGCATAGCGTCACTAAGTATTTGCTCGCGTGTTCACTTTCAATCTGGGTAGTTTCTTTGATCATATTGTCACTTTGCTTATTCGTGTAAAAAGGCCCTCTTTCGAGAGCCTTATGAGTAGGTTTTAGAATTGGTAAGCCGCTGAAAGCTTGAAGTTACGACCTGGTTCGTAATCATCTAGCGTGAAGCCGCGTACCGTGCCCGAACGTGACGCATGTGATGTGTAAACCTCATCGAAGACATTATCGATACCGAACGTTACCGATAAGCCATCAACGTTCGACGGCACCCACTGAGCGTACAGATTATGCACAT
>NZ_JAWOWM010000171.1:0-862 GCF_033340475.1 Vibrio sp. 1078-1
ACTACAGCCGTAAACCCAACCCAACGGGCTTTGGGCATGGTAAGTACACGTTGCCAGATGTGAAAGCGCCAAAGTTTGAACCAGAAAAAGCGGCGGCAGCGTTTGAAGCTGCGGGCTTCGATAAGATTGGTTCCGATGGTATTCGCGTGAATGATAAAGGTCAGCGTTTGAGCTTTGAATTGACGTACTCATCTCCAGTTCATACACCGCGTATTGCTTTCTTGCGTGAACAGGCAAAATTGGCAGGGTTGGACATTGAGCTGAAGCTGATTGATGGTTCATCGATGTTCAAGTATGTGCGTGAGAAAAAACACGAACTTGCTTTCTTTGATATGGGGACTTCGGAAATCCCAACTTATTGGGAATACTTCCATTCCGTGAACGCGAACAAACCACAAACGAACTCATTCACTAACTACAGCACTCCAGAGCTAGATGAAAAGATCATTGCGTATCGCTTTAACATGGACATGGATAAGAAGATCCAATTAGGTCATGAGATTCAGCGAGACATTATTGATGCGCACGTGATTGTCACTGGCTACATGGTACCTTACGTTCGTTATGGACACTGGCGTTGGTTGAAATTGCCAGAGAAACCAATGAATCGAATGACAGAAGCGTTGTTCAGTGGCGGAATTATCGGTGATGGCACGTATTGGATCGACAAAGACGTGAAGAAAGAAACCCAGAAAGCGATGAAGTCGGGTAAAACCTTTGAACCGGTTGTTGTCGTTGATGACACGTATAAGCTGTAAGGATGTGTTATGGAAAACGATGTAATTTTGAGTGTAAAAGATCTCGAAGTGGAATTCATCACGGATGATGGCCCGGTAAAAGTACTCCATGGCGTGAACTTTGA
>NZ_JAWOWM010000172.1:0-862 GCF_033340475.1 Vibrio sp. 1078-1
TCGATCAATTAGAGAACCTCTTTTCCCCTCACGCGATCGCCATTTTTGAAGACCCTTTAACCAATCCTCGTTGTTCTGTGAGTTTTTCTCGCGGAGAGCTTTACCCTATTCAAAAGTACCCTGAGATTTTCTGGGATTGGGCCTGCCAATTTGATACATCCGAAAGCATTATTCCTCTGGCGATTAACACTTGTAACTGGAATCACACCCAAGATTTAGGTGGCGACAGCTACATAATGATGCTCGACAACACGCCAATAAAACGCACCTATTTACTTATCCAATCTGTCCAAGCTCGCACCGCACACAATATTTACGAAGAAAGCTACGACGCAATGCAGCTCGCGGCTGCGCGTTGGCAATGCATTCGAGCCGAGAAAAATGCATCACAAGAGATGCGACATCGAGACATCCGTGAAGCTCAATACGTCGATGAAATTAGCCAGCGCGAACGCTTTATCGAAAACATGAAGTTAGTTCAGCAAGTCGCACTCGAGATCTCCAACCCTGATTCCTTAAAAGATTTGTATTACAAAGCCGTCGAAGCCCTGCGTGAACGATTGGGCTTTGACCGCACCACACTGATGCTACTGGACATGAAAAAGCGCAGTTTCAGCGGTACATACGGCACAGATGAGTCTGGCGTTACGATCGATGAATTCCACACGCAATACGACCTACATCAACTGAGTGAGGAATACATCGCTGCGCTGTCGAGCCTTGAGAGTAATTTAGTGATCATCGAAGATGCGCCAATATACACGGCGGGCAAAGTGGTCGGGCAGGGATGGAACGCGATGTTAATCTTGCGCGACGGCAATGAGCCCTTCGGTTGGTTTGCGCTCGATAACTTCATTCATCG
>NZ_JAWOWM010000173.1:0-861 GCF_033340475.1 Vibrio sp. 1078-1
CATCCGGCCTGATGAATGTTCACTTCGTCGAGAAAAGATTGCCCATCAGCAAAAGTCGTCACGTTAAAGTCATGCTCCTCCAGCATAAAAGCCAGCGAATCACGTACCGATTCGTCATCGTCAACCACATAAACAGGCAGCTGCTTTTCACTGCTGATCATTAACTGCTCCTAAATACCGATTAGTTTTGATAAGGAAACACAAGCTCAACCAAACAGCCGTGCGGCGTGGTCGAAGCAATGAGAAACTCGCCGCCGTGCATTTCCATTACGTCACGACAAATCGCCAGCCCTAACCCAAGTCCTTCGGCTTTAGAGCTCACAAAAGCTTGGGTCGGATTATCTTGCTGTAACCCAGTGCCGTTATCCAATATGCGAATAGAAAGCTGGTTAGCTTGGTAGTCACCATGCAGGGCAATTTTACCTTGGTAGCCCGACGAGTGGTATTTCTCCTGAAACAAAGCACACGCATCAATGGCGTTGTTGATCACATTAACCAAAACCTGCTGAACGCCCACGGAGTCTGCCAGTAGAGAACGTATCTCTCCTTCAACGCTAGTCACAATGGCGACGTTCTGCTTTTGCATTCGAAAATGAAGCAGCTCAATGGTGTCTGCAATCAAGGCTTGAATATCGCATGGTGTCTTATCAACACTGCGTTTGCGTATCAACGTTCTTAAACGCTGAATGATGGCATCGGCTCGTTCCACTTGCCCCTGTATTTTCTCTAGCACAGGCACAATATCTTCATGCGGACGCTTCTTTGCAAGACGCAGTAACCCACCTTCACTGTAATTACGAATGGCTGCCAGCGGTTGATTTAATTCATGAGCCAGACTGCTGCCAATTTCCCCGACAATCG
>NZ_JAWOWM010000174.1:0-860 GCF_033340475.1 Vibrio sp. 1078-1
GTGCTTTTTTATCCCATAGCTTGAGCCAGCAAGCGAGCTTAAAAACGTTGCTTGTTGAACACGATACGCTGGCATTAAATTCGGATATTTTTTTGGGTTTAAAAGGACTAAAGGCGCAACAAAATAGTATCGATTTAAACCAATCTGAGCTCGATGCCGCAATTGCTGGGAGTTATGTACACCCGATCAAAGACAAGCTTGATTTCCTTGCCCTTGAAAAGAACATTGCATGCATAAGTGACCATGCAGACTCTCTATTTAGAATTTCTAATGAGCTGGTGGATCAGTACAACTTCATCATAGATTCATTGCCTTTAAATGCGATAAACGAACTGACTTCAGAAGACATCAATGAAAGATACAACCGCATTTTTGTTGTTTGTGAACCTTCTGTTGCCTCGTTGCGCGCTTATCACTCGATAAAGAAAAAATTAGGAAAGGCCGAGCATCGAATCATTTTTTCTATGACTCGATCGCAGAAGGATTACATGATGCCTCTCCAAGGCGCCAAAGAAAAAATTAAAGCGAAAGACACCATTGATTTCGTTTATGAAGCCAATTTGGAAAAGTTGATCATCCAACAGGGCATTCACAATACGGCGAAAATTAAGTTCACCCCAGCTATTGCAAATATGGTGAATTCGCTGACTGGTAAAAAAGTCAAAGTGCAGAAAAAGTTCGCGTGGTTTAAGAAATGAATCACCTAAAAGAAGTTTATATTGACATAAGAGACGAAATCTTTGACGCGCTTGATGCCGCTTCTTTAGTCGATGTCGAGCCATTGGAGCTTGAAAGCCAATTAAAAGATTCCGTCAATATTCTTATCGAGAAAAAGCAACTGCAAATCAGCAGTTTGAAGC
>NZ_JAWOWM010000175.1:0-860 GCF_033340475.1 Vibrio sp. 1078-1
AACTACGTCGGTAAAGATACTTTCACCTACATCGTCACCTCTGGCGGTGTGTCTGAATCCACCACCGTTGAAGTCAATGTAACACCGGTCAACGATGCACCAGTGGCGAAAGATGACATCGCTACGACACAAGAAGACACCGCAGTTACTATCGATGTTCTGCCAAACGATTCTGATGTGGATGGCGATAAGTTGTCGATCCAATCTGCGACTGTTCCTGAAGCACAAGGTAAAGTAGAGATCGTTGATGGCAAACTGGTGTTCACACCGGCAGAAAACTTCAATGGCCACGCTGAAATCACTTATACCGTAACGGACGGTCAATTGACCGACGAAGCGAAAGTAACTGTTACAGTAAATCCAGTGAACGATGCGCCAACCATCAAGGTTGATGCAGTAGAAAGCATCACTGAAGATGCAGTGAACACTGATACGGTAGTCGCAACCTTAACGGTTCGCGATACTGACACGCCAGAAGACCAATTAACCGTTTCTCTAGAAAACAACTCAAACGGCTACTTCGTGTTGGTTGGCAATGAAGTCAAGCTGACTCAAGCGGGTGTTGACGCGGTTAACAACGACGAACTCAACCTTAAAGACCTAACGATCAGCGCATCAGTATCGGATGGTGTTAATCCAACGGTTAGCGACAGTGATAGTTTGGTTGTGAATCGTGCTAACGATGCACCGACTGTTGAAAATGCCATTGCAGACCAAGTGTTATCGGAAGACTTCGCGACCTACACGATTGATTTAAACGACGCATTTAAAGACAGCGACTCCGCACTGAACTTCTCAGTGTCCGGCAACAGCAACGTGTTGGTGTCGATTGAAAATGGCATCGCGACCATTAGCCCAAC
>NZ_JAWOWM010000176.1:0-859 GCF_033340475.1 Vibrio sp. 1078-1
ATGGCAACATGTTTGCTCGTCAATTAACTCGTCTTAATGTCGATCCAAACATTACGGAAATGCGCACACCAGTTTGTCATAACGAGTTTACGCAAATTGCAGAAAACTGGCCTCAATCGGTGGCGTTTGCGGAGTACAAGCTAAACGGTGAGCAAGCGTCAATCAAAGGCGGCTTTGTTGTTGAGTCGAAGAATAAAGTGATCGTCGATGCGCTTAAATCGATTCGTGGTGTGTTAACCGAGTCTAACAGCGATAAGAGCTTCTTTAGTTTGGCGCTAGGCATCGACATCAACACGCTTGCGCCATCGATTGGTCAAATTTGGACAGAGATAACTCAGCCACAATACCAATGTGCGCTGCTGAGCCAAATGCAAAAAGACATGGGCGGACAAAACCCGGCGGCAGCGGTGAGCATGGGCTCTGGCATGCTGAATGGGTTGAAAGGGTTGAGCATGCAACTGTTCGATCTGAACATCAATCCTGATGCACAGTTTGGCGAAGTGTTTAGCCAAATGGATGGCATGTTTACTCTGTCTGCGAAAGATCCAAACATGTTGATTCAAACTGCGCAAATGCTAGTTCCTGAATTGGCGCAGCTTCAACTGCAACCAGACAACCAACCTGTGAACGTAAGTGACTTGTTAGAGATGCACACGGGCATGAAGATGGACGTGTTTGCACGCTTAAATGGCAGCCACCTAACGCTATACAGCGGCGAGTACGCGGCAGAAGCAAGCAAGGACGTGATGGCTCAAGAGTTGAAGCCAAACGGTTTGTTGAGCTTTAGCATGGACTCAGAGCGTATTCTGGAAGTGTTAGAAAAAGCATCAATGGCGACAGGCCAGCCTCTTCCTGAAGA
>NZ_JAWOWM010000177.1:0-858 GCF_033340475.1 Vibrio sp. 1078-1
GCTCACCCTGCAGTAAACGACTTGGCCGATCGAGATAAGCCAGAAACCAAAGAAATTAAATCGGCAATTCGCCAACTTCGCTCTTCTCTTGCTCAAGCCAACTATCAATTTGCCCATGAGTCAGCGGCAGAAGATAAAGTAAAGCTCACACCACTTGTTGGTCTTGGTAAGCGTCGAAACTTACTAAACCAGCAAATCGTCAAGCTACTAGCAGCAGCAAAGAACGAAATTTTCATCTGTACGCCATATTTTAACTTCCCTAAATCAATTCACCGGGAAGTAAAACGTGCGATGAAACGTGGAGTAAAAGTAACGATCGTGGTAGGAGATAAAACCGCGAACGATTTCTATATCTCTCCAGAAGAAGATTTCAAAACCATTGGTGGTCTTCCTTACCTGTACGAGGTAAATCTGCGCCGCTTTGCCAAAGCAAATGAGGCGAACATTGCAGCTCGTAAGCTTTCAGTCCACTTATGGAAGCATGAAAACAACAGCTTCCACCTAAAAGGTATCTGGGTTGATAAACGATACATGCTGCTTACAGGTAACAACTTAAATCCGCGTGCTTGGTCTCTCGATCTTGAAAATGGTTTATTGATTCAAGATGACTACGCAAACCTTACTCATAAGTTTGAAGATGAAGTAGCCCGAATCCTTGAACATACGCAGCTAATCTGCACTTACAAACAGTTGGAAAAAGTCGAAGATTACCCGCTTGCTGTGCAAAAACTCGTGAGAAAAATCACTCGCTTAAAAGCTGACGGTGTTTTAAAGCGTATCCTTTAAATATCTTCCGCTTATTTGTCTTTCGAAAGCCCAACTTATGTTGGGTTTTTTTTGTACATGGCAGATCAAGTG
>NZ_JAWOWM010000178.1:0-857 GCF_033340475.1 Vibrio sp. 1078-1
TCGTAGGAGCGTTCGCTACGCTCTTCGTTAGAAGAAGCCCCTTTGACGTAGGAATATCCGTAGACAAACACCTTGTCGCTCTTGGGCTCGTACTCAACAAAACGCGGCTCAAACCGCATGGTTACGCGGTCGTTCTTGATCTGTTGAGCTTGAATTTCGATGGCATCAATCACGTCCTGATAGATGCTCGGGGAGAGAAGCGGGGTGATCCGTTCTTTCACAAAGTCAACGGTTCCTGGCGTCACATTGCCAAGGAGCTGAGCAAAAGCGAAACCCCAAGCCTCTTTATAGGACTGAGAGGCGTTATTTTTCGTCACCCAGGCTTCTTCCGTGAGCGTGAAAGGCTGGATAGTGACGATGGTTTCCTTGCTGAATACTTGGACCACCAGCAGGAAAACGATAGCAATAAGACCACCCTGGAAGATTCGTCCCCACTTATTTTCTGTTTGGGTCCCTTCCCAGGTCTTGAGATACTTTTTCAGGTTCAAGGCAAATACCTCCGGACAAACGGATTCTTGAGAGATTTGGCCTTGGTCATGATGAACCCGGCCCAGTAGATCATGTGGAGCAGGTATCCATCCGGATGGTTATCCCTGAATCGGCGATAAAGGTTGGTTACAAGTAACCCCCCCAGAAAGCAGATCAGGGCCTTACCGATGATGACCCCTATCGTTAGCCCCAAAAGCATCGGGGCCAACTCATCTGCGCTCCACAACAGCAGATGCGGGGGCTCATCGACCCGGCGCGGTATCTTTACAGGCTTCATAGCAACCCTCTTCTTTTCCTAGTGGCCTGTATTCTCATTCAGGGTCACTGATTTTCTGCCACGGCTTCGCGCCCTTTTCGGGCACTTCCAG
>NZ_JAWOWM010000179.1:0-857 GCF_033340475.1 Vibrio sp. 1078-1
GTCAAGTGGATGGCATTATCGCTACAAGATTTAGGCATCGGCGAGCAAGATGTGATTGGCCTGTTGGGGGATAACCGACCTGAATGGGTGTGGGGTGAACTGGCTGCGCACGCGATCAAAGGCTATTCACTGGGTATCTATCAAGATTCCATGCATGAAGAAGTGGCGTACTTAATCAATTACGCGAAAGCGAAAGTTGTGATTGCCGAAGATGAAGAGCAATGCGACAAACTTCTTGAGCTTGGGGATGAAATTCCAAGTGTGGAATACATTATTTACTGCGACCCACGCGGGATGCGCAAATACGATGATCCGCGACTGATCGATGTTGAGCAGGTCTACAAAAAAGGGCAGCTGATCGATAAAGCTAACCCAGATAAGTATCTCAATATGGTTGCCGCAACCAAAGGCAGTGATCTCTCGATTCTTTGTACCACTTCGGGTACGACGTCCAAACCGAAATTGGCGCAACTTCACAGCGGCACGTTCTTAGATCACTGTGCGGCTTACTTGCGTGCGGACCCACGTTCTCCGGGCAACAACTACGTTTCTGTTCTGCCTCTGCCTTGGATCATGGAGCAGGTGTATGTGGTTGGTCAGGCGTTGATTTCACGTCAAATCGTCAACTTCGTGGAAGAACAAGAAACCATGATGTCGGACTTACGCGAGATTGGCCCGAACTTTGTGTTACTGGCACCGCGCTTGTGGGAAAACATTGTGGCTGATGTGTCTGCACGCATGATGGATTCCACACCGTTCAAGCAGAAGATGTACAAACTCGGCATGAGCTTAGCGAACAAAGCGCTGGATCAAGGCAAACGATCTAAGCTGGCGGAATGGATTCTTCTGCGCGCTCT
>NZ_JAWOWM010000180.1:0-855 GCF_033340475.1 Vibrio sp. 1078-1
ATTCGCTTGTGCAATCAGAGGGGTTAATCTTGTTGTATACCTTCCTTACGTGTTATCCGCGAGCACTTGTTTTACTTACCTTTGGGCAAGTCGAACTTTCACGCTCGAGCAAAAACATCAATCTGTCGTCATTGCCCTAATCCTCGGTTACACCCTCACTTTTTACCTGTACTTTTTCTTAGGCGGACATTTTCTTTTTTCGTCGTTGGTGACGATCAACCTACTCTTGACCATGGTTGAGTTCGGTGTTTTTTGGTCGTTCTTTACCTACGCCTTATCAATGACTTTTTGCTTTTACAATGATTCGATAACGGCAGGGAATGCCCCTTTTAAACTCCACGCTTTAAAAGAATTTTTCATTCAAAGTACGTTTTTATTTTTGTTCAACCTGTTTATTTACAAAGGGCTACGCTCTATCGAGTGTTATTGGCATGGCATTTGGCAAACACAATATGAACAGGTGGAAGAGCTTGAACGATTAGTCGAGATCGACGAGCTCACTGGGTGCTATTCCCGCTTTAAAGGCAATCAACTGATCGAACAACAGATTCAACGTGCCCAACCGTTTACTCTGTTGTACATCGATCTTGATGGCTTTAAAGCCGTGAATGATGAATTTGGTCACGACGCCGGAGATAAGGTGTTGCAGATCACCGCCCAACGTATTTTGCATCTGTTAGACGACGGCCAGTTCGCGACACGCATCGGAGGCGATGAGTTTATTCTGTGCCTGCCAAACATCGAAGACACCAAGGAGTTAGAACAGTTTCAGTCTTTGCTGCATCACGCATGCAGTGCACCCATTTTTATCCATTTTCAAAACGTTCACATCGGTTTAAGTGTTGGTATGGCTCG
>NZ_JAWOWM010000181.1:0-853 GCF_033340475.1 Vibrio sp. 1078-1
CGTTTGCTGTTGATCGCGCGCGCTATAGCGAAGCAGCCAACACTACTCATTTTGGATGAGCCCTATCAAGGTCTCGACTTTTTAGGACGACGCTTGGTAAAAAACACGTTGGAACTGATTGCACGTGAAAATCTCAGCCAATTGCTTTACGTCTCCCATTACCAAGAAGACAGCCTTGAGAGCATCAAAAACGATCTTGAGTTTGTCTTCGGTGACGAAGCGCAGTGTTATCGCGCTCAAATTCATCACTGGTAATGCGTAACAAGAGCTAGGAAATCGGCTGCTGCGCAAGCAGGGAATATGGTAAAGGTTTGGAATACAGGTAGCCTTGATGGTATTGCACTCCCATATTTTTCAAATGCTCTGCTTGCGCCGGCGTTTCGACGCCTTCGGCAATCAACTTCACTTGCAGCTCGTCCGCAAAATGAACGATGGCATTCAATACGGATGCACTCACACTTTGAATGCCTATTGTTTCAACAAAACACTTGTCGATTTTCAAATAATCAATTTTCATGTGCTGCAAAAATGCTAACGACGTTTGCCCAGTTCCAAAGTCGTCAATCAGTACATCAATTCCGTGCACGCGCAACGCTGCAATATGCTTCCTTGCTTCCCCATTGATCAACTGACGCTCCGTAATTTCGATGCCGAGCGACACATTATTCTCACTTAGCTGTCTGTGAATGAGTTGCAGTTTTCTTATTACATGAGAACCGACAAGGTAACCAGGAGGCACATTGACACCAAGATGCACCGGATGAGTAAACGTCAGTTTGGAAAAATCGTCCGCCGCTTTTTCTAAAACGTAGTCGGTCAGCAACGATACTAACCCGTTCTGTTCGGCCGCAGG
>NZ_JAWOWM010000182.1:0-851 GCF_033340475.1 Vibrio sp. 1078-1
ATTCTGGCACCCTTCACTCAAGTGGCTGTGCATTTTCTGGGGTCTGGTTATCATCGGGATTGTGTTCGCCTCTAGCCGAGATATTGCCATCACGGTATTTAAAAATACGTATTGGAAAATCATTGTGATGACCTTGGCGATCACTTGGCTGATCACCAAACCGCAGCAGCTCGCTCAAATGTCCAAAGCGATCATCGTCGCCGGCATGTTGATTGGGTTAGTCGCGCTTAACAACGCAGCGAACGGCATTGATTTAGTCGAAGGCACTCGCGTATCGATTGGGCGTTCCATTGGCTCAGTGCTGGGCGACCCTAACGACTTGGCACTCGTGTTGATGTTTCCTCTCGCCTTTACCGTTAGTCAATTGATGGAAAAACGCTCGCCGACCCTATTACGACTCTTCGCGCTTATCACCTGCTTTATCCTGTTTTTCGCAGTGATACAAACACAAAGCCGTGGCGGTTTATTGGGCTCGCTATCCGTGTTTGCTTACTTCGCCTTTAAACACATCAAAAGCAAAACCTTGGTTTTGGTTCTTGGGGCGGTTGCGGCTTTAGCCTTATATGCTTTTGCTGGGATTTCGGGGCGTGAATCCGGCGGCGCAGCAGAAGATGGTATCGACGCATCAGCGATGGGTCGTTTGTACGCATGGGAAGCGGCTTTCAAAATGGCAGTCCACCACCCGTTTACCGGAGTAGGACTGGATAACTTCTACTTCAACTACTACTTCTACAGCCCACATTGGGATGGCATCAACCACGCGGTGCACAGTACATGGTTTGGCGTGTTAGCGGAAACCGGATTTGTCGGGCTAGCGGTATTCATCACGCTGATCGTCTCGTTGATTCGCA
>NZ_JAWOWM010000183.1:0-846 GCF_033340475.1 Vibrio sp. 1078-1
TATTTGTGGGCACTTCAGGATACTTTACTAATTATGTTTCGCTTCGCTATTCCTTCACCGTTGATGACTGACTGGCAACACGTTCTGCAGCAATGCTGTGATGCCACTCAAGCTCAGGGACAACTTTATACCCTGAGCTACACCAAACAATGGCTATCCAGTGAGGTATCCACCTCGCCACAAAATCACCGCGCCATCGTGGCGATGATTGAGCAAAACTGCGCGCAATTTTCCGCGCCGCACTTTGACGTAGTTTGCTCACAATTTGATGATGAAAACCTGAGTCTTTGCCCAGTATGGCTACCGAATGAGGAGCTGTTTGCCGTTGTGACGTTGACGCACTCAACGCAGCAAAAGCAAACCGTTTCTGCGTGGCTGAGCGCACTGGCAGGCCGCATCAGTTTTGATGTTAGCCAGCATTATCATCAAGAGCTCAAACGTCATCACTCACACGCCAACAAGCCACTACCAACGCTGCAAGAATTCATCGATTGTCTGGATGACCACATCTGGATCAAAACCACCGACGGTCTGTACGCCATGACTAACCGCAGCGTGGAACAGGCGTGGAAAAAGTCTAACGATGACATTGTCGGGAAGAACGACTTTGACCTTTTCAGCGCCGAGCGCGCGGAAAAATTCATTGATGCCGACCGATTAGTGGTCGCTACTGGCACACAGAACATCGTTGAAGAGTGTCGCCAAATTGATGAAAACAACAACCCAACTTGGCTGGAAACCATCAAATCACCGGTACGAAATCAGGCCGGTGACCTGATCGGCATTTTGGGCATGACGCGCAACATTACCCGTCGCAAGATGGTGGAAACGCAATTGTCGTTGGCG
>NZ_JAWOWM010000184.1:0-842 GCF_033340475.1 Vibrio sp. 1078-1
TCTTGAATTGGCTCAAGCATCGCAACAACCGCTTCACCCACGTCTTTCTTGAATGGGCCATACATTTCAACGCCTTTGTATTTCGCTTCAATCTCTTCAAAGCTCATGCCTGTCGCTGCAGAGTAAAGACCCATTAGGTTTGCAATACCCGCTTTGTTTTCAACATCATGGCGAATGCTTGGTGGCGTTTCGGTATCGGTTTGCGCTTTGTTGATCTTCTTGATGATCGATTTTGGCTCTTCAAGCAGCGTGATAACGTTCTTACGGTTATCATCAGACTTCGACATTTTCTTCGTCGCATCTTGAAGGCTCATTACGCGCGCGTTAACCGTTGGAATATATGGCTCAGGCACCGTAAAGATTGGGCTTTCTGGCGAGTAAATGTTGTTGAAACGCGTTGCGATATCACGCGCTAATTCTAGGTGCTGCTTCTGGTCGCTACCTACTGGCACTTGGTGTGCGCCGTAAAGCAGGATGTCTGCTGCCATTAGCACTGGGTAATCAAACAGACCCACGTTTACGTCGTTCGCGTAACGTGCAGACTTGTCTTTAAACTGAGTCATACGGCTCAGTTCACCCATTTGAGTGTAACAGTTAAGAAGCCAACCAAGTTGAGCATGCTCTGGTACGTGTGACTGAACAAATAGCGTGCTCTTCTTCGGATCAACACCAACTGCCAGACAGATCGCCAATGCGTCTAGAGTCGCTTCATGTAGGGCTTTAGGATCTTGGCGAACCGTAACCGCGTGAAGGTCTACAACACAGTATTGGCAATCATAATCGTCTTGCATCTGCTGCCATTGACGTAGAGCACCCAAGTAGTTACCGATACTTAGTTCACC
>NZ_JAWOWM010000185.1:0-841 GCF_033340475.1 Vibrio sp. 1078-1
AACGAGCATTAAAAATGAGCGTTTGAGCATAAATTTGTTAATCAAAGTCTTCGTTTTTGTTAAATGGCGCATCTTTTGACCAGAAAGGAAACTGATAGAAAGCTCTTTATAGGGATGAGTGAGTCATTTTCAGCGCTCAAATTACCGATGTGAAAACAAATGCACAACTGGTAAGAGGAGTTTTGTGAAGCTGGTTCGTCAATGGTGGATTATCGTTCAATAGTTTGTGTAAAAAGTAATCCCTAAGAGGTAGTTAAAGCCAGATACAGCAAAGGCTTGGAGGGAGATCCTGAAAGAAAATAACTAGAACGCACGACGATAAAATCGTACTCGCGTAGAGCGAGAGTACGATATGGATTTTGCCTTCCCAAAGTGTGTTCATCGCGCTAAGTGTACGAAATGTGCACCTCAGTAGAACTTGGTTGTTTTTGGACTCTTTATTTCGTTTGAAACTAAACACCAAACTTTTCCTTCACTTTTGTTATTACTGATTTTTCCTTAGCTTAATGCGTCATGCAGCACCATTTATCTCGAATTTGTGTTCCTATTCGAGCCTTTATTTTGTTTAGTTTCGAATGTGAGTGATTAAATGTTCTTTTTTGATCAAGAAAAGATATTAACGAATTCTGAGTAAAGTTGAACGGCTGTCTAATTAATGGTGGCTAATTTGCTGTATTTACTAATAATTAATTCCTATGCAACATTTATCACAGAAATTAAATCCTAACCTCATACAATGCAGAAACTTTCGAACGAATGTTAATTTTGTTTCGTTCGCTCCTTTTGGGTTCTTTACCATCGCATATACATAATGAGGTTCCTATGTTTGGAATATTCAAAC
>NZ_JAWOWM010000186.1:0-841 GCF_033340475.1 Vibrio sp. 1078-1
AAAACAATCCGCTAGTCATTGCTGACCTTGCCAATCCAACGGAGCCAAAATCGGCACTAGGTTACATCGTGCAAGCACTGAAGATACGTCGTGAACGCGGCCTAACGCCATTTACCGTGATGTCTTGCGATAACGTGCAAGAGAACGGTCACGTAGCAAAAGCAGCGGTACTGGAATTCGCTCAACTGCTTGACCCTGAATTGCGCGACTGGATTGAAACCAACGTCACCTTCCCTTGCACTATGGTTGAACGCATTGTGCCATCAGCCACAGAAGAGACACTTAGCGAAATCGCCGATCTGCTTGGCTGTGAAGATCCATGTGGCATCGCTTGTGAACCTTTCCGTCAATGGGTTATCGAGGACAACTTCGTAGCTGGTCGTCCAGATTGGAACGTGGCTGGCGCAGAATTTGTTGCCGACGTTGTGCCTTACGAAGAAATGAAGCTGCGCATGCTAAATGGTAGCCACTCGTTCCTAGCCTACCTAGGCTACCTTGGTGGTTACGCGCATATCTCTGACACCATGACAGACGAAGGCTACCGCAAAGCGGCATTCGACATGATGATGCAAGCACAAGCCCCTTCGCTGACCATGCCAGAAGGCACCGATTTAGAAGGCTACGCTAAACTGCTTATCGAGCGCTTCACCAACCCAAGTTTGAAACACAAAACATGGCAAATCGCGATGGATGGCAGCCAGAAGATCCCGCAACGCATGGGTGGCAGCTTACGATTCCACCTTGCTCAAGGCTCTAACTTCTCTTGGTTGGCAACAGCAATTGCAGGTTGGATGCGCTACGTATCTGGCGTGGACGAGCAAGGCAACGATATTGATGTTCG
>NZ_JAWOWM010000187.1:0-840 GCF_033340475.1 Vibrio sp. 1078-1
GACATCCACCCTGTCTACAAGCGTGTGGATACGTGTGCGGCAGAGTTCTCTTCTGATACGGCTTACATGTACTCATCTTACGATGAAGAATGTGAAGCAAACCCAACAGATAAAGACAAGATCATGGTACTGGGCGGTGGTCCAAACCGTATCGGTCAAGGTATCGAATTCGACTACTGTTGTGTACATGCATCACTAGCGCTTCGTGAAGATGGCTACGAAACCATTATGGTGAACTGTAACCCAGAAACAGTATCGACAGACTACGATACATCTGACCGTCTTTACTTCGAACCAGTAACTCTTGAAGATGTGTTGTCTATCGCCCGCGTTGAAAAGCCAAAAGGTGTGATTGTTCAGTACGGTGGTCAAACGCCACTTAAACTGGCTCGCGCACTAGAAGCTGCAGGCGTGCCAATCATCGGTACAAGCCCAGATGCGATTGACCGCGCAGAAGACCGTGAGCGTTTCCAGGCTGCAGTTGAGCGTTTAGGTCTTCTACAACCACAAAACGCAACAGTAACGGCGATGGAGCAAGCGGTTGAGAAATCTCGTGAAGTCGGCTTCCCACTCGTTGTTCGTCCATCTTACGTTTTGGGTGGTCGTGCGATGGAAATCGTCTACGATGAACAAGACTTGCGTCGTTACTTCAACGAAGCAGTAAGCGTATCGAATGAATCTCCAGTTCTACTAGACCGATTCCTAGATGATGCAACAGAAGTGGATATCGACGCTATCTGTGACGGTGAGCGCGTGGTTATCGGCGGCATCATGGAGCACATTGAGCAAGCGGGCGTTCACTCTGGTGACTCTGCATGTTCGCTTCCTGCCTACACACTA
>NZ_JAWOWM010000188.1:0-839 GCF_033340475.1 Vibrio sp. 1078-1
AGAGTTCATCAAGCTAGGTGTCGAGAAAGAAGATGCTTACAACTATGCGTCTATTGGCTGTATTGAAACCGCTGTTCCAGGCAAATGGGGTTACCGTTGTACGGGTATGAGCTTCATTAACTTTGCGCGTATTTTGCTGGCGGCGCTTAACGAAGGTGTGGATGCAACGACGGGCAAAGCCTTCTTGCCGCATGATAAGTCGTTGGCAAAAGGCAACTTCGAGAGTTTTGATCAAGTCACCGCTTCTTGGGCGGAGCAAATTCGCTACTACACACGTAAATCGATAGAGATCGATACTGTAGTCGACAGCGTGCTTGAGCAGCAAGCGCAAGATATTTTCTGCTCATCGCTGGTGGATGACTGTTTGGCGCGTGGTAAAACAGTAAAAGAAGGCGGAGCGAAATACGATTGGGTATCTGGCCTGCAAGTGGGTATCGCCAATTTGGGTAACAGTTTGGCGGCGATCAAACATTTGGTGTTTGAAGAAGCGCAAATCAGCCAAACGGAACTGGCAAAAGCATTAGAAGAAGACTTCGATGGTATTGAGAACGAACAACTTCGCCAACGCTTAATCAACTTCGCGCCAAAATACGGCAATGACGACGATTATGTCGACCAATTGCTGGCTGATGCTTACCAAGTTTATATCGATGAGTTGGCGCAATTTGTCAACACACGTCATGGGCGCGGGCCAATTGGTGGTGGCTACTACGCGGGAACATCAAGCATCTCTGCCAACGTGCCATTTGGCGCATCCACGATGGCAACACCAGATGGTCGAAAAGCGAAAACGCCACTGGCGGAAGGCGCAAGTCCAGCATCGGGCTCTGACCGTTTGG
>NZ_JAWOWM010000189.1:0-839 GCF_033340475.1 Vibrio sp. 1078-1
ATCTAAGACCACTTTGTTGGCGTCATCCACAGGTGCATCTGAGACACCAAGAGAAAACGTAGCGGATTCTGTATTTGATGAAGAGTCGTCACCACCGCAGCCAGTCAGTAGTAGACCGCCTGAGATAGCAAGTAGAGGATAAGTGTATTTTTTCATATTGACCTCTTGTGTTTACACTGCCGATAAACATCGAAGATTAGTCTCAGAGTCGAGACCAAATGTCATTGCTTAGTAATGACGGGGTCAATGTAAAAAAGGGAAATTCATAATGTGATATGGATTCCTAAAAAGCTATTTTTAAATCTATTGCTCAAGTGTAGCTGCGAAGCAGTAACTCCATTAACTTCGGCTCTACTTAGCTAAACAACGTGGTTGCTTGGTAACCACTTTTCCCATTTTTACAAGCGCTTTTTTATAAAACTAAGTTCTTATTCGTAGTGAAATGAAGTTGATAATAATCAAAATAGATAGGTGATGAGGGGCGTAACGTAAGGTCGAATATTGCTAGAAGGAATTAGTATGATGGCATACAAATTTTTTATTCGAGAGCTACTAGGATTAGCGATCGTGGTTTCAGTTGTTTTTGGTGTACTTGGTGTGATGCTCGATCTTTTCGCGCTTACGGCGTTGTGGGAACATCAAGATGCAATTGCTCAGATCTTTTTTCATGAGTCGTTTTATTTCATTGCATTCTTAATCCCGCCATTTTTCCTATGGAAGATTATCAATCGTTCTGATTTGGTTACCGCCGCACAAAACTATATCGCGCTAAAGTTAGAAGCAGAAAGTCGATAATCTAACTCCAAGTACGATTGATACCATTTGATACGACAGAGGCT
>NZ_JAWOWM010000190.1:0-838 GCF_033340475.1 Vibrio sp. 1078-1
ACGGTCAAGGTGCTGCAGGTCTTGCTGGTGCGGTTGCGTACTTCGTACTTACTGCGACAGCGTCAACAATCGATGCGTCAGTTAACATGTCATTCTTCGGTGGTATCATCGCAGGTATCATTGCTGGCCATTCTTACAACGCTTTCCATGCTACACGCCTTCCTGAGTGGCTAGCATTCTTCTCTGGTAAGCGCCTAGTGCCAATTATGGCTGGTTTGTTCGCCCTAGTTGCTGGTGCTGTTTCAGGTATTGTATGGCCAACAATCCAAGGTGGTCTAGATGCACTTGCTCACGGTATCTCTACTTCTGGCGCAATCGGTCAGTTTGTATATGGTACGCTTAACCGTGCTCTAATTCCTGTAGGTCTACACCACGTACTGAACTCTTTCTTCTGGTTTGGTATGGGTTCTTGTCAAGAAGTGCTAGTTTCTGGCGCAACAGCTGCTGGTCAAGCTCTTCCTGCACTACAACAACTTTGTGTTGACCCAGCTCTAGCTAAGACTCTTGTTGCAGGTCAAACTCACACATTTGAATTCGCTAACTCAGTAACTCCAGAAATTACAGCAACTGTTAAAGAAGTAACTGAAACAGTTAAATCTGGTGACCTACACCGTTTCTTCGGTGGTGATAAGAGCGCTGGTGTATTCATGAACGGTTTCTTCCCAGTAATGATGTTTGGTCTACCAGGTGCAGCACTTGCTATGTACCTAGCGGCTCCTGTTGAGAAACGTAGCCAAGTTGGTGGTGCATTGTTCTCTGTTGCATTCTGTTCATTCCTAACTGGTATCACAGAGCCTCTAGAGTTCATGTTCGTATTCCTCGCGCCTGCTCTACACGC
>NZ_JAWOWM010000191.1:0-837 GCF_033340475.1 Vibrio sp. 1078-1
AAGGTTGGGGCGATGAATAGTGTCGTTTTAATTACGGGGGCGACCTCCGGGATAGGTAAACAGCTGGCTGTCGATTTTGCTGAGTCTGGTTGGCGTGTGATCGCATGTGGACGCAATGAAGCTGTACTTGCTGAGCTAGCGGCAACTTCTTCATCTATTGAAACGCTGAAGTTTGATGTAACCGATTATGAGGAGACGAAGCGAGTACTGTCTTCGCTTAAGACGATTCCAGATACATGGATCTTCAACGCGGGTGATTGCGAATACATGGATGATGGCATTGTAGATGCGCAACTTATGGCGCGCGTGATGAATGTTAATGTCGTAGGTGTAGCTAACTGTATAGAAGCTTGCCAACCGTATTTTCAGCGAGGGCACCGCGTTGTCATTGTTGGCTCCATTGCCTCCGAAGTCGCGCTGCCAAGAGCGGAAGCGTACGGCGCGTCAAAAGCGGCAGTGAGCTACTTTGCGCGCACGCTCGCTGTGGATCTTAAGAAGAAAGGCATCAAAGTGATTACTGTGTTTCCTGGGTTTGTTGAAACGCCCCTAACGGATAAAAACACCTTTGAGATGCCTATGATCATTTCAACCAAGCAAGCGTCTCAATTATTGAGAAAGCAGCTAGCGGCGAATAAAAGCCACATTTATTTTCCGGCGAGATTTACAGGCATTCTCCGCTTTATCTCGTTGCTTCCATACAGTTGGCAAGCAATGCTGACGGCTAAACTCGTATCTTAAAAGGAAGAAGCATGAAAATCGCTATTGTAGGCACTGGAATTTCTGGACTGACATGTGGGTACTATCTGCACCAACAACACGATATCACTTTGTTCGAAG
>NZ_JAWOWM010000192.1:0-837 GCF_033340475.1 Vibrio sp. 1078-1
CGAACAATAATATTGGTTTGTTCCTCAAGTGCCCACTACCGTGGTTCAAAAAGCATAACGTGGTTTTTGAGGGAACAACGACAAATTAAAGGGCTGCACATTGGCAGCCCTTTTTATTGCTTGTTCACTTGATTTAGCCGTTAATGTTTGGCCCCAACCATTTTTCAGCTTCGATCCTATCCCAACCTTTACGATCTGCATAACTCTCTAACTGATCGTCTTGGATCTGAGCGATCGCAAAATAGCGAGAGTCTGGATGTGAGAAGTACCAACCGGACACTGATGCCCCCGGATACATTGCATAGCTCGTTGTTAGTGACATACCGATGTTCTCTTCAACATTCAGTAACTCCCAAAGCGGGCCTTTCTCTGTATGCTCAGGACAAGCTGGGTAACCCGGTGCAGGACGGATCCCTTGGTACTTTTCACGGATGAGCCCATCATTCGATAGATTTTCATCTGCTGCATAGCCCCAAATTTCTTTCCTGACACGCTCATGCAAGTATTCAGCAAAAGCTTCGGCTAAACGATCCGCCACCGCTTGAATCATGATTGCGTTGTAGTCATCGCCTTTCGCTTTGTACTCATCGGCCAACTCACGCTCACCGATACCGCCAGTTACTGCAAACGCTCCAACCCACTCCTGTTTGCCAGCTTCTTTTGGCGCGATGTAATCCGACAAGCAGTCGTTACAGCCTTTAGGCTTTTCTGTTTGCTGACGAAGATTGCGCAATACGTTAGCAACCTCGGTACGCGACTCATCGGTGTACACTTCAATATCATCACCCACGCTTGCCGCTGGGAATAGGCCACATATCCCGCGAGCCTTAAGCAATC
>NZ_JAWOWM010000193.1:0-835 GCF_033340475.1 Vibrio sp. 1078-1
TAAACTCAAGGTAAAGTTCTGATGCCATATGTTACAAGCCATTTTTCTATCAATGGTGAAACTATCTTCCACTACATGGGTTGTTCTACTTTCTCTGAGTACACAGTGCTGCCTGAAATTTCATTAGCCAAAGTGAACAAGCAAGCGCCTCTTGAAGAAGTGTGTCTACTAGGTTGTGGCGTAACGACTGGTATGGGCGCGGTTCTGAACACTGCAAAAGTTGAAAAAGGCGACACGGTTGCGATCTTTGGTCTGGGCGGCATCGGTCTTTCAGCGATCATCGGTGCGCGCATGGCAGGTGCAAGCCGCATCATCGGTATCGACATCAACGAAAGCAAATTCGACCTAGCTAAACAACTTGGTGCTACAGACGTCATCAACCCACAAAAATTCGACAAGCCAATTCAAGAAGTGATTGTTGAAATGACGGATGGCGGTGTGGATTACTCATTCGAATGTATCGGTAACGTCAACGTAATGCGTCAAGCGCTTGAGTGTTGTCACAAAGGTTGGGGTGAGTCGGTGATCATCGGTGTTGCGGGTGCGGGTCAAGAGATCTCAACTCGTCCATTCCAGCTGGTTACGGGTCGTGTATGGCGCGGCAGTGCGTTCGGCGGCGTGAAAGGTCGCTCTGAGCTTCCAGAAATCGTAAACCGTTACATGGCAGGTGAGTTTGGCTTACAAGAGTTCATTACTCACACGATGGGCTTGGAAGACGTAAACAAAGCATTTGATCTGATGCACGAAGGTAAGAGCATCCGTACCGTTATCCATATGGATAAGTAATGCTGACTCAGGCTCTCCGTAGGGGGAGCCTGAATTCATTCTGTTGTTA
>NZ_JAWOWM010000194.1:0-834 GCF_033340475.1 Vibrio sp. 1078-1
CAACAGATTTGGAGTCGTTGTATTGGTGCCGTATTAGTTTCAGCAACAATGCGAGCGTTGAACTCTTTCCACTATTTTTGCCATCAAGTAGGCATTGATGGAAAGCCAGAATCTGGGACTCAGTTTTTGGCACTCGCTTCGCCTTTTGATTATCAAAACCAAGCTGAGTTACTCATACCGGCAATGAAGTACGAACCATCGGCACCTCAGTTTACTGAATATCTTATTGAGATCTTGCCTAAGTACTTAGAAGACAAAAAGGCCAACTTGGTATTATTCTCCTCTTACTGGCAGATGAACCAAGTCGCAGAAGCGCTGTCTTCAGAGTTCATAAAACGAGGCTGGGCTTTGCAAGTACAAGGCGAAAGTTCTCGTCAAGAAATTCTAAAAAAACATAAAAAGCTTGTAGAAACAAACAAAACCAGCGTTCTCTTTGGTACAGGAAGCTTTTCGGAAGGACTCGATTTGCCAGGAGAGTTACTGGAAAACTTAGTGATCACCAAAATTCCATTTGGTGTTCCTACCTCTCCAGTAGAACAAGCGCATTCAGAATACATAGAAAAGAAAGGCGGCAACCCGTTTATGCAAATCACTGTACCTGATGCGAGCAAAAAGCTGATCCAGAGCGTGGGCCGCCTACTGCGTAAAGAACGAGATTCTGGTAGAGTGACCATTCTGGATCGACGCCTCGTAACCAAACGCTACGGGCAAGCACTTATCGACTCACTGCCGCCATTTAAACGAAAAATAGAATATTAGAAGAATAAGAATTTATGGAAATGATAGAGCCGACAATGCTGTTGGTGTTGGCGCTAGTCGCTTTTGTTGCTGGAT
>NZ_JAWOWM010000195.1:0-834 GCF_033340475.1 Vibrio sp. 1078-1
GTCAGCTTGCTGTACAAGGACATACCACCACACTTTCCATTGATGAATGGACAATCGATAACAATGACTCTTGGGGCATCTTCAGTGCAGAAGGCGACATCGGCTCCCTGCTAGGCGATCTGCTTTGTGGCGAACTGAAACCCACACAAGGGACTTTGGATCTTGGTGAATTGAAAGTCGCGCAAGTATCGCTTTCAGAGCAACAACGACTACTTGAACGTGAGCTATTAAAGGACGACACCGATTTTCTCGATCGTATCGACCAAGGCAGTACCGTTTATGCTTTGATTTTTGAGTGCTGCCAAGATGCAGCAGCAGCGGAAAGACTGCTTGAAGAGCTCGACCTTCACCATTTAAAACAGAGCGGTTTTCGTGTTTTATCGACTGGCGAGACCAGACGAGTCATGCTCGCTAGAGCGTTGGCAACCCAACCTGACCTTGGGCTGCTGGATAATCCTTTTGTCGGTCTAGATGTTGCCCACCGCGCTTCACTCGCAACCTATTTGCACTCGCTTTCGCAATCCGTCCAGATGTTGATTACGTTTTCTCGCGAGTCCGACATACCAGAATGGATAGATCATGTGGCGCTATTTAATGCCGGCAGTCTTGACAGCACAATGAATAAAGAGAGTTGGGACAACCACCCGATAATCGAACAAATCAAGTCACAATCCCAAAAACAAAGCGAAGAGATGATGGGGTTGATACGACGTCACCAACACTCTACACACTTCGATGATCCTATTTTCGAACTAAAAAATGGCCAAGTTGAATACACTGAAAAACGTATTTTCACTGACCTGAATTGGCGCATAGATAAAGGACAACACTGGC
>NZ_JAWOWM010000196.1:0-832 GCF_033340475.1 Vibrio sp. 1078-1
GCTCGATTTTATCGAAAGGTAAGTACTCATTAACAATGGATAGACCTTTGATGACCCAAGGATGTTGGAAGATGTCTTGAATGCCACCATTGGTGACCCATTTGTACGTATTCTGAGAAAAAACGGAGCCTTGTTGAACAATTGCAGCAAACACAAACAGTAGTGGAATGACAATAATGAAGGTCAAAACTACGCACGTGAGCAGCGATGCCGAATTTTTGTGTTTTGGCATTTTACGCTCAAACCACTCATGCACAGGAAACATAAGCAGTGAGATAATGAAAGCCATTACGATCGAATTGATGTAAGGCTCGACCAATAAATAGCAAGCAAAAGCAGCGGCGAGTAGAGCGATCATTAATACACGATGACTCGACGTGATTTTTACGTTGTTTGGCATGAGATAAATCCAACTTACGGATGACGTTTACAATGGATCGCGTTGATATCAGCGCGAAACCTTTATTACTTTGCACCGGCTTTCCTTTCAGCCTTATGACACAGCTGAATTGGGAAGGGGTAAATGACCTTGTTATAATGACTACAAATCAGATGGTTATCAATCAAGAGATGAAAAATGGGTTGTTGTAACGGCGATAAGAAATGTAAATCTGAGAAGAAAACCAAACGTATTCCGTGGTTTGGCATTGTTCTAGGCGTGTTAGCTGTCTTGGTAATTTTGAACTGGCAATAAAAAAGGACCTTTCGGTCCTTTTCTTATAACTTGCGTATAGCGCTTATTTTGCTTCTGCCGCAATGATTGCAAAACAGCGATCCGCCGCTTCTAGTGTCGCGTCGATCTCTTTTGAACCGTGCGCTAGAGACGTAAAGC
>NZ_JAWOWM010000197.1:0-827 GCF_033340475.1 Vibrio sp. 1078-1
GCCTTTGGGGTTGCTGCGGTGCAAACCGGCTTAGACGCCTTTCCGACTCTTTTAATGAGTACGCTCGTCTTTGCTGGTGCGTCTCAGTTTGCCACGTTAGAAATGTGGGGAGCTGAAGTACCACTTGTACCGGTTTTGATTACTGTGTTTGCCATCAATGCTCGCCACCGTCTGATGGGTGCGACGCTCTACCCTTGGCTGAGACAGCTACCGCCACATAAGCGCTATGGCATTATGTTGCTTGCCTCCGATGCGAACTGGGCAATGGCGATGAACGCATTTGGCAAGAAAGAGCCTGGGTTTGGTTTGTTGGTCGGCGGAGGGCTTGCACTTTGGGGCTTCTGGATTGTCGGCACCTGGATGGGGATCTACTTTGGTGGTGCCATCAAAGATCCAGTCAGTCTCGGACTTGATATGGTCATGGGTTGCTTTTTACTTTCTATGGTTGCAGGCGGCCCTAAAAATCTGCGTATCTTCGCGATTTGGAGCATGGCAGCAGCTTCATCACTGATGGCTTACTGGTATTTGCCAGAAAACAGCCATGTCGTTGTCGGCGCAATCGCTGGCGGTATTTTAGGTGCTTGTTGGAAGGAGAAAAAAGCATGAACATTGAAACAAGCTTAGGCGGCACGCTGTTTATCATTATCGCAATGGGATTGGTAACTCTGGCAACTCGCTGGGGTGGCGTTTATGTGATGTCATTCATTCCGATTAGCGAACGCGTGCAACGTTTTATCACCGCTATGTCAGGGTCTGTATTGATTGCCCTCTTAGCGCCTCTCGCCGTCGAAGGTGACAACGGTGCGAGAGCCGCGCTATTTTCAACC
>NZ_JAWOWM010000198.1:0-821 GCF_033340475.1 Vibrio sp. 1078-1
GCCGCCATCTCGGTCATCTTAATGGCGCTGTTGGCGGTTATTACGGTGATTAACCAGTGGCTGATTGCCAAAAGTTACGCAGCTAAGAAAAGCAGGAAGTAAACCATGCAAGACGTAAATTCTCGATTCCATAAAAGCGTCGTTTACACCATCGTCTTAATCATGCTGATCCCTATTCTAGCGACTTTCATTTACTCGCTCTCTTCTCGCTGGGGCGCAACGATTCTGCCTGATGGTTTCACTTTTGACTGGTACATTAAACTGCTAACAGATCCTCGCTTCTTACAGGCATTTGGTCGCTCGCTCTTTATTGGCCTTTCAGCACTAGCACTGAGTGTTGTTCTCATACTGCCTGCGATTTTCGTGGTGTTTTACTACTTTCCGAAACTCGACAAGCTGATGAATATCCTGATTTTGCTGCCATTTGCAGTACCACCAGTGGTTTCGTCTGTGGGCCTTCTTCAACTCTATGCTGACAGCGAAATTTCCCTCATCGGTACCCCCTGGATTTTAGTGGGTACTTACTTCACCATCGCATTGCCATTTATGTATCGCGCCATTTCCAACAGCTTTGAAGCCATCAATTTACATGATTTGATGGACGCCGCGCACTTGCTTGGCGCAAGTACGACCAAAGCTTTTTTGTTGATCATTTTGCCCAATTTAAAGAAAGGTTTAATGGCATCGTTGTTCCTCTCCTTCTCATTCTTACTAGGAGAGTTCGTGTTCGCCAATATTTTGGTTGGCACTCGCTACGAAACCCTACAAATCTACTTGTACAACATGCGTCAAACCAGCGGCCACTTCACATCTGCGCTCGT
>NZ_JAWOWM010000199.1:0-820 GCF_033340475.1 Vibrio sp. 1078-1
GGCACTGTTGCAAAGTTAGCGATGAGGCAGCCTTTTGTCTTATTCAAAGGCCTTACATTTCAAAAACTCTGCTTACCAGGCGCATTTCGCCCAGGGGATCACCATAATAAAATGCTGAGGCCTGGCCTTTGCGTAGTGCACGCATCACCTCAATACCTTTGATGGTGGCGTAAGCCGTCTTCATGGATTTAAATCCCAGCGTGGCGCCGATTATCCGTTTCAGTTTGCCATGATCGCATTCAATCACGTTGTTCCGGTACTTAATCTGTCGGTGTTCAACGTCAGACGGGCACCGGCCTTCGCGTTTGAGCAGAGCAAGCGCGCGACCATAGGCGGGCGCTTTATCCGTGTTGATGAATCGCGGGATCTGCCACTTCTTCACGTTGTTGAGGATTTTACCCAGAAACCGGTATGCAGCTTTGCTGTTACGACGGGAGGAGATATAAAAATCGACAGTGCGGCCCCGGCTGTCGACGGCCCGGTACAGATACGCCCAGCGGCCATTGACCTTCACGTAGGTTTCA
This sequence comes from Vibrio sp. 1078-1, assembly GCF_033340475.1. Classification (NCBI taxonomy): domain Bacteria; kingdom Pseudomonadati; phylum Pseudomonadota; class Gammaproteobacteria; order Vibrionales; family Vibrionaceae; genus Vibrio; species Vibrio sp. 1078-1. The sequence goes on from NZ_JAWOWM010000199.1 coordinate 525, forward strand.
TCCATGTGCCACGGGCAAAGATCGGAAGGGTTACGCCAGTACCAGCGCAGCCGTTTTTCCATTTCAGGCGCATAACGCTGAACCCAGCGGTAAATCGTGGAGTGATCGACATTCACTCCGCGTTCAGCCAGCATCTCCTGCAGCTCACGGTAACTGATGCCGTATTTGCAGTACCAGCGTACGGCCCACAGAATGATGTCACGCTGAAAATGCCGGCCTTTGAATGGGTTCATGTGCAGCTCCATCAGCAAAAGGGGATGATAAGTTTATCACCACCGACTATTTGCAACAGTGCC
>NZ_JAWOWM010000200.1:0-820 GCF_033340475.1 Vibrio sp. 1078-1
CCTGGTGGGGAAACTGGACAGGAGTCGATATTTAACGGCTTATGTAAGATAGAAGAAGAGTTTGATCATAAGTCTGTTGTTTTGATTCATGATGGCGTTCGACCTTTAATCAATGATGAAATTATCAACCGAAATATCGAAGCGGTCAAAAGTCACGGTAGTGCGATCACTACTTGTCCTCCAGTAGAGACCTTTGTCCTTGTCGACAATGAAGACGTCGTGAAAGACGTTCACGATCGTTCGTTATCTCGATTAGCGAAAGCGCCACAAAGCTTTTATTTGCGCGATATTCTTAAAGTACATCGTCAAGCGCGTGAGGACTGTTACACCGAAGCGATCGATTCATGTTCGTTGATGACAAAGTACGGATACGATGTTCGCCTAGTCTCTGGCATTTCTGAAAACATTAAAATCACGTCACCCATCGATTTCTTTATTTTTAAGGCAATAATCGATACGCAGGAAAATCTACAGGTTTTTGGTTAATTATATGAAAAATAATCGGATTAATATCATCGGTGATGATAACGAGCAATTGTACTTGAGCCAGAAGTCATGGGATTTGTTGCGAAATAAAACTGTACTTGTTACGGGTGCGACAGGAATGCTTGCAGCTTGTATGGTTCGCTTTTTTGTTTATCTCAATAGAAAAGATCAACTGAACATCAGAGTTTTGCTGTTAGCCCGTAGTGAACAGAAAGTTCAAGACTTATTTGGTGAGCTGACCGGTGAATTTGAATGTTTTTACCAAGATGTTTGCCAGCCGATTGAGTTTGATGACGAAGTCGATTTCGTTATTCATGCGGCGAGCAATGCAAGC
>NZ_JAWOWM010000201.1:0-819 GCF_033340475.1 Vibrio sp. 1078-1
AATGGGATTAAATATTGGCATGCCTGATGTGCAGCCCGGTATTGATCAACCCTGGACAACACTCAACCAAATTTCCAATGAAGTGAGTATCGATAGAACTCAATTGGCGATACGTCTTATCGATCATTGGAAAGCCGCGCTAGAAGAATATGAACTGACTGGACTGGGTGGTTTTGTTGAACGTTGGAATCGTTTGGACAACTTTATCGGCCGACCGGTTAAGCTTCTTATGGGACCGAGAGAAATACACGGAGTGGTACAAGGTATCGACCAACAGGGTGGGGTGGTGCTCAAAACTGAAAATGGTTTGGAAACCTACATTGGCGGAGAAATTTCGTTGAGAAAAGGGGACTGAGCCCCTTTACTTTCTTAGCGATACTTTGTCGACAAGGTGGTTAGCACCTTTGTGGAGGATCAAATGGGCTCTTTCTCTGGTTGGAAGAATATTCAATTCCAGATTGAGTCCATTAATATTGCGCCAAATTTCTTTCGCTTTACTTTTCGCTTCATCGACCGACAGTTGCGTATAGTGGCTGAAGTAGGAGCCTGGTTTAGTAAAAGCTCCGCGGCGAAACTTCAAAAATCTCTCAACATACCACTGCTCTATCGTTTCACTTTCCGCATCAACATAAATTGAGAAATCAAGAAAATCAGATACAAATACTCGATGTGGATCATGTGGGTAGTCCATACCGCTTTGTAATACGTTTAAGCCTTCAATAATAAGCACGTCAGGTCGGTCGACTTTTTTTAGCTCATCAGTAATGTCGTATGTGATGTGTGAGTAAACAGGTACTTCAAGATGTGGTTTACCCGCCT
>NZ_JAWOWM010000202.1:0-817 GCF_033340475.1 Vibrio sp. 1078-1
ATACTACCAACGACAAGCGTCAGTTGATGACTCTTCGCGATATTGGCTAAACGCTCTTGAATAGCACCGCTACCTAACGGCTCTGCATGTTGATGGTACTCTTCTCGACTGGCAAACAACACCGCATTTTCCGGCGTGAGCACCAGCTTTACTCCTTGATTGGCCGCCAAAGTACATTGCTGGTCAATAAAGTCCAAATTCGCCTGAATATCAGGCCCCGAAGTCATTTGAATGATGCCAACACGTTCCATGTGTTCTCTTCCTTCTACCACTTAGTCGGGCGATCTATTTAGCCTGCTCACGCAGTTTTTCTGGCAGCTTGTATTCGCCTTTACTACGTGAAATCTCTTTTACGGTTGGTGAATCTAACGGGCCTTTGACCTCGTAATTCACTTGGGTGAACACCTCTACAACAGGAGAAATCACCGTGGAAATCGCCAGCACGTACAGAGCGGTTTGAGGGGCTACCGCAAACGCCGTCAACATTGGTAACCCTGACGTAATATCCGGCGTAAACTTCACTTCCGCATCCACCATTCTGCTGGTCATGTTTGCAATACCACGAATTTGCATTTCACCAGCTAGCGCATCCATCACAATATCATTGGTGATGAACACACCATCTTGGATTTTGCCTGTACCCGTGATGGAGTTGAACGCCATGCCTTTGTCGAATACGTCGGTAAAATCGAGCTGCATCTTACGAATGATGGAGTCCAAGCTAAATAAGCCAAGCAAACGCGCCGCGCCGCTGACTTCACTCACGACTCCTTTGCCAAACTCCGTCGAGACATTCCCCTGCAAGGTTGGTGTCTTC
>NZ_JAWOWM010000203.1:0-817 GCF_033340475.1 Vibrio sp. 1078-1
GATGATCGAAAAGAAAGCGAAAGAAAAGCAAATCGCGGAAGCCAAACGTGAGCAAAAGCAAATGGATGAGTTTTCCACGTTGTTGTTTAGCCGTAAGGCCAAGCCGTTCTAATTTTTGTTGAAGTTGATCTCGCTTCCACTCTTTTCGTGTGCGTTGTTCGTCAGGAAAATAGCCTTATGCGTTGGCGTGATTTTTGCAAATTCATGGTTTAATTATCTAATTTTGCCTCTGATGGGCAATCTGGTCACGCCATAAAAAGGCGTAGCTAAAAATGAGAAAGTTTTTATGAATGTGAATTTGTCTAATGTTTCTGCGACTAGCAAGACCTCAACTTCTGAGTCTTCCGCACAAGCACCTACAGAAAACTCTGAAAGCAAAGGTTTTTTTGAAACCTTAGCGGGAGTTTTTACAGGTTCACAAAAAGCAGAAAAAGCGGTCACTCAAACAGCAAGTACAGATGTAAAGACCGACGTTAGCGCCACAGAAGGTGAAACGGTCGAGAAGAATGGCGAGAGCCAAGAATCAGTCGCGAACCGTGAGAGTGTCGACGGAAAAGGGGCTGATGCATTGCTAGAGCATGAAGGCGTAAAAGCCGTTGCTGACGAATCCGAGCAAACTTCGGAAGCATTTCAAGAAGAAGGTAAAGCCCCCGTCGTAGCGAAGCAAGCTTTGTCGCCAATGGAGTCAGAGGCTCAGTTGGATTCAAAACAAAGCGCTCAGAACACAGACTCGCAAGATAAGATAGCGGTGGCCAGTGCGATGGGAGAAGGTCAGCAACTACTCGGTCGTATTGAACAAGCGAACCAAGCATTGCAA
>NZ_JAWOWM010000204.1:0-816 GCF_033340475.1 Vibrio sp. 1078-1
TGAAACCACGATTCTGTCGTCAACAGGAGCAGGGTGTGAACAGTATGAGCACTTCCGTACACAGTTGCCTTACGCGATGTTGAATGGCGTGATTGCACTTGGGTGCTTTCTTTTGGCAGGCGTTGCTGCCTCACCTGTGATTGTACTTGCGGCGATTGTCGCTCAGTTCGCTATTTACTATGTGCTATCAAAACAGAAGCCAACCGAGCAACTTGAGTCTGTTTCAGCAGAGTAATAGAGATAGAAATATCATCAAACGGAGGCGTAGTCAGCCTCCGCTTTTCTTTTGAGTCAAGGTAACATTTTTCTTGTGACAAAATGTGTGCAAGGACTTATTTATTCATTTTGTCTCGCAGAATGAACTCACTTCGCTCGGCGTTTTTTATATATGATCCACTATATGTCTAGTTATTCCTTGTATATTGTATTGTTAAATCCGGAGACTAGACATGTTTGCACTCAAACATCTTCCTATTGCATTGAGTTGTGTCCTAGCGGCACAAGCGAATGCAAGTATGAATATCCAGCCTGATCCGCAAAATCCGAATGGTTATGTTATTGCTCGTGGTGACGTTCAAGCTATGGAGCAAAGCAAAACCTCTGACCCTATGTATGCCATTTGGTCACAAGCACTAGAAACGCGTCCTAACTCAGTCGTCGAAGCGATTGTTCCTGGAGCGGCAACCAACCCAGAAAACGTGAAGCGTGTAGAGCGCGTGTTCCCTGAAAGTGAGTGGGACTTCCTGACTCAAATGGCGGCACCTGAATACACTTACACGCGTTTCCTACGTGCGATTGGTAAATTCCCAGCATTCT
>NZ_JAWOWM010000205.1:0-816 GCF_033340475.1 Vibrio sp. 1078-1
CGAGCTTCGCTTCAGTCAGCAGCCCCATTAAAATGACTTTTTGCTTTATTTTGGCTAGGTTATTTGCGTAGGTGTTGAACTGCTTTACTTCATAAGAAATCAACACAGCGCCTATCATCATTGTTGAAGTCGCAAACAGTAACGTCGCCACAAAGAAAGACAGCGCAATGCTTTTAAATGTCATGGTGTCTCCTTAGGTCCCCGCTACTCTCGTTAGCTCGACAATGTTCTTTACGTTAAATTTATCCAGCACGCGGCGTTTATAAGTGCTGACCGTTTTATCGCTAATCGACAACACAGACGCGATATCTCGATTGGACTTGCCTTGCAGCAAATACTTCATCACGGCACTTTCTCTGCTTGAAAGTTGCGGCATTTCTCTGACTTCGTTCGCGACTTGCTTAAATTTAAAGAAGGTATAGCCCTTCACCACCGCTTCGATAGCGTCTTTCAGAATGTCGTGATTTTCCGATTTGCACACATAACCATCTGCGCCAGATCGAAACGCCATTTGACTGTACATTTGGCTGGTTTCCGCCGAGAAGAAAATGACCTTGCCTTCATAACCGTGGGATTTGATGCGTTTGTAGAAATCAAAGCCGTCGCAATCGGCCAAGTTCACATCCAAAATCAGCAGTTCAATGTTGCTCTCTTTTAATGTCTTAAATGCAGACTTTGCTGACGTTGCGGTAAACACTTCATTGGTCATCCCCAGCTCTTTCAGTAAGGATTTGATTGCAACGCAAACTAGAGGGTGATCATCAAAGATCAAACAATTCATTTTATTCATATCTTTCATTCAGTATGGTTATTGCT
>NZ_JAWOWM010000206.1:0-816 GCF_033340475.1 Vibrio sp. 1078-1
ACCGCCGTTTTCCGAACTGTAGGAAGAATCTCGGAAGTTGATCACTACCGATTGGATCATGGGTGTCCATTTGCCTGATTCGCTGATCACTCGGTTTAAAGCATCTTGAAGATCGACACTGACAGGCAGCAGTAATCGCTCAACGTCAAAAGTTAAGTTCATAATAAAATCTCGTTTAGTTTGCTAAGGAAGCACTCTTGTTAAGTGCTCGGTATGAAAGCCTGAGTTGGCTTAGTGGATAAGGATTGATGTGGATTTGGGGTTATTCAGCTTTGGCTTCTGCGTCCACGAGAGACAGCAACTCATCACGACGTTGCTCGTAGTCTGGCGCTAGAACGTGAAGAAACACTGATTTCTCCGACTGGATGATAAGACCAAGCCCCCTGCAACAAGCAGCCATAAAACCAGCGTTATTCGCTGACTGCCCGGAAAAGACACACTTCATCACAGAACTCTTGAACGGCTTATCACCCTGCACATCTAGTACAGCGGTGATATCTTTAAGTGGGATCCAACTTCGACAATAAAGACCACCTCCTTGATTACCCGATATACGGATATAAAGTTCCTTCTCCCCTTGATGAATAGCAATTTCATAGAACAAATGATTTTCCGTTTTCGGCGATAGCTTTTTCGCTTTGCCTTCGAGCACGATATGAGTGAAATGGTCAACTGGTAACTCTTCCACGACTGTTACTTGTTCATTACCCTCTACGATTTCAGGTTGAACAGTTTCTTGTTTATTGCTTGGTTTACGTGCCATAGGACACCTCCTTTAAGATGGAATAATTCAGGTTTAATTTGGTTTTAAGATTC
>NZ_JAWOWM010000207.1:0-815 GCF_033340475.1 Vibrio sp. 1078-1
CCTTTTATTTCTCAGGATAAAGTGGATAATACCGCCACAAAATAACATTACTAAGGTGAGTCCTTATGTCTATCGAAGCTACTCTGCTTGCACGCTGCGAGTCAAAATGTGAACTGTGTTCATCTGAATCTCCATTAACTGCTTACGCTGTACCACCACACGGTAACGTAACAGTTGATACCGCTATCATGGTATGTGACAAATGCCACAGCGAGATCGAAGAACCTAAAGACATTAACCATTGGCGTTGTCTGAACGAAAGCATGTGGAGCCAGGTTCCTGCAGTACAAGTAACTGCATGGCGCCAACTAACTCGCCTAAACTCTGAAAGCTGGGCTCAAGACGCTCTTGACATGATGTACATGGAAGAAGAGCAAAAGAACTGGGCAATGACAGGTATGTCTGCTGATGACAAAACTGTTGACTGCAACGGCACTGAACTTAAGAAAGGTGACGATGTAACAGTAATCAAAGATCTACCAGTTAAAGGTACAAACCAAGTAATTAAGCAAGGTACTGTGATTCGCGGTATCAGCCTTGGTGATGACCCTAAACTGATTTCAGGTAAGGCAAACGGTGGTCAGTCAATGTACGTGATCGCAGAGTACTGCCGTAAGAAGTAATTTTAGTTACTTTTGTATAAAACGGGGTTCCAGTTGGAACCCCGTTTTTGTTTGTGCTTCGGAAGGCCCCCTAACCCATGCGTTTGAATCAGGTCCCTTTGAAACAGCAAATACAAAAATGCCAGCGGCTAAGCTGGCATTTTTGTCACAGTGTTCAGATTAACGGTACATATCGATATCTTTTTGAATGTG
>NZ_JAWOWM010000208.1:0-815 GCF_033340475.1 Vibrio sp. 1078-1
CTGTATCAATGTTTACGGTTATCTTCGCGATTTCTCGTACTATTGGTTGGATTGCCCACTGGAACGAGATGCACAGCGACCCACTAAACCGTATCGGTCGCCCACGTCAGCTTTACAAAGGCGAGACGCAACGTGAATTTTCGCCGCTTCATGAGCGCGAATAATCGTTACTAGAGTTATCAGATAAACAAAAGGGTTGAGATGTAAGTCTCAACCCTTTTTAGTTTTAACGATAAAAATACACGCTACACTGGATTATCAATATCCACAAACTCGACATCTAAACCGTATTCATCGGCTAACCACTTACCAAGTGCTTTGATGCCATAACGCTCTGTTGCATGGTGACCCGCAGCAAAATAGTGGATGTCCATCTCACGAGCGGTGTAAGTTGTTCGCTCCGAAATTTCGCCAGAAATGAATGCATCTAATCCATGCTGAACCGCAAGTTCAATGAAATCTTGTCCACCGCCAGTACACCAAGCAACGGTTTCGATCATTTTCTCCGCATTATCTGGAGCGATATGTAGAGGCTCTCGATTAAGGACTTGGTTGATCTTGCTCGCAAATTGAGAACCAGTCATCGGTTTTTTCAAGCGTCCAAATAGGGCGACAGACTGCGGATGACCTTCTAACCCACCGTCGATTTCAATATCAAGAAGACGAGCAAGCTCTGCGTTGTTACCAAGTTCAGGATGAATGTCGAGCGGTAGATGGTAGCCGTACAGATTAATGTCACTTTTAATTAGGCTACGAATGCGCTTACCTTTCATACCGCGAATGGGTTCTGGCTCCCCTTTCCAAAAATAACCATG
>NZ_JAWOWM010000209.1:0-814 GCF_033340475.1 Vibrio sp. 1078-1
ATTTGAAGAAGCCGTTCAATCTGTTGCTCCTGAAGGCCAACCGCCCATCATGTGTAGCTACCTATTTGAACTAGCCGGTCAATTCTCAAGCTTCTACGAAGCATGCCCAATTCTAGTAGCAGAAGATGAAGCCGTTAAGCAAAGCCGTCTAAAACTGGCAGCCCTAACAGCGAAAACCATCAAGCAAGGTTTATCGCTACTAGGTATCGAAACGCTAGAGCGCATGTAAGCCGCTTTTAAGTTGATAACTTAAGTAGCACAAGCTGAATGATTGCAAAGGTTGACGTGAAAGCGTCAACCTTTTGTTTTATCTGACGTATACTAATTCAAATTGAAATGAATCGGATATCCACAATGAGTTTTGAACTGCACCCTCAATTGGCAAAAGACACCACAGTAATCGGCCACTTCCCTCTTTGCGTTGCACTTCTACATAAAGATAATGCAGTGCCGTGGGTCATCTTAGTTCCTAAACGTGCCAACTTAAAAGAATTGCACCACTTACCGATGAAAGAGCAGCAACAGTTTTTACTTGAATCACAAGCGGTAAGCCAAGCGCTCGAAGCGACTTTCCGTCCTGACAAGTTGAATCTTGGCGCACTCGGTAACATGGTGCCGCAGCTACACATTCATCATATCGCACGCTTTAAGGACGACGTTGCATGGCCAGGGCCGATTTGGGGAAACACAAGCGGCGAGTTTCGTAGCGAAGAAGAACAAGATGAGATTCTCAAACGTATTGGAAATGTATTGTCGCTAAGCTCGATCTTCCATAAAGCTTAATTAATATTCAGCCGCTATGAGATTTGCTTGC
>NZ_JAWOWM010000210.1:0-814 GCF_033340475.1 Vibrio sp. 1078-1
ACTCGTATTGGCCTTGTGCGTTTGGCTGTCCAAGCCATTTCAACTGCTCCCCCATGCTTGATGGGAAATCTGCGCCAGGTTTAAACCACGCTTTCGTTGAATAGCGTTGATTCGGCATCAGTTCCGCTGAAAACGCCGAGGAAACTTGCGTACTGGTTTGCTCACCTGATGCAGTTAGCACGCTATCTTGGCATTTCAAATCAGCAATAACAGGGCCGAGCTCTAAGCTTCCCACTGGACTTTGAATGCCACTGGCACTCCAAACCAATGTGCCTTCACCAGTTTTACACCACGGAGCTGCGTAAGTCGCATGACGAATGTTCAACTCCAGCTGGCCATCAACACCAACAGGCACCGGCAGGCGCGCTTGTTCGACGGCTTTCGATGCCGGGATCGACGCAACCAAATTTTCCGCGTAAGGGCCATCGCTGAGACTGTATCCAACTAAACCTCGACCGCGAATGTTCATATCGCTGCCGCGCCCAAAACGTACCGAAAATTCGGCTTTGCCGGTAAACAAGCTAGACCATTGGAAATCCCAATTCACTTGCCCTAGGTTTTGACGCTGCCAACGCACGCTAGAAGCCTGACCTTGCCAAACGGAACCGTGAGCACCTTGTATGTCTAGCCCTTTCACAGTGGGGGCTTGCTGGAGAACCCAAGAAACAGGTAACCCCATGATCAAGCTAACAGAAAAACAAACGATAAAGATTACAACGTAAAGTACTGCTCGCTTCACCTTAACCTCGCTTAAATTGCAGACGGTTCACATCAATCATGCCCGCTTGGTCTGTACGATCGATGTCTAAAAACT
>NZ_JAWOWM010000211.1:0-813 GCF_033340475.1 Vibrio sp. 1078-1
AAAAGCAAGACTGCGATTTTGAGATTCGAAGGTGTACAGATTGGTTGTTTCGCAGTAACCTGACATACAATCAGGCGTGTAAGAAAACTCTGAGTGGCGGCTCATATCGTACTGGCTCGCGTTAGCAACGGCCGACGTCGTCAGTAAGAGTCCTGCGAGAGTCTTCTTGAACATGGATGATTTTGACACAAAGGTCTCCGAGTTAATGGTTTGATGATCGGGCTCACAATTATCCCTTAAAAGAAAACCCATTTAAATACTTGACCTTAATTTAATCCCAACAAATTGACTAAGCGATTAGTCTGATAAAAAGAAAACGATATAAGTGCTCCGTATAGAAATAGAATTGTGCTTATGTTCAGGAGTCAGTTGTGAAAATTGCAATGCTAAGTACTGGTGAGGAAGTGCTTCACGGAGATATTGTTGATACTAACGCGGCGTGGCTGTCGAGTTTGTTTTATCAGCATGGGTTTGGTTTAACCAAACGATCCACTGTGGGAGACAAGCAGTCGAGCTTAATCGAAGAGTTTTTAATGCTGAGCTTCAACAATGACGTAGTCATTGTTAACGGTGGATTGGGGCCAACGACCGACGACATGAGCGCCGCAGCGGCAGCGAAAGCGGCTGAGTGCAAACTGGTATTGTTTAAAGAATGGCTAGAGCAACTGGAGAGCATGTATGCTCTGCGTGGTATTCCTATGCCTGATAGCAATTTAAAACAAGCCATGCTACCTGAAGTCGCAGAAATTTTAGACAATCCTATTGGCACGGCATGTGGCTTTAAAATGCTGATCAATGACGCGATTTTTTATT
>NZ_JAWOWM010000212.1:0-813 GCF_033340475.1 Vibrio sp. 1078-1
AATGCTAATTGCTTTTGTAAACAGCAAGATAGGAAAGATGCAAACCACCATCGCCATTACAGCTGGTTCAATGGTTCTTTCTCTACTTATTTTGATCGCCGGTCAAAACAACTGGTTTCACCTTACGGAGATTGCAACCGAGACGGTAACAAGGATCAACTTTGAAGACTTTTTGTTGAAAGGCATCCTTGGATTTTTGCTTTTTGCTGGCGGCTTGGGCATCAAGCTACCCAACTTAAAAGATCAAAAGTGGGAAATCACGGTATTGGCTCTTGGAGCAACCCTGTTCTCAACCTTCTTCATCGGCTTTGTTCTTTATGGCCTTTGTATGCTGATCGGCATACAGTTTGATTTGGTTTACTGCTTGCTATTTGGCGCATTAATCTCGCCTACCGACCCGATTGCCGTTCTAGCTATCGTTAAAAAGTTAGATGCACCTAAACGTATCTCGACACAGATCGAAGGGGAGTCACTATTCAATGATGGCTTCGGCTTGGTTATTTTCGTCACGCTTTTCACCATTGCATTTGGCTCAGAAGCACCAACAGTCGGTAGCGTCACTCTACTCTTCATCCAAGAAGCGATTGGCGGAATCGTCTATGGCTTTCTATTGGGCTTAGTATTCCACTACCTAATCAGTGCTACTGACGATCACTCAATGGAGCTACTACTTACCATCGGTGTTCCTACAGCAGGTTACGCATTTGCTGAGTACATTCATGTTTCAGGCCCACTTGCGATGGTAGTGTCGGGAATTATGATCGGTAACTGGACGCGCTTTATTGGCTTCTCTAAAGAGAGTGAAGACCACCT
>NZ_JAWOWM010000213.1:0-811 GCF_033340475.1 Vibrio sp. 1078-1
CCAGCGGGGCAAACTGAGTTTGATGTGCGTATTGCTTCCATTGATGACGCGGTGTACGAAGGCCCAGAAGATTTCAGTGTGACGGTGACTGGCATTGGGGCAGTACAAGGCAGCGATACGGGGACGGCGACGATCGTGGACGATGGCACTGGGCCAGGCCCCGATCCGGATGATGACCGCCCGAATGTGACTATTTCAGACGCTGGCACCATCAATGAGGGTGAGACAGCGAATTTCAAAGTGACGTTGTCGAACGCCTCCGAGTCTACAGTTCAAGTCGAGCTTGGCCTCAACTTGGGTGACACCGAAACCGGTGACTTAGGTACCTTGGAATACAACACCGGAAGCGGTTGGGTTGCAGTACCAAACGATGGCGTAGTAACGGTGCCAGCAGGGCAAACTGAGTTTGATGTGCGTATCGCTTCCATTGATGATGCGGTGTACGAAGGCCCTGAAGATTTCAGTGTGACGGTGACTGGCATTGGCGCAGTGCAAGGCAGCGATACGGGAACGGCAACGATAGTGGACGACGGCACGGGTCCAGGCTCTGATCCGGATGATGACCGTCCAAGCGTGACAATTTCAGATGCTGGCACCATTAATGAGGGTGACACAGCGAACTTCAAAGTGACGCTATCGAACGCGTCTGAAGCGGAAACGCAAGTGGAATTGGGTCTTAATCTTGGCGATACCGAAGTTGGAGATTTGGGCACCCTAGAATACAACACGGGAAGCGGTTGGGTTGCAGTGCCAAACGATGGTGTGGTGACCGTGCCAGCGGGGCAAACTGAGTTTGATGTGCGCATTGCTT
>NZ_JAWOWM010000214.1:0-811 GCF_033340475.1 Vibrio sp. 1078-1
GGGCTTGAGAGCACATTTAGGTCGCCTTGCGTCGACATAAAGTTTAATACCGCCTCGAAGTTACCATCAGATATCGTAACGTTGGTTTGACCGCCAAGAAGCGTACCAATCGCATCTAATGGAGGCAGAGCAGAAGCAGGGCGATTAACAATGATACTTCCTGAGTTACCAATTGACGCCGATAAGTTCGACCAGTTAATACCTTGCTGGTAACCATCGCTGAGCGTGACTTCTAAGATTTTCGCTTCAAGGATCACCTGGCGCTGCATTCGTTCTTGAGACACACCCAAAAACTCACGCACTTCACGAATATCATCAGGGAAAGCTCGCACGGTGATCACGCCAGCTTGTGGCGTAACTACCACACTTTGGCCTTTACCCGAACCAATTAAGTTCGCCACCGCTTGTTGCAACATTGGCCAAAAATCACTTTCGGTGATGGTTTCAATGCGCGTTCCGCCTGTTGATGTCGTCGAGCTATCATTGCCGTTATTGCTGTTGTTGGAATCTGAAGAGTCTGAGCTGTCAGAGCTACCACCAGAATTGGACGTACCAGCCGAAGTAACGGAGCCCGTGACAATGCTCGTCAGTGAGCGACCTGAGCGTTTAAACTGTAGGTAGTCGACTGGAATCGTCACCGTACGCATACCTGCCGGATAAACTTGGATTACTTTGCCCGATTTCATGACATCGTAACCGTACATGTTTTGTACAACGCTAAGCACTTCATCTAATGTCACGTCAGAAAGGTTGACCGTGATATTGCCTTGAACCGCTGGATGAATCGCAACGCTGTATTCTGTCCCTTTTA
>NZ_JAWOWM010000215.1:0-811 GCF_033340475.1 Vibrio sp. 1078-1
CACGATAGGAATAAGAAGAATGAGTGGAATTGGCAGAATTCTGCTGCGAGCCATGACGACTTCCTTGTTTTTGTTCTAAAAATTGTGTTCGGAGTATATACCAATTCGAATAGGATCACCGCATACACTCAAATCTCGATGAACCAAGTATCGTGAAATCACTCGAGCGGATTTAGGTATAAACTGTTTAGTGGGCAATCGATAGGTAATAACGATGACAAACATAATTCACACCGGAGAGTGCGCCTGTGGCTTAGTTCAACTTCGCTGTAAAGATGAACCTCTGCGAACCTCTATTTGTCACTGCTTTGAATGCCAGAAACGAACAGGCAGCGTTTTTGGTGTCCAGGCCAAATTCGATAAAGAGCAGGTCATTTTAGATGGTGACACGACCAACTACACCAGAATCAGCGACGATGGTAATGAAGTGAAATACGAATTTTGCCCTGCTTGTGGCACGACGATGCGACTGTTGTTATCCGCAGCACCCGAAATCGTTGTTGTTCCCGTTGGAATTTTCAATAACACCGAATTTCATGAGCCAAAAGTTGCGATTTATGAGCAAAGGAAACAGGGCTGGGTGAGTTTCGAGTGCACAATGGAACACATTCAATAGAGGGGAATCCCCCTTTATTGGCTTGTTGTGATCTGAGCAAAAGCTCTATAAATGAGATTTTTTTGAGAATGATCAACCGAGTTGAACAGGAAAAGGTTTCGTAACTCAGTGTGAGCGTTATAATCTGCTCCTAACATTTGGTGGGGTTTTATTGTGATTTCCAGACTTCCTCGTTGGGTGGAATATGGCGCGTTT
>NZ_JAWOWM010000216.1:0-810 GCF_033340475.1 Vibrio sp. 1078-1
TTTCGTAAACCAGGTTTCCCGTTACATTTGCCTCCAGCAGACAAACCCCCTTCGTGAAATGCTGTAACTTGTCGTTTGTCTAATGCAGAAAAAGCGATGTGGCATGTTGAATTACTGACACCTTTTTCAATGAGAAATATTACATTTGGCTCGCTCGAAAGCCCGAAACCAGCAGCATTTTCATCTGACCATTTGAGTTCAATGCCTAATGGCTCCAGCGCATTCATGTAAAATGCACGACATTCTTCGAATGCCGCTACCTTAATTTCAAAATGATCTATCACTCTTTATCCTTTAGAGTCAGTTACAATTTCCCTTGAAGTGCGCAACTCCAATGATGGGGTGAGGCATGTCATATCGGTGCTTTATACAACTTAGCGATTTAACCAGCGCATAGCTCACGTAAGATCTGCTTCTGTAAAGTTAGTTTTAAATGTGAAAGCAAAGGGCGTATCTCCGTTATCGCGCAAATGTTGAAGGCGGAATAAAGCTTCTTGTGGTGTTGGTATATGGCCATCTTCAACCCACCATAGAACATAGCTATCTTCTGTTAATCGATGAAACCATTCGCTTTTTCGGCGCATGAAATCTCTATGGTCAGTACGGAACATAAAGTTTTTGAGTGCGTCAGTACTTTCCCAGACAGACATGTTTACAATCATGTTTGGGTCTTCAAACAATTTAATGCTGGTGGCATCACCGGAGTCGTCTTTTAAACGCCAAACAAAGCCTTCACTCTCTTCAGCAATACCATTAACTAAGTCTAAATTGTCTACAAATTCTCTAATTTCAGGTGCATCCAGAGGATAT
>NZ_JAWOWM010000217.1:0-805 GCF_033340475.1 Vibrio sp. 1078-1
CTACGATCTTTTCGATAAAGAGCTCGGTTATGTTCAATATACGATTCAAAAGTTCTACCGCATCGATGGCGGCAGTACTCAGAACCGTGGTGTAGCGCCAGACATTGCGTACCCAACACCAATTGATCCGAGTGAAACCGGTGAAAGTGTTGAAGACAATGCTCTGCCTTGGGATAGCATCGATAAGGCGACTTATCAGACATTTCCAGATAACGACAAGTTGATTGCAAACTTGACAGAACTTCACAATAAGCGAATCGCTGATGAGATGGAATTCCGTTTCATTAACGAAGACATTGAGAAGTATCGTAAAGAAAAAGACGACAACATGTTGTCTCTAAACGAGAAAGTCCGCAAAGACGAGTCAGATAAAGCAGAAGCATTACGTTTGAAACGTATTAATGAACGTCAAACGGCTTTGGGTAAGAAAACATTCAAATCTTTGGATGATGTGCCTAAAGACTACGAAGCACCTGATGTTTATTTAGATGAATCTGTTGCGATTATGGTTGATATGCTTAAAGCACCAAAACAGTCATAAGCACTGGCAATTCAGTACAAAAAGGGCGAGTCCTAAGGGTTCGCTCTTTTTTTATGCCTTTTAACCTGCAAAGTTGACGGCATAAAGTCGGTTGTGCGCTTATTTTACTGCAATAATTTACGTGATATAGATCAAATATTTCGCGAAATAGAGCACCAATGCCTAAGCTAAAAGAAAACGATAAGGATGCCGATATGAAGTGGTTCTTTATTTTACTTAGCTTTTGCTGCTTAAGCGTGTTCGCTGGAGAAAACACAAAGGAAG
>NZ_JAWOWM010000218.1:0-804 GCF_033340475.1 Vibrio sp. 1078-1
GTATGCGCCCATAAAGGTGTTGTACATATCTGCTGGTAGGTGACCTGAAGTGACTTCGGCATCCACGCGCTTTGCAAACTTCTCTTTTGTGAACTTAGGATCGTAAGCAAGAAGGATCGTGTGCGACGCCGTGGTTGCGTGGGGTTGGTTAAATTGGTGTTTGTTCGCGAACGTGCTGTGGAAGCGTTGTTTCGCTTCATCACTTTCAATCACGATGAATTTCCATGGTTGCGAGTTAATTGACGATGCAGACAGACGAATGGCTTCTTTGATGATGGCCATATCTTCTTGAGAAATGCGTTTTTCAGCGTCGTATTTTTTCGCTGTGTAGCGGCTGTTTAGATCTTTAATGATTTGATGAGACACGTTTTTACCCTCGTTATTCAGTTTTATATCGGCCGCTTTTAGCTTCGACAACCACGCGTACCTCGAAAGTGAGTTCATAGTACCGAATAACCAGCAATTGATAAGATGGCTTTTATTTAAATCACTTTTAACTTTTTGTTGAAAATCGAACAGAGAACTTGGGAGTGATGTTTCAAACTCTGCGTAGAGAACGTGGTCTTTGCTGTTTCTTGGCCAAAATTACAAGCTTTGAGATATTCGCTTGCCCCTTGTTTGAGATATTAAATTACACTCATAAAATATGAGTTGTACTCTGGTTTTCGTTTGGAGTGGTCATGAATGTGATTGAGGTTTTCAACGACAGTTACGAGCGTTGTGTTCTCAGTGAGTACTTTTTCGAGCGGTTTTATGCCAAGTTTTGGTCAAAAGGAGAGAGCTTTCGGCAGAAATTTGAAGGCG
>NZ_JAWOWM010000219.1:0-803 GCF_033340475.1 Vibrio sp. 1078-1
ACTAGGTTGCGACCCATACGGCCAGCAGCTCCTGCGATTGCAATACGAACCATTGCGCTTTCTCTCCTTCTCTGGATAACGAGGCTTCTCGTTCTCTTTCGTTTCGCTGAATCTTTTTAAACTAACAACATACTGTGTTAACCACAAGCACGTTCATTGGGCTTAAGCGAACTCTTTTACGACACGTTGTAAGATCGGCACGTTAGCTTCAGGGAAGGTGTAATCCCCTAATTCACCAACTGCGACCCAGCGCCCTTCTTGACCTTCTCGACCATAAGGTTCGTTCTCGAACTGAGAGACGGTAATAAAATCAAATTTTAGTGACTTATCTGGGTAATCGTATTCAAGGTGTTCAAACGGTGCTTGTTCAATCACTCGAATCCCCACTTCCTCTTCAAGCTCACGAACCATCGCTTGTTCAACTGTTTCTCCTAGCTCGACTTTACCGCCCGGAAACTCCCAAAATCCACCTTTATGTTTATCATCAGGACGTTTAGTAATAAAGATTTGCGACTTATCTTGATTGAAAATGATCGCTGCAACAATGTGAATTCTTTTCATGGATATTTACCTAGGATCTATCGATACAAAAAGAGCCGCCTAAGCGACTCTTTCTTATTAAGTTATCAAGTTAGATTAATTGATCTGACCGTGACACTGCTTGTATTTCTTGCCACTACCACATGGACAAGGTTCGTTTCGACCTACTTTACGCTCATCACGAACAACAGGTTGATTTGAGCCCTCAGACTCTTCACCATCAGCCAACTGATTTTCCGCAGCTGCATGCTGAGCCTGCGCAC
>NZ_JAWOWM010000220.1:0-802 GCF_033340475.1 Vibrio sp. 1078-1
GTGAGTTCGATGATCAATAAACAAGCGATGTACGCGATGGGCATCATGTCTGCCATTGCGTTGGTTGGTTTTCTCATCACCATGGGATTGATTCGTAAGATCATCGTGCGACCAATTCAAAAAACCTCGCACTTTATGTCGAACGTTAGTGCCAGCAAAGATCTCTCCCAGAGACTTGTCCATAAACAAAATGACGAAGTTGGCCAACTTTCCCAGTCTATTAATTCCTTTATGGATACCGTTTCGGAAAGTCTTGAGCGCGTGCAAGACACCTCCCACTCGTTAGCAGGGTCTGCAGGTCGTCTCACCGACGTTGCTCAATCCACTGATGAAGCAGCAAACAATCAGCAATTAGAAACCAATGAAGTGCAAAACAACATTATTGATATGTTGCAGCAGCAAGTCGTGGTTGAAGAGGCAACAATCAACGCAACGACGTTGGTAAACCACACCGTTGACGTAGCCACAAACAGCGCCAGCCAAGCGCACAATGTCAGCGAAGACATCAAGAGCTTAGTCAGCAACATTGAACAAGTGCGTGAGAAGATTACGTCTCTAAATCAGAGAACCGAAGAAGTTTCCTCAATACTCGGTGTAATTAAAGGCATCGCCGAACAAACTAACCTACTCGCTCTAAACGCAGCAATCGAAGCGGCACGCGCCGGAGAGCAAGGTCGTGGCTTTGCGGTCGTTGCCGATGAAGTGAGAAATCTGGCCTCACGTACCGCCGAAGCCACCAGCAACATTGAAAGCATCATTTCCCAATTTCAGCAAGGCAGCGAAGAGTCCCTGTCGTCGGTCG
>NZ_JAWOWM010000221.1:0-799 GCF_033340475.1 Vibrio sp. 1078-1
CCACTTTGTGGTTCATGACTGGGGTGAAGTCGTAACAAGGTAGCGCTAGGGGAACCTGGCGCTGGATCACCTCCTTAAACGATGATTATTGCGATGAGTGTTCACACAGATTGATACGGTTTATGAAGTTTAAGAGATAGAACATCCCCCAAGATGTTCACTTAGTGTCCCGTTCGTCTAGAGGCCTAGGACACCGCCCTTTCACGGCGGTAACAGGGGTTCGACTCCCCTACGGGATACCATTGGGTCGTTAGCTCAGTTGGTAGAGCAGTTGACTTTTAATCAATTGGTCGCAGGTTCGAATCCTGCACGACCCACCATTTCCTTCCACGGAAATCAAAACAATGTGGGCGATTAGCTCAGTTGGGAGAGCACCTGCCTTACAAGCAGGGGGTCACTGGTTCGAGCCCGGTATCGCCCACCATTCTCTAAGTATTTTTGGAATAAAACGTCCAAACCAGAACAAGCAATTGATACTGGTTGGTATTTTTGACTCTGAAAGTCTTTAGAAAATGTAACTTCCTTGTGAAGCAACATAGCTCTTTAACAATTTGGAAAGCTGACAAAACAACAATTTATTGTTGTTTGTAAAGTTCTCAATGTTTGTCTTTAAGACAAACACCAAAAAACACATTCAAGTGTTCTTGGAATTTGAGTCCGGCAAAATCGAATGTCTCTCGCTCATTCAAATAATGAGAGACAACTTTGGTGATTTGATTATCAACTCGAAACTCCTTCGGGTTGTATGGTTAAGTGACTAAGCGTACACGGTGGATGCCTTGGCAGTCAGAGGCGATGA
>NZ_JAWOWM010000222.1:0-798 GCF_033340475.1 Vibrio sp. 1078-1
AGAGGAACGGTTGGCACCTAAACTAGACACCACCGCAAGGCGTTTTACTCCGACCATTTTCATTTGCTGCGCTACCGAAGTGACCAGTTCGACATCGACTTTACGTAGGTTTTCTTTACTGCCTGCTTGCTTGAGAGTCGTGCCCAAACAAATGAAGCCTGTATCGGGCGTTGTTTGATTTTCATTCCCTTGATGAATAGTGAGCTCTGCATCAATGATTGGAATGATCTTGTTTGTTGGGTCATAAATGTCTTTAAGTGGGCGTCTGGAGAGGGAGTACAAATGAGAAATACCTGACTGAGCAATGAGGTTTTCGACCACTTTGCTGCCGACTAACCCAGTTGCGCCAGCGATGATTACGCAAGTGTTAACATCGTTTGTCATTGTATGCTTCCTCTTTAGAGAACAAGTGCTTAGGCATTAGTAGCTTATGCCAACACGCTGAAAGAGCAAGAATAAGCCGCAACTCACCATCAAATTTGTGCAGTGGCGAGCTCGATATCGCATGTTAAAAAAAGACCCGTTATTTACGGGTCTTAGGCTCAGGAGAGTGATAAGGGAATTGAGCGCCGGGTTTTGCGCTGCGGTTTGGGCTTGCTTCTCTTAGCAGGGCGACGACTTTGATTGGCAAACATAATTCTCTCTCCATTTTATTGGGACAAGTTAATTCAAGCATTTGTTGTGCCAATCGTTGAGTTTATTAGGTGTTAGACATGTTATAAATGCTTGGTTTTAGTCACTTTGGTTTGTTTTTTGGTTATAGATTTCAATGACTTGTTTGGTTGTATGGGCTTGGTT
>NZ_JAWOWM010000223.1:0-795 GCF_033340475.1 Vibrio sp. 1078-1
AAAAACTACCAGTTTTCAGGTGGTTTGCACGGTGTAGGTATCTCAGTAGTAAACGCGCTGTCTAAGCGAGTTGAAGTGACGGTACGTCGTGATGGTCAAGTGTACGAAATTGCTTTTGAGCACGGTGACAAAGTATCAGACCTTACTGTAACGGGCACATGTGGTCGCCGCAATCGCGGTACTAGCGTGCACTTTTGGCCGGATGCGAAGTATTTCGATTCAGCTAACTTCTCTGTAACTCGTTTGGTGAACAACCTACGAGCGAAAGCGGTACTTTGCCCAGGTCTAGAAATTACGTTTACCGATAAAGTAAACAACAAAGACTACCAGTGGTACTACGAAGATGGTTTGAAAGACTATCTAGCCGAAGGCGTAAAAGGTTACCCAGTACTACCAGAAGAACCGTTTACTGGGGAGTTTTCTGCAGACACAGAAGCAGCAAACTGGGCAGTAATCTGGCAGCCAGAAGGCGGCGAGATGATCACCGAAAGTTACGTGAACCTTATCCCAACAGCTCAGGGTGGTACACACGTAAATGGTCTTCGCCAAGGTTTGTTGGATGCGATGCGTGAGTTCTGTGAATTCCGCAACTTGCTACCACGTGGTGTGAAGCTAACGGGCGATGATGTTTTCGACCGTTGTTCGTACGTGTTGTCGGTTAAGATCCAAGATCCACAGTTTGCTGGTCAGACTAAAGAGCGTCTCTCTTCGCGTCAAACCGCTGCGTTTGTCTCTGGTGTGGTAAAAGATGCATTCAGTCTGTGGCTAAACGAAAAGCCTCAACTTGCAGAGCAA
>NZ_JAWOWM010000224.1:0-794 GCF_033340475.1 Vibrio sp. 1078-1
GTGTCAGAGCACACCCTGACAACAATAACGCGGGGACTAACAATATACTGCGCATAACTATTGCCCATAACTATGATTAAGCCGATCAATATAATCCTCGTTCCATGACCTTCACATTTTTAATGGATTATTTACCGCTCAAACGTGATCTACATCACCATTTAATGAAATCAATTATCATTTACAAAACACGACAAATCCTTTCTTTACAAATACATAAAACAAGCCGCTCTCGTATTAGTTTCTTATTTCTTATAAAGCTCAAATTCGCGACATAGCGCCAGTATTTATTTTGAGCAGTAAAATATAATCAATCGATGATTTCGGCGTCAAAACCGCTTTTCAGCGACGACGCCGGATCATATACGAATGAAAATAACCAATAACAAACTACCCCGCGATTTTAGGTCAATGGGCATTAAGCCCGACACTTAACGCCGCTTGGGTACAAAAAATCTATTAATCGCTGCTATGTTCAAAAATTTATCACTGAAGAATAAACTGGCTATCTCGGCCAGTGCTGCCATCATCCTTGGGGGCGTGTTAGTCGAAGGCTTGTCTTTTCGAGATTCGTTACAACGGTTGGATGCGGAAGTTGCCCAGCGTCTGGAAAGCACCAGCGCGTCATACAACCAGTACGTAAGTGACTGGCTACTCTCTAAAGAGCGAGCACTCACCTCCCTTTCTGATGAGTCAGAAAAACGAGCCATCGTGACGCACTTGAAGCAGGTACGAGATTCCGGCGCGTTCGATAACGTCTTCCTCGCTTACCCAGACGGCTCACAAAACAACGC
>NZ_JAWOWM010000225.1:0-794 GCF_033340475.1 Vibrio sp. 1078-1
CATCTTTCACTACGCTACGGTACTGAGCTTCAAGATCTTCGCTTGCTGCAACGTACGCAAACTCAGCTTGTTTGGTTTGTGATGTCACGTTGCCGCCAGTGTAAAGTGGCACTGCTAGGTTAACGCCAATATTGAAGCCGTCGCTTGTACGGTCACTATTTGCATTACGGCCAAGACCACTGTTGTAGTTACTTTCTGTGCCTGAATAATCACCGTAGTTGTAACCACCATCTAGAGATAAAGTTGGTAGGTGACCAGAGCTAGCTAGTGAGATGTTGTCGCGCGCGATGTCTTGAGAAATACGAGCTGACAATAGGCTAAGGTTCTTCGTTTTCGCTTCTTCGATCAATGTTTCAGCTGGGCTGCTAGTGCGAGTCGCAGAGAAACGGTTAGTATCAAGAACGTTTAAGTTTTTGTGTTCTTGACCTGTGATTTCACGTAGCGATTCGTAGCTGTTGATCAGATCATTTTCTGCCAACACTTCATCCGCTAGTACTGCATCGTACTGAGCTTGTGCGTCGTGAACGTCAGTAATTGCCGACAAACCAACTTCAAAGCGTTGTTTTGTTTGTTCTAGTTGGCGACCAACGGCTGCTTTCTCTGCACGAACGAAGACTAGATTGTCTTGAGCGCGCAATACTTCGAAGTACGCTTGAGAGACACGAAGGATCAAACCTTGTTGTGTTGCTGCGTACGTTGCGTCTGCACGACGAGCCGTTTTCTCAGCCGTGTCTAGCGTGATCCATGATGCACGGTTGTACAACTCTTGCGAGAAGCCAACACCTGCAGACAAC
>NZ_JAWOWM010000226.1:0-793 GCF_033340475.1 Vibrio sp. 1078-1
TGGATGTGATTTCCACTATGTACTCACGCGCTCAACTGATGAATTACTTTGGCGAACACCCACACGAGAAGCCACGCATCATCTGCGAATACGCACACGCGATGGGGAACGGGCCGGGTGGTTTAACCGAATACCAAAACGTGTTCTATGCGCACGACCACATTCAAGGTCACTACGTTTGGGAATGGTGTGATCACGGCATTCTAGCGCGTGATGAACACGGCCAAGAGTTCTACAAATACGGCGGCGATTATGGCGACTACCCAAACAACTACAACTTCTGCATGGATGGTCTGATTTACCCAGATCAAACCCCGGGCCCTGGCCTGAAAGAATACAAACAAGTCATTGCACCGGTGAAAATCCGCGCCGTTGAAGGTTGCCATGACCGCTTTATCGTTGAGAACAAATTGTGGTTCACCAACCTCGATGATTACACCATTACTGCTGACGTGCGTGCCGAAGGTGAAACCCTGCGTAGCGTGCAATTCAAAGTCGAAGCTTTGGTAGCTAACAGCGAACGTGAAGTGAGCATCGACTTGCCAGAATTGGATGAGCGCGAAGCCTTTGTTAACTTCACCGTACGCAAAGACAGTCTCACGCTTTACAGCGAAGCCAACCATGAAATTGCGGTGTATCAGTTCCAACTGAAAGAAAACACCGCCACGTTGCCTGCGTTGGTCAACCACAATGTTCAACCATTGGTGCTTGAAGAAAGCCGTCTAGAGCACGTGATCACAGGTCATAACTTCACGCTTACCTTCTCGAAAGTAAACGGCAAGCTGACTTCTTG
>NZ_JAWOWM010000227.1:0-793 GCF_033340475.1 Vibrio sp. 1078-1
CAGCAATAAGATGAGACTTCAACGTCATCACTGGCTGGTAACCCAAATCTTGGGCCGTCTTGTCGCTAAATGGTGATACGCCGTACATAATAATACCCGGACGAACCCACTCTAATTGGCTTTGAGGCCATGCTAATAAACCCGCAGATGCCGCTAGCGAGCGCTCGCCCTGACAGCCCGAGGTTAATGACATAAACAGCTCAATTTGTTGCGGCGTGATGCTGCTATCAAGCTCATCCGCACAACCAAAATGGCTCATGTATCGCAATGGTTTCGCCACATTCGGGCACGTTTTTAAGCGAGAAATGAATTCATCATACTGCTCCGGACGAACGCCCAAACGATGCATACCACTGTCGATCTTCAGCCAAACGACCACTGGCGTTTCTAAATCCGCCTGTTCCAACGCGATAAGTTGCTCTTCACAGTGCACCACGGTTTGGATGTTGTTCGTCACTAACACAGGCAGATCGCCCGGCGAATAAAAACCTTCTAGCAAGAGAATCGGCTTTACCACACCACAAGCACGCAGTTGCAACGCTTCTTCAATGCGAGCCACACCAAAGGCATCGGCATGGTTAGCATGTTTCGCCACATGACGTAGACCATGGCCATAACCGTTGGCTTTCACTACCGCCATCACTTTACTTTCTGGTGCTTGCGCTTTCACACGCTGCAAGTTGTGCTGCAACGCAGACAAGTCAATGCATGCTTTTGCGGCTTTCATGTAGCTCATAGCATTACTCATCATCAATATCGAATGCTGGACCCGCGTAATTATCAAAGCGCGAGT
>NZ_JAWOWM010000228.1:0-792 GCF_033340475.1 Vibrio sp. 1078-1
CAAGATTGAGAAGACCAGCTTTGTGTTTGATGATTGGATTGCTAGTATGAAGAATGAGAGTTACCTCTTAGTTTCTTTGATTTCGGATTAAGCACTGATGAATCCCCTAATGATTTTTATCAAAATCATTAAGTTAAGGTAGATACACATCTTGTCATATGATCAAATGGTTTCGCCAAAAATCAATAATCAGACAACAAAATGTGCGAACTCGATATTTTACACGACTCTCTTTACCAATTCTGCCCCGAATTACACTTAAAACGACTCAACAGCTTAACGTTGGCTTGCCACGCCTTACTTGACTGTAAAACTCTCACTCTTACCGAACTTGGCCGTAACCTGCCAACCAAAGCGAGAACAAAACATAACATCAAACGAATCGACCGATTGTTAGGTAATCGTCACCTCCACAAAGAGCGACTCGCTGTATACCGTTGGCATGCTAGCTTTATCTGTTCGGGCAATACGATGCCCATTGTACTTGTTGACTGGTCTGATATCCGTGAGCAAAAACGGCTTATGGTATTGCGGGCTTCGGTGGCACTACATGGTCGTTCTATTACTCTTTATGAGAAAGCCTTTCCGCTTTCAGAGCAATGTTCAAAGAAAGCTCATGACCAATTTCTAGCCGACCTTGCGAGCATTCTACCGAGTAACACCACACCGCTCATTGTCAGTGATGCTGGCTTTAAAGTGCCATGGTATAAATCCGTTGAGAAGCTGGGTTGGTACTGGTTAAGTCGAGTAAGAGGAAAAGTACAATATGCAGACCTAGGAGCGGAAAACTGG
>NZ_JAWOWM010000229.1:0-791 GCF_033340475.1 Vibrio sp. 1078-1
AGTCCTTTACCAGATACAAAGTGCTGCTTAAGATTTTCAATTCTTAATACTTCTTTGGCCATAACATCCTCTTTTATGACTTGTTCACTTTGCACCAGTTAGCTAGCAAACATGCTGGCATCGATTGGTTTGATATCAATCATCTGCTTAGGTTCGTTGTCCAAGCTTGGCATTAAGCCCATCAAACGTTCCGTGTAAGGGTGCTGCGGATTGTCAAACAGCTCAAAAATCTCCGCTTTTTCAACAACACGAACACCATAAAATACCGCAACGTCATCACACACTTCAGCTACTACGCCTAAATCATGGGTAATGAAGATCATTGCCATGCCCGTTTCTTCTTGAAGTTCATTCATTAGTTCAAGGATAGACGCCTGTACTGTTACATCCAGTGCTGTCGTTGGCTCATCACAAATCAAAATGTCTGGTTTACATGCGAGTGCCATTGCGATCATTACGCGCTGGCGCATACCGCCAGCTAGGTTGTGTGGGTATTCGTTGAGGCGCTTTTCTGGCATTGGAATTTTCACTTTAGCCAGCATTTCTACCGCGTAGGATTCGCGCTCTTTTTTACCTAACTCAGGACGGTGTAATTCCAACACTTCGCACAGTTGGCGGCCAATGGTATGCACTGGATTCAACGCCGTCATTGGGTCTTGGAAAATGATCGAAATGCGGTCGCCGCGCATGGCGTACATTTCTTCCGCTGGTAGCGACACCAGACTGGGACCTCGGTAGTTAACTCCCCCATTGACAATATTGCCGTAAGGCTTTGGCAACAGTCCCATGAT
>NZ_JAWOWM010000230.1:0-789 GCF_033340475.1 Vibrio sp. 1078-1
CAGAAGAAACTCTGACCAAAGTGACAGAAAGCGTTGAAATCTCTTACTACCGACAAGATACCCCAATCATTCACTTCGGTGACCATATTCAAGATCTCTTCGTGGTAAGAAGTGGCGTGGTGGAAGTTTATCGCCGCAAGGGTGAACTTTATAACCGTCTCGATGAAGGCGACTTATTCGGTCAAATGGGGCTGCTTACCAACAACAAAGTTCGTTTCCCGGTAAAAGCTATTGAAGACACCCTACTCTACTGCATTCCGGTCGAGGTGTTTCAAGAGATCTACGACAACTTCGACTCTTTCGCCGATTTTGTTGAAGTAGAAAACAGCGCCCGCTTGCGCCAAACCATTTCAGAAAACAAAGACGCAAACGACTTAACCACCTCTAAAGTCAAGACCCTACTTACTGGCGATGCCCCGACCATAAACCGCGGCCAAACAATCCAACAAGCAGCGCAGTTAATGGCTCAGGACAACATTTCATCACTCTTGATTGTCGACCCCGATTTTGTCCGTGACGAAGATGATCCGCAATCGCCCGTTTTAGGCATCATTACTGACCGAGATTTATGCACTCGAGTGCTTGCGGAAGGCTTGTCTCCTCAAGATGATGTTTCAACAGTCATGACGACGGAAGTGATCTCTCTCGACCATAATGCTTACATCTATGAAGCCATGCTAACGATGTTACGCTACAACGTGCATCATCTGCCGGTGGTCAAAAATCAACTACCGATAGGCATCATCGAAACTACCGATATTGTTCGTTATGAATCGCAAAACTCACTGC
>NZ_JAWOWM010000231.1:0-788 GCF_033340475.1 Vibrio sp. 1078-1
CCTTAATTACATTCAAAAGGAAATATTAAAACCAGCTTTGTAACAAGTGATGCACAGCTTCGCCATATATAAGCATTCAATTGATTAATATTTCAAACAGCAAACTAAAAACAGGGCTTAAGCGATGATATCAATACCAAAAGCTTATAGATTCATCAGCTTAATACCAAGCCCAACACGGGTTTGAGAATGGTCATAGTCGATCAGCGTTTCACCGTAGCCATGGTAACCTTGAAGATATACACCAAGAATGTCATTGAAATAGAATGTGTAACCTAGTTCAACTCCACCTTTATCATCAGCAAAGTTGTAAAAACCGCGTGTATTGACCACGCCCGCACGGGTATAAACTTTCGCCCACAACTCGTAAGGTGCGTAGTAATTTTCCATGTCGTCATTTTCTGTGGTAATCACCCACCATGCATGTACGCCATACTCGACTGGGCCAGAAAAACGCTCGGCAGCGACATATAGACGGTCCCAACTGCGTGACAGTTTGCTGGATTGACCGTTCGATTCATGTTTGTAACCGGCTTCAACATGATTGAACAACAACATGTTCGATTGATGTGCTAAGAACACTTGCGGCTTGTAGTTTGTTTCTCTAAATGGCGAGGAGATATCAGAGTTTGCCAGTTGCCATAGGGACTTTTGAGTATAAGCCCCCATCAAAGCAGTGCCTGAGCTGAAGCGATAAAATGGAATTGATGCTGAGATCTGAAACTTCACTTCAAAATCTTGCAGTGAATCCATCTCTGAGCCCATTTCGCTATAGGCGCTTTGGTTGA
>NZ_JAWOWM010000232.1:0-787 GCF_033340475.1 Vibrio sp. 1078-1
TGCGACGGCTGCAAAAATTGCTGCCCCCAATGCGCAACATTGATCTGATTCGACCACGATGATGTCGCGACCAATCACATCGGCGCACATTTGCATCACGTAAGGGGATTTTTGCGCAATGCCACCAATGGCGATGACGCGTTCGACAGTGACATCTTGTTCTATAAAGCAATCGACGATCGCTTTTGCGCCATGCGCAGTGGATTCTACGAGTGCAGAGAAAATTGCAGGCGATGAGCTACCAAGGTTTAAGTCACAAATGGCACCTTTAAGACGCTGGTTTGCGTAAGGGGTTCGGCGGCCATTGAGCCAATCCATTGCAACCGGAGTATATTGGTCGATACCTTGCTGCTCGGCAGCTTGCGAGAGCATTGGCAAAAGTTCTGAAGCAACTTCTTCGGCAGTTAAGGCAAAGTCTGGATTGTGCTCGGCATAAGCCTGTAGTGGCCACATTAAGACGTTTTTGAACCAGGCATACATGTCGCCAAAAGCGGACTGTCCGGCTTCAAGTGCTAGCAACTCGGGTATGGCACTGCCTTCGACTTGACCACAAATACCATGAATAGTGCGGTCACCGACGTTTTGTGATTCAACCATCAAAATGTCACAGGTAGAAGTGCCAATGACTTTAACTAAATCGTTGGCACCAGCACCGGCACCAACGGCACCCATGTGGCAATCAAACTCGCCGATTGCAATCGCGACGCCTTCTGGTAAGCCTAATTTTATTGCCCATGCTTTTGATAGGTACCCGGCCGCCTGAGCGGAGGTAAAGACTTCTGTGAAC
>NZ_JAWOWM010000233.1:0-787 GCF_033340475.1 Vibrio sp. 1078-1
AACATGCCGATTAAGGATGAACTTAGCGCAATCAAAACCCAATACTTAGATGGATCGATGGGTGCAGCGTTTGACTCTTGGACCATCACGACTCAAACCGATACCAGTGATATCAGTGAGACGGGGTCGGTCACGGATAACCGCGATATTGACACCCAGTTTAACCTTGCCGCAAATAGTTTCGCTGTTGGCGGCACTTTCATCAAATATACGGTGAAAGCAAAGATCAGCGAGAAAGTGGTTGGCCAAATCTTAAACGTGGCGGTTATTGATAACAGTCATAACCTAGTTGCTGAGCCAGCCAACATGCTGCCTTCTGAGGTAAGCAAATCCCATAAAGCGTACACGGATTCGTCTTTATCAAGCGAAAAGCTGACGTACAATCACACGTCTAGTGGTGAAAATATCGTGTACCGTCTGCGCCTCCAAAACAATGGTAAAGGACTGGAGTACAACAAATCACTGCAAGAGTTATTCTCTAGCATCAAAGTCCGAGTGGCACAAAATGCGGCTGGAGAATCAGATGCACAGAGTTTACCTGCGTTTGCTGCGCACGGATGGGAAGTGAGCGTGAACACTTCTGGTGAAGCAACGACGGATATCGGCGGCTTTGTTGGTGGTGCAAATGCGGATATCGATATTCCAGTTCTATCTATTGCGCCGGGCGGTTGGATTGAGTTTGTGATGAAGTCACGTATTCGCCCAGACGCTTTGGATCAAATTGCTTCGACGCCGAAATACGACGGCACGAACTTCGCGACAGCTCGCGTGACACCGGAAGGCAGCA
>NZ_JAWOWM010000234.1:0-785 GCF_033340475.1 Vibrio sp. 1078-1
GCCCAGTTAATGTATACACCGATGGGAAGAAGGAAATTGACGGCCGCCAGTTCTACCTTCGTTTAGCACAGCGCATCATCCATATTTTCTCAACCCGCACCGCATCAGGCATTCTATACGAAGTGGACACTCGCTTACGTCCTTCTGGTGCGTCCGGCCTGTTGGTGAGTCCAACCGATGCGTTTGATGATTATCAACATCAAGATGCGTGGACTTGGGAGCATCAAGCTTTAGTGCGCGCTCGCATGATTTATGGTGATGAACCATTGGCGATTGCTTTCCATAACACCCGTCATGATGTGTTGTGTAAACCGCGTGATGAGCAAACGTTGAAAAAAGAAGTCGTCGAGATGCGCGAAAAAATGCGCGATCATTTAGGCGGTAAGAAATCTGGTCGCTTCATGATCAAGCAAGACGTCGGTGGTATTACCGATATCGAATTTCTGGCTCAATATTTGGTGCTTAACTATAGTCACGAGAAACCTAAGCTTACGCGTTGGTGTGACAATGTCCGAATATATGAAACGCTAATTGCTCAAGGTGTCATGGAAGAAGACCAAGCGATGCAACTGATACGCGCGTACACGACGATGCGTAACGAAATACACCACAGAAACCTGCTTAATTTGGATGCTGATGTGGTTGAAGATAAGTTTGTTGCAGAAAGAGAATGGGTGAAGCAAGCATGGAACCAGTGGTTCGCCTAAGTAGAAGTAGTGCTCAAGGTTCAGCCTAGAAAAAGGCTGTGCTAAACTCACCACGATTTAATTTTTGGAGACCAATAA
>NZ_JAWOWM010000235.1:0-784 GCF_033340475.1 Vibrio sp. 1078-1
CAATACCTTGGATTGCGTATTACCCCCAAAGAGCGGCGATCAGAAAAATAGCCGCAAACAATCCAGCGATAACTAACATTAAGTATGATAGTTTGCCTGTTCCACCTTTTGGCGCTTGATTACAACACCCCATTTGTCTTCTCCTTAACGATTTTCGTTCCCTTTAACTTAACGCTTACCCTTGGGTGAAGGTCAACCTGTGGCAGTTTGTTGTGTGTCTTTTTACTTTTTTCGCGCCAACACATCAACGCAAACGTTTACATTGATTGCAAATAACTCACTGACTTTTCGGTTCATTTTTGGGTAAATACATACCATTTTTCGCTATATACCCGCCGTTTATAACAACCCTACAATACGCGCGTCTTACTTGTAGCACGCGGGTTTTCCAACCATGAATTCGTGGCTCGTTTATTAAAGGTATCGAATGAGCAATATCGCCAAGTCCGCTGTTAAACTCAGTGTTTTCTCTGTGATCATGATTACGGTTACATCCGTTGATAGCATCAGAAACATACCGGGTGCCGCCTTATTTGGTAGTCAGGCCATCTCTTTCTTTTTACTTGCTGGTTTATGCTTTTTCGTTCCCACGGCTTTAGTGTGTGCCGAGCTAAGCACGACTTACCCTCAACAGGGTGGCGTCTATCTTTGGGGAAAAGAAACGATTGGACCTAACTTCGGCTTTGCGACCGTTTGGTATCAATATGCGGAAAATATCGTTTATTACCCGCCGCTGATCTCTTTCATTGTCGCTACAGGTGCCTACCCATTTTTCCCTGAACTG
>NZ_JAWOWM010000236.1:0-784 GCF_033340475.1 Vibrio sp. 1078-1
AAAGCTGATTGATCTAGGTGAAGAGATAGGTCTAGCAACTGTTTATCGCGTTCTAAACCAATTCGACGATGCAGGTATTGTTACTCGTCACCACTTTGAAGGTGGCAAGTCAGTCTTCGAATTGTCAACTCAACATCACCACGACCACCTAGTATGTCTAGACTGTGGTGAAGTAATTGAGTTTTCTGACGATATCATTGAAGAGCGCCAACGCGAAATCGCAGCTAAGTACAATGTGACGCTAACAAACCACAGCTTATACCTATACGGTAAATGCAGTGACGGTGGTTGCAAAGAAAACCCAGATGCGCACAAACCTGCAAAATAATTTGCTTGTAGATTAAAAATAAACGCCAGTTAAAGCTGGCGTTTTTTGTATCTGTACTTTTTGTTTTGCTTAATCCAAAAACAAAAATGCCAGCAATTGCTGGCATTTTTCTATAGGTAACGATTAAGATTATTGGTTCTCAATTTTCGCCCATGTATCACGTAGGCCAACCGTGCGGTTGAACACTAGGTTATCTGCAGTTGAATCTTTAGAATCCGCACAGAAGTAACCCATACGCTCGAACTGGTAGCCTTGCTCTGCTTCTGCAGATGCCAGGCTTGGCTCAACGAAACCGTTGATCACAACGAGTGAATCAGGGTTAATGGTTGAAGCGAAGTCTTCTGCTGCTGCAGGATTTGGAACAGTGAACAAACGATCGTATAGGCGAATTTCTGCTGGTAGCGCTTTATCCGCAGATACCCAGTGAATTACGCCTTTAACTTTACGACCATCTGC
>NZ_JAWOWM010000237.1:0-780 GCF_033340475.1 Vibrio sp. 1078-1
CCAACGCGCCCAAAGGCTCATCCATCAGGACGAGTTTCGGTTCAAACACAAGCGCCCTCGCTAACGCGACACGTTGTTGCTGCCCGCCAGATAACTGCTTGGGATAACGACTGGCAACGTGCCCCAACTCGACCATGTCCAGTGCGCTCTGTACTTTATTTTGAATGGTTTGATTATCGAGCTTGCGCACTTTTAGAGGAAAAGCGAGATTCTCCGCAATCGTCATGTGAGGAAACAGCGCGTAGTTTTGAAATACCATTCCGATGTCGCGTTTATGTGGCGCGAGATTGTTTACCGGAACGCCATCAATGTAAATCTCCCCGCCTGTTGCCGTTTCAAAACCCGCCAGCATCATCAGACACGTTGTTTTGCCTGATCCAGAAGGCCCCAACATGGTGACAAACTCTCCGGGTGCGATGTCTAAGTTGAAGTCTTTAACCACCAAGTTTGCACCGTCGTAGGTTTTCTTAACATGTTGAAAGCTCACATAATCCTTGTTTGCTGTGCTCATGGCATCCCTCCGTTCATTTTTGTATAGCGAAAATAAGTAGAGCGCCACAAAGCGCCCTACTCACTAGCTCAATTACAGATTGTATTTTGATAGGTCTAAGCGGGTAGCAAGCGCGTGCTCCACCATCTGGATCACTTGTTGACGCTCCTCACCTTTAAGCAGTTGGCGCGGTGCACGAACTTGCTCTGAACCACGGCCACACACTTGTTCAGCAAGCTTAATGCACTGAACCAGCGTAGGAATGGTGTCGAGACGCAGCAGCGGTAAGA
>NZ_JAWOWM010000238.1:0-779 GCF_033340475.1 Vibrio sp. 1078-1
CTGGCCTTAAATACGCTGTATTAGTGGCGTTAGTGCTCGTAACCATGTCTTCTCAGAACGTAATTCCTGTTCATATCGCCTTTATTCCAATTTTGATTCCACCTCTTTTGGGCGTATTTGCGAAGCTTAAACTGGATCGTCGCTTAATTGCGTGTGTGCTGACTTTTGGTCTGATTACACCTTACATGGTGCTTCCTGTTGGTTTTGGCGGCATCTTCTTAAACAACATCTTGCTGAAGAACCTGCATGACAACGGTTTAGAGAACGTTGTCGCAAGCCAAGTACCAACCGCAATGTTGCTTCCTGGCGCGGGTATGATTTTTGGTTTGCTACTGGCCATTTTTGTTAGCTACCGAAAACCTCGTGAGTACAAAGAAACAGAACTGACGGTGGTTCACGAAACCGACCACAGCATTAACAAACAGCACATCCTAGTGGCTGCACTTGGTATTATTGCCGCGCTTGGTGTTCAGCTTTACACCGGCTCAATGATCATCGGTGCTCTCGCTGGTTTTATGGTGTTCACGTTTGGTGGCGTTATCGCTTGGAAGGAAACCCACGACGTATTCACCAAAGGCGTTCACATGATGGCGATGATCGGCTTTATTATGATCGCAGCCGCGGGTTTTGCAGCGGTAATGAAACAAACGGGTGGCGTAGAAACCCTAGTTCAGTCACTGTCTACAAGTATTGGTGACAACAAACCGCTTGCAGCGCTACTTATGCTGGTTGTTGGTCTATTGGTAACCATGGGTATTGGTTCTTCATTCTCGACGATT
>NZ_JAWOWM010000239.1:0-778 GCF_033340475.1 Vibrio sp. 1078-1
GCGCGAAAACAGCACTGACAGTTTTTCTAGCTGGGCAATTTTCTTAGGGTTAAGTGCCTTATTGAGCCAATTGGTATTGTCGATGTATTTGCTATATATGACGTTTCCAAGGAGTGTGCCTGAGCGAGATTTTTGGATGAATTTGTTCACCACTGCTTTGAGTTGAGGACTGTTTTGTCGCATTACCCAAGCGATGTTGCCGTTTTTGCGAAGAGGGACTTTCTTATGCGCTTTGATGTCATCCATCGCATTGAGCCAAAGTTTGGCTTTGTGGCTATCTAAAACAATGGCTTTGATATAGCCATTGTTGAGCATGCCGACGAGTTCGTAGTCTTGCAGAGTCTCTTCGATGAAGTGCACGATAATTGGCGGTAAGCCTTTCTTGTTCAGTGTTTTGCTGACGGCTTGAATACTTTCAAAGCAGCTGGAACTGGCACGTACCCAAATCTCCTTACCGCTCAACTGCTCAAGTTTAGTGATGGTTGGAGTACTTTTGTTGGTGATCACCCACTCTTCAATGCCGGATAAGATTGGGGTACTGAAGTCGACTTTTTGTTTACGGGCCTCAGTGATCGTCAAGTTTGCCACCACTAAATCACCAGAGCCGTTTTCGAGAGAAGGGAGCAATTGGTCTCGCGCTAGAGGGATGATTTGTACGTTCAGTTTGGGTTTGATTCTGCGTAAATCTTTTTCAAAGTGAGCCAGCAGCTCTGCGCCAATCCCTTTTGGTGTTCCTCCTTCGATATAGTAGAAGCCTAAATCGGCAGAAACTAAAACG
>NZ_JAWOWM010000240.1:0-776 GCF_033340475.1 Vibrio sp. 1078-1
TATCGAATCTGTATCTGTCAATTACAACGATGTCATGCTGCCTCTGGATGAGATTGGCATGGCGAGAAGTGAAAATTTGGATACAGCGGCTTACCAAATTGTGAATGGCGATGGAAAGTTAAGATCGTTAATTACAGGGGCTTTAGGTAAACAAGCAAAGTGGAGAACCTTGGTGCTTAGCACTGGTGAAGTTGGTTTGATCGATTTGCTGGAAGAAATAGGCAAAAAGCCCGCCGCAGGCCAGTTGGTCAGGATAGTGGAGATACCGTTGACGGAAAAATATGGCTGTTTTTCTAGCATTCACCGATTTAATGACTCTCACGAATTTGCCAAACATTTGGAAGAGGCAACGAAAAAGCACTATGGTTCGTTATTTCCAGCTTGGATGTGCTTGATAGTAAAGCAGCCAGATCTGGAACTGTTGTTAAGATCGGAAACGGATAGGTTGATGCAGCGCTGGAAAGAAAGCTGTATGTCAGCTCAAGTTCTTAGGGTGCTGCATCGCTTTTGCTTGGTTGCCGTTGCGCTCTCACTGGCCTCTCGACACAAACTCGTACCGTGGAGCGAAGAAGAGTCTTTATTCTCTGTGTACAGTATTTTTCAGCGCTGGATTGCAGCCAGAGGGCACACTCAAAATCACGAAGAGTTTGAAGTGCTTTTGGCATTGAAGCGGGCTCTCGCCAAATGGGAAAAGCAGTTAAGTGAGATATCCAGCGGAAGATCATCAAACACGGGGTACTTCCGACGTGATGGAGATGAGATCCAGTGGCTGATTC
>NZ_JAWOWM010000241.1:0-773 GCF_033340475.1 Vibrio sp. 1078-1
ACTTTACCGCCCATGTGACCACATTTTTTAACCGAAGCGAGTTGGTCTTCAAAGTGAACACCAGCGGCACCGGCTTCGATCATCGACTTCATCAGTTCGTATGCGTTTAGCACGCCACCAAAGCCCGCCTCTGCGTCCGCTACGATTGGTAGGAAGTAATCAATACCACCTTCATCTTCAGGAGACTTGCCATTCGCCCACTGAATTTGGTCAGCACGACGGAAAGAGTTGTTGATGCGCTTCACCACTGAAGGCACTGAGTCCACTGGGTATAGCGACTGATCCGGGTACATAGTCGATGCAGTGTTGTTATCTGCCGCTACCTGCCAGCCTGATAGGTAAATCGCTTCGATACCCGCTTTCGCTTGTTGTACGGCTTGACCACCTGTCAGTGCACCAAGACAGTTTACATAACCTTTTTTCGCACTGCCGTTGACCAGTGACCACAGCTTATCAGCACCACGTTGTGCGATTGTATTTGCTGGTACCATCGAGCCACGCAGTTCTACGACTTCTTCTGCAGTATAAGTACGCTTTACGTTTTTCCAGCGTGGATTCGTTGCCCAGTCTTTTTCCAGAGCTTCAATTTGTTGGCGGCGAGTCAATGTCATTGGTCTATCCCTCTTTATTATTTGCACTTTTGTTTGTGCGTTGAGTTTCCGTTCTCAGGCAGTACATCCCTATCTGCCTCGAAAGTTTTCACGTTATTGGTATTACAGTTAAGAATTCTTAGTCCAAGTAGTCATAACCAGGGACAGTTAAGAAGTTGGTTA
>NZ_JAWOWM010000242.1:0-773 GCF_033340475.1 Vibrio sp. 1078-1
TTTTGTATTTGGATGAAAGAAAAAAGCTCATGGCATCTATCTTACTGATACCAAGAGCCTTTATTGAAAGTGCATTTATAGCGACGATTTTGCTTTTTTTCGCTTAAGCAAGCCTAGGAGCATCAATGCGAACACAACCGCGGCGCTCGCCCAGATTGCGTATTTGTAGTGGCTATATAAATGGCTGAGTGCGCTGAGGTGCTCAAATGCAAAATGCGTAAGTAAACTGAACACCAAAACCCAAATGGTGGCAGCGAGTGCGTTGCCGAGTAAAAACTCTCTGCGTGGCATTTTTGCTATCCCACACGCCAGAGGCATAAATTGCTTCATCCCTTCAATAAATCGGCTGACCACCAAACAAGCAGGGCCATATTTTTGAATGGTGATTTGGAGCTTCTGCATTTTAGGGCCAGAGATGTAACCTTTTTTATCTAGCCATCCTTCAAAGTAGTAACCAAGTAAGTAGCCACAAGTATTGCCCAAAAAGCAGCTGAGCCAAGATATAACCATAACCATACTCAGATTCATGACTTGTTCTGAGGCCAGAATTGACGCTGCGATCATCAAAGATTGCCCAGGCATGGGAATGCCAATACCTTCAAAAAAGATGCTGACAATAAGCGCAAGGTAGCCGTACTGCTCCAGCAGAGGCTTCATGGAGATGAGTAAAGCGTTAATGTGTTCCAAATGCTTTCCTCTAATAAAATCGGAAGGAAATTGGAGTGATACTCCTGTTGTTTTCTCTGGTCAATTCTTGTTTCTCATTCTCGAGA
>NZ_JAWOWM010000243.1:0-773 GCF_033340475.1 Vibrio sp. 1078-1
AGTGTGGTTAAAGAACGCTTTGATGGGCAGCTATTCGAATTGCCTACCGTTGTGTACGCGCGCATTTTGAACCTCAATCCAGGTGAAAACATCACCATTCAAGAACTTCGCAACGAATTAGATGTACTGAACTACCGTAAGGTAAGCCAGCCTCGTTACCCTGGTGAGTATTCTTCTTCTTCGACTCGCGTTGAACTGATCCGCCGTCCTTTTGAATTTGCTGATGGCCCAGAACCGGATCGCCACGTCATGCTGCACTTCTCAGACAGCTGTTGGGATCGTAGTCAGTCTTTATAGTCAAAAGGCGATCTGGGCTACTTGCGCCTTGAGCCAAAGATGCTGGGGATGCTTGAAAAAGATCGTGATGAGCAACGTCTGTTCTTACGTCGTGACCAATTCCCTGAAATTTTAGTTGATGCCTTGTTGGCGACAGAAGACCGAGACTTCTATCAGCATGATGGTGTTTCACCATTGGCTATTGCCCGTGCTTTAGTGGCGAATATCAAAGCGGGTCGCACCGTTCAAGGTGGCAGTACCTTAACGCAGCAGCTAGCGACAAACTTATTTCTAACCCGTGATAAACCGCTGTGGCGTAAGGTGCGCGAAGCTTATATTGCGCGTATTCTTGACTACCGTTACAGCAAAGACCGCATTTTAGAAGCCTACCTCAATGAAGTGTATTTGGGTCAAAGCGGCGGCGAAGCGATCCACGGTTTTGGCTTAGCATCACGCTACTACTTTGGGCAGCCAATCCAAGAGTTGCGAATTGATCA
>NZ_JAWOWM010000244.1:0-772 GCF_033340475.1 Vibrio sp. 1078-1
GCTGCCGCACCATCCATACAGAAATCTGATTGCTCGGACGTGGTACAGTCTGGCAGTACGATATCGGCATACTTCGCAGAAGACGTCATGTGGTTGTCGATCACCACAATCATTTCACACGCTTTTTCATCTTGAAGAATGTCGTGTGTACGGTTGATGTCTGAGTGTTGGTTAATCAGACAGTTACCTGCATAGTTCCAGATGAACTTGATGTTGTTTTGCAGCTTCTGAACACCTTTGATGCCGTCAGTAAGATCGGTCATCTCAGCGCCACGGAAAATCGCATCTGTCCAAAGGAACATTGGGATAGAAGCGCTGATTGGGTTTGGCACTTTCGGGAAGCGTTGGAATGGGTAAGAGTGGTTACCCTCACGAGCACCAGTACCACCACCTTGTAGACCAACCTGACCACGAAGCAGAGACAGCATCATGATCGCTTTACATGCTTGCTCACCGTTTGCAGAGCGTTGTAGACCCCAACCTTGGGTAATGTAAATACGTTTTGCATCGCCGATGTCGCGCGCAAGTTTCAAGATCACATCAGCAGGAATACCTGTGATTGGTTGTGCCCACTCTGGCGTTTTCTCGATACCATCCGGACCTGTGCCCATGATGTAATCTTTGTAGCTGCCATTTTCTGGCGCTGATGCTGGCAGAGTTTTACGGTCGTAACCCACACAGTAGCGGTCAAGGAAGTCTTGGTCGACTTTATCTTCGCTGATCAGTACATGGGCGATAGCAGCGACAAGAGCCGCACCGGTACCGTGTTTGA
>NZ_JAWOWM010000245.1:0-771 GCF_033340475.1 Vibrio sp. 1078-1
ACACTGAAGCGCGAGCGATTCACCTCACTTTCGCGATATTTTTGGCCTTCACTGCTTATCCAGCAATGAAGAACTCTCCGCGTGATCACATTCCTCTTGTGGATTGGATTCTCGCGTTAGCGGGTAGCTTTTCGGCTGCCTATATCTACCTTTTCTACACCGAACTCGCAGGACGTTCCGGCGCGCCCACCACTGCCGATATTGTGGTTGCGGTCGTTGGCATGATATTGCTACTTGAAGCGACTCGTCGTGCATTAGGGCCTCCGCTAATGGTTGTGGCCGCCGTGTTCCTGACTTACACGTTTGCTGGCCCATACATGCCAGATGTCATAGCCCACAAAGGCGCAAGCTTAGGTAAAGCGATGTCGCATCTGTGGCTAACCACCGAAGGGGTATT
This sequence comes from Vibrio sp. 1078-1, assembly GCF_033340475.1. Taxonomy (NCBI): domain Bacteria; kingdom Pseudomonadati; phylum Pseudomonadota; class Gammaproteobacteria; order Vibrionales; family Vibrionaceae; genus Vibrio; species Vibrio sp. 1078-1. The sequence goes on from NZ_JAWOWM010000245.1 coordinate 398, forward strand.
TGGCGTTGCGTTAGGTGTATCCACTTCTTTCGTATTCTTGTTTGTACTGTTTGGCGCGATGCTAGAGCGTGCGGGTGCGGGTGCTTACTTCATTAAAGTCGCATTTTCTCTACTTGGTCATATGAAAGGCGGCCCAGCTAAAGCCGCCGTTGTCGCATCTGGTCTATCGGGTCTGGTTTCAGGATCATCGATCGCAAACGTCGTAACCACGGGTACTTTTACCATTCCATTGATGAAACGAGTCGGCTTCCCGGGCACAAAAGCGGGTGCCGTTGAAGTGGCAGCGTCAACCAATGGTCAGCTCACCCCGCCAATCATGGGCGCGGCAGCGTTTTTGATGGTGGAATACGTTGGGATTTCTTACGTAGAGGTTA
>NZ_JAWOWM010000246.1:0-771 GCF_033340475.1 Vibrio sp. 1078-1
AATAGCAGAAGGCACAATGCGTCCACCAATCTTGGTGCGTTCTGCTCTGACGCCTTGGTATAGAGCAGGGCCTCCTAACGAAAGCTGGAACTTATTGCCGATAGTACACAGCAACCAAGCTGGTCCTGGCAATGGCCAAGATTTCGCTTGTTGTTTGAGTCCATTAAGCACTGCGGACATATTGTGACCAGCAAGCAACAGTAGGGCAAATAATCTTAATGGAATGAATTCTAAAACGGCAACGATTTGAATGGCTGGTTTCCCAAATGGCGCATACTGACGACGGCTAGGAGACCAAGCTCGTGCTAGCTCCATGGTTAAGCGGTACATGAGCGCACCAATCCCACCTGCGATGGCATACCAAAACAGTACACACACTACATTGCGACCAAAGCCCATAATGATGGTTTCAGCTCCGGCTTTACCTATACCGACAAGCGACAACGTTTCGGTATCACGATTCACAAAAGGCTTGAGTAGCTCGCGACAGCGCGTTTTATCCTCACGCGACAAGGCGAGGGCAAGTTGTTTGGTGAGGGTTTCGCAACTTCGCCAATCTAACGCTAATAGTAACAAGGCAAGTTCGTACAGAGGCTCTTGCCAAACTAAAGGCTTTAGAGCGATTAAGAGCACCAAACACGGCAATGTCATCAAAATAAGAGCGAGGCTTCCTGAGAGAATGCTTTGTGAGTAGCTATGGTGGTTATTTACTTTCTCTGCTAATTGTTCGGCTACCTTGCGCCATAAAGTCGCAGGGTGAGCGGAATGAGG
>NZ_JAWOWM010000247.1:0-770 GCF_033340475.1 Vibrio sp. 1078-1
ATCAAGAGTGGGTGCCTATTGAGAATCGCTAGCGCGAAAGCCAGTCAAAGTCATTACATGCTTTGATTGGTTTATCTCCTCCTTCTTCTGTTTTCACTCTCTCTTGGCAGAAGAAGGAGGACTTCTCGTCACAAACATTACTAGAGCGACTACATCTCAAAAAGTTCTCCAATCAAGTTCTCCAAACTGCTTTGCTAGAGTAGCGTTTCTAGAGTGATGGGGAGAAGGCCAAGATGTACAGATTGAATGGAAGCAAACCATGAGCACAACTATTAATACCCAATTCCGTAAGTCGCTTCCGGGGACTCAACTTGATTACTTTGATGCCCGCGAAGCCGTAAACTCTATCTCTCCTGGAGCCTATGAAACGCTCCCTTACACCTCACGCGTTCTTGCCGAACAGCTCGTACGCCGCTGCGATCCAAGCGTATTAACAGACAGCCTGAAGCAGCTCATCGAACGCAAACGTGATCTTGATTTTCCATGGTATCCAGCACGTGTTGTTTGTCATGACATTCTAGGCCAGACAGCGCTTGTTGACTTAGCAGGTTTACGTGATGCGATTGCCGATCAGGGCGGTGACCCGTCTAAAGTGAATCCAGTGGTTGAAACCCAGCTTATCGTTGACCACTCGCTTGCGGTAGAACACGCAGGTTTTGACCCAAAAGCATTCGAGAAAAACCGCGCGATTGAAGAGCGCCGTAACGAAGACCGATTCCATTTTATTGAGTGGTGTAAAACAGCTTTTGAAAACGTCAGCGTAATTCCCG
>NZ_JAWOWM010000248.1:0-770 GCF_033340475.1 Vibrio sp. 1078-1
ATATCCGGATGCGCCGTTAGCATCTGCCCTACGCGATAGTCACCCTGCACGACGTTAAACACACCATCAGGAAGACCCGCTTCAGAATAAATTTCCGCAAGCTTAAGCGCTGTAAGCGGTGTTTCTTCCGACGGCTTAAAGATCATTGCATTACCCGCAGCCAGTGCTGGTGCTGATTTCCACATTGCGATTTGAATAGGATAGTTCCAGGCGCCAATACCTGCGCAAATTCCCAGAGGTTCACGGCGCGTATAGAAAAACTGGTTTTCATTGAGTGGTTGTTGCTCACCCTGCAAACTTGGTGCAAGACCGGCGTAGTATTCGATAACATCCGCGCCTGTCGTAATATCAACAGCGATAGCTTCTTGAATTGGCTTACCCGTGTCTGCCACTTCTAAAGCGGCTAACTCGTCATTGCGTTCACGCAGAATCGCTACCGCTTTGTTAAGAATCCGGCTACGTTCAATGGCCGTCATTGCAGACCAAACCTCAAAACCGCGCTTTGCAGATTCAATAGCGGCTTCCATATCGCTCTGGTTTGCTTGTTTAATACTGGCCAATGGCTCACCATTTGCCGGATTGTAAGTGGTGAAATGCTCTTCAGAACATCCGATATACATTGCACCATCGATGTAATGTGTTTTCATTTCCATAGTGAAGACCTGTGACTTTTATATTTTATGAGAGTAAAACGTTAGCTGCTTTTCGAGATAATCGTTGATGATGATCCTCGCTTTATCAGCATCGATGCCTTGCGGGTTGAGCGTGCC
>NZ_JAWOWM010000249.1:0-769 GCF_033340475.1 Vibrio sp. 1078-1
AGATCAGTTGAACGATGCGGTTCGTCCTTACGGCTACTTTTTCTCTCCAGATTTGTCGACCAGCAACCGCGCAACGATTGGCGGGATGGTAAATACCGACGCCTCTGGTCAAGGCTCTCTTAAATACGGGAAAACGTCTGACCATGTACTGTCGTTGCAAGCGGTGTTTGCTGATGGCTCGATTTTAGAGTCTGATTTGTCTCATGGTTATCCAAAAGAAGGCGAGTTTGCCGCTACGGCGTTACAAGTGACGGAATCAGTTTGTCGAGATAAACGCCAGCAGATCGTGGATAAATTTCCTCCTCTCAACCGCTTCCTAACGGGCTACGACTTAAAGAACGCGTTAAATGAAGAAGATGACCGTTTCGATATCACACGAGTGCTGTGTGGAGCAGAAGGCTCATTGGCCTTTATTACGGAAGCGAAGCTAAATCTGACGCCAATTCCGAAAGCCCGTACCTTAGTTAACGTGAAATACAACAGCTTTGACTCTGCACTGCGCAATGCGCCATTTATGGTCGAAGCGAAAGCGCTTTCTGTCGAAACTGTTGACTCAAAAGTACTTAATCTCGCGAAGCAAGACATTGTCTGGCACACCGTGAGCGATCTGATCACCGACGTGCCAAACAAAGAAATGCTTGGCATCAATATGGTGGAATACGCAGGGCAAGACGAAGGAGAAGTTGCTGCGCAGGTCGCGGCGTTAACCGCCAAACTCGATATCATGTTGGAAACAGAAGAAGCGGGTATTATCGGCTACCAAGTTTGT
>NZ_JAWOWM010000250.1:0-769 GCF_033340475.1 Vibrio sp. 1078-1
GCCGTTAATGGCAACATTAGCTACACCAACCCTAGCAATGGCAAGCATTATCAGCTGGTGGACGACCCAGCGGTGTTGATCTGCCGTGTTCGCGGCCTTCATTTAAAAGAAAAACACGTGACGTGGCACGGTCAGATCATTCCAGGCGCGCTTTTTGATTTCGCACTGTATTTCTACAACAACCACAAAGCATTGCTTCAAAAAGGCAGCGGTCCATATTTCTATCTTCCTAAACTGCAGTCTCATCATGAGGCGAAGTGGTGGAGTGAAGTGTTCCATTTCACAGAAGAATATTTTCGTTTAGAAACTGGCACGATCAAAGCGACCGTGCTGATCGAAACGTTACCAGCTGTGTTTGAGATGGATGAGATTTTGTTCTCACTTAAAGAGCATATCGTAGGACTGAATTGTGGTCGTTGGGATTACATTTTCAGTTACATCAAAACACTGAAGAAACACCCAGATCGTGTTCTGCCGGATCGCCAAGTCGTCACCATGGACAAACCATTTTTGAACGCCTATTCGCGTTTGCTGGTTCGTACTTGTCACAAGCGTGGTGCTTTCGCGATGGGAGGAATGGCCGCCTTTATTCCAGCGAAAGACCCGCAAGAAAACCAGAAAGTGTTGGATAAAATTCACAACGATAAGTCACTTCAAGCGAATAACGGTCACGACGGTACGTGGGTTGCTCACCCGGGTCTCGCCGATACTGCTATGGAAGTATTCAGTGCGGCACTTGGAGAGCGAACAAATCAACTAGATGTTAGTC
>NZ_JAWOWM010000251.1:0-766 GCF_033340475.1 Vibrio sp. 1078-1
CGCTTGTTCAGACGCGCCAATTTTCTCACTACCCAGGATGATTGCAGTCGGGTTGGTGTAGTCGATTTCACGAAAATCGACCGCGGTGTCCGATAAGTTGGTCACCAATACTTGCATGCCTTGGGCTTTGAGCTCGGTAATGGCGGTTTCAATCGAGTTGTGAGTTTCTACTTCAACCCAGTTACGAGCACCTGCAGAAGTGTGGGTTAAAGTGCGCATTTTATCAGGCCAGATAGCATGAACTTTGTGTAAGCCCGTGGCGTCAGCCGTACGAATAACGGCAGAGACGTTGTTAGGTTTGTGAACCTCTTCTAGGCACAAAGTAAGGTCGGTTTGGCGTGCTTTAAGCACCTGATGGATACGGTGGTAACGTTCTAAATTCATAGTAAATAAATAGGGTATAAAAAAATCGCCACCCAGTGTGAGTGGGTGGCGATGAGTTTAGTTCTTTCTTCGTCTGACTCGGGTCGCCTGCGGCATCGCTTTGATTTTTCGCATGATACCAGCAAGGTGGACACGATCTTTGGTTGTCAGCAGAACGGTGACAGTATACAGTCGGCCATCACGTTCTTCGGTCGACAGGCCATGGATATTGGAGCCTGTTTTCGAAATCACGTTGGTCAATTCTGCCAGAGCACCTTGGTGGTTGAGCATGTCGACTTTCAGTTCTGCGATAAACTCTTTGTCGTAATCGTCAGACCACGCAACGGCCATGTATTTGTCCGGCTCTTTTTGGTAACCGCGCACATTTGGACACGTTTCACGG
>NZ_JAWOWM010000252.1:0-765 GCF_033340475.1 Vibrio sp. 1078-1
CTTCGATTTCAGCACGTTCTTTCATTGCGCCCATCAGCTCGGTTTCCATGTGCATCGATACTTTGATGCGCCATGCCCAACTGATCACTTGTTTACGCCATGCGTCCGCTGGAGCGCTGCTTAGCGTCACGCCATAATGGTCGGCAATGATGGTTTCACAGTACGATTGGCGTGCACCTTCTTCTTGTTCTGGGTCGGCGTTCATCGCCAACGTCAAAAAGCCTTCATTACGGCCTCGTAACATCGCCAGTGCACGGTGTGATGGCACTTTGCTCAGTGGCTCGTTATGGTTGAAGTAATCTTTAAACTTCTCGCCTTCTTGCTCTTTACCTTCAACGACACGAGAAACCAGTTCCGCGTTGCGGTTTAGATGAGCTCGAATTTTTTCAAGCAGGTTCGCATCCTCAGCAATGCGCTCCATGATGATTGCGCGAGCGCCATCCAGTGCCGCTTTGGTATCCGCGATGCCTTTGTCCGCATCAAGATATTTCGTCGCTTCGCTTTCTGGTTCTGTTTGTGGCTGGTTCCAAAGTGTATCAGCGAGAGGTTCTAAGCCAGCTTCAATCGCGATTTGGCCTTTGGTGCGGCGCTTTGGTTTGTATGGCAGGTAAAGGTCTTCCAGGCGAGTCTTGCTGTCGGCTTGCGTGATCTCTCGTTCTAGTTCTGGCGTCAGTTTGCCTTGTTCTTGGATCGACTTCAGAATGGTTTGACGGCGATCGTCGAGCTCGCGAAGGTATGACAGACGGCTGTCCAGAGTACGCAGTT
>NZ_JAWOWM010000253.1:0-765 GCF_033340475.1 Vibrio sp. 1078-1
GACTGATCATCAATAACTTTGAGTGAATCTTTAAACCGGGCGCACCAAAGATGACGTGCACGCCAGCTTCAGTCAGAACTTTTGACCATTCAATATTTGCTTCTTCATCAAATCGCGCCTGCAACTCAACGACTACAGTAACGTTTTTGCCGTTATGCACTGCATCAATCAAAGAGTTCATCAAGCGAGAGTCTTTGGCTACGCGGTAGATATTAATTTTGATGCTGAGCACTTTCGGGTCAAAGGATGCCTGGCGAACCAATTCACCAATATGGTCAAAGGTGTGATAAGGGTAGTAGAGCAGAATGTCTTTGGCTTTGATGGCTTCGAAACTGTTGGCGTAACCTTCAAAGTCTGCACACTTCATTGGTGGCATAGGTTTGTTTTCGAGGTATTCTCGCCCGACGTTTGGAAAAGCGATGAAATCTTTGAAGTTGTGGTAGCGTCCACCTGGAATTAGGTTGTCGTAATTGGAAATTCTTAGTTTGCTGCACAAGAAGTCGAGCATCTCTTGCGGCATTTCACGCTCATACACAAAGCGTACTGGCATGGCGGTTAAACGTTGGTTTACACCTGCTGACATTTGCTCTAGCAAGCTGTATTCGATTTCATTACGCAAGTCGTACTCTGCATCACGCGTCATTTTCATCGCGTAGCCTGCGAGCTCATCATAATCGAAAAAGCCTTTAAATAGCTCGTCTAAACAGTATCGGATGATGTTATCAAGCAGGATGATGGTCTTACGGCGTTTGCCTTTTTGCTCTG
>NZ_JAWOWM010000254.1:0-765 GCF_033340475.1 Vibrio sp. 1078-1
TGGCGCGAGGGCTATGGCGGTGAAGGGCATGAGCAACCAGCTCTTTACCTGTACCGGACTCCCCGTTGATCAAAACGGAAATCGACGAGCGAGAAAGGCGGCCAATAGCGCGGAACACTTCCTGCATTGCTGGCGCTTCACCGATGATCTCTGGCGTGTCGGCCGGTGCATCTTCTGAAGACAATTGCTCGCGTTTGTTTTCATGGCTGTGGGCAATCGCACGTTCGACCAGCGTTAAGGTTTCATCGATATCAAACGGTTTTGGCAGATACTCGAACGCGCCTTTTTGATAGGCGTTAACGGCGGCATCTAAGTCGGAGTGCGCGGTCATGATGATTACGGGCAAATCAGGGTAATCACGTTGCACTTGCTTGAGCAGTTCTAATCCGTCGATACCGGGCATGCGAATATCAGACACCAGTACGTCTGGCACTTCGCGCTCAAGCGCCATCAAAACGCTTTCCCCATCGGCATAGGTTTCGCATTTTATGTTGGCTGAGGAGAGCGTTTTCTCCATAACCCAGCGAATCGAACTGTCGTCATCGACGACCCAAACATATCCTTTACTCATGTACTAATCCTTGCAGCAAAAACCGTAAATTGGCGCTCAACGAAATCCATTCGTGAGGTCAAATCGGCAAATAAATTGTAAAAGTGGTGTGGCCAGGCCAGCTTTCAACGTCGATTTTTCCGTTGTGCTGTTCGATCAATTTTTGTTAGATGGACAACCCAAGTCCGGTGCCGCCTTCGCGCCCGCTGACCATG
>NZ_JAWOWM010000255.1:0-765 GCF_033340475.1 Vibrio sp. 1078-1
TTGGAACCAAGCTTCGTCGGTACGACCAAACGGGTTACTCAATGGAATGATGTTTTCTACGTACGCCATTAATGTTGTTGGGATCGAGCCTAAACTCGCCGCCCAGCCAATCAAACCAACAAGGATAAGCAGCAAAAACGCTACAACCATGTTGATGTTACTGATCACTTTTACGCCGCCGTCGATACCGCGAACAACAGAAACCACTGCGAGCAGAGTAACCACAGTGATAACGACAATTTGCAAACCTAAACCAGGTTCAACACCAAATACATGGTGAATACCACTTGCTGCCTGCTGAGCGCCCAAACCAAGTGATGTCGCTAGACCAAATAGCGTGGCAAGTACTGCAAGAATATCAACGATATGGCCAGCCCAGCCCCAAGCGCGATCGCCCAATAATGGGTAAAAGATCGAACGCATTGATAGAGGCAAACCTTTGTTGTAGGTGAAAAATGCAAGTGAAAGTGCCACAACGCCGTAAATTGCCCAAGGGTGGAGACCCCAGTGGAACATCGTCGCGCCTAGCGCCAAACGTGCGGCTTCTGGTGAGTTTGCTTCTACGCCGAGTGGCGTTTCGTACCAACCAGTGAAGTAAGCCACAGGTTCTGCCACACTCCAGAACATCAAACCAATTCCCATCCCTGCTGCAAACAACATGGCTAGCCAAGATAGAAAAGAGTAGTCCGCTACGGCATCAGAACCGCCCAAACGAATCTTACCCATAGGTGAAACGATCAATGCCAGACAGAACACCACAAAAAC
>NZ_JAWOWM010000256.1:0-764 GCF_033340475.1 Vibrio sp. 1078-1
GATTCGGTGTCGATCAATTTTGGAATAATGTCGTTGCCAAAGTCATGGCTAGACGTTTCCAGTTTCGCATCTTCGGTCAGCGCTTCTTTGAGCACATCCATATCAAAGATGTAGATCCCCATTGATGCAAGGCTCTTGGCTTTATCGTCTGGAAGAGTAGGTGGGTTTTCGGGCTTCTCGACAAAAGACTTAACCAGTCCGTTTTCAGCGATTCCCATTACTCCGAAAGCAGAGGCGTCCTTTACTGGAACATCCATACAAGCGACGGTCAGCTTTGCCCCTTTCTCTTTATGCTCCTCAAGCATCGCTGCGTAATCCATACGATAAATATGGTCACCAGATAACACAACAACGTATTTTGCGTCGTTCCGCGATAGTAACCACAAGTTGTGGTAGATGGCGTCGGCGGTACCCTCATACCATGCACCACCTTTGCGCATTTGAGGCGGAACTGCCGTAATGTACTCACCAAGTTCGGGATTAAAAATCGACCAACCGTCACGAAGGTGCTTTTGTAGTGAGTGAGATTTGTATTGAGTAAGCACTAGAATTTTACGTAAACCTGAATTAAGACAATTGGTTAGCGTAAAATCGATGATTCTGTATTTACCGCCAAATGGTACCGCTGGTTTGGCTCGATCATCAGTGAGTGGGCTAAGTCGTGAGCCCATCCCGCCTGCTAAAATTACAGCGAGTGCGTCTTGCATAATATTCCCTTTCCCTTGTTCTACATGCGTCTAAACCGTGCTTAACCGGAGGAGGTG
>NZ_JAWOWM010000257.1:0-764 GCF_033340475.1 Vibrio sp. 1078-1
CACTTGATGCTTATCGACCACTTCGCTCATACGGCTTGTGTTCGGGTAGTTTGGTACACCTTCGAACAGGATGGTTTTCGCACCGTTCGCAAGTGGTCCGTAGATAAGGTATGTGTGGCCAGTAATCCAGCCTACATCTGCGGTACACCAGAACGTTTCACCTGGTTGGTAATCGAAGACGTATTTAACCGTCATGGCAGCATAAACAAGGTAGCCACCTGTTGTGTGAAGTACGCCTTTTGGTTTGCCTGTCGAGCCTGATGTGTAGAGGATGAACAGTGGGTCTTCCGCTTTCATCTCTTCTGGTGGACAAACATCAGATACTTTTGCGGTTGCTTCGTGCCACCAAACGTCACGATGCTCATGCCAATCTACATTGCCGCCTGTGCGTTTTAGTACCACAACTTTGCTGATGGTTTTTACTTCTGGGTTAGTGAGTGCTTCGTCCACGTTCTTTTTCAGTGGAACGGCACGTCCACCGCGCACACCTTCGTCCGCAGTGATCACAACTTTCGCGTCAGAGTCGATGATACGACCAGACAGTGCTTCTGGTGAGAAACCACCAAACACCACGGTATGCACCGCGCCGATGCGTGTACACGCCAGCATAGCGATAGCCGCTTCTGGCACCATTGGCATGTATAAACACACCACGTCGCCTTTGCGCACGCCTTGGTCTTTTAATGCGTTAGAGAACTTGCACACTTCTTTGTGCAGTTCGTTGAAAGTCAGCGTTTTGTCGTCTGCTGGATCATCGCCTTCCC
>NZ_JAWOWM010000258.1:0-763 GCF_033340475.1 Vibrio sp. 1078-1
ACGACAAACCTGGATTGCTTCCTTGATTTCGTTCAGGTTGTACCCGTGACCCATCTTCGAGAGCTCTTTCTGGAGTTCGTACAGAGTGAACATGACTCCAGCCTTGCCCTCGATGATATGGCCTTTCCCGTTCACTGCGAGCTTGCGTAGAGCATCCTCAAGGATTTCCTCTCGCTGTCCCGCGTAGATCAGCACGGTTCTTCCGTCATCCTTCTCGATGATGGCTGGCTTCACCTTCACCGTGAAATGCTGGCCTCTGATGGTGCATTGTCGTGTCACTACAGCGTTGGATAAATCTTCATGCTCACGCTTTTGGTCCCAAATGTACTTCGGCAGCGCATCGTAGATCTCGATGGTGTTGGAGTAGTCGTCTTTCTTGGCCGGAGATTCAATGATCTCAAACAGGCTCATTTGCGGTGAGTCTTTGATTACGTCGAGTTTCTCCAGGTCTTTGTCTTTGGTTCTCTTGCTCATGATTGTTCCGTCGATACTTTCTAGCTGGTGGTCCATGCCGCCAGCATTGTCAATGCTCCCGCTGCTACCGTCGCTGAAAACACTAGCTGGTAGATGCGACGCTTAGCCCCCGCAGTGCCGCTCATAAAACGCAGGGCTGCCGCTTCATATCGGAAATGAGCGAACTCACCCCGAAGGGTGCTATCTGTCCCCTGTGGCGATTGTGGGCGCTTTGACAGGGCAGGGCGAGGATGGCTGGCGACTTTCTTGATCATCGCTTCACATTTCCCCAGTTTCGCCAATTCAGTGG
>NZ_JAWOWM010000259.1:0-763 GCF_033340475.1 Vibrio sp. 1078-1
AAGCAAGTGATGCCAACCAACTTGCTACGCGCACTTGTTCAGCATTCTTCATGGCATCAATATCCGCGAAAATGCGCGTTAATGATGAATGCTGTTCTGGCAACATCGCAAGATACTGGTTGGTGTCTAAAGTGAATACATCTAGGTCTCGCAATAAGTTCGTTTGTTTCATTAATGTCTTTAAATGAGGCTTGAGGATGGCTAACTCAAAACAGGGGATGACTTCGCTGAGTAAAATGCATAAAGAGCGCATGCGCCGCAACGTGACGCGATATTGATGTGTAAATTCAGGGTGAAGGTTATCCATGATCCCTTGCTCTAACGAACGAGCATACTCAAACTCTCTCGCAAGAAAATCAGGCAATACAAAGCAGAGTTCGGAATCGAGATGCAGTGGCAATCGACTTGAAGATTTTGGTGGGGCGCTCATGGTTTTCCTCCAACATACTTAGACTAAGTGTAGAGGTTGATATTGCATAGACATAAAAGTCGTTCAAATAAATCGAAATCTTACCAAGCAATAAATTAATTGTTTTAAATACATGTCGTTAGCCGATCGTCATTTTATATAAGCATAATATGACTATTTTTTATAACCATATTATTAACCGAATTGACTTATATCGACTCCTTTACAATACTTTTTACCAACTTGAAAGAAATTGCTGTCTTATCGTCAGTGTTAATAGTTATTCGGAATTTATTAATACTCAGATTAGATGGAAATCTGTAGCTTGTTGTTATTACTGATAGTTTAAATTTT
>NZ_JAWOWM010000260.1:0-763 GCF_033340475.1 Vibrio sp. 1078-1
TGGCGCGGTCGCTGGTTTGCAGTCAAATGGTCAAGATGTGGAACTAAGACTGGTCTCTGAAGCCGACGGTGTAAGCACCTATGCAGCGGTGATTGTTGGCACGAACACGCAGATTTTCACCCTAACGTTGGATGCAAAAGACAATAGCTACCAATTTGAGTTAGTGGGCCCTGTGGATCATCCTGCTGGCCTGGGCGAAAACAGCCTAACGTTAGATATTCCTATTTCTGTTACTGACTTCGATGGTGATACATCGGCATCTGTGAACTTGCCAATCACCCTTGTGGATGACGTGCCGGAAATCAAAACGGCGACGCCGTTGTTCTTAGATGAAGATGACTTGCCTTCAGGCTCAGAGCTGAGCAAAGACAGCCTAGAAGCAAGCGGCAGCTTTGATAGCGTAGAAGGCGCGGATACGATAGTTTCTTACCAGTTAGATTTGTCTGGCAACCCAATCAGCGGGATAACGTCAGGCGGCCAAGCGGTCACGCTCGTACAAACTGGTGTGAATAACAACAACTACACTTACCAAGGTCAAACGCCAGATGGAAAATCGGTATTTACTCTGGTGTTAAATGCTGACGGAACATACAAATTCACGCTAGAAGGCGTACTGGATCATGGTGTTCAGGGCGAAGATTTACTGACGCTCAATCTGCCTGTTTTTGCGACGGATGTGGATGGCGATACCGCTGGTATCAATCTTCCTGTGACGATCACAGATGATGTTCCAACGATTTACGATAGTTCCATCACTCGTGTT
>NZ_JAWOWM010000261.1:0-762 GCF_033340475.1 Vibrio sp. 1078-1
GCCAGTTCTGCCACACGTTGTTCTTCATCTAGTGCGCGCATTTGTGTTTCCGTTTGACCACCTTTGGTGTGTTTTGCGACAAACATTTGTTGGTGGCCACAACCGGCTACTTGCGGTAAGTGTGTGACACACATGACTTGAGTCGATTCTCCAAGCTTGCGTAGCATTTTGCCCACTACCGCAGCTGTTGGGCCACTAATACCCACGTCCACCTCATCGAAGATCAAACTTGGCGTATCTACTTTTTGAGCAGTGATCACTTGGATCGCTAGCGAGATTCGGGATAACTCACCACCTGACGCAACTTTCGCAATTGGTTGTAAAGGTTGACCCGGGTTAGTGGAAACCAAGAAGCACACACTGTCCATACCCAGTGGCGACGGATGTGTGTTTTCGTTGTTTACTTCAATGCTGAAGACGGCTTTTTCCATGCTCAGTTCGTGCATGCTTTGCGTGATCAGCTTGTTCAGTTCTTTTGCGTAACGGCTGCGTGATTTATGCAGCTTCTCCGCTTGAGTCAGGAAGCTTTGGTATTTCTGTTCCACTTCTTGAGCCAATTCATCCAGACGTTCATCAGAGCAATCCAATGCTTCGATTTGTGCTAGAAGGTCTTGGTGATGTTGGTATAACTCATCAGGCATAACATGATGCTTACGAGCCATCGACATCACTTTAGAAAAACGCTCTTCGACATAAGCCATACGACCTGGATCGACATCGATGCCATCCAAGTAGCTACGAAGTTCGTTTTTGGTTTCTTCT
>NZ_JAWOWM010000262.1:0-760 GCF_033340475.1 Vibrio sp. 1078-1
CAAGCTAAAGTTAAAACGAAGTAAGGTATTGGTGTGAAAAAGTATTCAGATTTGTGTCAACGCATCGTTGACCAAGGTGTTTGGGTTGAAAATGAACGTACAGGTAAACGTTGCCTGACGGTAATCAACGCGGATTTAACCTACGATGTTGCGAACAATCAATTTCCATTGGTAACGACGCGTAAAAGTTTTTGGAAAGCAGCAGTGGCTGAGCTACTTGGCTACATTCGTGGTTATGATAATGCTGAAGATTTCCGTAAATTAGGCACCAAAACGTGGGATGCGAACGCCAACCTAAACGACGCTTGGTTGAATAACCCATACCGTAAAGGTGAAGACGACATGGGCCGTGTGTACGGCGTTCAAGGTCGTGCATGGGCAAAGCCTGATGGTGGTCATATCGACCAGCTACGCAAGATTGTGGATGATTTGACTCGCGGTGTTGATGACCGTGGTGAAATCTTGAACTTCTACAACCCTGGTGAGTTCCATATGGGGTGCTTGCGACCTTGTATGTACAGTCATCATTTCTCGCTACTGGATGACACTTTGTATCTCAACAGTACACAGCGTTCGTGCGATGTGCCGCTTGGATTGAACTTCAACATGGTTCAAGTTTATGTGTTCTTAGCGATCATGGCGCAAATTACGGGTAAGAAGCCAGGTCAGGCCTTCCATAAAATCGTTAACGCGCACATTTATGAAGATCAGCTTGAGTTGATGCGTGATGTTCAGTTGAAGCGTGAACCGTTACAAGCAC
>NZ_JAWOWM010000263.1:0-759 GCF_033340475.1 Vibrio sp. 1078-1
CCGTTAATGTAAGTCGCAAGCTCTTCGATATCGTCACCCGCTTTTGCGCTGATGTTGATTTCTTGCTCTTGGCCGTAGCTGTCCGTTAGGTTGATTTTTAGGTCGTTCTTACCTTCAGCAACGTTCCAGTCTTTACCTTTACCACTTTCAGCTTGGTAGCTCACACCGCCCATCATTTTGTTGTCTGAACGCATGTCTTTTAGCTCAAGCATCACTGCTTCACCGTTATCTGCACCGATTTGGAACGATTTCGCACCGTGTGTGCCGTTTAGTAGCTTGTTACCACCGAAAGAAGTGGTTTCTGCGATACGGTTTAGTTCGTCGTTTAGCGCGGTCACTTCTTCTTGAATCGCAACGCGCTCTGCTTTCGAGTTTGAACCGTTTGCTGATTGCAGAGACAAGTCACGCATACGTTGAAGAATGTTAGTGGTCTCATTCATTGCACCTTCAGCCGTTTGTGCAATCGAGATACCGTCGTTCGCGTTGCGAACCGCTACATCCAAACCACGGCTTTGTACGTTCAAACGGTTCGAGATTTGTAGACCCGCAGCGTCATCTTTTGCGCTGTTGATTTTAAAACCTGAAGACAAACGCTCCATAGAAGTTTGTTGAGCTGAGTTTGCGTTGTTTAGGTAACGCTGAGCGGTCATCGCTGATACGTTAGTGTTTACATTCACTGCCATGGTGATTTCTCCAATTGATTTTCCGGTGTAGCGGTTTCCGACGTCTCGGAAAACCAAGTAGTTCTCTCAAAGTTAC
>NZ_JAWOWM010000264.1:0-759 GCF_033340475.1 Vibrio sp. 1078-1
TTCCCATACAGGGTTGATGTCGTTCAGCATAGACTCTTTCTTGATCCATACTTTCGCTGCCACTTTCTCCCAAGGAAGACCAGTCAGCTCGTCCACTCGTTTTTCACCAGTCGTAACGATGTTGCTGTCTGTAGACGCTTCTTTAAGTAGAGACGCAGTTGCAATGTTCTTACCGAAATCTTCTTGAATTACGCGACCAAAGCCTTTCGCTTTACGCCAGCCGTCAATTTCGATTTCGATGAAGTCACCTTTATCTTCCAGAACTTTTACTGTTGATGCAGGGTTTAGAAGACCCGCTTCTTTCGCGCCTTGCGCGTCAAAGTAAATTGGAAGGTGACGAATACTTACGAGCTCTTGACCTACTGCGTAGTCAGTACCGGATGTCATTTGCTCTAGATCACCAACGATGCCGCCGATACTATCCATACCTGCTGGTAGGTTGTGCGCGATACCTTTGTGACAGTCAACACAGCTTTGATCTTTTTCTGCCGCTTGCTTCATCTGGATACGAGCAGTTGGAGACATTTGCTCGAAGTCCATAGACTCGTAGTTGTGACAGTTTTTACACTCTAGAGATTTGTTTGCCGAGAAACGATCCCATTCGTGTTTAGCAAGTTCGATACGACGCTCTTCGAAAACGCCAGGTTCAGAGTAGTTGCCAAAAACTTGCGCAAATACTTCTTTAGAAGCCTGCATTTTACGAGCGATTTTGTCAGTCCAGTTGTGAGGAACGTGACAGTCAGGACAAGTAGCACGAAC
>NZ_JAWOWM010000265.1:0-759 GCF_033340475.1 Vibrio sp. 1078-1
TTTAACTAATTTCCAATGGTGCAAAACAGCTAAAAAGTTGATGAATCATTTGGGTTACGCAAATTGCCGATATATTGCTTTTAAACATAATGATACCGATGAACAACATATACATGTAGTCACATCTACTATCGATATAGTAACAAGAAAACGCATCAAAGACTCTTATAGCAAGATACGAGCACAAGAAGTAATGAGGGAGCTAGAGATAGAGTTTGGTCTGCGACAATTAGTAAGTAGTAATAAGATTGGTTACGATTCCTATGCTGATATTAATGACGCTAAAATATTTAACAAAAAGGCTCAAATAGCTCGTCTGGTAAAAACTGGTATCAATAAGTTAAAGCCACGCTCTAATCTTGCAGAGTTTGTCACTGCTGTTGAATCAACACATTCAAGCCTCAAAGTTGAGCTACAAACAAAGAAGGGGGTTGCGGTGGGGATCGTATTTAATCTCGACGGAGTTCGAATGTCTGCCTCCCAGTTAGGTGGAAATCGAAAATATACACTCGGAAAGCTTATTGGAAACGGTATTCTACATGACGCCTGTAAGGACCTGAGTAACTATGAAGAAGAACTAGAAAGAGCGGCTGCGCACGCTCAAGAACAATCAGATAATGCGCTTAGAGTTTACGAAAGTAAGCAAGATCAAGATATGAGGAGTTATCTTGTGATGCTTTCTGTGAATGTTAGATATCGCAAAGAAGTAGAACAATTCATAGATGACATGAAATGGAATCTGAGAGCACGTAAAAGATT
>NZ_JAWOWM010000266.1:0-758 GCF_033340475.1 Vibrio sp. 1078-1
GTATTCGAAGTCGATAACATCGCGTGGTAGACGGTATTCAGGGATACCCACACGCATCATGCCGCCGTAAACGTCTAGCTTTTCGTAAATCGTTACTTCGTGGCCTTGACGACGAAGCTCAATAGCCGCTTGCGCACCAGCAGGGCCTGCACCCACGATCGCGATGTGCTTGTTGGTTAGGGGCGCAATGTTAAGGTCCCAGTGATCTTGGTTATCCAGTTTTTCTGCGACGAAGCGTTTGATGCCCGCTACGCTGATTGGTTGACCGAACTCTGTGTTACGACGACAAGACGCTTCACAAGGGTGGGCACAGATGCGGCCAAGCGTTTGAGGTAGGAATAGTTTGCTGCGGATCAGATCCAAAGCGCCTTGGAAATTCCCTTCACCAGCCATGCGAACGTACTGTTTTACGTCTGTGTGCATTGGGCATGCGGTTTGACATGCCGGATCGGCATCACCCATACAGCCATCGACAATCATTTGCGCGGTGTCGTATAGCTTTTGGCTAAAAATTACATTGTTCATTAACTGCGGTTTCCGTGTTGATTAGCTCTTGCCGTTGATAACGTTCACTTCAGGATTCTTCTGCTCGTAGTGAGCATGGCTGTACTCGATCCATGAGCCGTCGTAGTTGTCAACACCTTCTGCACCTAGTACTTCAGTAAGAATCACGGTGGTGTGGGCAGAGCGAACACCAGACTGGCAGTAAGCGATAACTTTCTTGCCTTTGATGATGTCGCCGTAAAGGGCTTGCAGTT
>NZ_JAWOWM010000267.1:0-757 GCF_033340475.1 Vibrio sp. 1078-1
TAATGCCAAGTTATGAATGGTTAAGTCTGCCACGACGGGCTTAAACTGAAGTAATGATTGAATCAAATCGAATTCAATTTGAATTTCATCAACGGCGAATCGAGCTTCTTGGTTATTCGGTAAGTTAGCTTCTAAGCCGAGTAACGCGATAGAGGGATGGCTATTACGCCAAGAACCAGCAACGCTGGAGATAGAAAAGTCAAAACCTGTGCCTTGTTTGACCCAGGTTTTGATCTCATCTTGGAAGTGGTTAAGTTGTGGCAATGTGACGCGTAGAGTGGTCACTAGAATGGCTAAAAAAACCAAGACAGTGACTAACGTCCACGCGCAAAAACGCCCAAAACGGTTAACACCAGAATTCACAAATGTTCCAATTACATCATCACGACGTCAAACTGTTCCTGAATGTACAGGGGTTCAGCCTGAATACGGACTTGCTTACCAATAAATACTTCAAGTTCTGCCAACGCATGAGACTCATCACCCAAAAGCGCTTCTGCGACAAATGGCGATGCGTATACGACAAAGTTGTCGGCATCGTACGCTCGGTTTACACGAGTGATCTCGCGCAGAATCTCGTAACACACCGTTTCAACCGTTTTCACGGTGCCACGGCCTTCACAAGTAGGACAACCAGAACAAAGAATATGTTCAATACTTTCGCGCGTACGCTTACGCGTCATTTCAACCAGACCTAACTGCGTAAAGCCATTGATGTTGGTTTTCACGCGGTCTTTCGACAATGCAGCTTCTAACG
>NZ_JAWOWM010000268.1:0-756 GCF_033340475.1 Vibrio sp. 1078-1
GTTGCAAAAGCAGAAATCGTTTCGAACATCACTTTGTCAAAAGAAGCTTTCTCCGTCAGCATCAACAAAAACATCGCGGTGGTGAGAATTGCTCCGCTCACCACAATGATTGCCAGTGACTTCGTTACCGTTGGCCAGTTTACCGTTCTCTTAAACATCACCACGTGTTTCTTTTGACGCAAGAACGTCCACGTCGCCATAAACGCGACAGCAAAAGTAGACACCTTGATACCGCCACCCGTAGAGGTCGAACCCGCACCAATCAACATCAAAACGATCATGATGAGTAATGCCGGTTGCGTGAACTGCGTTAAATCAACACTGTTAAAACCCGCTGTCCGCGCACTGGCTGATTGGAAGAAAGCGGCCAGCCATTGCCCGCCAGTAGTGAGCGAGCCCATGGTGTTGGGGTTGTGACGTTCCAAAAGCCAAAACAGCACCGTTCCCACCAACAGCAGTAACGGCGTGGCAATCAACATTATTTTGGTGTGAATATGTAAGAAGTGGAAACCTTTACGCCAATGTCGCCAAACGTCACCAATCACAGTGAAACCCAAGCCGCCAAAGATAAACAGACCAGCTAAGGTGAAACTCACTAACGGATCGTTGACAAAACTCATCATGCTGTCAGAGAAGAGAGCGAAGCCAGCATTGTTGAAAGCCGAAATAGAATGAAACAGCGCATAGAACATGCCCGTCTGCCAACCCATTTCTGGCACCCAACGATACGAGAGGAAGACAAAACCAATCGCCTCT
>NZ_JAWOWM010000269.1:0-756 GCF_033340475.1 Vibrio sp. 1078-1
AATAGCTGTCCCGTTTCTGGATCGCGGTATTCTTGGTCCTGAATCCAGAAGTCTGCGTAGGTAACATAACGGTCGAAGATGTTTTGGCCGTATTCAGAGTAAGATTCTAGGTACGCGGTTTGGATCTCTTTACCGATAAACTCAACATAACGAGGAACGAGGTACCCTTTCAAAAACTCAAGATATTTTTCTGCGGTTTCTGAAGGGAATTGTTCGCGTTCTACTTGTTGTTCAATTACATAGAACAAGTGAACTGGGTTTGCTGCCACTTCGGTTTGGTCAAAGTTGAACACGCGAGACAAAATCTTAAACGCAAAACGTGTAGATAGGCCGTTCATACCTTCATCGACGCCTGCGTAATCTCGATATTCTTGGTAGCTTTTCGCTTTAGGATCGGTGTCTTTTAGCGTCTCGCCGTCGTACACGCGCATTTTCGAGAAGATAGACGAGTTTTCAGGCTCTTTCAGACGAGAAAGGATGCTGAACTGCGCCAATGTTTCTAATGTGCTTGGTGAGCAAGGGGCTTGAGACAATTCACTGTTTTCAAGCAGTTTTTGATAGATTTTAACTTCTTCCGATACGCGTAAACAGTACGGTACTTTAACGATGTATACACGGTCTAGGAAGGCTTCGTTGTTTTTGTTGTTGCGGAAGGTTTGCCACTCAGATTCGTTAGAGTGAGCCAAAATCATGCCGTCAAACGGAATTGCAGAAAGGCCTTCCGTCCCATTAAAGTTGCCTTCCTGTGTTGCGGTT
>NZ_JAWOWM010000270.1:0-754 GCF_033340475.1 Vibrio sp. 1078-1
TCAGCCAACTAGACAACACTATTTACCGTAGCCGAATTGTCGCGACCTCAGTCGTAGGCGAAGTGAACCACGTACTGGGTAAACTCGACCGCGCGTTGCCGATGATGCAGCAAACCGAAAAATTGGCGCGCCAGTATCAGGTTTACCATCAAGCACTGTGGGCGATTTTACAACAAAGCGAAATCTTGATTGCTCAAGGTTACGTGCAAGCGGCCTTTGAGCTGCAAGATTCAGGCTTTCGTCTGATTGAAGATCAGCAATTACAGCACGTTCCTCTGCACGAGTTTTTATTGCGTATCCGCGCGCAAGTCTTGTGGTGCTGGAACCGCCTAGATGAAGCCGAAGAATGTGCGTACCGAGGCCTACAAATTCTCGAAAACCATTCGCCAAGTAAGCACTTACATAGCTACTCAATGTTGGCGCGCATTGCGATTGGCCGTGGCGAGCTAGACAAAGCCGGTAAATTCATCGAGCACATTCAACATTTAATGAAGCAGTCTACGTACCACGTAGATTGGACCGCCAACGCCTCTTTATCGTTGATCTTATTCTGGCAAGCGCGTGGCAATACAGAAGCCATGCAAGAATGGTTGAACACGGCGGTTCGTCCAGAATCGGCATGTAACCACTTCTTGCAACTGCAATGGCGCAATATAGTGCGTGCACACATCAATTTGGGTCAGTATGAGGAAGCACGCCAAGCGCTAAACTTCCTGCAAAGTGAAGCGCGCCGTACCAACCTCATTACCGATAC
>NZ_JAWOWM010000271.1:0-754 GCF_033340475.1 Vibrio sp. 1078-1
TCAACTTAAATAAACGCCTAAAAGGTTTCTATTAAATAAAAGGGTTGGCTTCGGTCAACCCTTTTCTATTGTCCTCAGAAATGACACTGCCCCTAATTTCTTTACTATTCATTTCGTTAATCTTTGGTTCAGCTTGTCGTTTGTACACTGATCTCAACATTTACAGGAGGTCAGTTATGGATTTAAAAAGTCTTCTAAACCAAGCGCTCAACTCTGATTTACTCAAACAAGGTGCTGACGCCCTGGGTAAGCAAACTCAAAACATCAAGTCATCATCCAGCTCTAGCCAGTTCAAAACTCTCGGCGCAGGAGCCATCGGTGGTGGATTGATTGGCATGCTTATGGGCTCAAAGAAAAGCAAAAAGATGGCGAAGAAAATGGGTTCTGGCGCGCTTAAAGTCGGTGGAGCGGCAGCACTCGGTGCACTTGCCTACAAAGTGTATAACGATTGGCAAGCTAAGCAGAGTGATCAAGGCGTCCATGAACCCTTCGATCCACAAGATAGCAAACACAGCGTATTAATTTTAAAAGCCATGATTGGTGCAGCCAAAGCCGATGGTCATGTCGATGATGTGGAAATGGCCCGAATTGAACAAGCCCTTACAGAAATGGGGGCAGATGAACACGTTCGTCAGTTGGTTCAGCAAGAGTTGCATAAGCCACTTGATCCAGTAGAAATCGCAAGCCAAGCGTCGACACCACAGCAAGCTTCTGAGATCTATTTAGCGTCACTCATTGTTGCCGATGAACAAAA
>NZ_JAWOWM010000272.1:0-754 GCF_033340475.1 Vibrio sp. 1078-1
GGATTAGCCCGCTTAAGCCAAAGAAAGCTAACCCAACACATAAAATTGCCCAACTCGCTTCCCAATATGCGATTGCTAAACACAAAGTGGTAATGGTTATAAGTCCGATAGGACTAGCAGTTGCTTTGAATCCCAAGTAGCTGAAAAAAACGATGGTGCAAATCAGAAATGGCAAAGCCGCTAACTTGGCAGATGCCGTTAATATTTCTGAGGGAAAAAAATGAGCCGCAGCCAAAGTCGCCAGAAAAAGCCCCAGTGAAATAACCCAGCAGCGTGCTGGTAAAGATTTAAGTAAGTTTGTCATCTTCTTAGTACTCTCAAAGTGCACGGACGGTGCACAATCAAATCATGAATCAGCATGTTAGTTCTCACAAAGTGCTCTAGTGGTTTGCTCGGCCATAATCTCGCACACAGGACATTTAAGCTGAATGCGCTGTTGAGATACCGTCAAATACAGACTGCCGCATCGACACCGGTGTAAGGATGCAAGCTGTGATCTTAAATCACGAGCTAGAACCCAACCTTCATTGATGGTCAGTTTTTTCCAGGGGATCTCAGCTGGAAGATCTGCTTCTTCTCTTGCAACCAAGTACGCATCGTAAGCCTTCATCAAAGCATCGATATTTAATTGCTTGTAGACATTATCACCACCAATGTTGACATAAAGCGCCATAAGCAGGGAGCCTTCAACTAATGCTCTTCTGCTTTTGACGATGGCATCAGATTCTGGCAATTGACCAGGACAAGGTGACTT
>NZ_JAWOWM010000273.1:0-754 GCF_033340475.1 Vibrio sp. 1078-1
TTCAGCTTCGCCAAGCGGTTGGTACACTAAGCGAACAAGACATCTTGGATGTGGATGCAGGTTTGAAACCAGCGAAATAACGTTCAGTTATACAACGAAATTAAAACGCCAGTTGATTCTTCAACTGGCGTTTTTTGTTGTCTATCATTCGATGCAAAGTACCTAACATTGTACGCCTAGCGATTATCTCGCAAATGCATTGCTATACCAGAACGTAGAACAGCAAGCATAAAAAAACAAAAAGGCCGCTTTGCAGCGACCTTTCAGATAGTGTTGTTCAAAGCTGTAAGGCTTAGCCTTTGCCGCCTTTAATTGCATTGATGATTTCGCTGGTTGAGCAACCATCTTCAAAGTTCAAAACACGAACTTCACCACCTGCTGCAATCACTTCTTTACCACCAGCAATCTCTTCTGGTTTGTAGTCACCGCCTTTCACTAACATGCTTGGCAGCACTTCAGAGATCAGACGCTGTGGCGTATCTTCACTAAACGGTACAACCCAGTCAACCGCACCTAAACCTGCCAATACTGCCATACGGCGATCGGTTGGGTGTACTGGACGACCAGGGCCTTTTAAACGCTTTACAGACTCATCGGTATTTACTGCGACAATTAGGCGATCACCTAGCTCAGCAGCATGGTTAAGGTAAGACACATGACCAGCGTGAAGAATATCAAAACGGCCATTGGTCATGACGACTTTCTCGCCACGAGCACGTGCTTTTTTCGCCGCTTCGATCAGTGCTTTTTCTGA
>NZ_JAWOWM010000274.1:0-753 GCF_033340475.1 Vibrio sp. 1078-1
CGGCGGCAGTTTTTACGGCGGAGAAGCACAGCGTTTGATTCGCGACGGTGAAGAGATCAAAGTCATGGTTCGTTATCCTCAACTGACTCGTGAAGCGTTTTCTTCATTACGTTACGCTGTCATTACTACGCCAGCAGGCAAGAAAGTGATGTTGGGCGATGTCGTGAATATCAGTGAGCAGCCTGGGGTTAGCACAATTCGTCGCGAAGGTGGTTATCAAACCGTTTATGTGTACGGCTCTATTGATGAAGAACTCGTTGAGCCACAAGAAATTGTGAAAATCATCGACGATAGTATTTTGCCTGATATGAAGAAGCTTCACCCAAGTGTCAAAACAGAGCTGGGTGGTGACATCGAAGAGCAAGCCGCGCAACGCAACGAACAAATCATGTTCTTTGTGGCAGGGATGATCATTGTTTATATCTTGCTTGCCGTACCATTGAAGAGCTATACCCAGCCTCTTATCGTGATGTCTGTTATCCCGTTTAGTTTAACAGGGGCGATTTGGGGGCATTTCTGGTTGGGGCTAGACATTAGCATGATGTCGACATTCGGTTTGATCGCAGCCGCAGGTGTGGTGATCAACGACTCGTTGGTGATGACAGATTATGTGAACCAAGTTCGAGAGAAAGGAATGAGCATCAAGCAGGCGGTGGTTGAGGCTGGTTGTGCACGTTTCCGAGCGATTACGCTGACATCCATCACGACCTTTGCGGGTGTATTGCCTATTATGTTCGAAACCAGTCTACAAGC
>NZ_JAWOWM010000275.1:0-753 GCF_033340475.1 Vibrio sp. 1078-1
GATGAGCAAATCGCTGAGCTAAACGCATTCTACGGGTTGGATAAACCTGTGATGGAAGCTTACGTTGATTGGTTGAGTCGACTAGTGACGTTGGACTTGGGTGAATCAACGCGTTATTACGAACCAGTATCGGATATGATTGCAGAGCGTCTGCCTGTTTCGCTGTTCTATGGTGGCATGACTTTCTTTATCAGCTACTTCATCTCGATACCGCTTGGCTATTACAAAGCCCTCAAGCACGGTTCTGTGTTTGATTCTACCTCCTCCATTTTGATATTCGTCGGTTATGCCTTGCCTGGCTATGTGGTTGGCGTGTTATTGATTACTTTGTTTAGTTATCACTTGGAATGGTTCCCTATGGGGGGCTTTGTCGGTGATGATTTCGATGACTATGAAACCTTCTTTGAACGCGCAAAAGACGTGATGTGGCATGCTGTGCTTCCGCTAATCTGTTACTTGATTGGTGATTTCGCAACGCTCACCATGACGATGAAAAATAACCTGATGGAAAACTTATCATCGGATTACATCCGTACCGCGATCGCAAAAGGCTTGCCGTTTAAGAAAGCGGTACGCAAACACGCGCTACGCAATAGTTTGATTCCAATTGCTTCTCACTTTGGCAACTCACTGTTGTTCTTCATGACAGGGGCATTTTTGATCGAAGTTATCTTCAACATCGACGGCATTGGTTTATTAGGTTACGAATCCATTATGGAGCGTGATTACCCAGTAGTGATGGGCATCGTTGCT
>NZ_JAWOWM010000276.1:0-752 GCF_033340475.1 Vibrio sp. 1078-1
GTCGCCGAATGGGCATGGTGAAGGGCGTGGTTCCTTGGTGATGCCTCAGAAAAAGACCATCAAATCACCAACGGTTTTGGTGATTCATGAAAACCGTGGCCTCAACCCTTACATTAAAGACGTCGCGAGACGACTAGCGAAAGATGGTTTTATCGCCTTTGCTCCCGATGCTCTCTACCCGTTAGGTGGGTATCCGGGAAATGATGATGAAGGGCGAGCAATGCAAAAAGAGATGGACAGAGCCAAGATTGAGCAAGACTTTATAGCGGCCGCTAAATTTATCAAACAGCACGAACATGGAAACGGCACGCTTGGCGCGGTTGGTTTCTGTTTTGGTGGTTATGTCGTCAATATGCTGGCGGCAGTTATGCCAAATGAGCTCGATGCAGGCGTACCTTTTTATGGAACACCCGCTGCAGAAGAGATTCAAAAACAAGTGAAAGGCCCATTAATGTTGCATTTCGCAGGGTTGGATAAACGTGTGAATGACACTTGGCCTTCGTACGAGCAGCAGTTGATTGCTTCAGGTGCGAAGTACCAAGCTTTGATGTATGAAAACGTCAATCATGGTTTCCACAACGACTCAACCGCACGTTACGCACCCGAGGAAGCGGCTCTTGCTTGGGAACGTACCTTAGCTTTCTTCAAAGAACATCTCATCGCCAGTTAATCGGAGTTGGCACATTCCTTGTTTTATCTCCTTTAGTGAGTGAGATATTAACAAGGAATGTGCATGACTCAATCAACGTCAA
>NZ_JAWOWM010000277.1:0-752 GCF_033340475.1 Vibrio sp. 1078-1
AAGAAATGCTGCACTTCTGGTGCCAAAAAGCAGACGCAGAAACAAAAGCGCGCTTTAAAGCGTACATCAATCAGCAATAGTCGTTGATTGACTGACCTGATTTAAAAAGCCACTTAATGTGGCTTTTTTTGATCATGCAAAATAGACAGCAGCAAGTCAGGTGCTTGCACGACTTTGGTCTTGGTGAGGAAATCATGCAACAAACGTCGCTCTGGATGAAAAACAAGCAACACAAGGTTCACCAACGGAACACCAGGAATAAACATTTCGAGTAGGTAGCTGATGCCAAGCCGGATGGAAACCGTCACTTTGGTCGCGGCACGACCATTTTTCATCACCACTTTGATACCAACAAAACGCATGCCGATGGTTTGCCCTTCCTTCAACCAATACCAGTTAATCACGAGAAGAATGGGAACTGTGAGGAGGTGCACAGCGTGGGTGTCGTAAACAAGCGTGAAGTTTTCTTGCAGGGATAAACGGAAGTCATAGAGCCAAAAATTGATACCCAACGCGATAACAACGACAACGCTAATGACGACGAACAGATCAACGAAACCGCCTATAAGCCGCTGCATTTTGCTCGCAATTGAAGAGTACATATAACCACCTACAACAACAGTGAACGCAGTTTAGGCATTGTTGCATATGTGCTCAATTGATAAGTCTATAAATTCGTATCATGTCTCAAAAGTGATTTTTAATTTACACCGATATAACTTAGTTATCTCGGTTTCAGCGATGGGTGGATA
>NZ_JAWOWM010000278.1:0-751 GCF_033340475.1 Vibrio sp. 1078-1
CATCGATAGCGTTGAGCGTGAATTTCGCCAGTTCTTCTTTGCTCATTGGATGTGCTTGATTCACTGCAAGGAAGTTATCGGTCATGTAGCCACCAAAGTAAACGGGGTCATCAGAGTTAATGGTTACCGCCACGCCTTTACGCAGAAGCTCTACGATGTTGTGCTGTCCCATTTCATCAAACACGCAAAGTTTGATGTTAGACAGCGGGCAAACGGTCAGTGGCATTTTGGTTTCAATTAGAGATCCCACTAGAGCTTCATCTTCTACGCAGCGAACGCCGTGATCAACGCGGCTCACTTCCAACATTTCAATCGCGTCGGTAATATTTTGCGCTGGTCCTTCTTCTCCGGCATGTGCCACGGTAAGCAAGCCTGCCTCTTTCGCTTTCTGGAAGACACGTAAAAACTTAGCTGGTGGATGGCCTTTTTCTGATGAATCTAGCCCCACACCAATGATTTTATCGCGATGCTTTAAAACAGATTGCAGTGTATCCATCGCGCTTTCTTCTGACAAATGACGAAGGAAACAAGCGATGATCTGCGATGTGATGCCTAATTTTTCGCGGCCATCTGTCAGCGCTCTAGAAATGCCGTTGAGTACGGTGTCGAAGTCAATGCCACGTTCAGTGTGAGTTTGCGGGTCGAAGAATATCTCGGTATGAATCACATTGTCTGCTTTGCAATGCTCCAAGTATTCCCACGTTAGGTCATAAAAATCTTGCTCTGTGCGTAAAACATTTGCGCCTTGATA
>NZ_JAWOWM010000279.1:0-751 GCF_033340475.1 Vibrio sp. 1078-1
AATCCCTCTCTCGGATTGGATAAAATTCTCCTCTACCTAAACTACCTAAATACTGACCTGATCGAGCTAGCCAATTTAGCCAACCTACTCCAGCATGAAAACGAACAAATGCTGACGGATGAACAAAGTGCACTCTTTCTCGAACACCCTTACCTCCTCGACTTCATCTATATGGTGACATCTCGAAATCTTGAGCCGAAAAAGATTGCTGAAATGTACAACCTAACGGAGACAAGCCTGCGTTTTTATCTCCGCATTGCTGAGATTCTCGGTTATGTGGAAGATTTTGGTGATGGTTTGTTTTATCGCTCCGGCCGCCGATTTTTGATGGAAGAAGGCTCAGATCTCGACTCTCTATTTCGTGAACGTTTTCAGAAAGAATCGCTTTCGCATGAAGTCAGCCCCGGTATTTGTATTGGTCGTATTCGTCTGACCGAAGCGCAGCGATTGCAGTTAGAAGATGATGTTTACAATAAGCTGGTCAAATTCAATGCGCTCAATACCTCCAACCAAGATGGCGAGTTAACTAACGTTTTAATGCGTTGCACTCCAGGGACACAAATATTTTTCTCTGACGGATTACCTAATATTGATGGGGATTTATTAAAGTATGTTTCTCAGCTCAATCAACGTGTTTAAATTAAATCGCACATACCAATATTAATTCCAGACATAAAATAAATTGAACAACTCAGTATACTTGGTCAAACCAACCCATTTAATTCACATTAAATTCTGTTAAAACACGTCA
>NZ_JAWOWM010000280.1:0-750 GCF_033340475.1 Vibrio sp. 1078-1
GCTGTGATCTTCAAAATCTTCGTAGAAGACTTCCAGTTCGCCTTCTAGCGTTTGCTCCTGCTCTAGCAAAGCTTGTACTTTTTCAGGCATACCTTTGCGAGCTTTTGCAGTCAGAGCAACCTGCGCTACCGCGCTAGGATCTGACTGAAACAACTCGGAAAGCAATGCTTGACGACCGTGAGCAAGAGAAATCATTTGCTCTAAATAGTGATGTTTGTTTTTCGCCGATGCACCGCGATAATCAGCCATCGCCTGCTTTAATGCGCTGGTATTATCTTGAGCCTGTTGGCGTTTTCCCTTAGCAGTAGGTGAAACCAGTTTTTCTTGTTGAATCACATGTCCATGTGGGATGTCTTGCGACTGCGCCGTCGCGTTGAATGTCAGAGATAAGAGGCCGATAAGAGCCGTTGTTGATAGTTTAAATGTATTGGAAGTAACAATATTAAAATGGGTATTAAACATACTTAATTTCTTATGTATTTTTATCTTTGGTTCTTAATTTTTGCGCAGCAGAAGCCCGCAATCATGTCGATCGCTTGACGGTTATGGAGCGCAAATAACTAGCCTAAACGCATGAATTTCCATTCATTTCGAAAAGCTACAAACGTTAAAGGTAAGCAATAGATGCTAGAATTAGAACCCCAAAGACATCTAATAATTAGTCAATAAGATGCCGTGCCTTTTAACAAAAATTAAAAAGCAAAACTCTAAAATAGTCATTTATTATTTAGGTTAAACTTGCATTAGTAA
>NZ_JAWOWM010000281.1:0-749 GCF_033340475.1 Vibrio sp. 1078-1
GATTTTTCCAAGCTTTAAGCTTTTATCCATGGAAGAACGTTTAACGTTGGAACTGCGCTTCATCGTTTCTCCTAGTACGTCATACAAGCAGCATTCAACATGCCGACCGATATAGAAACCGCCGCAAGTACAATGCCTGCAGGCAGCTCATCTTTTTCGATACGCTCAGTAACTCTTGGCAGCAAAATAAAACGCACGATGGCAAATGCGATGATTTGCGCAAGCATGGCAACAACGCCCCAAACCATAAAGTCGACAATGTTGACTGAGTTTTTTGCCGCACCCGAAATCGCAATACAATAACCCAGAAAAGCGCCACTCAACGCCACTGCGGCTGCGGTATTTTGCTTTTCCTTGATCAGATGCCATTCATCATAAGGCGTAAGCTTGACGTAGATGAACTTAAACGCCAAAACAAAAATAATGGATACTGAGAAGTAGAGTAAAAAGTTTGGAAAACCTGCTAACAGGCCGGCAATCATGTGCATTATTGTTCCTTGTTCATTTCTTTCCATGCAAAATCATCAATACGTTCATCTGCAATGTAAAACAGCTTGGTACCCGGTGGCACTTCCGCATCTAAATCTGGGTTGAGTTGGATACCGTTGCCGATATCAAACGCAATCAACGTCGCGTGGTGACACTTTTTGATAAAGCCAAAGATGCTCTCAATGGTGGTGATAGGTTGATTCTCAGGATAAATGACTGAGTACTGTGTCATCCCACGGGTGGATGCCAGTAATTCTTGG
>NZ_JAWOWM010000282.1:0-749 GCF_033340475.1 Vibrio sp. 1078-1
GCATGATGCAAGGTCGAGAGCTTGGGCAGTGGATTGTGGATGGATCAGATACCATGATCAGCTCGGCAATATTGTCGTTGCAAACCATGCCATTGACCGATTTTGATTTCGAGATTCGCCCAGCGCCAAGCAAAACATTCGAAGTCGCACTCTACTACAACCCAAGTCGGCGTTCTGCGGTCAACATCGTACCCGGCTTACTCGGTGTGATTCTCACCATGACGATGATTTTGTTCACCAGTGCCGCGATTGTACGAGAACGTGAACGGGGAAATTTGGAGCTATTGATCACCACGCCCATCCACTCGATAGAGCTAATGGTGGCGAAAATCGTGCCGTATATCTTTGTCGGCTTAATTCAGGTTTTCATCATTCTAGGGTTGGGACATTGGATTTTCGGCGTACCGATTAACGGTGCAATCAGCCAAATTCTGTTTGGAACCTTGTTGTTTATCGCCGCCAGCTTAACTTTAGGATTGGTCATATCCACCATCGCCACAACACAGCTTCAAGCCATGCAAATGACGGTGTTCATTCTTCTGCCTTCAATTCTGCTGTCTGGATTTATGTTCCCTTACGAGGGCATGCCGGTCGCAGCGCAGTGGATTTCAGAAGCCCTGCCCGCCACTCACTTTATGCGCATGATTCGAGGCATAGTGTTGCGAGGAGCGGATCTGATGGACTTGTGGCGAGATACCCTTTGGTTGCTCGGGTTTACTGTATTTGGATTGGTCGTCGCATCACTAAGG
>NZ_JAWOWM010000283.1:0-745 GCF_033340475.1 Vibrio sp. 1078-1
GCGACACAGAGAGACTTCAACTCTTCCGCTATGGAAACCGCATCACCGCCTTGTGCTGAAATCGCAGGGTTTAAATCTATCCCCGCGCACAACACTCGGTTGTTCCCCGCCGGGTCAAATACGTTGACCGATTCGCAGCAATAAATGCGTGGCTCGTCACCCACATTCAAAATCGAGATTTGCGCAGAGCTCGTATCTAAAGGTTGAGATAGACGTCTGAATACCGCCCAGTGTTGGCATGGGTCATTCACTTTGCGCATGTTGCCCCAAGGAAGTGGGATGCCATTCCCTCGATACACAGCTTTAAGCTTGCCCGGCCCGTACGCGTCGAAATAGTGCCAATGGGGGTATGGTGACACAACGGTCATGCGGCGCATCGCAACGGATGGCGAAACGCCTGCTTTTTTATGAACATCAATTTCGTAACCGGAGCGGTCGAGCAACTGACGAAATGGCACTTTAGGGCAAAGCAGAGCTCCTGCAAAAAAGCTGGACTCAAAGTCTCGCCAAGCTTGCAGAATGTCTTGCGAATTTAGCTCAGAGTTCGACACGGGGCTGTCCATTTGTTCCCAGTTATTCTGATGTCCGATGGAGAGCACGTTATTCATCGCGTCGCTGCTGTGCAATACGCGGTGGCCAATGTATACCGATAAGTCGTATTTTAAACGGGTAGGGTAGTCGCGCATCCGTTTGTTGAGATAAATGGTGCCCGGAGGTTCCATGAATGACGTAATCAATTGCTTGG
>NZ_JAWOWM010000284.1:0-743 GCF_033340475.1 Vibrio sp. 1078-1
CACATGAACTTCTACAACGCGTCAAAATCTGGCGGCAATTACGATATGCGCCAAATCATGAATGGCACGTTGATGAAGGACAACCCAGTCAAAGCAGTGACTCTCGTAGAAAACCACGATACGCAGCCACTGCAGGCGTTAGAGTCGACAGTAGATTGGTGGTTCAAGCCTCTTGCTTACGCATTCATTTTATTGCGTGAAGAAGGTTATCCATCGGTGTTCTACGCAGATTACTACGGCGCGCAGTACAGCGACAAAGGCTACAACATTAATATGGCCAAAGTGCCTTACATTGAAGAACTTGTAACACTGCGTAAAGAGTATGCGTATGGCAAACAGAATTCTTATCTCGACCATTGGGATGTGATTGGCTGGACTCGAGAGGGCGATGCTGAACATCCAAACTCAATGGCGGTGATCATGAGTGATGGACCGGGCGGAACAAAATGGATGTATACCGGTAAGCCAAGCACGCGCTATGTCGACAAGCGGGGTATCCGAACTGAAGAAGTTTGGACCGATGCCAATGGCTGGGCAGAATTTCCTGTCGATGGTGGTTCAGTCTCGGTTTGGGTGGGCGTTAAGTAACGTCGTCCTGTGATTTTGATACAGAACATGCAAATTTCAATGAAACATTACATTTAATCAAGGTGTTATTTGATATTCATGTAACAAATGCGTAACTTATATTTGAGCATTATCTAGAGGAATATAAAGAATGGAATCTATTGCTGATGTATTGG
>NZ_JAWOWM010000285.1:0-743 GCF_033340475.1 Vibrio sp. 1078-1
TCGGCGACATCTTTAATCCTTGCCATAATGCTAATGAATCCGACTGCTAATAAATAATGAATGTTTTTATTCGAAAAATGGCTGCCAGCAATTCGTAAGGTGACTATAGGGGTCGAATCTGGCAGCCTTAATCATACACCTACAACTTGGCTGGTAGAAACGAGTGCGGAGTAATCCGTGACGGCTATACCATGCTGCGCCAATTGCTCTTTTAGAATGGGAGATGTGAGCACTTGTAGCTCTAACTCTCTTTGCAGTGCATAGCCACTTTTCATAATAAGGGGCTGGTCGGCATAAGCAGGATGACACATCACCTCTACCACATCGTAATTCTCTTTTAAGCTCAGAAGGTGTTGCATTAATCCGTCCAAACTTACCTTTTGATCGTAAAACTCATCGGAAAAGAAATAGCTTGTCGTCATTGGTTGATGACAGATACCACTCCCGCGAAGTGGCACGCGGTGCTCTTTCGCGAGTTTCTGAACAATAGGAAGAATCTGGGGATGCGTATGAGCATGATGATGACTATCAAGGTGGCTGAGCGTTAGTCCAAGTGACAAGAAGTGATCAATTTGAGCT
Source organism: Vibrio sp. 1078-1 (assembly GCF_033340475.1). Classification (NCBI taxonomy): domain Bacteria; kingdom Pseudomonadati; phylum Pseudomonadota; class Gammaproteobacteria; order Vibrionales; family Vibrionaceae; genus Vibrio; species Vibrio sp. 1078-1. The sequence goes on from NZ_JAWOWM010000285.1 coordinate 580, forward strand.
TTAGCGTCATCGTAAACCGCTTGAGCTTCAAAATCTTGCTTGTTCCACAATTCACTGTATTTGACGAAATGCGTTCTACCATTGGTTAAGTTTGGGTGCTCCGTGAGAGGAGCACCTGCTGTAAACCGTAGATGTACGCCAATTTTTAAGTCTGGATTTTGATG
>NZ_JAWOWM010000286.1:0-743 GCF_033340475.1 Vibrio sp. 1078-1
CTGTTACCCTAGGGGCAGATTTTTACACATTAAGGATGTTGTATGTCAACCGAGGACTTTTCTGTTTCGGAAATATGCCGAGAAGCGGCAGTGATGGTCAGAAGGAACCTACTCGCAATTGTCATTGCTTGTATTCCATTAATCATCGTGCACTCAATTTTTGTGTTTATGTATCCTGAAATGACGGGGCAAGATCAAGCGAGCGTCCAAGAAGGAAACATCACGGGATTTTATTTCGTCACAATCGTTTTATACCCACTTGTTGCTGCGATGGCTGCTGTGCGTGTGCACCGGATTTATTTGGTTAGCGATTACATGCACTCGGCGTTGGATGTGTTTCGTTTGTCGGCCCGAGAATTCCGTTTCATTGGCTGGTGGATATTGTTTGGACTGATGATGATGCTCGTCATTGGTATCCCAATCTTTGTATTGTCGTTTATCTACATTGCAGAAAGCGGTGAACCCGATTTTGTCGCCATGGCGTTTATCACAACAGTTGCAAGCATTCCAGGCTATTGGGTGATGGCGCGTTGGTCGTTTGTTCTGCCAGCGACCGCAATGGATCATCAGCCGCGCAGTTTGCGTCGTTCATGGAACAAAAGCAGACCATACAACAAGCAAGTATTCATTTTGATGGGATTAATTCCATTAGGTGCAGGATTACTCAGTCAGCTTATCTTTAGCCACTTTACGAATTTCTTCATGCTGAGTTTTGTTGGCGTTGCCTATGGTATTTTCGGCGC
>NZ_JAWOWM010000287.1:0-741 GCF_033340475.1 Vibrio sp. 1078-1
CCTCTTAACCAGCTCTTTTCCTTTCTTTTGGGTCGATATAAATCGTAATTTGTATCGACCCTTTTTGAACTTTTCTGCAGCAATCCCTCTCTAACTTGCATGTGAACTGCCGTCACGCTTTGAATATCCAAACTAGACCTTATATTAAAAATATCAATCAAGATAAGTTGATGTTCATAAACCTATGCAGGCAATTCGTTTCAGTCTATTGCGGCCTTTGAATAATGGCATGCGCTCTCGGTTGGGCTAAACGTACCCTGTCATGGATGACCAAACGCTTATTCTTATTGGTATAAAGTGCGGATATTTCTTTTTGGCAGACATGTTTCAAGAGGAGTTACTGGATGAAAAAGCCATTGCTTGCGCTAACCGTTCTATCTTTAAGTTTGAGTTCCATTATCACGCCGATAACGGCCACGGCAGCACTGCCTCTAAGTGTCGATGGCCAGCAATTACCAAGCCTAGCCCCGATGCTAGAAAAAGTGACCCCTGCAGTCGTGAGCATTGCGGTTGAGGGTAAACAAGTTCAAACCAGTCGTATTCCGGAACAATTTCAGTTCTTCTTCGGCCCTGACTTCCCGATGGAGCAAACTCGAGAGCGCCCATTCCGCGGATTGGGCTCTGGCGTCATTATTGATGCCCAAAAAGGGCACATCGTCACTAACTATCATGGGATCAAAGGTGCGGATGAAATTCGAGTGCGCGTCTATGACGGCCGGGAGTACGATGCAGAACTCGGTC
>NZ_JAWOWM010000288.1:0-740 GCF_033340475.1 Vibrio sp. 1078-1
CACCTTCTCAAAGCTGGACAATAATTCATTTAACGAAATAGTCAAAAGTGTTTAACGTCATGGATTCGACCTACACCATCATCATCGCCGATGATCACCCTCTCTTCCGTAATGCATTGTTCCAATCGGTACACATGGCTGTCAGTGGTGCCAATCTGCTTGAAGCAGACTCTCTTGATGCCCTGCTTGCATTACTCGCCAAAGAGGAAGAGCCGGATTTGGTGCTGTTGGATCTCAAAATGCCTGGGGCTAATGGAATGTCAGGGCTTATCCACTTAAGAGCGGAATACCCAGATTTGCCTATCGTCGTGGTATCCGCCAGCGAAGAGCCAACGGTGGTGAGTCAAGTGAAGAGCCATGGTGCGTTTGGCTTTATTCCGAAATCGAGTGATATGCGTGAACTGGTCAATGCACTCAACCAAGTGCTCAATGGCGACCCATACTTCCCTGAAGGGCTGATCACCAATAACGCAGCGTGTAATGATTTAGCAGAGAAGATTGCCGCGCTAACGCCACAGCAATACAAAGTGTTGGGGATGTTGTCTGATGGCTTGCTGAACAAACAAATCGCTTACGAGTTGAATGTATCAGAAGCCACCATCAAAGCACACATGACGGCGATTTTCCGCAAGCTCGGCGTGAAGAACCGCACGCAAGCCGTCATCATGTTAACGGAAATGAATGATTAGGACTTAGTCCTCCTCTTCCCCTTCCTCTTCTTCATTGGGTAAACGTAAACC
>NZ_JAWOWM010000289.1:0-739 GCF_033340475.1 Vibrio sp. 1078-1
CGCTAGACAACCAGAGTGTGTCCATTGAGATCATTAACGCATCGAGTTTGCGCACTAAGCCGACAAACTGGCCAACCTGAGGCGAGCTTATTTTGGCGTTGAAGGTAATCGGGTCGGTGTAGTCAGGTACTTCATCGATGCCGTTGGACTCCATCAATTTGTCCAAACGAGCTTGTTCGTTGTCTACCGCCTTAGCGCAATCCTCGATCAACTGGCTAATGATCTGTTCCACTTCATCAATTTCGTTCTCATCGCCGATGATGCGCAGGATGACATCGATTCCGTAGAGCGCACTGACCGTCCGTCTAAAAACACGGTCAACGACACGTTGCGCCTGTAAGCTATTAATTGTGAATGATTGTTCAAAGATGGGTTTTGAGTAATTGGGTTTTGCTTGGGCCATAAGTTTGCTCCTGATATGACAATAATCAGTCCCTAGCCTAATCCTCTGTGAGGTAATGGCCTTTCAGCTAGGTGGAAGAATTGAGCATCTTTCTAACTATCCTGTCTGGATAAGACGGTTAAACTGACTATCAAATATTGCTGATCTGTTTCAGTGATATCTGCGCCTGAGAGCATGAGCTCAAAGGAAGCCCGCCGTTGAGTTTTCTCAGTGGTACTAAGAGGTAGCTAGCCTCTTTAAACAAATAGCCTGCATGTTTTTACATGCGCAACCATGCGTTACTTATGGTTCGCCTTTTCACCACCCAACTGGGGGAGTTCTCCCCAGTTGGGGGGG
>NZ_JAWOWM010000290.1:0-739 GCF_033340475.1 Vibrio sp. 1078-1
AGCAACTAGCGCACATACGGCACCGTTGATTAGAACCCACTGCTTGTATGACAGTGATGTCTTCGAGCTGAAGAAATCAGAACATGCTGAAATCAGACCGATAGCCGTTGTCAGACACGCTAACAATACAATCACAGAAAGAACGATTTGACCGTAAGGGCCAAACAATGCTTGAACGTACTGGCTTAGAATCAGACCACCGTTGTCTGCGCCCGCAGCAACTGTTGCACTGGTAGCGCCTAGGTAGAATAGCGAAATGTAAACAAATGCTAGACCAGCCGCCGCGATACAACCTGCAAAAATCAGGTACTTAGTCGTCGCAGAACGCTCCGTGATGCCTTTGCCGCGCAGTGCATCCACCATCAACATACCAAACATCAGCGATGCGAAAGTATCCATGGTGTTGTAGCCTTCAAGGAAGCCTTTGGTTAGTGGCTGAGTTAGGTACTCACCGCGTGCACCAATCATATCGCCTTGAGGATCTAGGAATACTGCAACAGCAAGAATGATCAAACCGACAAACAGCGCTGGAGTCAGCACTTTACCGATCAAGTCGATAAGACGGCCTTGGAACCAAGAGAACAGCATTGCAACCGCAAAAAAGATCACAGAAAACGCGGTAAGGTGCGCTTGAGAAGCTTCAACAAAGAATGGCTTCACGGCCATCTCGTAAGCCACTAGGCCAGTACGAGGCGCTGCAAACGCAGGACCAATAATGATGAAGATAAGTGCTGCCATC
>NZ_JAWOWM010000291.1:0-738 GCF_033340475.1 Vibrio sp. 1078-1
GGTTGCAGAGCCGTTACCCACTCTTGACGCTGCTCTGGCGTTAGCGTACGAACCACACCACCCGCTTCGATGATGTTGTTTTTATTCGCCAAGTTCACTTTGGTCGATTCAGCGTTACGCTCAACAGTCACTTCTTGAATGATGGTATTGAGCTGTTCACGCTGATCTTCTGGTAGCTTCTGCCAAAAATCGTTCGACGTCACAACGAGGTAATCCAAAATACCGTGGTTGGTTTCCGTGATGCCATCTTGAACTTCGAAGAACTTCTTACCGTAGATGTTTGACCAAGTGTTCTCTTGACCATCGATAACCTTCGTTTGTAGACCGCCGTAAACTTCTTTGAAGGACATTTTTTGAGGGTTTGCGCCAAGTTGCTCGAACTGGGCAACAAGAACGTCAGAAGCTTGGACGCGGAACTTAAGTCCTTTCGCATCGCTTGGCACCATCAGAGGTTTATTGGCAGACATTTGCTTCATACCGTTGTGCCAGAACGCAATGCCTTGTAGACCACGACGTTTCATTGAGTTTTTCAGCTTCTCTCCCGCTTCAGAGTTTTGGAAGCGGTCAACCGCAGCGACATCATCAAACAAGAAAGGCAGATCGAAAAGGCGATACTTCTTGGTGAATTTCTCAAACTTAGAAAGAGAAGGAGCAGCGAGTTGAACATCACCATTTAAAAGAGCTTCCACCACTTTGTCATCATCGTAAAGCGTTGAGTTTGGAGACACCTGCAGGCAC
>NZ_JAWOWM010000292.1:0-737 GCF_033340475.1 Vibrio sp. 1078-1
TGCGATCTGATAACACTTCTGCGATGCGCGAGTTGTCTGGCTCAGGAAGGATGAGGCCGAACTCATCACCGCCAAGATGGCCGGTGATGGCTTGGTTTGGCAGGAGTCGTTTTAAACGCGCAGAAACTTCTTGGATGACTTTGTCACCGATGTGATGACCCAGCGAGTCATTAATGTTCTTAAAGTTATCGATATCGAGGTAAAACACCAATAGCGGTGTTTGGCTTTTGATCAGTTGCTCTAGGCGCTTGGTGAAACCAAATCGGTTATACAGTTTGGTTAAAGAGTCGATATGAGAATCTTCACTGGAGGCCGACGACAAGTGTTTTGGTGTGTCATCCGCATCTTGGATAAGAATAATTTGAGATTCACTGCCTAGAATTGCCGTCGAGTCCGCATGCAATTGGACTTTGCGCTCAAATCCGCAACGCGCGCTAGTCAGGCAAACAAACGGTTTGTCCGAAATAAGCGTGCTGAGTCGGTGACTGAAAACTTTTTTGGTGTTTTCGTCGATGAACAGACGAGAGAGCTCTTCACCGAGCAGCTCGTGAGGGGAGTTAAGCCCAAGCAAACGAGCCGAGGCAGGGTTTGCTGAGATGATGGTGTCATCTTCAATCAGCAGCAGGCCATCGGGCAATAGTTGGGTCAGCTTGGCAAATTTGTTTTCGGCTTCTTCCAGAGAGCGGACAAGTATTTGCTTTTCGGAGGTGTCGACGGCGTGAAACACCACGAAACGT
>NZ_JAWOWM010000293.1:0-737 GCF_033340475.1 Vibrio sp. 1078-1
GAATCAGGCCATCCACAATCTTGTGCATGTATTGCAATGAGAACAGGTTGTAATCACGAGGAGTCAGAACGCCACCCCATGTATCAAATACCATAACTGACTGCGCGCCGGCTTTGATTTGTGCATTTAGGTAGTCAATCACGCTATCTGCTAGCTTATCCAGTAGAAGATGCAGAGTTTGAGGTTCTGCGTACATCATCTTCTTGATCTTCGTGAAGGCCTTAGAGCTACCACCTTCAACCATGTAAGTCGCAAGCGTCCATGGGCTACCAGAGAAACCAATTAGAGGTACATCACCATTCAAATCTTTGCGGATTTGACGCACGGCATTCATTACGTACTGCAGTTCACCTTCTGGATCTGGCAGACCGATTTTCTCTACGTCGGCTTTGCAAGTAATTGGGTTATCGAAGACCGGACCTTCACCAGCAGCAAAACGCAGACCCAGACCCATTGCATCTGGGATAGTTAGGATGTCAGAGAACAAGATCGCTGCATCAAGAGGAAAACGGCGTAGTGGTTGAAGAGTTACTTCAGACGCCAGCTCCGCATTCTTACACAAAGACATGAAATCGCCCGCTTGAGCACGCGTAGCTTTGTATTCTGGTAAGTAACGACCTGCCTGACGCATCATCCATACTGGCGTGTAATCTACCGGCTCTTTAAGAAGCGCACGCAGATAACGATCATTTTTTAATTCAGTCATTCCGTAGTTCCAATTGTTAGGCTTTCTTTGA
>NZ_JAWOWM010000294.1:0-737 GCF_033340475.1 Vibrio sp. 1078-1
CATCACAGCTCGAGCTTTATTGGTATCAACCAAGCGGCGAATTTTACCCTTCTTGATCCACACGCTTAACATTGCATCCGCACCGCCTGCACTCATTCCAAACTGCTTAGCCAGCGCAGACTGTGAGACCGTCCCTTTGTCTGCAATATATTGATAAAGCTCATTTAAAATCATGCGACTTGCGCCTCTAACGCACCATGTTGTTTTTTACCAATACGTTTAAATACGTGATAAGTTCCGATGAAGATTGCAACAATAATTGCCATCCAGACACCACTAGTAATTGGGCTTTCAGAGAAATGCGTCAACTGATTGTAGAACGTTGCACATAGGTAAGCTAAACCCATCGTCCATACCGCAATAAAACGTGCGAAGTTATGGCCAAATTCACGTACATACGCCCCCATCGCAGCAACACATGGTGTGTACAACAAGATGAAGATCAAGTAAGCAAACGCGGCATGACCAGAAACAAACTGAGACTTAATGTTGCCGAAGATAGACGCATCCACTTCTTGTTCTTCTGCGACCGCATTTGAATCTGTTAGGTCACCCACTTCAATGCCTAATGGATCAGAGTAACTCAAGCCCGCAAGGTTCTCAGGAATACTCATTACCGCATCTTTTAGGCTACCCATCAGATCGAACTCTGCTTCTTCACCATCACTTGGCGACGTGTACAAACTGTTTAGCGTACCAACGACCGCCTCTTTGGCGAAAATACCGGTAATAATACC
>NZ_JAWOWM010000295.1:0-737 GCF_033340475.1 Vibrio sp. 1078-1
CGAGATCTGCCGCTTTGCCAAACTTACTACCCAATGACACTGGCAGAAACCGCTTCTATTTTTGCAGAGAATATCGTACGCGATCATTTGATCTCGAAAGCAGAAAGTGTGGACGACAAACTCGAAATGCTTTGGGAAGAGTTGTCTTCTGCGCTGGCGTTAATGATCAATATTCCTGTTCGATACGAGTTTGAAAAAGCATTCTACGAACGTCGTCAGGAGGGAGAATTAACCGCTCAGGATTTCTGTAATCTGATGTCAGAAACGTGGAAAGATTGGTACGGAGACGTGATGAGTGAAGCTGACCCCTATTTTTGGGCAAGCAAGCTGCACTTCTCGATTGCCGATGTGAGTTTCTATAACTATCCGTATCTATTCGGCTTCTTGTTCAGTAAAGGCATTTATGCGCAACGTGAAGCTAAAGGTGAAAACTTCTACATTGATTACGTTAATTTACTGCGTGATACTGGCAACATGATGGCAGAAGAGGTGGTTGAAAAACATCTATCGATGGACTTAACCAAACCAGACTTCTGGCAACAAAGCGTGGAGCTCGTACGCGACAAAGTCGATGAGTTTGAACGCCTACTTGCGCAGCGTAGCCAATAAGAGGTTGAGTTCTGTTGACTCTAGTCGATAAATCTTGCTCGGATAGGGCTTCAGTTCGAACTATTTGGTGGTACTGGCGGTATCTTTGGTTCGCATAGCCGTTTGCTCATAGAAGCAGTGACAAAGCA
>NZ_JAWOWM010000296.1:0-736 GCF_033340475.1 Vibrio sp. 1078-1
TCGCTAACGTGCGGCTAAATATCCGGTTAGTCACAGGGTGAGGAGCGCACATGTTGAAGGCACCATGCGCGTGAGGGGTTTCAAGCAGGTACATAATGGCACGAACCATATCGAGGATATGAATCCAAGGCATGTATTGATTGCCATTGCCAAGCGGTCCGCCTAACCCCAATTTGTAAGGCAAGAGCATTTTCGCGAGTGCTCCGCCATTAAGCCCGAGTACGACGCCTGTCCGGAGAAAGCAAACGCGGGTTTGTTCGGACTCGGCTCGTTTGGCGATTTGTTCCCACTTGGCGCAAACCATATGCGGGAAATCGTCGTTATTCACATGAAGACACTCATCGAACGGATGATCCTGCTGGTCGCCGTAATAACCGACAGCAGATCCGCTAAGAAACACAGAAGGCGGTTCGGTACTGGCGTGAATCAGCTCAACAATTTGCTCGGTAATTTTCCAGCGACTGTCGAAAATTTTCTCTTTTTGCTGTTCCGTCCAACGCTTGTCTGCGATTGGTTCTCCTGCGAGGTTGATGACGGCATCTATGTTGTTGAGATCGGCGAGTTCATCAAGAGAAGCAAGGTACTCGATATTACCTAAATCAGCGTACTGCAAGTGCTGTTTGGCTTGGTCTGGCGATCGGGTCAGTAACACTATCTGATGAGTGGTAAGCAGTTTGAGTAACTCAGACCCTATAAACCCAGTTCCACCTGTAAGTAATATCTTCATAGCATCTCT
>NZ_JAWOWM010000297.1:0-735 GCF_033340475.1 Vibrio sp. 1078-1
TTTGACTTTATTGGCATTCCCCCTCAGACTGAAACTGTTATCACTTTGTTATAGAGGGACCTATGCGCGAGAGCAGCAAAGTATGGCAACCGAGCGAAAGTCGTATCGCAGAAGCCAATATTACTCAGTTTATCGAACACATTAATCGACAAGGGTTTGACCTAAAAAACTACGCAGACCTGCACCAATGGTCTTTGGATCATAACGAGCAGTTTTGGCAAGAGGTCTGGCTTTTTTGCGATGTAATAGGTAATGCAGGTGAGACGGTAAAAAGCCAAGCCGAGAGCAAATGGCAACAACCAGTACTCAATCGCGATTTATGTTGGTTTCCTGACGCTCATATTAACTACGCAGAAAACTTATTGAGCTTTGCTTATCAAAAACCACATGAGCTCGCCATCTGGTTTGAAAATGAGCGTGACGAACGACAGACCTATACGTGGCAACAGCTGTGTGATGAAGTCTCGAGTGTTCAACAGTGGCTTAGGGATTGTGGCATCAAACAAGGCGATGTTGTTGCTGGTTACTTACCGCACCTACCTCAAACCGTCATCGCGATGTTGGCAACCACCAGCTTAGTTGCGACATGGACGTCAACCTCGCCAGATTTTGGCGTAGAAAGTGTGCTGGAACGTTTTGGACAGGTAAAACCAAAAATTTTGTTCACTTGTGATGGCTACACATTCAATGGCAAAACTTTCGACATGGCGGAAAAAAACCAACATATATCCGATC
>NZ_JAWOWM010000298.1:0-735 GCF_033340475.1 Vibrio sp. 1078-1
CCACTTATCGAGCAGCTCAACGTAACCGACTAACTGCTCTCGTTGTTTTTCTGAAACGTCTAAATCGGTCTGTGCAATCAGTGAATCAAGCTTGGTTCGTAGTGCACTCATTACTCTTCCTCGCCTTTTTTCAGCAAGCCGTGCTTCTTCAGATGCACAAGAAGAATTGAAATCGCAGCAGGCGTAATGCCGGAAATACGCGAAGCAATGCCAATACTTTCCGGTTTGGCTTCGCTCAGTTTCGCAACCACTTCGTTCGACAAACCTTTTACGTCTTTGTAATCCAAATCCGCAGGCAGTTTTGTGTGTTCGTGGCGAAGCGATTTTTCGATCTCTTCTTGCTGACGCTTGATGTAACCGTCGTATTTCACCTGAATTTCTACTTGTTCTGCCGCTTGTTGATCTTCAAGAGCAGGAGCAAAGGCATCAAGTTGAGTCAATTGTGAGTATGAGATCTCTGGACGACGCAAAAGATCCTCACCACTTGCTTCACGCGCCATTGGCGTTTTCAGCAGTTTGTTCAGTTCATCAATGCCCGCCGAGTTTGGGTTTACCCAAGTAGACTTCAGACGCTGACGCTCGGTTTCCATGTTCTCGATTTTTTCGTTGAAACGCGCCCAACGAACATCATCAATCAAGCCAAGTTCACGAGCTTTTTCTGTCAAACGAAGGTCGGCGTTGTCTTCTCGAAGCAATAGGCGGTATTCCGCGCGAGAAGTGAACATGCGGTACGGT
>NZ_JAWOWM010000299.1:0-734 GCF_033340475.1 Vibrio sp. 1078-1
AATCACTGATGGGACAGCTATATCCGGACTTTCATGCGCCAATTCCTTCGATGTCCGTGATCCAATTGAACTGTTCAGAGTCAACCACTAGTTCATTTGCTATTCCTGTGGGTGAAAGAGTCGAAGTTAGTGCCCCTGGATATCAAGATTGTCAGTTTCGAACCGGTTACCCGACAACAATGTATCCACTCGATATTATCTCTGGTTCATTTGAGAACGCGCCTTTCAAGCCTACTGGCTCCAAGTGGGAGCACAATGCGCACTCTGTACTAAGGTGTCAGCTGAGTGCTCATGATTCAGAGTCCTCTATCAATTCCATGGGTATTGATTGTTTGCGTTTGTACTTAAATGGACAGACGCAATTAACACTCAAGCTATATCAAATGTTATTCCAAAGTTTGATTGGTCTTTCAATCGTATTGGATGGTAAAGAAATCATGCCTCTAACTAAGAGGCATCTTCAATCGGTTGGTTTTGGGGACGAGGAACAAGTCGTCCCTTACAGTAAGAGAAGTTTTTCGGGATCTCGTTTATTGGTCGAGTACCTTCATTTTCCAGAAAAATTCATGTTCTTTGACTTGATCGAGCTCGGCTTAGATAAGTTAGAGATTCAAGGGCAGGTCGAGATTTGCTTTTACTTCGATACAAGCGATGACTGGCTACCAAAGCAAGTAGACGAGGAAAGTGTCATGGTTGGCTGTGTTCCCATTGTAAATCTGTTCAAATCAACCATG
>NZ_JAWOWM010000300.1:0-734 GCF_033340475.1 Vibrio sp. 1078-1
GATTCTCTTGTTGAACTGGCTTCTTGCGGTAAACGCGTAGCATGAAGTCGGCCTCACACTGGAAAAGTGTAGCGGACTTTAGCTCTTCACGAAGTTCATCCGTCGCCTTCCAAGCAAATGGAGTCATTTGCAACAAATCAAATGCAACACCATTTTCTAAGTCCATGGTGTAGTTCAGCTTTTGTTGGTGCTCTAGCTCAAAGCCTTCAATGTTCTCTGGTTCTTCATTGTGTAAGCGAACTTCTTGATGGATGCGTTCGCGGAACTGGTAAAGGTGACGACCTGCGGGCGTTACCGTGATCACCACGCCGTTGTCTTTGATGACGCGTTGCAACTCTTCTGCTTTGCATGGCGCGTAAATACGCAAAATCGCATCCAGTGATTGATCTGCAAACGGCAAGCGGTGGCTAGACGCTACACTAAATTGGCAGTTTGGGTAGCGCTTAGAAGCGTAACGAATGGCTACTTTAGAAATATCCAAACCAAAAACAGTAGCTTGTGGATCTTGTTCGAAGAGAGATTGCTGCACTTGATCGGTGTAATAACCTTCACCACAACCGATATCCAGTAATTGGTGTGTCGTACCTTCTGTGTATTTCGCACATAGTCGAGCCACTTCTTGACGCATTGGATCGTAGTGGTTTCCTTCGAGAAAACGGCGGCGAGCTTGCATCATTTCTTTGTTGTCACCTGGATCTTTCGAACGTTTGTGGTGCGCAGGCATCAGATTCACA
>NZ_JAWOWM010000301.1:0-732 GCF_033340475.1 Vibrio sp. 1078-1
CGTCAGTGCTTGAGTGGAGACAAAAAACAGCATGAAGCCACCAGCAATAGAACCGGGAACTCGGCCAATCAGTGCCATTTTTAGACCACCGATTTCGACGCTACTGCGATGTTTCAGCGCATTCATGATCGAAATAAACAACGCGACCAAACAGATAGGTGCAGGCACATATTCGGGCGCCCATAGAATGAGCAATGGCGCGGCCACAATGGCTAAGCCAAAACCAATCGCAGTTTGGACAAAAGAACCGAGAAAAATCAGTCCCATCGCAAGCAAGTTAACCGAATCAAATTCCATCTAGATTATTCTTATATTCAGGCAATCAATAAGGGCGCTAGACTTATCGAATTTCGAGATAATTGCCTAAGCCCGCCTTGCGTAGCATTCCTCAATGACCATGAAAAGACAATCTATTTGTCTGTTTTTAGACAACATTCATTTTCGCTAACCTCACTACCAACGTAAGGCTTTTCTTACAGAAAACTGAATGCACTGTACACCAAAACAACACATATGCCGTTGATAAAATCATCAAAATGATTGATGTCGAGCTCTAGCGCTTTATTTTGCATCGCTCTATAATGCTGACCCTTTTATCAATACTGTACTTATTTCCACAACAAAAAAGCGTACAGTTATTTACTTTTTTACCTTTAACTTGCTGTGAAAATAATATGAAAAAACAGACTGGATTTACTCTGATTGAGTTAGTAGTGGTGATTGTGATACTCG
>NZ_JAWOWM010000302.1:0-731 GCF_033340475.1 Vibrio sp. 1078-1
TAAAAGGCGCTTCTGATGTCGTGTATGTCGTTGAGATGATTTCTATGCTTAAAGATGTCGAAATGGGTTTTGAAACAGTTATTGAAGCGCTATTTTTGGATACTCTTGATAAAGCATTTAGCTGTATCACTAAGCGAAAAACAATGGAAAATGTATTTGAAAATTTAAGCACAAAACAGATTTCTGAGAGTGACTATAAGACTTTTATTGCTACTGCTCATGTTGATATCTTACACAAGAATGATAAACCACAACGAAGTTCGGTGAACAAACTATTAGAAAGTATCATTAGCCAGGATCACTAAGGTATAAATAATTAGCCTAATATTTATAGCTATCATTAAATGTAATTATATCACTTTCTATATATAATTCACTAGTCATTATTTTTTAATTCCTCACTAATTATTAAAAATCAATGATTCGTCATAGTTAATAAATATTTTATTAAATTTACCCGTCAATAATAATTAAAATTAGTTTATTCGTAATAGATAAATTTTACGAATCAACCTGTTAAAATTATATTTTTTGTAAATTCCAGTTTGTTTACTTATATAAAGTTAACTGGTATCTTGTATTAAAAGATAAGAATAAATTGTAAGGTTTAAGTTATGGCTAATTATGCAGATGCAATGAATGTCGCGATTGATAAGAAAAGAAATAATATACTTGATGATGGTAAGAACTTCACTCCGTATCGACATAGGAAAGGAATGACTCTTTATCTT
>NZ_JAWOWM010000303.1:0-729 GCF_033340475.1 Vibrio sp. 1078-1
TTTTTGTTTTCCAGTTGGTTTTGCTCAACAAACTTCTTCAAGCCAGCAAGCGCAAGCGCACCGGATGGTTCAGCAATCGCTCGAGTATCCTCGAAAATGTCTTTTACGGCAGCGCAGATTTCATCGCTTGAAACCGCCACATGACCATCAATGTATTTCTGACACAAGCGGAACGTTTCTTCACCGATGCGTTTTACCGCGACACCATCAGCAAACATGCTGACTTGGTCGAGTACCACTGGCTCACCAGCATCAAGCGCCGCTTTCAGACAAGACGAGTCTTCAGGTTCGACGGCGATGACTTTGATTTCTGGCATCAGTTGCTTGACCAGAACCGCTACACCAGCCGCCAAGCCACCGCCTCCAACCGGCACGAAGATGTAGTCCAGATGACCATTTTGCTGCAGCATTTCCATGCCGATGGTGCCTTGACCTGCGATCACCAATGGGTGATCGAAAGGGGGCACAAACGTATAGCCGTGTTGTTCTGACAAGCGTTCGGCCTCGGCTTTGGCTTCATCAAAGTTGCTGCCGTGCAGCACCACATTGCCACCGAAACTGCGTACCGCATCGACTTTGATGTCTGGTGTGGTTTTTGGCATAACAATCGTGGTTTTGATACCTAGCTTGGTGCCAGACAGTGCCATGCCTTGAGCGTGGTTACCTGCCGATGCTGCAATCACGCCTGCGGCTTTCTGTGCTTCAGTTAGGCTTGCCACCATGTTGTAG
>NZ_JAWOWM010000304.1:0-729 GCF_033340475.1 Vibrio sp. 1078-1
CACGCACACAAGCTTTTGCTGACGAGCAAAATGAGCATTGTCGATGTGGCAATGGAAGCGGGATTTTCCAGCCAATCTTACTTTACTCAAAGTTATCGACGTCGCTTTGGCACTACGCCAAGTAAGGTCCGTTCCGGTGATGAGCAAGTCGCCATCGCTAATTGAAATGACTTATGACTAAAATTTTCTGACTAATTTTGAAAGTCACCGACGGACATAAAATTCTATTATGTTCAGCGTAAGAACGAATAATTCAAATTTATTACATCCCTTTCATTCTGGAGTGTTCGAAAGGGATGCGGAGAAGAACACAAATGAAAAAGCAGCATTGGCGACGCCGTTCGCTTTTTCCTGACAGCATTGTGACGCAAAGGAAAGTCACTGTTTTGCAAAGAGGAGCACGATACGAGAGTGCGTCTCAGCCATCACAGGATCTCAATGTTGTCCACGTGAATCACCGACAGCTGTTGAGTGAAGGTGTGCTGAATGACGACCAGTTATCGTTGTTGCAACGCTTGTTGGACAGAAGTGTGGTGGACAGTTTGTGCGCCAGTCAATTGGTGAAAACGTATTTGAGACTGGGCACATCGATTGACCGCTTTGCCATGCGTCTGTTTTTAGAAATTGGCGCTCAGTTAAGTGACAGTCAACGAGTGGCGACCTTTGAGCAGAGGCTCGAATACATCAACTCTCGATTGGGTTTTCGCTTTAATTTGGCCACGCCAAAAA
>NZ_JAWOWM010000305.1:0-729 GCF_033340475.1 Vibrio sp. 1078-1
GTATGAAGCAAGTCAGCCGTTCTGCGTTGGTGTCTTTTAGTGCAGAACAGATGTTTAATCTGGTCAATGATGTTGCTAAATACCCTGAGTTTTTGCCTGGTTGTTCGGGCTCTCGAATTATTGAGTCTTCGGGTAACGGCATGGTCGCTTCTGTCGATGTTGCGAAAGCGGGCATCAGTAAAACGTTCACTACGTCCAATGAGCTTATTCCTGGCCAAGCTATTATGATGAACTTGGTTGATGGTCCGTTTAAGACGCTCCGAGGTGGTTGGATTTTTACTGCGTTGGATGAGCAGGCATGTAAGGTTGAACTTAAGCTTGAGTTTGAGTTTTCGAGCAAAATGATTGAAATGGCGTTCGGCAAGATTTTTAACGAGCTAACTAGCAATATGGTTAATGCATTTACCAAACGCGCGAAACAGGTGTACGAGTGTTATGAGTATTGAGTCAGACATGATTCACGTTGAGGTCGTGTATGCATTGCCTCATGAGCAACGCGTGTTTAACTTAGTTGTGAATAACCACGCGACGGTTGAAGAGATTATTCGTCAGTCGGGTGTCTTGGAATTGTATCCAGAAATTGATTTAGCAAAAAACAAAGTAGGTGTGTTTAGTCGTAATGTAAAACTAGACGCGACCGTACGTGATAAAGACCGCATTGAAATCTATCGCCCTTTATTGGCAGATCCAAAAGAGATTCGTCGTAAGCGAGCAGAGCAAGCAAAAGCG
>NZ_JAWOWM010000306.1:0-728 GCF_033340475.1 Vibrio sp. 1078-1
AAGGCGATGGCAACAACCGGAGTCAATCGTATTAACATTGAAAACCTTGGGATTGGATTAAGTTGTTTGTTTTTTAAGAGTTTAGCTTATATCGATAAAGGCTCACAAGTAAGAATCTTTCTCTATCTCTTATTGAGTGAGGAATAGTGATGAAAAGCTAATAATCAAGGGTGCAAAGCACACCCTTGATGAGAATAGAAGAGAGGGTAATGTCTTAATGGCAGGAAAGAGTTAAGACAATGTCAGAAATCTCAGTTAATTATGGCTTACGTGCTACAAGCACAGCGCGGCGTGGTGCCGGGTAGCCTTCCACTGTTTTGCTTGGATCGTTTGGATCTAAGTAATCTGGTAGAGAGTTGTGTGTCATCCAATCTGTTGTGCGTTGCTCATCAACTGAAGTCACGTTCTCATCTACAATATGAACATCTTCAAAACCAACCAATTCTA
Source organism: Vibrio sp. 1078-1 (assembly GCF_033340475.1). Taxonomy (NCBI): domain Bacteria; kingdom Pseudomonadati; phylum Pseudomonadota; class Gammaproteobacteria; order Vibrionales; family Vibrionaceae; genus Vibrio; species Vibrio sp. 1078-1. The sequence continues at coordinate 448 of NZ_JAWOWM010000306.1, forward strand.
GCCACACTTTTAGTGCTTTCGCAGACGGGAAGAAGTACACATTGCGCATTTGAGCGTAGCGTGAGGTCGGCACAAGTACTGCGTTTTCATCGCCTTCGATTACCAAGGTTTCCAATACCAACTCACCACCAGAAACCAACTGATCTTTTAGTTGAATCAAATGGTCAAGTGGAGAACGACGGTGGTAGAGAACACCCATGCTGAACACGGTATCAAACGCTTCCAGTTTAGGCAGTTGCTCAATACCCAGCGGCAATAGGTGTGCACGTTGGTCACCGCCC
>NZ_JAWOWM010000307.1:0-727 GCF_033340475.1 Vibrio sp. 1078-1
TGGTGGTATTGGCCTTGGTTACCTTGTGAACAAACGCCACTCGTTTAACGTAATGACGTTTGTCATGGACAACAACACCTATCTGGATGAAGCAGACAAGCGTGTTGCGGTATCGTACCAATATCAATTTGAATAATGGAAACACAGCGCTAATGCGTTTGTGACGTCCAGTCCGTCAACACAAGCTAGCCTGTGATTCGAGCGTGTCACTGACATTATTTCAGCCCTTGCTCAGCGATGAATACTGAGGAAATTCTCAAGCAGCAATGCGAGAGATAGCACAGCATGAATTAACGCCAGTGATAACGTTCAATCGACTTACGCTTGTTCTTCAATACTCTTCTGGTATTGATGTTTCAAAACGTACATGCGCTTCACGTCACGATAGCTGCCATTAATGAAGTACTCTTCGATAAGATGGCCTTCCTCAATAAAGCCGCACTTTTTATACAGATGGATGGCAACTTCGTTCTCAACCGCAACCAATAGATAGATTTTGCGTAAGTTAAGGATGGAGAAAGAGTAATCCAATGCGCGATGAATCATTTCCATCGCATAACCACGGCCTTGATGGTCTGGTGCGATGATGATTTGAAATTCCGCACTGCGGTGGATGTAGTTGATTTCAATCAGCTCCACCAAACCAATCAAAATGCCGTCAGCGTCTTCAACGACAAAGCGTCGTTCTGCGTCATCGTGAATGTGTTTACGGTAAAGTTCTTCGAGC
>NZ_JAWOWM010000308.1:0-727 GCF_033340475.1 Vibrio sp. 1078-1
GCTGTCGACCGCATCGTTGGTGTGCAACGTACTCAATACTAAGTGACCAGTTAATGCTGCTCGCAAGCCAATCTCTACCGTCTCTTGGTCACGCATCTCACCAATCAAAATGATGTCTGGGTCTTGGCGTAAGAAGGTGCGTAGCACGCGTGAAAATGTCAGGTCGATCTTGCTGTTGATCTGTACTTGCGTGATGCGTGGTAAACGGTATTCCACCGGATCTTCTGCGGTGATGATCTTTTTACCCGGTTCATTGAGCTCACTCAACGCGCCGTAAAGTGTCGTGGTTTTACCCGATCCCGTAGGGCCAGTTACCAAAATCATGCCATGAGGGCGAGATAACTGACGGCGCAAGCGCGCCAGTAGCTCAGGCGGTAAACCCGATTCTTCTAATGGACGTAAACCTGACGACTGGTTAAGCAGACGCATTACGACCGATTCACCGTACTGAGTCGGTAACGTCGACATACGAATATCAATCGATTGACCACGAACTTTGATGTTGAAGCGACCATCTTGTGGCAGACGCTTCTCAGAAATATCCAAGTGCGCCATCAATTTAAGGCGTAATACCAATGCAGAAGCGATGTTCACTTCGTTCAGAATAGTTTCATGCAGCACACCATCGACACGCTGGCGTAAACGCAGGACTTTATCGTCTGGTTCGATATGGATATCCGATGCACCAACTTGCACCGCGTCTTCAAACATCGAATTAACCAGTTTT
>NZ_JAWOWM010000309.1:0-727 GCF_033340475.1 Vibrio sp. 1078-1
ACGATCTCCCGCAATTCACAGCGATCACAACCAACAACGATGAAGTAGTCAGCGCACCCGTGATGGCAATATTGTCTGATCCCGACTTGTTCACGCTAGAGGTGGTGAAAGGGAAACCGACCTCAACTGAAAACCAGTTTCAATCTAACGATAATGGTGAGCTCATTGTTCGTGTGGTTCCAAACGACATCGATAAGATCTCATTAGACGCCAATTACTCTTTGACTTTCACGATGGTCGGAGACTCCGCTAAGGAGCAAACTGTCAACTTCATGTTTACGCCGTTTATGTTCGAAGCGTATTCAAATGAAAGACGGACACTGAATGAAATTCGCGTCATCGCTGGTAAACCAGAAAATGTTCATACACGTCTGCTCGCTTGTGCCTCCACAGGAGAACCCGTCGTTGCCAGCAATTACAATGGTAAACCCAAAGTAGTCCACCCTTTGATTAAACCTCTCGGTGGAAGCGAAGGTGATTTTAGTTATTCTGCTGAGTTCAAAGACGGATTATCGGAACATGGCTTAATTACTAACGAATCCGGACTGTTCGAGGTGACGTTATCCGACCAATTCGAATGTGAAGGATTTTCAGAGTGTCCGGACGACGGCACAGTTGAAGTAACAGGCAAGTTTAATGTGTACTCGCGACCAGGGACCTTGGCAATCTGTGAGAACCAAAACACCTTGCCTTCAGGCACATCCGAACAAGGTGATAAGTTCATTGC
>NZ_JAWOWM010000310.1:0-726 GCF_033340475.1 Vibrio sp. 1078-1
CGTTCTGACGTAGCAGTACGTAAGAAAGAAAGTTTGAAAGAGACCACTGGCGTATTGCACGGTGAAATGCCTCCAAAATCTGTCGTCATCGAAGAAAACGGCGTAAAAATCAGTGTCGACATTGTAGGGGGACATAAAACGGGCTTCTACCTAGACCAGCGTGACAGTCGTCAACAAGCAATGAAGTACGTTAAAGATAAAGAAGTACTGAACTGCTTCTCTTACACGGGTGGCTTTGGTCTTTACGCACTGAAAGGCGGCGCAAAACGCGTAATTAATGCGGATGTATCTCAGCCAGCATTGGACACAGCAAAATACAATGCAGAGCTGAACGAGTTTGATATCTCGAAAAAGCGCGCTGTTTTCTTAAACGCAGATGTATTTAAACTGCTTCGTGAATACCGTGACCAAGGTACTCAGTTTGATGTGGTTATCATGGATCCACCTAAGTTTGCAGAAAGCAAAGCGCAACTAAATGGCGCATGTCGTGGTTACAAAGACATCAATATGTTGGCGATGCAAATTCTAAAACCTGGTGGCACGCTACTGACCTACTCTTGCTCTGGCTTAATGGACCAAGTTTTGTTCCAAAAAATCATTGCTGACGCAGCGGTAGACGCAAACCGCCAAGTGAAATTTGTTGAGCGCTTTGAACAAGCCGCAGATCACCCAACCGATACGGCATACCCAGAAGGTTTCTACCTAAAAGGCTTTGCTTGTAAAGTG
>NZ_JAWOWM010000311.1:0-726 GCF_033340475.1 Vibrio sp. 1078-1
TCATTGCAAGTAAGAGTGCAGAAGTAAGGTATCTAGCTTTCATTTTGAAACACCATTTTATTTTATAATAAATCTTGTTTTAATATATTCATTATTACGTACTGATAAAGTTCTTATCGGTATTTTTGTGATCTTTAAAACGGTGTTTTAATTTTTTCGTGAGCTATGACACATGACTTTATTGGATTCGATGATCGTAATGATCTATCTGCTCTTTATTGGGATCGCTGCGTGGCTATTTCGCCGCTTTTCCACCTCGTCGAACGACTTCCTTCAAGGTGGAGGAACCATGATGTGGTGGATGGCTGGCGCGACCGCATTCATGACGCAATTTTCAGCGTGGAGGTTTACGGGTGCCGCTGCCAAAGCGTATGAAGATGGCATCAGCGTGATGTTCATCTTTTGGGGAAATGCGTTGGGATTTTTCGTCGCGGCAGCGTTTTTTGCGCGTCGCTATCGAAGGTTACGCGTAGAAACCGCCATGGAAGTGATTCGAGTGCGGTTTGGCCACACATCAGAACAGCTATTTACATGGTTAAGCTTTCCACTGACTTTGATCGCCTGCGCTATTTGGATGAACGGATTGGCGTCTTTTTTCTCTGCCGTTTTTGCCATTGAGATGTCGACCACCATTCTCGCTATGGGGGTGATCGTCACTTTGATCGCCGTGAGTGGCGGCGCGTGGACGGTGTCTGTGACGAATGTGATTCAATTAATTTTGCTGAT
>NZ_JAWOWM010000312.1:0-725 GCF_033340475.1 Vibrio sp. 1078-1
CTACACACTGTCGTTGTGTTGCGGTTTGTTTCGCTCGTTTCGGGCTGTTTGGTAAGGAAAGGCTATGTGGGAACAAGGATTTGTATTAGCGATTTTGCTTGGCATTATCACTTGTTTGCTTGTGACTAAGATTAAGCCGAGCTACGTTTTTGCTGGTGCAGCCTTTATTGCTTTCATGGCGGGAATGATGGATTCCACGACCATTGCTGCGAACTTTACCAACTCATCATTGTTAACTTTGGTCCTGCTGATTCTCGCTTCTTGTGCATTAGAAAAAACGTTACTGATCAGTTGGGTGAGCCGTAGTATTTCAGAAGGTCATTTAGGCAGTGTGATCGCCAAGCTTGGGTTATCGACCGCCTTACTGTCTTCCTTTACCAACAATACGGCCGTTGTTGTGTCTTTGATTGGTGCGATTAAACGCAATCAACAGCACGCGCCTTCTAAGCTACTGATTCCACTTTCTTACGCGGCGATATTTGGTGGCACATTAACGCTTATTGGTACTTCGACCAACCTTATTATTAATAGCTTTGTGGAAGATGCAGGGCTACCGAGTCTGAGCTTTTTTACTCCGACGATGATTGGCTTGGCTGTCTTAGCTGGTGGTCTTTTAATTCTTATTCCGCTGAGCTATTTGCTGCCAAGTTACGATGACCAAAACCAAGAAGACTTACCGTATTTCCTTGAATCTCGTGTTGAACCAGGTTCCCCTTTGGTTGGCC
>NZ_JAWOWM010000313.1:0-725 GCF_033340475.1 Vibrio sp. 1078-1
CCGTTGTTGTACCGTGAATGGCCACTTCATCCAATCCGCTACCATGTACGACAGCGGCGCGCTTCATGCCCATTTGTAGCATGGTTTCTGCGATAGGACGAACCAGTTCTTCACTGTAGACGCCCATTAATTCGATGTTTGGACGTGCAGGGTTAATCAACGGGCCAAGAATGTTGAAAATGGTGCGCGTTTTCATGGTTTGGCGCACAGGCATCGCGTGGCGAACGCCTCCGTGATATTGAGGCGCGAACAAGAAAGCAACGCCAATGTCGTCAACCGCTTTGCGGGTGTCTTCAGCACTCATTGCTAGGTTGATGCCAAACGAGTCCAGTAAGTCAGAAGAGCCGGATTTACTTGATACGCTGCGGTTGCCGTGTTTCGCGACCTTTAGGCCACATGCTGCTGCAACAAAGGCGGCCGTCGTCGAGATATTGATAGTATTATGACCATCGCCCCCTGTCCCTACGATGTCTGCAAAGTCGTAATCAGGACGAGGGAACGGGTTCGCATTCGTCAGTAGGGCTTTTGCTGCACCGGCAATTTCATCAGGCGTTTCGCCTTTGATCTTTAATGCTGTTAATGCCGATGCCATTAAAATTGGATCAAGCTCGCCGCGAATAATAATGTCGAATAGCTGTTGGCTTTCTTCTTGAGTCAGTGATTGCTGTTCGTACAGTTTGTTGATGATTGCTTCCATAGTTTCTCTCCCCATTTCCTTATGCGTT
>NZ_JAWOWM010000314.1:0-724 GCF_033340475.1 Vibrio sp. 1078-1
CTCGTATCCAAGCTCTTACCACTGGTTTCCCAAAACTCCGTCGCCATTCCTCCCGGATACACGGCAATAATCTTCATTGGCTTACCTTTCAGCTCCAGACGAACCGATTCAATCAATCCTTTGACTGCCCATTTCACAGCGCAGTATGTGGATTCTTGAGCTTTGGGCTGCTGAGCCGCAGTAGACATGATCATCACTACATTAACAGGCTGATCCTTGTATCGCTTAACCAACTCCCGCAGCACGTTAATCGCTGAGCTGAGATTATTCTCTATTAAGGTTTGAATCTGCTCTGGATCTTGCTCTTGTAACAACCCAAAGTACCCACTGCCTGCACTGTGAACCACCGTGCTCGGAATAGAATCTAATTGTTCAAACAATTGTTCCACTTCTTGATGGGATGCGAGATCACAAGCTCGATAGCCAACATTGTTCGATAAGCAGTTTGTGACTGTAGAGAGCTTACTCTCACTTCGTCCAGTCAGATAAGTGGCTTTCCCTTCCGCATCATAAAGCTTGGCCAACTCCGCCCCTAAGCCGCTACTTGCACCTGTGATTACAATCATTTTCTACCTCGTTCGTAAAAATGCTTTCTAATGTGTGTACCAATTAAGGTAACGGAATATAGGCTGATTCACATCTTACGAACGCCATTCTTTGAAGCAGCATGACTTTCTGATTTTAACGCTCGTTAACTTCTAAATATGCCCAATAGTTTTCAAAA
>NZ_JAWOWM010000315.1:0-723 GCF_033340475.1 Vibrio sp. 1078-1
GCCGTTGCACCTGTGGCTTTGGGCATTGCTCAATCTGCAGGTATGAGCTTGCCATTAACCGCTGGTGTTGTGCTCAGCGGCGCGATGTTTGGTGATAACCTTTCTATCATCTCTGACACCACCATCGCGGCAACACGCTCTCAGGGCTGTGAAATGAAGGACAAGTTCAAAGAGAACATCCGCATTGCACTGCCAGCAGCACTGGTTGCTATGGGTATTTTTGCCTTCAACAGCACTGCGACTCAAGTGCCAGAGACTGGCCCAATTGAATGGTTAAAAGTGCTACCGTACGTCACCATTTTGATTTTGGCGGTTTCAGGGCTTAACGTATTTGTTGTGCTGACTATCGGTATTTTACTGGCGGGTGGCGTAAGCTTGGTTTCGATTGACGACTACGGTCTAACGAACCTAGCGCAAGACGTGTACAGCGGTTTTGGCAACATGCAGGAAATCTTCCTACTATCGATGCTGATTGGTGGTCTGAGTGAATTGATGCGTCGTCAAGGCGGTCTTGCTTTCCTGACCAACTTAGTGAGCAGCATGATCCACGCGTTTGGCTCTAGCCATTCAAAACACGCGAACAGCCGCGCAAGTGAGCTAGGTATCGCGGGCTTGGTTTCTATGGTGAATGGTTGCACGGCAAATAATACGGTCGCCATCATCGTATCGGGTAGCGTGGCGCGCCAGTTGGCGGAAGAGAACAATGTCTCTCCTCGTCGCTCA
>NZ_JAWOWM010000316.1:0-722 GCF_033340475.1 Vibrio sp. 1078-1
TTGATGATAAGTTTACATCCAGGTTATATCAGGGAATGGATTTATGCGTATCAAACCTATCAGCTTGGCGGTCTTGCTCTCTTGCTCACTCATCTTGAATGTTCAGGCATCTCAAGAAGAGGTGCCTGCACTTAATTACTCTCAATCAGCACAGCTGATTCGCGACACATACGAACGTGAGTTATTCACGCTTCCTCCTTTTAAGGAAGGCCACTTTGGGCTGCGTATGTTCCGCCAAACCTTAGATGAAAAATACTACGCAACCATTTGGACAGACATGGCTCAAGTCGCAAGCCGATTGAATCGCTTCGCGAATGACGTCGTCAAACCAGAAGACATCATTTTATATTCCTCTGAGCGGCTGACTCGCTACCAAGAAAAAGAGGACGAGCGCAGCCAACGTCGTTATACCGTAACAAAACATCACCCTGAGTATTTGTATCTTGGCGTCGATTTACTGGGCGCGATGGCGAGAGCAGATGAGTACGGCTTAAAGCACCAACAAGATAAAACACTGCGAGAAATCATTCGTCGTTACGATTTTACTCGCTACGCCACCGATAAAGAGATGATTGAAGCATGGTCGGCGCAGTTGGCAAATCAGGTCTATTGGCTGCGTCAACTGGGTGAACAAGATGTGGTGAACGCGTTCATTGAAGCATTCCGAGCGACCTACCCCGACGACAATGATAAAAAGCTCTCTGCTCAGCAATACGGCAACA
>NZ_JAWOWM010000317.1:0-722 GCF_033340475.1 Vibrio sp. 1078-1
GCTAAGCGCCGAAGTGTCAGATTTATCGGAGCCTATGCGTATCGCACTGCGTCGAGGCGCTGATAAGACCATTCAAGCTATGGCTGAGTGTATTGATGTCGGTATCCAAGACGGCTCTATCCCAAACGGTGATAGCGCATTGTTGGCCAGACAGATTTATTATCTTTGGAATGGCGCAAGCTTACTGAACAAACTGTATCAAGATCAGGAAGCGCTCACGCAAAGCCTGACCTATACTCAACATCTACTGCAAAACACGCGTACTTGCCCATAACAAGTAACGTTAAAGTAAGATGAATACCCTACACGTGTTTCATTTGGGCTATTAACCTTTTGGAACACACTAAATCTTCCCGCTCTAAGAGCGGGATATTTTGGAACGAACACTAGACGACCGGTCTAATCTATAAGTGAGATAAACATGACTAACGCAACCAATCGTAGAATCGTCCTAGCATCACGCCCACATGGTGCTCCTACAACTGAAAACTTTCGCCTAGAAGAAGTAGCAAAACCTGTTCCACAGGCAGGAGAAATGCTTCTGAGAACGGTTTACCTCTCTCTAGATCCATACATGCGCGGTCGCATGAGCGATGCAGAATCTTATGCAGAACCAGTAGCACTAGACGATGTGATGATTGGCGGCACCGTTTGTCAGGTAGAAGCATCCAACCACCCGGACTATGAAGCGGGTGAATGGGTACTTGCGTACACAGTGGGTT
>NZ_JAWOWM010000318.1:0-722 GCF_033340475.1 Vibrio sp. 1078-1
ACCGCTCAAATCCTGCTCAAAACGCCGTTAACGGACGAACAAAGAAAACACCTCAGTACATTATACGATTCTGGTGATCACATGATGACGCTACTGAACGAGATTCTTGATTACTCCAAGATAGAGCAGGGACATGTAGAGTTTTCGAACTCGCCATTCCCCATAGAATCGATCATTGGCAGTATAAAAAGCGTTTATCATACCTTGTGTGCAGAGAAAGGATTGCAGTTTAAGGTGACGTCGTTAGTCCCTGCGGGACGCTGGTATGACAACGACAAAGCGCGCCTTCGTCAAGTGTTGTTTAATTTACTCAATAACGCCGTGAAGTTTACTGACAGAGGCATTGTTGAAGTGACGCTGAGTGAGCAAACTCACTATGACAAAACGGTGTTGGTTATCGCGATAAAAGACACGGGAATAGGGATATCTAAAGAGGCGCAAAAACGTATATTCCGCCCATTTGAGCAAGCAGAATCATCAACCACAAGACGCTTCGGCGGGACTGGCCTTGGTCTTGCAATTGTCAAAGAGATCGCCGAGCACATGGGCGGTCATGTGACTGTGCAAAGCCAAGAAAATATCGGCACTACATTCACGGTTGAAGTTGAGATCTCTCCTTGCGAACCGGGGAAAGTGGAATCAGGACATAGGCACAAGCTCAATTGCAATGGTTTGAAGGCCTTGATAGTAGAGGACAATCGAACCAACGCCATCATTATGGA
>NZ_JAWOWM010000319.1:0-721 GCF_033340475.1 Vibrio sp. 1078-1
TAGTTACAACCCTGTAGAAAGATGACTAGACGATTTCCTGGCCCATCAACACAAGAGAAAGGAAGGATACGAGTTACTTTCACCAAAAGGCTTTCACTTCGTCTAGACATCTTGTTCTTTCCGTCACCAGTTACTTGTAGACTGGCGACATTTCTTGGCTCACCACTCGTGGTGAACGCTCTAAAATTCCAGTGTTTTTCGCCGCTTCAGCGCCCAAAAACGTCGTATTAGTACGGGAACCTTCTGCTTCGTATTTCGCGATATCAGATAACTTCACCATATAACCGGTCACTCGAACTAAATCATTCGACGCGACGTTTGCGGTGAACTCTCGATACCCCGCGTTCAACGCGCCCTTGCATAAATTGAACATGGCTTCTGGGTTTGACTTCACCGTTTCATCAATCGTTAGAATATCGCTGATACCCGCTCGATAATATTGATGATGCGCCGCAGTTGCTTGTACATAAGTAACAGGGTCTGGCTCGTTACCGTAAGGAAGGCGCACACCTGGCGTTACATCCAGATCGAGACTGATACCACCTTGAGCATGCAACAACGCTTTGCCCTCTAAGCCATATCTCACAGGCGTAGAATCAACCAATGTCGCTAATGTCGCTGAAATTTCGTGGCCTAATGCATTTGCACGTTCGTCTTGTCCGTAGCGGGAGGTTTGCCCTTCTTTTTCAAGAAGTAAGTTGACCGCTTCAGCCATGCCATA
>NZ_JAWOWM010000320.1:0-721 GCF_033340475.1 Vibrio sp. 1078-1
GTGTGAAGTAATTAATACTTCTCTGAGAAAGGTCGCTTCGGCGGCCTTTTTTATTGCCCGCAATTTCCCTTTTCTACTACTTTTCAGCGAAATACGAAGCTCACCACATATTCTTATCAATTTTGTATTATTCGTAAAAATCGCATTAATTTCATGAATCTTTCGATTATTTCTTAATGTAACAATTTGATACATTGACACCTGTTGTCAGCGAGTTGCATAGCAGCTTGATTTTCATCGATTTAACTCAATGACAACCGAAATAATAAGGAGAAAAACATGGAAAGCAGAAGCTTAGGACAAGGCTTAAAAGTAGAAGAACGACGTCAGTTGCTTCATCGTGGCATAAAAGCGGCATTGATTGGTGTGCCTTTATTGGCTGTAGGTTTAACGATCAACAGTTCGGTTTTGATGACAGATGCTGGCTATAGTTATGTGCATCAAAACAACATCACTGGTGAGTTGGATGTGTTTACTGAACCTGGTATTCATTTCCGGATGCCGTTTCTATCCAAAATCACTAAGTACGATCAAGTGATCACTGTGTCTTTTGGTAACAGCAAGGGTGAAGACTTTTACCAACGTCTTGATTCGGTTCAAGTTCGTTTCGCTGATACCTATATTGGTCAAATACCGGTGACGTTCCGCTTTAAATTGAGTAACGATCCAGAGGCTCTAAAAAAGATGCATCGTGAGTTTCGCAATAACAACAACTTGATCG
>NZ_JAWOWM010000321.1:0-720 GCF_033340475.1 Vibrio sp. 1078-1
GATGGCGGCCATGGAGAAATTGCGTTACTTCGAAGCCGTCAAACAAGAACGTCAGCAGTACTTTGATGAGCTGGGCCAAATGCGTGAACAAAAATCCCGTTTGGAAACGCAGCTTCGTGAGCAGCAGGCGCGCCACGAGCAAATGAATCAGGCTAATGCGGAAAAACTGCAAATTTTAGAGCAGGCCGAAGTGCGTCTGAAACAACAGTTTGAGCACCTTGCCAATCAACTGTTTGAAGAGAAAACCGCGAAAGTCGATTTGCAAAACCGTCAAAGTTTAGAAGGGTTGTTGTCACCGTTAAAAGAGCAGTTAGAAGGTTTCAAAAAGCAAGTCAACGACAGCTTTAGCCAAGAAGCTAAAGAGCGTCATACGCTGGTGCATGAGCTGAAAAATCTGCAACGCCTCAATGAACAAATGACTCGAGAAGCCGTGAACCTGACCCAAGCGCTCAAAGGCGATAACAAACAGCAAGGTAACTGGGGTGAAGTGGTGTTGGCGCGCGTTTTAGCCGAATCGGGGCTGCGCGAAGGGCACGAGTACGAAACGCAAGTGAACCTACAGAGCGAAGCGGGTAAGCGTTACCAACCGGATGTGATTGTGCATTTGCCACAAAACAAGCAAGTGGTGGTCGATTCGAAAATGGCATTAGTGGCGTACGAGCGCTACTTCAATGCCGAAACGGATGCTGAACGCGACCGCGCGTTAAGTGCTCACCTCGC
>NZ_JAWOWM010000322.1:0-720 GCF_033340475.1 Vibrio sp. 1078-1
GCTTTCCCCGCACGAATGCGCTGCAACCCTTGATGCACCAGAATTCGGTTGTTCTCATCAAGCGGCACAACATCAGCGACAGTGCCCAGTGCGACAAGGTCGATCAGCTCCATCAGTTTCGGCTCTTGCATGCCTTGCTGAGCAAACCAGTTGTGTTTGCGCATGTGAACGCACAACGCCATCATCAGATAGAACGCCACACCAACGCCAGCCAGCGCTTTAGAAGGAAACGCACAACTGTCGAGGTTTGGGTTCACCATCGCATCCACTTCTGGCAGAACTTGTCCTGGCAAATGGTGGTCTGTCACCAATACGGTAATGCCATTCTCTTTGGCGTAGCGCACACCTTCAATCGACGATACGCCATTGTCGACCGTCATGATCATTTCTGCGCCAAGTTCCAATGCTTGATCGACCACCTCTGGGCTCAAACCGTAGCCATCTTCAAAGCGGTTCGGCACCAAGTAATCGACGTTATTGCTGCCAAGCATACGTAATGCCAATACAGAAAGAGCAGAACTCGTTGCGCGATCTGCGTCAAAGTCACCCACCACGATGATGCGTTTTTGCTCTTGAATCGCTTGGAACAACAACTCATCCGCCTGCTCAATGCCGCCAAGCTTTTGGTACGAATGCAATCCACGAGCAGAGGTTTCTAGCTGCGCGATGTCAGTAATACCGCGATTGATGTAAATGCGTTTTAAGATCGGAGGAATGGAA
>NZ_JAWOWM010000323.1:0-720 GCF_033340475.1 Vibrio sp. 1078-1
AAAGAAAGACAAGAAAAGCCCGTTGGTTTTTACCCAGACGGGAGAAATGGTCGTAAAGCAAGGTCGAGAGCTATTGGCCAAAGGACAAGATTTGGTAGAACTTGGCCGATTATGTCAGGGCGATGATATGAAAGGCCAGTTGAAGGTTGGGTGTATTCCAACGATTGCACCGTTCTTATTGTGTGACCTCGTCCAAGAGGTGAATTATCGATTCCCTCAACTAAACCTTCTATTAAGAGAAGACACCACCACCAATTTGTTGCAAGCGCTGCGTCATGGTGAGTTAGATGTACTGATCTTAGCGTTGCCTGTTGAAATCGATGGCATGGAGAGTCGCGTCGTCGGCAAAGATCCGTTCCGTATGGTGATCAGTGCAAACCAAGTCGATTCGATTCCTGTACCGATCCGTTATGACGATCTGCCGGATGAGTCGGTGTTCCTATTAGAGAAAGAGCATTGTTTAACTGAACATGCAGTTTCCGCTTGTAAGCTGACCGATAAAGAGAAAATTAACCCGTTTACGGCAACCAGCTTACATACCTTGGTGCAGATGGTCGCGAACGGCTTAGGTACCACTTTTATTCCTCAAATGGCAATCGAACACGGCTTGTTACACAACCAAAATTTGGTGGTGATCGACCCTCCTGGCCAGCAGGCGTATCGCGAAATTGGTTTGGTTTGGCGCCCTAGTTCATCAAGAACAAACACTTTTAACCAACT
>NZ_JAWOWM010000324.1:0-720 GCF_033340475.1 Vibrio sp. 1078-1
TTTAAGGTATTATGCGGAGGCTAAGGTATTGCGTTGCTCACACCTTAGCAAGGCGTTATACCGCAATCAGTCATCTAACCTTTTCATGGCTTTACGGTAAACATCGCTACGTTCGCGCTTTCCAACTGCTAGGACGGTTACAATGATCACATCGTCTTCAACTTTGTAGATGAGACGGTAGCCCGATTGACGCAACTTAATTTTATACATGTTGTCAGCTCCAGAAAGTTTTGAAGCCGGAACATGTGGGTTATCTAAGCGCTCGATTAGCTTTTTCTTAAATTGTTGTTGCAGAGTAGAGCCAAGCTTTTTCCACTCTTTGAGTGCGCTCTTTTTAAAGTCGAGTTTATAGGTCATCAATATTTACCGAAATGCTCTCTTCAGATTCACGCTCTTTAGCGATAGCTAGTAGTTCAAGATCTTCGAGTCTGTCCATCATCATTTCGTACGCTTCGGCAGGTACGCAATAAAATGCTGGCTCATTTCGGTTTAATACAGCAACAGGTTCGCCGTAAGCACTAGTTGCAACTTTCATAGGGTTAGCTTTCAACTCAGTAATGCTTGCAGCAACATCGGCTAGGATTCTGGTGGTCATATAATCGGTCTCTTAAGTGGTCTTTATGTTGGTCATTTTAGCCTCAACCAAGCGGTATAACAAGTTGCTTAAGAGTGATTCGCAACGCGTGGCATTTTTACTATGCGTCGGTTTATGTGTTTAAG
>NZ_JAWOWM010000325.1:0-720 GCF_033340475.1 Vibrio sp. 1078-1
CAACCGGGGCTTGAGTTTGCTGAGCAACGATCTGTGATTGGGAATATTGAGTCATGGTTGGAGTTCCTTGATTGCTGCATCCGGCGATAAGCGCGACCGATACGGCCAACGTAGTTAAAGTGAAACGCATCTGTTTATCCTTATATTTTATACCTAAGTTGCCTCATCCTGAGGGCATGGACTTTGGTTTCATTGAGAGTTTTCAGGCTGGTCACGCTTTTGTTTTAGAGAGCAGAGATGTGGTTCGAGAAGTGAATACTCTCACCATTTCTGAACGGCTCATTGTTGTGACCTGTTGGCTTGAAAACGCATTGTGTAAGCAACTGTTATTTTTAACAAATATCACTTCTAAAGTTAAATCATTCTCATCAATAAATAGAGGGAGTGTGATATGAAAAAAGGGACACACTATTTCGTGTGTCCCTTTTCAATGTTTTGGTCAGATTGAAATGTCGGTTAAATGACTTGTGGCATTTCGTTTGAGTGATCGTGCGCTCTGTGTACCCACAATAGGCCAAGCATCGCGACAATTGACATTGCCATCATCAAAACACCAAGCGGCATTTGGTTATGCGCTGGGAATAGCGATGCAAGCAAGGTTGCAATACCGGCGCCCAAGTTCTGCATACCACCCAGAGTCGCACCAGCTGTCCCCGCGTGGTAAGGGAACGGAGCAATTGCGCCTGTTGTTGCCGCAGGGAACAGAATGCCCGCACCTAG
>NZ_JAWOWM010000326.1:0-719 GCF_033340475.1 Vibrio sp. 1078-1
GCTTCGCAAAAATTTACCGGGCGCTGGTGGACATCAGTCATATTTATGTCAAAACTGTAATTAAATTGAGAACTTATAAGTTCTGTTGGCGACTAATTTTATATACCTTGGCTCACACGGATAATCATGATGAAAAAAATGTCTTTGGCTCTGGCACTCTCTAGTGCTCTCCTGATAGCCCCGTTTGGTTGGGCGCAATCCATCTCTGCAACCACGCAAGATCCCATCTATCAACTTGATGATAAGTTAGTTTTAGGGCGGGTCGAAAGTGTGTATTACAGCGAAATTCCTGAGCTAAGTGACGTCCCTTTCATCGGTAAAATTGATACCGGCGCTGACACCACCTCCATGCATGCAGAAAATATTCACGTAAGCAGCAGCAATCCCAAATACAAAAATCTTAAAGATGACAAACTGCTGTGGGCAATTGTCGATGATTTAGGTGGCACGCAAGCCAAATGGGAAGCCAACAGTTTTGAACCTTATCAAGTCACCGTCAGTTTCACGATTCAGCATCCTTATACTGGCAAAGAGATCACGGTAACCGACGATCTTGAGCGCATCAGTGCTATCCGCAGTCGCACCAGCAAAAAACCGATTTTGCGTCCAACCGTAAAAATGCCGATGACGATTGCTGGGCATACGGTAGATACCGTGGTGAACCTTACCTCGCGCAAACAGTTCTCTGCGCCAATCCTGATTGGCAAAACTTACCTAGA
>NZ_JAWOWM010000327.1:0-719 GCF_033340475.1 Vibrio sp. 1078-1
CCGCCTTTCGCTGTACCATCCAGCTTAGTCAATGTAATCCCGGTTAGAGGAGCTACATCACTGAAAAGTTTCGCTTGGCTAATCGCATTTTGGCCAGTACCTGCATCCAGCGTCAGCATGATTTCATGTGGTGCAGAATCATCAATTTTCTTCCTCACACGTACAATCTTGCGTAGCTCTTCCATTAGGTTGGCTTTGTTTTGTAGACGACCCGCCGTATCGGCGATAACCACATCGACGCCACGCGCTTTTGCCGCTTCAATCGCATCGTAGATAACCGATGCGCTGTCTGCGCCAGTATGCTGCGCGATCACAGGAACATTGTTACGCTCGCCCCACACTTGCAGCTGCTCAACCGCGGCCGCTCGGAAAGTATCGCCTGCCGCTAACATCACTTTCTTGCCTTGGCTTTGGAACTGCTTCGCAAGTTTACCGATGGTGGTGGTTTTACCCACACCATTCACACCAACCATCAAGATGACGTAAGGTGTTTTGCTGCTGTCGATCTCTAGAGGCTGTTCTACTTTAGATAGAATCTCCGCCATTTCTTCTCTCAGCAGACCATAAAGGGCTTCGCCATCTTTCAGATCACCTCGAGAGGCTTTTTCTGTCAGGTTGTTGATGATTTTTGTGGTAGTGTCCATGCCCACATCGGCAATGAGCAGTTGCTCTTCTAGCTCTTCAAATAGGTCGTCATCGATTTTTTTACCGCTGAACAG
>NZ_JAWOWM010000328.1:0-719 GCF_033340475.1 Vibrio sp. 1078-1
ACTCGAAAATCACCTTGCTGTAACAGACCTTCATTTTGCATCTGTTCCAGTAGACAAGCAGGCACGACAGCGGCTTCAACATTGCCGTCACGTAATTGGTAGAGGTTGGCATCAATTGGAAAACCGAGATAGCGAACATCCGCAAAAAAGTCATTCGGATCGAGTCCCATTTCCACGATTTGATAGCGCAGGGTCAGATAACCACCAAACGCTTTTTCGGACACTGCCGCGACAGGAAATCCAGAAACATCTTTTAATGTTTGGTATGGCGAATTTGCCCGAACCACCAACGCAGAACCAATGCTATAGTTCGAGTTTTGCGGTGCGCGCCCCGTCAATGTTGCCATCCATGACAACGCATATTGTCTGCCCAAGCGCACAGCCTGACCTGGGTTGGTTAAGATGAAGTCCATGGTCTGAAACTTCACCGCCTCCCCCATTTCGTCCAAATTGAGAGGGTGCAGTTCAAAGTACACATCCGAGATTTGCTGGTTGAGCCAATCGATGGTCGGTTGCCATCTCTGCTCGGCATAAAGGTGACCACGTATCGCTAACACGCCCACTTCGACTTTCTGCTTGACCTCTGGCTGCACTGCCTTTTGCTCCTGCATTTCTTGTTCAGAAACAGCGCCCTGAGCTAAAGATGCAAAGACAACCAAGCACAGAATCCAAAACTGAAGCAACCGTGGCGTTTTGTTCATGATGAGTCGAATCGTTCC
>NZ_JAWOWM010000329.1:0-718 GCF_033340475.1 Vibrio sp. 1078-1
CGTTGCTCAAGTAATACGCCATTAAAAAAGAGATTCCCGATGCGTGATTTCGCGGGCTTGGGAATCTCTTATTCGTTATCTACTTAATATCCATGTAGTTGTCTGCTTGGTGCCGATTTAAAGCTCGGTAATCGCTTTGCCTTTGCGTAATTTGCGTACCCACATACGGCTTGGGTGAAGTTCTGTCAGCACATCGACAGGGAGTGGCAGCGGGTCCCCACAGATTTGCGAGGCCAACACTTCTGCCAACAGAGGCGCAGAGCTTAGACCTCGAGAGCCTAAACCTAAGAAGCAGAAAAGGTTAGGGAATTGGTGAATCGCTTCAACCTCTTCTTCTGGTTTATTTTGCAAATCTGCATATTGCGTTTTGATTGTTTCGAAATCACCCACGTTCCCAACAAACGGCAGATGGTCTCGACTCACGCAACGAATACCTTGGCGTGACAAATTGCCCGATGTATCCACTTCTTTGGTCCATTCCTGATTTGGAATGCATTTGACCAACTTTTCTACGTTATCTCGTTGTGCGTTTTCATCAAACTCATAGTCTAAATGACTGCGATCGTAACTGGCACCAATGCAAAGGTGTTGGTTATTTGGGTTAACAGGTGTCATGTAACCGTCGTAACAAAGAACACTTTTGAGTTTAGATAGGGTTTTCGTTGCTGGCGCGTGGCTCACTTGTCCTTTTACTTGTCCCATCGGCAAGGCTTCAGTT
>NZ_JAWOWM010000330.1:0-718 GCF_033340475.1 Vibrio sp. 1078-1
ACACCATTTCTTGCAACTCTTGCCATAACATCGCTAAAGGTGGCGTTGATAACTTACCAAGCTCAATTGGTCACAAATGGTCAATTGGTCCAATCAACTCACCTACGGTGTTTAATTCAGATTTGAATTTCGTTCAATTTTGGAATGGGCGAGCGAAAGATCTGCAAGAGCAAGCCGCTGGCCCTATCGAAAACCCATTGGAAATGGCATTTACCCACCAACTCGCGGTCGACACTCTTCAATCTATCCCTCAATACCGCGAGTGGTTTCAACAAGCTTATGGCAGCGACAACATCACCATTGATAACGTGACCGATGCTATCGCAACATTTGAACAAACGCTGCGTACGCCAAACTCTCCATTCGATTTATGGTTGAAAGGTAACGACGACGCACTCACTACTGCACAAGTGGAAGGCTATCAACTGTTTAAAGACAAAGGCTGTACTGCTTGTCACAGCGGGCCATTAGCGGGCGGACAAATGTATCAAAAAATGGGGTTAGTGAAGCCATTTGCAACAGACAACCCAGATGTTGGCCGCAAAGCCATTACCGGAAGTGATTTCGATAAGTTCGTCTTCAAAGTCCCAACCTTACGTAACGTAGAATTGACCTACCCGTACTTCCATGACGGGTCTGTTTGGGATCTTCAAGAAGCAGTAGAAATGATGGCCGATCTGCAACTTGGTCAAAAGCTAACGAAAGAAGAGTCCAACAA
>NZ_JAWOWM010000331.1:0-716 GCF_033340475.1 Vibrio sp. 1078-1
TAGAGAAACCAGCTCGGGACGATGTTCGACATTTTGAAGTTCATGAGCTGGAAGCCAAAAAACAGCACCATCATTGTAAAATGAAGCAGTACAGCTAAACACCAAAGGGGATAGGCAATGAGTGGTGCAACCGACGCGAGATAATCGGTCAGGATCAATAATGCCATACTCATTGGTGCCATTAAACTACCACTTAACGGGTGCTTAATATCCGCCATAAATAGGCGAGGATTGGTGGCGTACTTAATCAGAACGGGAGCGAGCAATAACGCGCCAAATGAAGCCAGAAAAGGACGAATTGGCGTACCAATATCGGGAACATAGAGCGCCCACGCTTGGCCAAGCCCGATCATACCCAGTGCCAGCGCCGCTTGAGAAGGCGGGACACTATAAAACTGCACAAGTCTTTTCCAGTTCAAATCTACTCCGAATTGATTTTGCCCGAATGAAACGAAAAGTGATGTTTAAAACCAAATTATCTTTGGCTGCTTTGCGTGTGAAAATCGCGAACGGTGTGGAATCAGATCGTTGATTATCTTCATCTTAGCCTGCTGCTGCCTTGCATTGCGAAACGCGAATTTTCAACGCATGTTTTACGCAATTGTTGACTCATTTTGGCCTGTAATGGGCGGATTTGAGTGGAACAATTGCTCTATTTTATGGCGCGAATATTAACAAGTTTAACAGGCGATGACGCCTAAACATGATGGGTAAAT
>NZ_JAWOWM010000332.1:0-716 GCF_033340475.1 Vibrio sp. 1078-1
ATGGGGAGCACGTTTCGTTAGCCACAACGCAACGTCTATGCTGCTTACTTACCTACCTATCTTCTTCTTCAAGAAACTTGCTCCGCTGATCCCAGGCCGAGTATCAACAATGCGCGATGCTGATCTGCTGAACCGTCTGGTAGCCGATGTGGACGCAATGGATCACGTTTATCTGCGACTTGTCAGCCCAGTCATTATTGGCATCTTTGGCATTCTGAGTTTAACCGCAGTCTTAGCGTTCTTTGACTGGCATCTTGCGCTACTTTTAGGCTCAATTCTTACGATCATGCTTTTGGTGTGGCCAGTGCTTTTTTACAAACTGGGCAAAAACAACGGTGAGCACTTAACGCAGAACAAAGCTCAGCTTCGTGTCGCGACACTCGATTGGCTACAAGGCTATAGCGAGCTGAGTATTTTTGGTGCAGAAGAACGCTACCGTAACCTGATTCTTGAAAAGCAAAAACAACTGCTTTCAAACCAGTTTGTAAACGCTAATCTGACTGGTATGGCGTCAGGACTTCTGATGTTGGTGAACGGCCTGACTTTAGTTGTCATGCTTTGGTTTGCTGCTGATGGCGTTGGTGGTCGGGCACCTGATCCTTGGATCGCCCTATTCGCTTGCGCGACGATGGAAAGTTTTGAGATTTTGATGACTATTGGAGGTGCGTTCCAATGGCGTGGCCGAAGGCTGACTTCTGCCCGTCGCTTGAACGAAG
>NZ_JAWOWM010000333.1:0-716 GCF_033340475.1 Vibrio sp. 1078-1
AATGCGGCGATTGCTTTCTTCAATATTCAATTGGTGATTGCTGCCCTTTAGGCTCGTCGATGATTGCTGTACTTCATCAATGCGAACGTACTCGTCTTCCCATTGCCGGTTTAAAAGCCAGTTATGTGGCATAGGGGTCTTAGTCCGATCTTGATACTGCAATCGGTTGTCTCGTTGCTCTTTCCAGCGTGTTAGGACTTCCAAGGCGAGTTCATGATCTTCATTGAGGCCCATGCGCAGCCATTCTTCTTTGGCTTTCGCTTTTTTTTCTTTGCGTATTTGTACATCCCAGAAGTCTTCAAACTGTATGTGGTCAACAGTTTTAACTGTTGGTTTATTGCTTCTCTCAGAGTCATCCGACCGTTGAGAGTCCCTTACCGGGTTGCCATCAGGCATAAACAATGATGAAAATTCTTCTGGAAGCCGAGCTTGAAAAGCGGCAAGAGATTTCAAAAGCGATGCCATACCAATGAAGTCGGCAGGTACATCTTTAAGCAACCGAAAGGCTGCCTTACCTTGGTTTGGGTTTTCGATTGGGTTGTGCTTCAGAAAGCTCCGAATCAAAGGCCAACCAGGTTTCTCGCAACGAATGAGGGACTGATCTTCTTCTAACGCATTTAGAGCCTTGGCAACCTGCTGCTTGTCCCAGTTCAAGTCAGAAGCAACGTAACCAATCGGCAGTCGAAAGCAGCCAAGCAAATTACAATGTGGGCATG
>NZ_JAWOWM010000334.1:0-715 GCF_033340475.1 Vibrio sp. 1078-1
CAAAGAATGTTTTGAGCACCAAATCGGTATCCGTTTCAACGGTAAAGAGCGCACTGACGTAGAAGAATACTGCGTGAGTGAAGGTTGGGTAAAAATTGCTTCTCCTAAAGCAAAAGACCGTTTCGGTAACCCAATGCTGATCAAACTGAAAGGCGAAGTTGAAGCGTACTACGTGTAAGCAACTCTCGTTCAGTCGAATCTAAAAAGCTCGAGTCTTACTCGGGCTTTTTTAATGCCTACGTTTTGTTGTATTCGCACTGTTTATCTTTTAAAACAAACAGTTACATGACAAATAATTAGTAAACCATTTTCGTGATCCTACTTCGTGTTTTGGCGATAAAGGTCGTTTGGCTCGGCGGGTTTGGGATTCGTTTCACAGTTTATTCATGAGTCAAACCTAGACTGAAAAAATCCACCTTTCTAATTCGAAAAATAACAAAACTAGGATTCACCCATGAAGAAGAACCTCCTTGCTATCGCCCTTGGCAGCGTAATTGCGCTGACAGCAGCCCCTTATTCACTGGCCGCCAACGATTCTACAATCCAATCTTCCGCAGACTACTCGCAACTGGTGACCAAACGTCAAGTTGTCGACCAACTTTTGAATGACGCCGTGGAAGCCTTTAAATCGCCGGCGCGTATCTCTCACGCTGATTTTACCGCGAAAATGCCGAGCAATATGGAGATAGTTACCGACCGATTGCTAGAAGCTTAC
>NZ_JAWOWM010000335.1:0-714 GCF_033340475.1 Vibrio sp. 1078-1
CGCGCACGTTCAGTGTTGCCCACGCATCTTCAGTGTCGATGACGGTCACGACAGGGAAGCCCTGCGGTGCAAGCTCGCCGCTTTGTAAAAGTACTTGAGATACTTCACCGTCAAACCAACTGTAGATTTGAGTATCTTTCGCATAGGCTTCCACTTCAGCAACTGCGCCAGATGCCATACGAGCTTTCTCCGCCGCGGCCACTTTGGTTTCGCTACGAGCCCCTTCTTTCGCCATCTCATACATCTGGAAAGCTGCACTTTCGGTGTATTTAGAAGCCTGCCATTGGGTTAGCGCTTCATCACGTTTTTGCTCGGCAACCACGCCATCTTTATACAGGTTGTTCACGCGGTTATAGGTTTTTTCCATCAAATCCGCTGCGGCTTTCGCTTTTAGCCATTGGTCTTTCGCGGCTTGAATTTGTTGCTCACGTGCGCCTTTCTCTGCTTCTTGCGCTAGTGCATCTGCCGCTTTTTCACCAGCCTTTGCTTGTTCCAGTTTCGCTTCGATTTCTGGGCTGTGAAGCGTAAAAATTAACTGGCCTTTTTCAACATCATCGCCTTTGCGAACCATCACTTCGTCGATGCGACCTGGGACTTTCGATGAAATGCTGTATTGCTGAGCTTCAATCAAACCTTGCAAGCGAACTGGTTCTGGCTGATAAGCTTGGTAAAACTGATAGCCAACCCAAGAAGCCACACCCAAGGCGCAAAGTG
>NZ_JAWOWM010000336.1:0-713 GCF_033340475.1 Vibrio sp. 1078-1
CAGACCACTGTTTTTCCATCCATTCAAGATCTTGAATCAGTAGATCGGCCGCGGCTTTTAAGTACTCACCACGACGATCGCAGTGACCATTTGTACAACCAGAACCAACAACAAAGTCCGTGTAAGCACGCTGACCTGCACCTGCATTTGTGCCGTTCAGATCTTGTCCCCATAGAAGAAATTCGATCGCGTGATAGCCCGTTGCTACGTTTGCTTCTGAGCCACCTACTTCGTTCAAACTAGCAAGTAATTCTGGAGTAATTTTTGCCACGTCAAGCTTAGACGGGCCGATCGTTAGGCTTGTGTTGGCAATGATATTTGCCGCTGCACCTTCGTTACCAAGCTCATATTGGTAGTCAGCAGCTACATAATCGATAAGACCTTCGTCAAGTGGCCAGGCATTAAGTTGACCTTCCCAATCGTCGACTACTGCGTTGCCAAAACGGAAAACTTCAGACTGTTGGTATGGCACGCGGGACTCTAGCCAAGCTTGCTTAACGTCTTCAAGCTTTGCCTCAGATGGTGCTTTTAAAAATTCATCGATTTTCACTTCCAACGTTTTTGCCGTCGTCAGTGAGTCAGCAAATACGGCGTGAGCCACATCTGCATAATGTTCAACAACTTGTTGTTTTGTTACTTGAGCAGCAACGGTAGTACCACTGGCAATGAGGAGTGAAGCAGCAATAGATTGGACTAATACTGTTTTTGCATTC
>NZ_JAWOWM010000337.1:0-353 GCF_033340475.1 Vibrio sp. 1078-1
TCCAACTAATCCAATGAAAAACACCTCGTATTGAACGAGGTGTTTTTGTCTTTGCGTATCTCTTTTTGTCTATCCAATTAACGCGCGACTGCGCCACCTAAGGTCAGATTCTTTGGCCACTTGGTTATCTTATTGCCACCCAAAAAGATGTTGCCTTTTACCGTCATGGTGTCGGGCAACTCGGTTAGGGCCGAACCACCAATGTAGAGGTTGCCATCGACCACTAACCCTTCTGGTAGCGCTTTCAGTGGCGTTCGGATCACACTCAAATCACCTTTTACTCGAAGTTTTGCCGGAAGTGTTTTTAACGGAGTATCGGTCAGGTTCAAATACCCACCCAGCGTTACCCCTTT
>NZ_JAWOWM010000337.1:363-712 GCF_033340475.1 Vibrio sp. 1078-1
CTTTGGGCCAGCTTGCAATCTTACTACCAAGTAAGTTAGCGTAACCTTTGATTTTTACGCCCGACTTGAGTGTTTTCAGGGCTCTATTTTCCGCGTCTAAGCTGCCACCAACGTCTAAGCCCTTAGGCAGCTGAGTAATTGGCGTTTGGGAAATGTCCACATTCCCTTTTATGACCAAGCCAGATGGGAGTTCAGTGTATGGCTTGTTTCGAAGATCTAGATTGCCATAGTTGTCGATATGGCCAAATTTGGAATAGTAATCGAGCTCGTAAGCACTAGGAGACGAGCTAAATGCAATTAACGCGAGGGCGAAAGGGATGAAACGCATAACGATTACTTTCCAATAAAA
>NZ_JAWOWM010000338.1:0-711 GCF_033340475.1 Vibrio sp. 1078-1
CCATGGAGAAGATCGTCGAGTTAGCGTTTTAATAAATGTCGGGTGCGCGACGCTTTTAAATCAGAGAGTTAACCGATTAATGTGCTGATGGTTTGCACCAAGATACTGCCGCCAACGAGGGTAAACACCACACCACAGATGCCATCGATGTAGATGCCTGCTTGTTGTAATCGACGTTGTAAACGTTGCGTTGAGAGCATCCACGCCAAGCTAGAAAACCAAACCAGAGACAAGCTGAACAGGATAACTAACGCGATGCTTTTGCCTGAGACCGACATTCCGGCTGGCACCAAGCTCGACATCAAGCTGATGAAGAAAACCAGTGCTTTGGGGTTGAGAATGTTGGTTGCAAAACCTTTGGCAAAAGCCTGACGTTTGTTGCTGATCACGAAGCTGTTTGTTTTATTTTGTTGATCCGTTTGCGGGTTTTTGATCGTAGCGATCACGCCGCGCAGGGCACCAACACCGAGGTAAAGTAGGTAACTGCCACCTAGCAGTTGTAATACCGAATACAGCAAAGGATGTTGATGCACAAGGTAGCTCACACCAGTCAGGCTGAACAACGAGTGCAGCAAAATACCAACGGATAAGCCAAGAGCGATGTATAAGCCCGTCTGGCGACCATGACGCGTGGCATTTTGCACTACTAATGCGAAGTCGGGGCCTGGACTCATTAAGGCAATAAAGTGAATGCTGGCCAATGTCAGCAGG
>NZ_JAWOWM010000339.1:0-711 GCF_033340475.1 Vibrio sp. 1078-1
CAACTGGTAGCAAAAGCCGGTGCAGACAGCGCAGTCATCACAGCGCTTGATTCTATTTGTTGGCTATTGAACGTACGTGGCTTGGATGTATCGCG
The DNA here is from genome assembly GCF_033340475.1 of Vibrio sp. 1078-1. Lineage (NCBI taxonomy): Bacteria > Pseudomonadati > Pseudomonadota > Gammaproteobacteria > Vibrionales > Vibrionaceae > Vibrio > Vibrio sp. 1078-1. The sequence goes on from NZ_JAWOWM010000339.1 coordinate 96, forward strand.
TTTGCCAGTTTTACTGTCGCACGCGATTCTTCATGCCGACTCAAGTGTAGAGTACTTCCTAGATCCCGCTCGCTTACCTGCTGAATTTGCAGCGCACTTGGGCACTGGTGTGACGGTTCATCATCCAGAAGCACTTCAATCTCGCCTTGAAGCCATGTCTGGTAAAAAGTTATTACTCGACCCAGCAATCAGTAACGCATGGTTTAAGTTAGTTCTGCAAAATGCAGGCGCATCGGTTATTGCTGCAGCCGATCCATGTTTAATGCCAAAAGCCGCGAAAAACGAAGTTGAGATTGCGGGCATGAAAGCCTGTCATATCCGCGACGGTGTAGCGATGAGCAAATTCCTTTGCTGGCTAGATGCCGAAGTGGCTGCAGGCAATCTTCATGATGAAGCTACACTGGCTGATCGCCTAGAAGCATTCCGTAAAGAAGACCCAACGCTGATGGATCTGAGCTTTGATACCATTTCTGCGGCAGGCGGCAATGCGGCTATGTGTCACTACAATCATGAGAACCAACCTGAGCCAGGTAAGCTAGAGTTGAACACACTTTACCTTGTTGATTCAGGCGGTCAGTACCTAGATGGCACAACCGACATTACACGCACCATCGCG
>NZ_JAWOWM010000340.1:0-711 GCF_033340475.1 Vibrio sp. 1078-1
CTTTGCCATCTCAATCGTTGCGATAACGTCAGCCATCGCGTCGTGCGCATTACTGTGCTCAATGCCATTTTTAACCGATAAATGTTCTAACTTGAAACTGGTGAAGCCGTCTTCATTCTCGGGCCATTCTACGCCTTCAGGACGCAACGCATGGCATGCACGCAATACATCGAGCAAGTCCCAACGCGAGTTGCCGTTTTGCCAGCTCCACGCGTATGGGTCGATAAAGTTGCGATAACAGGTGTAACGCGTCACTTCGTCATCAAAACGAATGCTGTTGTAGCCTAGGCTGGTGGTTTTGGGTTTCGATAACTCGGCGTGAATCTTAGCAATGAACTCAGGCTCGGATAGACCTTCTTGCATCGCCTTTTGCGGCGTAATACCCGTAATTAATGCAGCTTCCGGAGAAGGTAGATAATCAGCAGGAAGCTGGCAGTACATCACCAGAGGCTCGCCGATGATATTGAAGTTTTCATCTGTGCGAACACCAGCAAATTGGCTTGGACGATCTTTCGCGGGATTTGTACCCCAAGTCTCGTAGTCAAAGAAGAAAAAAGTGGGCTGATTATCTTGGTGCATTCTGCTTACCGTTTACGGAACCGATAAGAGTATTAGACCATTCAACGCCTTGACTAGCAACGAAAGATGCAAGTTGAATTTGTGAAAATGAAAAAGCCGATGGCGAACCATCGGCTTGAAGTTTTGCATTTG
>NZ_JAWOWM010000341.1:0-710 GCF_033340475.1 Vibrio sp. 1078-1
AGAAAAGATGAAATAGAAGTTAGGCTTCATATCTCGCCACTCAACATGGCGAATGGTATCCACCGTCGCATCAAAGTTTTGGCTGTTGATAACAAACCTTAATTTGTCTCCAAGTTGAATACCCAAATCGCGCGCGACATCAGCCTCAACAGAAACACTGTTTGCGTTCGTCCATTTTCCTGAAAGAACGTCATTATATTCTGGTAACTGATCACCCCATGTTAAGTTAAGCTCTCGACGGATTGCGTCAGAGCCTTCCCCTTCATATTCAACGTCTTTAACGTTTTGGCCATTAATCACTGTGAGTCGTCCTCGAATAATTGGAAACGCTTGTGACCGTGTCACTCCATTTTTATCCAGTGTTTCTAGGTAGTTAGCCAGTTCATAATCGCCAATGTTTAATGCAAATACATTAGGCGCATCCGCAGGCAAAGTCCGTTCCCAATCTGCGAGGATATCGCTACGGACAAGCCAAATAATGGAAAGGAGCATCAAAGAAAGTGAAAGCGCACCAAACTGCAAACCGCTGGTAATAGGCGTGCGGTTGATTCGGCTCAGTGCCAACTTCATCGCTGGTTTGGTGGCAAAGCGGGAGAATAACTTCGTCAGTGCGATGCTTAATCCGGCCAACACGACAAATAGTGCTGCAATACCCGCAAGTACAATCCAGACCAAAGTGTTGTTTGCGTACAACGCGAGCAATGGAAGCA
>NZ_JAWOWM010000342.1:0-709 GCF_033340475.1 Vibrio sp. 1078-1
ATTCGGCACTTAATGGCTGATACCTAGCATCTCTTTGAGTACTTTGAGGTAACGACGGCTTACTGGGATCTCAAAGCCTGTTTTGGTGATGATTTCGGCTAGACCATTTTCCAGCAGCTTGATTTCACTGATGGCCTTAATGCTCACTAAATATTGGCGATGACAACGCACTAAGGGCGTTTTTTCTTCCAGTGTTTTTAACGTGAGCTGAGTGCTTGCTGTTTGGCTGGTGGAACGTACATGCACACCGCTAATATCGCTATAAGCACATTCCACCGTCTCGGTTGCCATGATCACAATCCGATTGTGTCCAATACAAGGAATTTGATCCAAAGTATCGGGTGTAATCGCAGACAGTTGTTGAGTTAACGCTGATTGACTGATCACCTTGTTTAGGCGCTTAACGGTTTTGTTCAAGCGGCATGGGTCGACAGGTTTGAGGAGATAATCAAACGCGTTGTCTTCAAAAGCTTGGATTGCGTATTGGTCATAAGCGGTAACAAAAACCACATACGGCATGGTTTCAGGATCGAGCATGCCAAGCAGCTCAATCCCAGTCACTTGAGGCATTTGGATATCTAAGAACACCACATCAGGTTTGAGCTCGTTGATTTTTTTGAGGCCCAAGATGGCATTGGACGCATCACCGACCACCTCCACTTGACCTGTTTCATCCAAGAGCTCTGCCAGCTCTTCTCGAGCAAACTGT
>NZ_JAWOWM010000343.1:0-709 GCF_033340475.1 Vibrio sp. 1078-1
GGTATCGCGCCCGATAAACAAGGGCGAGTATTTAACTCCTTCGAGCAAGCAGATTCTTCAACTACAAGAAAGTTTGGAGGAACGGGTTTAGGGTTGGCCATCGTTAAAAAGCTCACTGAACTTATGGGTGGTTCTATTACCTTAAAGAGCGTAGAAGGGGTCGGCACGCAGTTTATTGTCACTTTGCCGATACCATGGAATGAGAGCGAAAAACCGAGCCCGCAGCATACGCCAGTTCAAACCCGAAGCACTCAGAACTTGCGTATTTTGTTGGCAGAAGATAACCGCGTAAATGCTTTGGTGGCGAAAGGCTTTTGCGAAAAGTTAGGGCACGCAGTGGATGTCGCAGAAAACGGGCTGGTTGCTGTAGAAAAGGCACGCGACAACGATTATGACCTTATCTTGATGGATAATCAAATGCCAGAGATGAATGGTGTCGAAGCGACTCGTTTTATTCGCGAAAAGCTAGGGGTAAAGACGTTGCTGTTTGCCTATACTGCGGATGTCTTTCGTGAGGCCCATGACCACTTTATCGCGGCAGGTGCCGATCATGTCCTAACCAAGCCTCTGCAAAGGGAAAGTTTTGCTGACGCTTTGAAGCAATTCAGTGCGAGGCTCAAAGTGAAACAAACTGAAGAGGTATCGCCAGCGAGCAATGTATTGCAACTGCAACGTAAGCCGATTGAAAACTTGAGGCTGACGGAAGAGG
>NZ_JAWOWM010000344.1:0-708 GCF_033340475.1 Vibrio sp. 1078-1
GCCATCCTTTGTTATTTTTAGCTAGGGAAATTATGACTCAACAAGATATTAAACTGATTGCGTTCGATCTGGATGGCACATTGTTGGACAGCGTACCTGATTTGGCCGTTGCTGCAGACCAAGCGGTACAAGCTTTGGGTTACCCTGCAGTATCGGAAGAGCAAGTACGTGATTACGTAGGTAACGGTGCTGACGTCCTGATTGGTCGCGCGCTAAGCCAAAGCATGACCATCAGTAGCGATCTTAGTGAAGAGCTGCGTGCAAAAGGACGCGAGCTGTTTGATGACTTTTACGCGCAAAGCGGTCATCAGCTGAGCCATCTTTACCCAACAGTAAAAGAGACGCTAGAAGAGCTACATCAGGCAGGCTTTACGATGGCGCTTGTAACGAACAAACCATCGAAGTTTGTTCCAGAAATTCTAGAGCAACATGGCATCGCAAAATACTTTGTGGACGTATTGGGTGGTGATGCATTCCCTGAGAAAAAACCAAATCCAGTCGCACTGAACTGGTTGATGGAAAAACATCAGGTGAAAGCGAGCGAAATGCTGATGGTTGGCGACTCGAAGAATGACATCCTTGCGGCGAAAAACGCAGGTTGTGCTTCGTTTGGTTTAACATACGGTTACAACCATGGTGAGCCTATTTCAGCTTCAAACCCAGATTTTGTCGCAGACAGTTTATCTGAATTATTGGAAGTAGTAACCG
>NZ_JAWOWM010000345.1:0-707 GCF_033340475.1 Vibrio sp. 1078-1
GTTTAAAAGCGAGGGAATAATCGCGCTGAGTTCTTTTAGCTTTTGATTTCATAACACTCTCCAATTTTGGGGGTGGAAAGTGTCAACCTTATTTAGGACGGTACACGAGAGACAAAAAAGGCTTAGCACTTGCTAAGCCTTTTTTATGGTTCATCGCGGCTTTCCGGGGAAAGCCGCTTTTATCTTTAAGAAGAAGTAATCAGTGTCTCGATAGCCATATCCCATCCGCTTGATTAACTTTATCTTATTATTTATCCCTTCAAGCGTACAGGTATTCAGCGGATAGCTTGCTGAAGCAGTGATCCCATGAAGGTATGGACGGAGCTTTCGAGCGAACTCTTTAAGTGGCTTAATTCCACTCTCATTCACTTGCTCCCACCATACCTGCCATAAGTTTTTAGCCTGAAGTTCAGAGCCACAACGCCATAGTTCCTTTAATTGCGCACCCAGTAAGTAGGTTGTCATCAAGTCCTGATTCATATTCAATATTTCAGTGAGGTAGCTTTCCTGTTGTGTATTTAAATTATCCCTATTTTTCAATAACACCCAGCGCGAACGCTTGACCCATTGCCTTGCTTTTTTATCTTGTTTTAGCTTATTGGCTTGGTCGACTCTGACTCTATCCATCACTTCACGACCAAACTTAGCAACGACGTGGAACAAGTCGTAAACGATGCGAGCATTTGGGCAATGCTCTTGGACTTCAA
>NZ_JAWOWM010000346.1:0-707 GCF_033340475.1 Vibrio sp. 1078-1
CAAATAATTTTGGCCGATGAGCCAACATCGATGCTGGATGTGTCAATTCGCTTGGGCGTATTGAACTTGATACAGCGTATGAAGCAAGAGCTTGGGATTGGCTTTTTGTACATTACCCACGACCTCGCCACCGCGCACTACATCGCTGAAGAAACAGCGGTGATGTATAAAGGGCAAATCGTTGAATGGGGTGACACGCACGCGATCTTGAAAAATCCACAGCACCCATACACTAAGTTGTTGATCTCAGCCGTACCCGATCCTGATCTGCCATTTGGAAACTTGGTGAAAAATGAACCAAACTACTCAATAGACGCCGATGAGATCCGTCATCGCAGCAGTGTTGTGGTTGATGAATATGATCAAGTTGGTCCGAATCACTTTGTTAAACAATGGATTGAGGCTGCATGATGGAACTGACCTTCTGGCAAGATCAAATCTCGGATTGGTATGAAACTAGGAAGCATGATCAAGTAGATGTGTTAGAAGCGATCTTGTACGAAGCTCCTGATACCGTGTTTGGTCCTGAGCTGTCTGATCAACAAAGTAAAGCCATCGCCTGCTGGCTAGATGGATGTTTGAGAGTATTTCAACACGCCAGGTATCAAGACCATCACAAAGCTTACCAAACTCTGCTCTATGCAAGCGCGAAGCTCGAACAAGCGGCATGCCACCCCATGAGTGATATTCTACTTAAAGATTGGTGC
>NZ_JAWOWM010000347.1:0-706 GCF_033340475.1 Vibrio sp. 1078-1
TGTTGGCGTGGCGAGTGACCTTTCGTACCGTTTTGGCCTATTTGCGAAAAATGGGCTTCAACACACGCACCGCTATCATCATCGGCCAGACCCCTCACGGCATTACCCTTGCCAACGAGATTCAAAACCACACCGAGCATGGTGTTCTATTTGACGGCTTCTATGACGAACGCTCTAGCGACAGATTGCCTAGCTCCGAATACCCAATCAAAGGCGCGGTAAACCAAGCGTTAGAACGAGCAAAACGAGGTGAGGTCGATTACGTATACATTGCAATGCCAATGCATGCTAAAGAGCGCATTGCTTCCATCCTGAACCAGTTCTCCGACACCACAGCGAACACCTATCTGATCCCGGATTTCTTTACTTACAACCTGCTCCATTCTCGCTGGGATCAAATTGGTCAAGTTCAAACTCTCAGCGTGTTCGATACGCCTTTTGCTGGCGTTTCATCCTGGATTAAACGCTTCGAAGACATTTTGTTCTCTAGCATTATCTTAGTGTTGATATCACCAATCCTGCTTGCTATCGCCATTGGTATTAAGTTGACGTCAAAAGGCCCTGTAATATTTAAGCAGCATCGTTATGGTTTGGACGGTCGAAAAATCGAAGTTTGGAAGTTCCGCTCGATGACGACCATGGCTCAAGGCCCAAACATCAAGCAAGCCACGAAAAACGCCCCTCGTATTACTCCGTTTGGCGGTTT
>NZ_JAWOWM010000348.1:0-706 GCF_033340475.1 Vibrio sp. 1078-1
CCGGTCTCACTAACGCCGGTCCCACGCGCGATCCTAGCGACTACGATGGGCAGCACTCCGCGCGTGTTTTCGAATTTAAGCGCAGCAATAGCCAACGCGAAAACAACGACAGAGATAAGTGCAATAGCCTTACTTTTGTTGCTTTTCATGATAACTCGCCTTTTTTGAGAGTAAGCCCCTGACACCTCCTGTGACAAGGGCACCGAACGAAAGTCATACACCTTCAATCCGACACTCTAATGCTACTCCTTTCGAAGCAAGCAAAATTTGAGCAAGTTAACATTTGGCAGAACATACGCTTAGTAACTTATTAGTTATTTCAGTAGCTTACTAACAAATTTGTCCACCACTCACCACAACATCGCTTTCGTGTTCAATGACAACTTGTGCCACCAACTTTAGGCCAGCCACGATCATATCGAGGCTCATTGACGGGTGATTGCCATCCGTCGCTTGCTCAGGCAACAACGGAATATGCACAAATCCATGCCGAATCAATTTGTCCCTCAGATAATGCTGCACTCCATAAAACAGATGGTTGCACACAAACGTCCCCGCGCTATTAGAAACCTGACAAGGAATACCGCTCTCTTGCAGCGTTTGAGCAATACGCTTGATTGGCAAAGATGAAAAATACGCATCCGGGCCATGTTCGATGATAGGCTCATCGATTGGCTGATTGCCACCGTTATCTGGAATTCGGAAG
>NZ_JAWOWM010000349.1:0-705 GCF_033340475.1 Vibrio sp. 1078-1
TAGAACCTACAATATCAAGGCAGCCCCAACATTATGAAAAACATCGTGGTCCTAATTTCAGGTAACGGCAGTAACTTACAAGCCATTTTAGAAGCTTGTGAAAACAGCATGCCTAACGCACACGTTGCAGCAGTATTTTCTAATAAATCTGACGCATACGGCCTAGAACGTGCAAAACAGTTTAATGTTGATGGCCACTTTGTTGACCCAAAAGCGTTCGAGTCACGCGAGGCATTCGATGCCGAGTTGATGCAACAAATTGACAAGTATCAGCCCGATGTTGTCGTTCTTGCAGGGTACATGCGCATTCTTAGCGGTGCATTTGTTTCGCACTATCGCGGTAAGATGATCAACATTCGCCCTTCTCTTGTACCTAAATACCCGGGTTTACACACCCACCAGCGCGCGATTGACGCCAAAGACAAAGAGCACGGCACAAGTGTTCACTTTGTCACAGAAGAGTTAGACGGCGGTCCCGTAGTTCTTCAAGCAAAAGTGACAGTATTTGAAGATGATGATGCAGCAGTACTCGCTGCGCGTGTACAAACTCAAGAGCACACCATTTACCCTATCGTGACTAAGTGGCTCGTTGAAGAGCGTTTAATCATGCAAGATGGCAAAGCTTGGTTAGATGGCAAAGAACTCGGTCCTCATGGCTACGCAGCCGCTGAAGAAGAATAAGTACTTTTTAACTCAAAAAAGCCT
>NZ_JAWOWM010000350.1:0-705 GCF_033340475.1 Vibrio sp. 1078-1
CTGGGCTTCTTTATCGACTTCGTTGAACTCTGTTTCATCATCGTTCCTATTATCGCCCCGGTTGCTGAGCTGCTCGGCATCAACATGACGTGGTTTGCTATTCTCATCGCGATGAACTTACAAACCTCCTTCTTAACACCGCCATTTGGCTTCAGCTTATTCTATTTGAAAGGGGTTGCGCCTGCAGGCGTGACTACACGGGATATTTATCGTGGCGTGATGCCATTCATTGCGATTCAAATTCTCGTCCTTGCCTCCTTACTGTTTTTCCCAAGTTTCTACGGCATGGGTTAATGAGTAAGGAATAAAAGAGATTTTGTGAGCTGAGAGTCTTCACCTTTTGAGACAAGTTGTTAAGCTGCTCTTGGGGCATATTGACCCTTTGGGCAGCGTTTCATGGAGGGAAGGATGCCTCTCAAAGCCAAGTTAATTTTGCTGACATTGATTCCAGTGGTTTTAGTGTCGGCAAGCATCAGTTGGATTTCCATTTATCAGGCCAAAACATTGGGTCAACGAGAGGTGGAGATCTTCCATCAAAACCTCATTCAATCCAAAGAAGCGGCGCTCAAAGATACCGTTGATGTCGCATTTGATGCCATTTCCCACATTTACAACGATTCGACGATTGAAGAGCGTGTCGCCAAAGCTCGAGTGAAGGCCATTCTCAATCGCCTAACTTACGGCTCTGATGGGGACTTCTTTGCT
>NZ_JAWOWM010000351.1:0-705 GCF_033340475.1 Vibrio sp. 1078-1
TGGTTAAAGCGCTGATTATCTGACTTATTTACTTGTAGTAAAAACAAAGGAGCCACTCGGCTCCTTTGTTGTATTCATGTTTTGGAAAATGCTATGCGTAATACGTTTCGACCGCATCAATAAATGCATTCACATCTTCTTTGCGTAAGGCATTAATACCCGCAGCCGCCTCTCGCCCACCACCTGTCGGGAACTGCCCACACACGGCAACAGCACCTTGTTTATTGTTCAATGGTGCACGGAGTGAAACTGTGTAAGTAGCATCTGCGTTTTCTGTGAGTACCGCATGCGCAGAGTCTGGATTTTGGTTTGCCAGCCAGTTGCCATACACACCGCTGATTCGACGTGATGCGGCCGTGTTTGGTAGCTCAAACAACTTCAATGTGTCGCTTTCATGTGTGGCTGGTACCGCTTGCGCGGCATCCATGTCTTGTTGGTAAGCCAATTGCAATTGATAGTAAGGCGAGGCTTTATCTTCAATGACTTCGAATGGCGAAATATATTGGACCAATGCTCGGTATAAATCCGCAGGATGGAAATGAAGGTCGTCGACTTTCGAGCCATAACCGTTGTAGTTGATTAATGTACCGAGCTCTTTTAACTGCGCTTTTTGCTCGTTATTAAGTCCGGCTTGATCCGCCAGCGTATCCGCTTTAGCAATCAAGTTATCACCGTAAGCAGCGGTGATCGCCCAAGTATGAAAGC
>NZ_JAWOWM010000352.1:0-704 GCF_033340475.1 Vibrio sp. 1078-1
GATTCATCGATCAGCGTACACACCCAATACGCTTGCTTGCCTTCGTTAAGACAAGCGTTTCGTACCCGCTCGACAATGTCGTCACGTTTGGTATCTGGAATGGCAACGGTTTGAATCGGCGTTCGGCCTGGTGGTAATTCGTCTATCACCGACGTTTCCAAATCAGCATACGCTGTCATTGCTAGCGTGCGAGGAATCGGAGTCGCCGTCATGATGAGCTGATGCGGATACGCGCCTTGTTTTGCCCCTTTCTCACGTAACTCTAATCGCTGATGGACGCCAAAGCGGTGCTGCTCATCAATGATGACTAAAGCTAGGTGATGAAATTCCACATGTTCTTGGAAGAGGGCGTGAGTACCCACTATCATTTGCGCTTCACCGCTGGCAATGCGAGCCAGTTCCGTCTCTTTGGCTTTGCCCTTGAGCTTACCAGCAAGCCAGCCCACTTGAATGCCCATGGCTTCAAACCAGTTGGCGAAATTGATGGCGTGTTGTTCGGCGAGCAGCTCTGTTGGTGCCATTAAAGCCACTTGGTAACCGTGCTCAATGGCTCTGACTGCGGCTAGCGCGGCAACCAATGTTTTTCCTGAGCCTACGTCACCTTGGACAAGACGCATCATTGGATGCGGCTTTTCGAGGTCGGATTCAATCTCTTTCACCACGCGTGCTTGAGCATTGGTCGGAGAAAACGGCAGTTGCGCCAA
>NZ_JAWOWM010000353.1:0-704 GCF_033340475.1 Vibrio sp. 1078-1
TCACGATGCGGTGTTCTTCACGGTAACAGCTCCGTCTCGTTTTCACTCTGTTTCTAAGGGTGACATCAACCCTAAATGGCTTGAGGCTGGCAAGCCTGACGCGAAAGCAGCTCACGCTTACCTCATGGGCGTTTGGGCGAATCTTCGTAAGTCGATTGATAAAAGCAAAATCAAGGTTTACGGGATGCGCATTGTTGAGCCTCACCAAGACGGCACGCCGCATCACCACTTGTTGCTGTTCATGGAAAAATCCGCACGCAAATTTGTGACGTCTGAGTTTCGTCGTCTTGCTATGGCTGACTCTACTGACGAAAAAGGCGCAAAGAAAGCCAGTTTCAAAGCGGAGGTTATCGACTGGTATCAAGGTTCAGCCGTTGGCTATGTCGCTAAATACCTGAGCAAAAACATCGACGGTCAACACATTGATTCAGATAAAGGTTCGTCTTTGTCTGGCTCGGATGCGGCAGAACGTGTCGTGACTTGGGCGCGTGTGAATCAAATTCGTCAATTTCAATTTATTGGTGGTCCATCTGTCACGGTATGGCGTGAGCTTCGTCGTCTTCGTGATGAATTCAAAGAGGACGATGCTTTGTTTACAGATTTATCTCAAGACGAACACTTTCTATTAGAAAAGGTTCGCCGCTCTGCTGATGAGGGCGACTGGAAAGCGTTTTGTTACGCAATGGGCGGCGTGTTCGTTAAGC
>NZ_JAWOWM010000354.1:0-703 GCF_033340475.1 Vibrio sp. 1078-1
GGTTGGATAAAGACTCTTGTAACACGTAAATACAGTTATCGTGTTGAAGATAAAATTATCAACCAATTTACATGCTTGCCATTAACTTGGTTAAACAAAATGGTTTATAGTCAAAGGGATGCTCCGGCATCCCTTTTTTATTTGTCCCTCAGGGAGTGAGTTATGGAACATAAACAGATTGTTATCACTGAGTTTGGCGACGCCAATGTTCTGGCGATTCAAAGCGCTGAAACTCCGATCCCTAAGTCTGGCGAAGTGTTGGTCAAGGTGCATTATGCTGGCGTGAATCCTATCGATGTCAAAACACGAGCGGGACTTGGCTGGGCTGCTTCCCAGAATAAAGACAAACTGCCTTGGGTGCCAGGTTACGATATTTCTGGGAAAGTCGCCTCTTGTGGTACTAAGACTTCTCGCTTTGCTGTGGGAGATGAAGTGGCTGGTTTTATTGGCTTTCCTCTCCAAGGTGGTGGTTATAGCCAATATGTTTGTGTTCCGGAGTCGGAGCTAAGTCACGTGCCAAGTTCGGTCACGCTAGAAGCGGCGGCGGTTTTACCATTGGCAGGGCAAACCGCTGCTCAAGCATTAAGCAAAGCGAATGTCAGCGAATGCGATAGAGTATTAATTCTCGCAGGAGCGGGTGGCGTAGGGCACTTAGCGGTGCAGATTGCTGTGGCGACAAAAGCAGAAGTGTTTACCACCTGCA
>NZ_JAWOWM010000355.1:0-702 GCF_033340475.1 Vibrio sp. 1078-1
GGAAGTTATTGAGAAACTTCATCTTGCACAAACACAGATTCAGTAAGGAGACCACATGATTCTGGTTTGGTTTAGGCGCGATTTACGCACGTTAGACCACACGGCGTTAAAGGCGGCACTTGATACAGGACAACCTGTTGTTGCTTGTTTTGTTGCAACGCCAGAACAGTGGCAAGAGCACCACATGGCGCCGATGCAGGCGGATTTAATCGCCAGGCGTCTTGAGCATGTTCATCAAGAGCTCACAGAGCTAAACATTCCTCTTCTATATAAAGAAGTTCCGCGTTTTGACGACTGTACACAAGTCATTTGCGATTGGGCGGATAAGCTCAACGCAACAGCGGTAATGGTCAACATCAATTATGAAGTGAATGAAGTTGAGTTGGATAGAAAGGTATCTCAAGCACTGGATAATCGTGGGGTAGAGTTTCACGCCTTTCACGACAAATGCGTTCATGCGCCAACGACCGTACTCAACAAGCAAGGTGAGTATTTCAAAGTATTTACGCCATTCAAACGAGCATGGTTGCAAAAGTTTTCCTTGCCAACAGTATCCAAGCCTCAGAGACAAAATGAACTGCCTAGTGCGCAGTTAGCAGCGGTAAAACAAGACGGTTTTGATGACGATTTTACGTTCTCTTATCCGAGGGAATCGAGCGAAGCTTGGTGTGCATCGACCAACGACATTCTCAAGCAATTGAG
>NZ_JAWOWM010000356.1:0-700 GCF_033340475.1 Vibrio sp. 1078-1
ACCATTTGCTAAATGGAAATAAAGCTCAGGCTCCACTGAGTGCGCGCCTTCAAATGGGTAAGAAAAGCTGGCAAAGAAGACAACCTGCCAAGGTTCTGAACTTGAATCTCGTTTGAACTGCACTTCAACAGGGTGTATTCCTTGTCCATTTCGATAATAATTAAGTTGGCGACAATTCAAGACTAGCCGTTTTGCCTCATCGGATAAGTTGTAACGCGTGAACAATGCTTCTAATTGCTGATGAAGTTGAGGCACTAACGAAACGTCACCATAAGCTGAATTGATCATAACCATCCCTTCTCTGCAAATGAGACACTGCTTTCTCCAACCACAATGTGATCCAGAACTTTGACATCCACTAACGCTAAAGTATCGACAAGCTTACGTGTAATGCGTCTATCTGCCTGAGATGGTGATGGATCTCCGGATGGATGGTTGTGCGCCAGAATGACGGCGGCAGCGTTGACCTCTAAAACGGTTTTAACCACTTCTCGTGGATAAATACTGGCTGAGTCAATGGTTCCTTTGAAGAGCGGTTTGAACTCAATGACGCGGTGCTGACTATCAAGCAGTAGTAGCGCGAAAACTTCGTGCTCTGCGCTGGCTAATTTGAACCGAACATACTCTTTTGTTGCATCCGGGTTACAAAGGGCATCGCCGCGAACATAGCGATTTGCAAGGATTTCTGCGGCATGCTCAA
>NZ_JAWOWM010000357.1:0-699 GCF_033340475.1 Vibrio sp. 1078-1
ACCATTACGGAAGCTCTGAAATTCGGTGGCATCACTCACATGATGGACCGTCTATCTAATCCAGCGAAAATCAAGGCGTTCGAGCTTTCTGAAGAATTAAAAGACCTAATGCGTCCACTGTATAACAAGCACATGGACGATATTATCTCTGGTCATTTCTCTAGCACCATGATGGCTGATTGGGCAAATGATGATAAAAATCTTCTAGGATGGCGTGCAGAAACTGGTGAAACTGCATTTGAAAATTACCCAGAAACGGACGTTGAGATCTCTGAGCAAGAGTACTTCGACAACGGCATTCTAATGATTGCAATGGTTCGTGCTGGGGTTGAACTGGCATTTGAAGCGATGACAGCTTCTGGAATCATCGATGAATCAGCGTACTACGAGTCTCTACATGAACTTCCGTTGATTGCTAATACTATCGCACGTAAGCGTCTATATGAGATGAACGTGGTTATCTCTGATACGGCTGAATACGGTAACTACCTATTTGCTAACGTAGCAACGCCTTTGTTACGTGAGAAATTCATGCCTTCTGTTGGTACAGATGTTATTGGTAAAGGCCTAGGCGAAACGTCTAACCAAGTGGATAACGCGACTCTTATCGCAGTGAACGAGACTATCCGTAACCACCCAGTGGAATACATTGGCGAAGAACTACGTGGCTATATGACGGATATGAAGCGCATCGCGGTT
>NZ_JAWOWM010000358.1:0-698 GCF_033340475.1 Vibrio sp. 1078-1
TTGAGGATGTGGCTAGACTGAACGTTGAAGACTTTGATGCGCTATTGTTACCAGGTGGCTTTGGTGCAGCAAAAAATCTGACTGACTTTGCCGTTTCTGGCGCGGAATGCTCGATTAATACACACGTTGCACAAGCTTGCCGTGCGTTCGCAAATGCCAACAAGCCTGCCGGTTACCTCTGCATTGCCCCTGTCATTATTCCTATGATTTACGAACATGGCGTAAAAGGCACAATAGGTAATGATGACGCAACCGCAGCCGCGTTTCACCAAATGGGTGGAGAGCACGTTGAATGTAACGTAGATGAGTATGTGTTTGACGAGAAACACAATGTGCTTTCTACGCCAGCTTACATGTTAGCGCAGAATATCTCGCAAGCAGCTTCAGGAATCGATAAATTGGTATCAAAATTGGTCGAAATCGCCTAATTACTGATAGATAACTTAAAACTCAATTTTAAATCCCCATTGATAGATCGAATATCAATGGGGATTTTTTATACTTTAGTCTAATTGAGATATAAATCATCATCAGATTTCAATTTTTACCAATCGTTTGCGTCAATAGTTGCATATTTGGGCTACGTTGTATTTGTGTTGCACCTCCACACTGTGCAACAAGATCGCTGTCACAGTTTCCTCCTTTAAAGTACCCCTAAATGGGTAAACTTGCTCTGGATCGATTTCGTTCTAGAAAGG
>NZ_JAWOWM010000359.1:0-697 GCF_033340475.1 Vibrio sp. 1078-1
ATAGAATTTTGAGTGGCTACTACCAAGGTATTTTCCCTTGGTATGGTCCAGGAGAACCCATTTTATGGTGGAGTCCTTCGCCACGTGCGGTGTTTGATCCTTTAACGTTTAAGCCATCAAAAAGTCTTAAAAAGTTTCAGCGCAAGCATCAATATAAAGTCACTATAAATCAAGCGACTGAGCACGTCATTCAACTTTGCTCGTCGACACGGCCAGCAGATGAAACATGGCTGAATGAAGAGATGCAAGCCGCTTATATTCAGCTATCCAACCTAGGGCATTGCCACTCAGTAGAAGTATGGCATGACAACACGCTTGTTGGCGGTTTATACGGCATTAGCGTGGGTCAACTTTTTTGTGGTGAGTCCATGTTCAGTTTGAAAGACAACGCATCAAAAATCGCATTGTGGTATTTGTGCACGCATTTGGCGTCAAAGCATGGTCAATTAATAGATTGTCAGGTGATGAACCCGCACTTGGCATCCCTCGGCGCATTTGAGCTTGACCGAGACGAATTCATACAAAAGCTACTATCTTTAAGAGAAAAGCAAACGGCTTCTGACACCTTTACGCCCCAAGTTTTGCAGGATTCAGAATCATGAGCACAGATCTACAACACATTCGAATTGGGTTAACCAACAACCATCCTTGTAGCTATTTACCGGATCGACAAGAGCGTGTTGCGGTGGCATTGGAC
>NZ_JAWOWM010000360.1:0-697 GCF_033340475.1 Vibrio sp. 1078-1
GCTTGGGTTGCGGCGGTGGGTCAGTAGAACCGCAAGACGCAGCAAACGCAGCACGCGTTTGGCACTTGTTCCAGATATAGCATGTTGCTCTGGTAGTGAGCTTAGCTGCTCGCGGTAACGGCGTGCAATTTCACCAATAAAGAACTTCTGCGCACGTGTATAGCCTGGCAAATCGAGGTTTTGCAGTAAGTAAGCACTATGTTCACCGCCTTTTTTAAAGTCGATGGTTAGGCCAATTTCGTGCAATTTTGCTGTGGTTTCGAGCAGAACTTTACCTTGAGGCTCAGCAATCCACTCATCGCCACCGGCTTGCTCTAAAAGCTTACCAGCCAGCGTTGCCACTTGTTCACCATATTGGCAATCAAGCTGATAACGGCTTTGCACGCTACAAATGGTGCGAGCACGAATGTCATTTTGACGCAGCTCGTCGACCATTTCATAAACCAAGCCTTCACGCAGTGCGCCGCCCGCGAGTGTCATCGCATCGATTTCAAGTAACTCGAAAATCGCGATAAGAATAGACAGGCCGCTAGGGAAGACCAAGGCACGCTCAAGCGTTAAACCTTCGATGTCGAGCTCTTCCAAATGATCGGCTAGCATGGCTTGCTTTTGTAAACGCTTAAGTTTGGAGTGAGTAATTACTTCGTCCATACCCTGCGCCAGCATGATTTCTTGTAGCGCCTGAACGGTACCAGAT
>NZ_JAWOWM010000361.1:0-696 GCF_033340475.1 Vibrio sp. 1078-1
AGCTCAACGACTACCAATGGCACAGCAGTAAGCGTGGCCTTTGGAACCAAATCGCAACCCCAGACACGACTTTACGTGGACGAGCGCAACGCTTGTGGGTAGCAATAGGCAACAAAGATACCGAGTTTAATCAACGCGAAAAAGTACTAGCCGAGCTCAAAAAGCTAACAAGAGCAGACATGATTCGCTTTGTCGTTAACGAACTGAAACCGAGAACAGCAAACCGGTTGGTCATGCACTCGCAAGGCCAAGCACATGTCGATGCTCCTCGAATTCACTTAGGGCAAGAAATTGGCTCTATCGAAGAATTTCAGTTACGACCAAAAGATTGTGGTCTGGGCTAAGACCATCACCGTAATGGATAAAATGGGCGGAAGTCGAGCTGTAAAATATGTGAGAAACCCATCAATTTACTAATACGACTTGGATAGTCTTGACAGAAAATTGAAATTACGCGATTGCCGCTCATGCTGAAATCACAGTAAAAGGTGACGATTTTGAATTGAGCAAAGATTGTGTTCGCCTAAGCGGTGACAATATTTCCGTCAAATCCGACGATTGCTCTTCTAAAAACCGGGATGATAAAGACAAAAAAGGAAACGCTAGCGTGCATGGCGATGACAACCCAGGTAAAGGGCATAACAAAGATAAAAAAGACAAGAAGAAATAAACACTTCTGTTCGAAAAAAGGCTTGC
>NZ_JAWOWM010000362.1:0-696 GCF_033340475.1 Vibrio sp. 1078-1
TCGGCTGAATCTCAGTTAGCAAATGAAGGAAGCGAGAGTAGTGATAGCGCTAATTCAACGAGTCAGTGAAGCGGCCGTTCGTGTAGACGGTGAAGTGGTTGGGGAAATCAATACAGGTCTTCTTGTCCTACTTGGTGTTGAGAAGGACGACGATGAAGCCAAAGCAAAACGTTTGATGGAACGTGTGACCACCTACCGAGTCTTTGAAGACGACGAAGGAAAAATGAACCTCAACGTCAAACAAGTGAACGGTAAGGTTTTGGTGGTGTCTCAATTTACATTACCGGCAGATACCAAGAAAGGCACACGTGCAGGCTTTTCTCGTGGTGCGCATCCAGCCGACGCTGAACGTCTGTATGACTACTTTTCTGACTTGTGTGAGCAGGAATTGCCAACCGAGCGTGGTCGCTTCGCGGCCGATATGAAAGTGTCATTAATTAATGACGGCCCAGTGACTTTTTGGCTACAGGTCTAATCTGGCGTGGATACACCCATGGTCTAAGCTATATACCCAAGTGGTTTGATTTTACTTGGGTATTTTCTCCCCAAGATTCTTACTGATTTGCACTTTCAAAGGATTGATATGTTCAAACTCATAACTCCAACAACCGAAAATCAGCTTAACAAGTACTATCAATTTCGTTGGCAAATGCTTCGAGAGCCATGGCGCATGCCAGTAGGCTCTGAACGGGATGA
>NZ_JAWOWM010000363.1:0-696 GCF_033340475.1 Vibrio sp. 1078-1
GTGGTGTTAACTCAGGTGGACATTCCGCCTGGTGCCACACGTCAGTTCGACAGCATGTTGCCTTATTTGATTGAAGATGAAGTCGCGCAAGATGTGGATAGCTTGCACTTCACCGTATTGGGTAAGCAAGCGGATAAAGCACAAGTGTGTGCGGTCGAGCGCGCATGGGTACAAACCGTGCTACAGCGTTTTGCTAGCCAAGGTTTGACCATCAAACGCATCTTGCCAGATGTATTGGCATTGCCTGTCAGTGATGACAACAGCAGTGCGGCACTGATTGGTGAGCAATGGCTAATTCGTCACTCAGAGACGGAAGGTGCGGTGGTGGATTCGGCGTGGCTGGATCTTTACCTCTCTTCTTACCTGCAAAACCATGAAGGTTGGCAACTCGATTGCTACAGTTCCGTGCCAGAATCGACTGTTGAGAGTGTATGGGTTCCTAAGCCAGAAGAAATGACGATGGCGTTGCTCGCAAAAGGCGTCGCGAGTAGTAAAACGAACCTGTTAACTGGCGAGTTTAAGCCGAAGTCTTCTTGGGGTAAGTACTGGAAAGTTTGGCAAAAGGCGGCTATCGCTGCGGGCGTTTTGTTAGTGGTGGTCGTGGCTCAGCAACTTCTCGTCGTCCACAAGTACGAGGCGCAAGCACAAGCCTATCGTGAAGAAAGCGAACGTATTTTCCGTCAGGTTTTCCCAAAC
>NZ_JAWOWM010000364.1:0-694 GCF_033340475.1 Vibrio sp. 1078-1
TGGAAAGACGCGGTGTTGATGCCCACCAATTCACCTTGAGTATTCACCAATGCGCCGCCCGAGTTACCTTCATTGATTGCAGCATCAGTTTGGATGAAGGCTTGACGACCATCGCTAATAGAAGAGCGACCTGTCGCGGAAATAATGCCGAAGGTCGTGGTTTGCCCTAAGTTGTATGGGTTACCAATCGCTAAAACGACATCACCAACCTGAGGTTTGTATTCAGAATTCAATGGGATGACAGGTAGGTTAGAACCTTCAACTCGTAAAACGGCAATGTCCGTGCGTTTGTCGGTGCCAACAAGTTGAGCGGCAGCAGCTCGACCATCTTGCAATGCAACAACGACTTGGTCTGCTTGAGCTACCACGTGATAGTTGGTAATGATATAACCTTTTTCGCTGACGATAACCCCAGAACCCAGCCCTTGTGTCGAGAGTTTACTGCGATCGTTTTCAACGTATTTTCGGCTGTAGATATTCACAACCGCTGGCGCCGCTCTTCTTACGGCTTGGTTAAATGACAACTCAAGAGATGCGATATTTTTCGGTTGTTGGTCGAGCGCGACAGGAATAACGTTATTGCGCAATGATGGAACTGCGAGCAGTACAACGGCAGCGGTTGCTAAGCCTAAAAAGACAGAACGTAATAAAAAGCTGAGCATATCCTCTCCATGCGTGAGCGCCAAAATGGCAT
>NZ_JAWOWM010000365.1:0-693 GCF_033340475.1 Vibrio sp. 1078-1
GGCGTTAGCTATTTATAGGAATCGTCACTTATTAATCTTTATCCACTATAGGAATTGTTGTGATAGATAAAACTGAGCTAGTTGATTGTTACAAGAGTGTTTTATTAACGCTAATTGATAGCAGAATTGATGAATTAAAATTTTACGTAAGCCAGAAGGCTTTTTCCCATATGACTATATCTGTAGCCTTTTGGCATTATGACATGCATTGGAATATATGGAATAAGGATGGGCTGGATTTTGTCCAACATAATCAAGTCTCACATGGTGAGTTTATTATTCTCTCTGATTTTGAAAGAGGTAATAAGAATGTATCTAAACTTCGAGATATCATGGAAAGTTGGGAGGAGGAGGAGCTTTCAGGCGATGAAGATGAAGATATTAAACTACTGATTAGGATTGCACACGAATCACTTGCTTTGGCGATAGAAAGTGATGAAATTAAGCCATTGTTTCTAGACATCTTAAAAGAAAACCCTTCTTTTGAAGAAGCCTCTTTCAATTCTATGGTTCGTATAGAAGATGAAGAAGGTATGTTTGACGTTAACTTTCTTGATTTCTTGAAAAAATAGCTAACAAACTGTTTAAGAGTGATTCGCAACGCGTGGCATTTTTGCTATGCGTTGTGTTTAGTGTTTAAGGTGGTATGCGGCAGCTTCGGCATTGCGTTGCTCACACCTTAACAGGGCGTTA
>NZ_JAWOWM010000366.1:0-693 GCF_033340475.1 Vibrio sp. 1078-1
ATCGAGGGATTGCTCATATCCTTTTGTAATTGTCTTGGAACTGATCTTCTTCGCCTGCCCATAGTGGCTAAATAGCGCGACTAACTGGTTGTCACTGTAAGGAGAAACGGGGTCACCTTCTAAGCTCAGCGCTAAAATTGGCACCTTAGTTTTACGACTGCTCAAGAAGCCTTGAACTTTCAATGACCAAGCCATCATCTGCCCAGCCATGCTGTTGATATCAACTGCGCTTTTACCCAAACGAGAAGCCAGCATATCCAGATACATCTTCGGCATTTTTTGCAGCTTTTTCGGCGAGGTAAACAGATCATGCACCGGTGCGCCTAGTGCCACACACGCTTTGATCTTTTCTTGCTCAAGAAAAGACAGACGAACCATGGCATTGCCACCAAAACGGAAACCGACCAAACCAACTTTGTGATGATCAACGTAAGGAATGGAATAAAGCTCATTCAACACGGCTTGATGAAGACAGCTTGAATCTTCCGTCAAAGGCCAATGAGAACTGTGTCCAACTGATGGCATATCGACGGTTAACATTGCAATATCTTTAGGAGCAAAGTGATTGCGGAACAAACGCCACATGTCGGTTTGTAAACTGTCGAGTCCTGCACTCACCATCACAACTGGCAGCTGCTTATCGGTTCTTGGCAAATGCAAGTTAGCGATAATTTTGCGTTTTTGGTAAGGCAC
>NZ_JAWOWM010000367.1:0-692 GCF_033340475.1 Vibrio sp. 1078-1
CAGTTGAGGTTCTACCCAACTCGTTACCGACAGTTACTGCAAGCCCCGTTTCTTCCCACGTTTCTCGTTGCGCGGCAATTTCTGGAGATTCACCTTCAATAATAGTACCTCCCGGCAAGGAGATTTTGTTGGTGAGAATTTCATGAACCAGTACAAGCTTATCGTCGGCTCGAACAACACAGAGCGCGCCTTTAATTCCATTCAATGACGCACCGGATACCGATTTTGCCATTGTCATCGAAGACGTAGAAAGCAAAGCAGAAAAGAGAGTGAGAAAAAACAACTGTCTCAGCACAAGATAAACCTTTAATGAAGAGAATAATGACCAATGCATGATGGCAGTATTACCAATATTTTTCGACATAAATTAAGTAACGAGTTATGCATATGATGCACAAGTCAAAAAAGTCATCGGAGAAAATTCTTAATGTAAATCTGACAAAAATCAGACAAAACGTGAAATATTGATCGCAATTCTGCCAGTTATATAAGCAGAATGTCAGGATAAAGTCATAGGTATTTTGTGGGTTCTCATATTTAAAACAACAAAAATGGGCTTATTATTCGAAAACAATAAACCCCATTTATGATTAGTATGACTTTATAGCTTTATCCACGCATGAGTCCATGCAGAACCTACGCCCGGCTCATAAGCGCTTGGCGTCGAACCACACCAAAGACTATTTGGCCAC
>NZ_JAWOWM010000368.1:0-692 GCF_033340475.1 Vibrio sp. 1078-1
TTGGCCTTTACTCTGCCCTTGCAGCCCGTGAGAGAGAAATTGTCGATGCTCAACATTCAATTGCCCCGCAAGCTCAAATGCGAACAGCGAGGGCGTTACCAACATCGCGAGTAATCCGCCAAGTTGGTTTACTCCTTTGCCCATATTCATACCACTCCCTTATTTAACTCGCTTGAGCACGTTTTTGTTGAAGTCGTTCTCTTCCAACCCTGTTTGAAAGCGCAAATCGCTAGTGTTCAATTCTGTGCTTTTGCCAGTTTGGTGATTCGTCATTGCCATGGTATGTGCACGCCAATATTTATCGAGGTACTGCTTATAATTAGCGAAAGTTAGAGTTTTCAATAACGCGCCTTTTCGGTCGTAAAACTCGACTTTGAGAGGGCGATAATGCGCCTTGTCAAGCCATACTACCTGCTTGGTATAACCGGAGTTCTTGTCCGTTGGAATTTGCTCTAGAACGAATACGTCTTGCCCGTTAAACTTATCATCCTTGAGGTGGTTAAAGCGGTATTTTTCGATTTCAAATGAACTCAAGTCTTCATACGCAAACTCGCTTCCCATAAACGGGCCCGACTTATTACGTGACGAAATTCGCTTTACTCGCTTTAAGGCAGGTAAATACAACCATTGGTCATCCGCACCAATGGTATGAGAATGGTTGAGAAAAGCCGTGCCCGTGACATCCCGAGGCT
>NZ_JAWOWM010000369.1:0-692 GCF_033340475.1 Vibrio sp. 1078-1
GTTTTTAGCTGGAGATCCTAATGTATAAGGACTTTTTTGGGTTTGTTGAACAGCCGTTTTCGATTGTTCCAAACTCACGTTATTTGTATTTAAGCCAACGTCATAAAGAAGCGATCACGCACCTCAATGCGGGATTGGGCGACGGCGGTGGTTTTGCCATGCTGACCGGTGAGGTAGGAACAGGCAAAACGACAGTGGCCAAAGCCATGCTCGCGAATTTAGATGAAAACACCAAAGCGGGGCTGATTCTCAATCCGACTTTTTCGAGCCGAGATCTGCTAGAAGCGATTTGCGATGAATTTAAGATCTCTTATCCGCAGGATGCGACGTTAAAACAGCTAAACCAAGTCATACATCATTATTTGCTGCGTAACCACAAGGTGGGTTGGCAGACGTTGCTCGTCATTGATGAGGCTCAGCATCTTGCTGCCGATGTACTTGAGCAACTGCGCTTGTTAACGAACTTAGAAACCGATACCAGAAAGCTGCTTAAAGTGCTGTTGGTAGGGCAGCCAGAGTTACAACGCTTGTTACAGACTACGCAGTTGCGTCAGCTCGCACAGCGTATCACTGGCCGTTATCATCTGTTACCTCTTGATGAGAAAGAGACTGCGGATTACATCGCGTTTCGTTTGCACACGGCTGGTGGCGATCAGCAACTGTTTCATCGCAGTTCCAGTAAGTTGATTGCG
>NZ_JAWOWM010000370.1:0-692 GCF_033340475.1 Vibrio sp. 1078-1
GGTGGCGCAATGGAAGCGGCATTCAACGATTGGACTATCGTGACCAGCAAAGGCGATCCTCGCACCAATATCGAGACCTTACCGGGACCAAATTCGGACATCGCGACCAATCTCGATATTGCTCCAGGAGATACGGTTGAATTTGCCATTACAGGCACGGTGAACAGCCGAGCGGTTGCCAACATTATCAACAC
Organism: Vibrio sp. 1078-1; assembly: GCF_033340475.1. Taxonomy (NCBI): domain Bacteria; kingdom Pseudomonadati; phylum Pseudomonadota; class Gammaproteobacteria; order Vibrionales; family Vibrionaceae; genus Vibrio; species Vibrio sp. 1078-1. The sequence continues at coordinate 195 of NZ_JAWOWM010000370.1, forward strand.
AGCAACGGCTGAGTTTGCAGGTGCGACGACAGAAGCAACTGCAACCTTAGAAACGCTGCCTGAAGAAGTGTGGATTGAGAAAACGGCCGAATCGCCAATGTATATTCCGGGAGAAGATGCGGTATTCCACGTTCGCGTTTACAACGGCACTGATGGTTTCGATAACGACATCGCGTTAGAAGATATTTTGTCGGGCATTAAAGCCACCAACATCTATGGCGTGAGTGAGCGTGCTTTCGAGAGTTGGACGATTGAAACGACGAACAGCGACAGCCGCACCACCATTACCCCGATGCCTGTCGATAATCAGGATATCCGTTCGATGATCGATATAGCACCGCATGACATTGTGGAGTTCACGATCACCGCGAAGACTAACCCGTTAGCCGCGAGTGATATCACCAACACGGCAACGGCGGATCTCAACGGTACGCAGCAGCATTCAAGTGCCACTGTTCAGCCTCAATCTCAGGGGATCTCGATTGAGAAAACCGCAGA
>NZ_JAWOWM010000371.1:0-692 GCF_033340475.1 Vibrio sp. 1078-1
ATAACCAAGCGGCGTACGATGAAGATGTTCAAGACGGTTGGATGCACACAGGCGATGCGGGCTACTTTAAAGATTCTGGCCACTTAGTCGTTATCGACCGTTTGAAAGATATGTCGGAAACCAGCCACGGCGACCGTTACTCTCCGCAGTTTATTGAAAACAAACTCAAGTTCTCACCATTTATCGCGGAAGCGGTTGTAGTGGGCAAAGACAGACCTTGGCTCTCTGCAATTATCTGTATTCGTTATGCAATCGTTGCGAAATGGGCAGAGCAAAAGGGTATTGCGTTCACCAACTACACCAACCTTTCTGCACAGCCAGAAGTGTATCAAGCGATTCGTGAAGAAGTGGTAAGACGCATCTCTGAAGGTGAAGCTTCTATTCTCGCGGCTCAAGAAGAGATGAGTATCGAAAGTATCTGTGAAGCCGCGGCAAATGGCGATCCTCTCGCGGTTGATGTGATTGAAAAATTGGGACGCTATTTAGGTTCTGCAATTGCTATCGTGATCAACTTGTTTAACCCAGAAAAGATTTTGATTGGTGGGGTAATTAACCAAGCGAAAGAGGTGCTTTATCCAGCCGTTCGCCGTTGTATTGAAGAACAAAGTTTGCCTGTTTATCACCAAGATCTTGAGCTGGTGGAATCTCGCTTTTATAAACAAGCGACGATGCCGGGCGCTGCGCTGATAAAA
>NZ_JAWOWM010000372.1:0-691 GCF_033340475.1 Vibrio sp. 1078-1
TGAAGCAGGTTACTTACCAACGCCACCAGCCCGTGTTGGTATTCAAGCTGGTAAAATCGCGGCTATCAGTGCTCATCCAGTTGGAAGTGACACCCCTCAAATAGAAGCGCTTCTGTCTCCTCAACACTATTCGCAAACTATCGACCTACAAGGTCAACTTCTGACGCCGGGACTCATTGATTGCCACACCCACTTAATTTGCGCGGGGAATCGCGCGAATGAATTTGAGATGCGCTTAAACGGCGTGCCTTATCAGGAAATAGCGAAGCAAGGTGGCGGTATCCTTTCCAGCGTAAAGGCCACTCGAGCAGCTACTGAAGAGCAATTAATTGAGCTCGCGTTGCCTCGTTTAGATGGCTTGTTAGCAAGTGGGGTTACGTCGGTTGAGGTAAAATCAGGCTACGGCTTGACGCTCAAAGACGAACTAAAAATGCTGCGTGCTGCAAAAGCCTTAGAACAAGAGCGTAAAGTCAAGATCACAACTACCCTTCTTGCCGCTCATGCTTTACCGCCTGAATTTGAAGGTCGCGCAGACGATTACATCGAACATATTTGTCAGGAAATCATCCCAATCGTCGTAGAGGAAAACTTGGCCACCAGTGTGGATGTGTTTTGTGAGTCTATCGGTTTTAATTTGGATCAAACCGAAAAAGTATTTGCGACAGCGAAACAATATGGCTTACACGTAAAA
>NZ_JAWOWM010000373.1:0-690 GCF_033340475.1 Vibrio sp. 1078-1
CGCGGAAAGTTTTCTGCGCGAGGCTTGGCATTGGGGCGAAACTCAGAAACCAGTGCGCCATTTTCTGTTACTCGCTGCGCTAAACCACGATGACGAGCAGGATAAACATGTTCTAAACCAGACCCGAGCACAGCTATCGTCTTACCACCCGCTTGTAGCGCACCATCATGAGCATGGCCATCAATCCCAAGCGCTAAGCCGCTAGTGACAATCAATTCTTGCTGAGCCAACTCTGCCGCAAATTGACGTGCATGGTGTAAACCATCAAAACTGGCGTTACGGCTGCCCACCATGGCAATTTGTGGTTGCGATAAAAAGGTAGGATTCCCCTCGACAAATAACAACGGAGGCGGAGCGACAACTTGCTTGAGTAAAGAGGGATATAAAGGATCGGCCAGCGTCAGGATGTGATGATTTGTAGAAGTGGCTAGCCACGTTAAACAAGCATCGACCTCTTTATCGGCCGAAGCCCAAGCTTGCAACTGTTTGTTCGTCAAACCCAATTGATAGAGCTGATCAGAAGAGGAATTGATGATATTGCGAGGCGTATCTTTGGCGAGCAGCTTATTCATTTTGACCCCACCGATGCCTGGCAAGCAACTCAGCTTAAGCCAGGCAGCAAGGTCACTGTCGTTATTGCGTGGTTTCATTGGTGGTCGACTCTTGCGTCAGAGGCGAAACCACAGAGAC
>NZ_JAWOWM010000374.1:0-690 GCF_033340475.1 Vibrio sp. 1078-1
AACAGGATAATCCGCTATCCTTTTTGAACTATTAAAAAGCACAATAAAAAGTGCCCACAGAAATCAATCTGTAATATTACTGAAATATTTGTTCTCTAACATCGCCCGAAGTTTCAACTTAAGACCGAAAAACGAACTTAAAGGTCAACGGAGAAAATTATGATGAACCAAGCTACTTCAACAGCAGCGCCTATCTCGAGCACGACTCGTTGGTTACGCTGGGCTAACTTGGCATTCATGCTGTATCTGCTTCTTCTAGCAGTATCTATGGTTGGTAGCGGTTTCAAATGGGCAACTGGCGACCAAGCAAAAGTATTGTTTGAGTTTGCATCTCACCCTATCGCTGGTCTTATGATCGGCCTAGTAGCAACAGCCCTAATCCAATCCTCAAGTACTGTAACTTCTATTATTGTGGGCTTAGTTGCAGTTGGTCTACCTGTCGAGACAGCGATTCCACTGGTAATGGGTGCCAATATTGGTACCACAGTGCCCAATACTTTGGTTTCACTAGGTCACGTACGTTGTAAGGAAGAATTCAAGCGCGCATTTGCTAGTGCGACGATCCACGACTTCTTTAACCTTCTTGCTGTTCTGATCTTCCTTCCTTTGGAAATGATGTTCGGCATTCTAGAGAAAATTTCTCACTGGTTGGTTTCGCCACTATTGAACACTGGCGACATGAGCATGAAG
>NZ_JAWOWM010000375.1:0-690 GCF_033340475.1 Vibrio sp. 1078-1
AATATTCCGGTGTGTGCGATTGAAACCCATCGGTTTGCGGTGGTACTAGCGTGAACATCGGAATGCCACCATTTCTTAAAATCGAATCAGTCAGTAGATTGCGATCAATGGCATAGGAGAGGGCTTGGCGAACTCGACGATCTTTGGTCGGTCCTTCTTGCGTATTTAGGTAGTAAAAAGTCGAACCTAGCGAAGCACTTGTATCAGCCACATCTTGAGGCAGTTTGCTTATTAGTTTCCTTTTTTGTGCGGCAGGAATCGACATGACCTGATCAATTTCGCCTGCTAGGTAGCGATTTAGCACGACATTCGCATCACCGATCGGCAGCCAAGTGATTTTATCTAGGACGACGTTGTTTGCATCCCAATAGTGCGGGTTTTTCTTCATTACCATCTTCTCGTTTACCTTCCACTCCGAAACAGTAAACGCGCCGTTGGTTACGATGTTCTCAGGTTGTGTCCAGTTACCGACGTGTCTCTCTACCGTTGTTTGATGAACCGGAGCAAGAACGTGGTGGCTCAGGAGTTTTATTAAGTACGGAATTGGTTGCTCCAAAGTGACTTGGAAGGTCTTTTCATCCAACGCTTTCACGCCCAATGAAGCAGGTTTTGCCTCGCCTTTCATAATGGCTTGCGAGTTTAGGATATTCGGTATGGCGGCAAAACAAGCGTAAGGTGATGCCGTGTTAG
>NZ_JAWOWM010000376.1:0-689 GCF_033340475.1 Vibrio sp. 1078-1
ATGTTGATGCCTTTTTTCTTCGCGATGTATTTTGGAATCAGAGACATACCAAACAGCACAAGACCCGCAACCGCAAACTTCACTAGCAACATCACAGACACGCCGTTTGTCGCAATATCACCCGCCATGTAGGCGAAGATGAATGCGCCTGGCGCCATTGTCAGTAGAGAAACCAGTGCGTAAGTGCCTAGGTTTAGGCTGGTTAGACCGTAAGCGTAGTTTTGTAGGCTGAAAGGGAATACAGGCACAAGACGAGTCAGAATTAAGAAGCTTGTACCGTTTGCTGCTACACCGTCATCGATTTTCTTGAAGATTGGGTTGTCGAGAAACTTCTTCGTGATGGTATTACGCAGTAGGAAGCGCGCCACGATGAATGCCGCTACTGCGCCAAGCGTTGCAGAAAACAGCGCTAAGATACCGCCTTTGATAGGGCCAAATACGATACCTGCCACAATGGTGAACGCGCTGCCCGGTAGTAGGAAAACACACGCAAACACGAATGCTGCTACGAATACGGCGTAACCCCATACCCCAAAGCTTGCGATCCAATCTTGTAGGCTCTTGATGTCAGTGATGATTTCAAGAATACCAGTTTGTTTTGCCGCGAACAGAGCAATAGCTACAACAGCGACGATAAGAGCGATTTTTACGAATTTCATAAGTTCAACTTCACTTAAACCTAGTAATTA
>NZ_JAWOWM010000377.1:0-687 GCF_033340475.1 Vibrio sp. 1078-1
ATGGGTGGCGCTTTACACGAATGTCGCCGCGATCATTGATGTACTTAAACTCGATCTCGGTGCGGCCTGAGCCTTTGAGAATAACGTCTTGCGTTTTCTTTGGCAGAGAGTTGAACGGAGCATGCAAATCAAATCCATAATGATCCGCCAATGAAGTCAGCATTTGGAAGTAATAGTAATTCTTTTGATCCCAACCACGAATGGCACCTTGTGCCAAACTGAGTGAGTCATCTTGAATCACTCGGCTTGGATCAAAATACTGTTGTACACCCAAGCCATCACAAGTTCCACACGCGCCTGCTGGGTTGTTAAATGAGAACAATCTCGGTTCCAGCTCTTGCATGCTGTAGCCACATTGCGGACAAGCGAAGTTCGCTGAAAAGATGATTTCTTCCCCATCGCCATCCATCGGAGCAATCACCGCAATACCACCAGAAAGCTCTAGCGTCGTCTCAAATGACTCTGCTAAACGTTGTTGCAGATCTGGGCGAACTTTGAATCGGTCGACCACGACTTCAATGGTGTGTTTTTTGTGTAGCTCAAGTGTTGGAGGATCTGAAAGATCGCAAGTTTCGCCGTCAATACGCGCTCGGATAAAACCTTGTGCGGCAAGGTTTTCTAGTGTTTTTACATGCTCACCTTTGCGCTCTTTTACGATTGGAGCAAGCAGCATCATTTTGCTGCCTT
>NZ_JAWOWM010000378.1:0-687 GCF_033340475.1 Vibrio sp. 1078-1
ACGTTCTTGACCCGATGTTTGAGCAGTAGCACTGTTATCGCCCATACCCGTTTGAACCAATGGTGAGGACGGGGCGAAATGGCGAAATGTTCCAGCCTTGGCTTGGGGCAGCCTGCTTCTTTGGGAACTTCCTGACCGTCTCTCATGTTTTCAACATCATCACGAAAGATGACGGTGTTGTTGAGGCCTTAACAGAGGCGATCCGGAAGAATATGGCGACTGAACAGTACCAGCAGAATGCCTATGAGCGTTATGCCGGTTGGTTCTACGCTGAAACCAGCGAAGGGTTAAGGCTAGTCTCTCCAAGTGAGGCTGCCGACATCCGAGCTGGCGCAGTTTCAAAGCTGCGTTACCCAAGAAACTTCGAGGTTATGAAAACTGCGGTTCTCAAAGGTCCTCGATTTGATACTGAATTAAGCCGCAAGGCTTCTTAACCCAAACATTAACCCCACGGGGGACATCGGTCCCTGAGGGGATGGTGTCTCCCTCTGAAATTAAGGAGATACCAATGATTAAACAGCATTTTCAAAACGAACTGGTTAAGTGTGGATACCCGGATGATCTGACGATTGAGTACAGTCTCGGATACTGCCAGGGGGATGGCGTAGCCTTCTACGGGGATTTGAGCGTTGATGACGTCAAAGCTCTCATGAATCGCCTATTCAGCACTGAGCCCGGCCAAGTGGA
>NZ_JAWOWM010000379.1:0-687 GCF_033340475.1 Vibrio sp. 1078-1
CGAATGGCGTCTACGTGATGTGATCAGCAAATACTCTGACCATATTGGTATCCCTGTTTCTATCCAAACTGCGGTTCGCGATGACGAAGGCAAAGAAACGGGTGAGAAGAAGTGGGAGCAAATCAACAAAGCTCAAGCGTTGTGGACGCGTAATAAAGCAGATATCTCAGATGAAGAATACCAAGAATTCTACAAACACGTTTCACACGATTTCGCTGATCCGTTGGTGTGGAGCCACAACCGCGTAGAAGGTAAAAACGACTACACTAGCCTACTTTACATCCCATCGAAAGCGCCATGGGATATGATGAATCGTGATCATAAGTCAGGTCTGAAACTGTACGTGCAACGTGTGTTCATTATGGATGATGCTGAACAGTTTATGCCGTCTTATCTACGTTTCGTACGTGGTTTGATTGATTCAAACGACCTGCCGCTCAACGTATCGCGTGAAATTCTACAAGACAACAAAGTGACTCAGTCGCTACGCAATGCATGCACGAAACGTGTACTGACTATGCTTGAGCGCATGGCGAAGAATGATGAAGAAAAATACCAATCATTCTGGAAGGAGTTTGGCCTAGTGTTGAAAGAAGGCCCAGCGGAAGACTTTGCGAACAAAGAGAAAATTGCAGGTCTGTTGCGTTTTGCTTCAACAGAAGTTGATTCTGCGGAACAAACCGTTGG
>NZ_JAWOWM010000380.1:0-686 GCF_033340475.1 Vibrio sp. 1078-1
GGTCAGATGAAATGGATCTCATTGATTTGCTGGCTCACGTTGGCGGCCCTACTCGCCGTGCCGACACCTCCAAAATTGAAGTGGCCAACAACGGTCAAATGACGAATTTCGATTTAGACCAGTACATTTTAGATGGTTCGCCAGCGCCTAACTTGCCACGCGTTTCTGCCGGCACGGTCGTGCGCGTTCATGCACTGCCAGATGACCCTTCCGACAACAAATCTCAATGGGTCAGCCAAAGCTCAGACGCGTCCATTTACGTGTTTGGTCAAATCAACGCACCTGGTCGCTATCGCTTCACGGACGAAATGCACTTTCTCGATATTCTTTCGGCCGCCGACGGCCCGACGATGGATGCCGATATCCACAATATTCGCGTGACTCATCGCGGTTTAGGCTACGCAAAAGTGAGCAAATTAAATCTGTCGATGTATTTCGAAACGGGAGATGAATCTATCCTGCCAGACGTGCGCCCTGGCGACACTATTTACATTCCGGAGAAAAACAAAAACTGGCTCGACCGCTCTAAAGAATCCACCGTGCGCGTACTGGGTGAAGTACGAGATCCGGGACGCTACGTATTCAACGACAACATGACGGTTTTAGACTTATTGGCAGAAGCTGGCGGCCCAACAAACAGCGCTTATCTTGAGAAAATTAGCATCGTCAATATGTCGTGCTGCCAA
>NZ_JAWOWM010000381.1:0-685 GCF_033340475.1 Vibrio sp. 1078-1
TGGACAGAAACCGATGGTTCTCTAAAAGGCTTTGATGTTGATATGGCCAATGCGCTGTGTGAAGAAATGCAAGTGAAGTGTCAGATCGTTGCGCAAGATTGGGACGGCATTATTCCTTCTCTATTGGCTCGTAAATACGATGCGATCATCGCGGCAATGTCGATTACCGAAGAACGTAAGAAGAAAGTGGATTTCACGGGCAAATACGCATTGATCCCAAATAAGTTCATCGCTAAGAAAGGTGCAAACCTAGATTTTGCTAATCTAGATGGCCAAAAAATCGCAGTTCAACGCGCGACCACTCACGATAAATACCTGACTGATAACTACGGTGACAAAGTTGAAATTGTACGTTACGGCTCTTTTGACGAAGCGTACCTAGACCTTGCGAACGGCCGTGTTGCTGCAGTTTTGGGCGATGCATCTGCTCTAGAGGAAGGTGTATTGAACAAAGCTGGTGGTGATGCGTACGAATTTGTTGGCCCATCTCTGACTGATGCGAAATGGTTCGGTGAAGGTTTCGGTATCGCTGTACGTAAACAAGATAAAGATCTAACGAAGAAACTTGATGCGGCAATCTTGTCACTGCGTGATAAAGGTATTTACCAAGAAATTGCTGGCAAGTACTTTAACTACGATGTTTACGGCGAATAAGCGGTATTTAAGCGACCGTTGGCTTGTTCCT
>NZ_JAWOWM010000382.1:0-683 GCF_033340475.1 Vibrio sp. 1078-1
CTCAGACAGGTTCAAATCAGATAGACGTTTGCCGGCAATTGCGTCGCTCTTAACGACAATCTCTTCTTCCACAATACGCAGATCGAGAAGGTTACGGTCGAACACTTCTTTACCGTTGCGGAAGCTTGGGTCCAAACGAGCGTGGCTGTCAGGGAAGCCTACCAGTGCTATTTCATCGCCTTCTTGCAAAATCGCATCACCATCAGGGTGGGCGAGAATACCATTACGGCGAATACGTTCAATGTGACAACCCGTTTGGCGGTAAATACCATGTTCTCGTAAGTTTTTGCCGTCTGTCCAATCGATAAGCTCCGCGCCACCTCGATATGCGCGAATAATAGGTAGATAAACTTTGCGCTGGCTTGAGTTACCAAGGCCACGCTCTTGAGCGATTTGTTGAGCAGAGTCTGAAAGGTTCTGCTTTTGTAACTTTGGTAGCAACTTAGCGAACATGATCATGCTGATCAAACCAATCAGATAAGCCATCGCGTAACCTACGGATAGATTTTCTAATACCAAAGAAAAATCCATATTGCGCGGTATTGTTGCAAGACCTGAGTTCAAAGCATCTTGAGCACCAACTAGAACAGGTGTCGCCGTCAATGCTCCTGCCATCATACCGGCAGAAAGACCGAAATCGAGGCCAAAGTAGTGGCTTAAACCGGAAGTTAAGCTCACTGCAG
>NZ_JAWOWM010000383.1:0-682 GCF_033340475.1 Vibrio sp. 1078-1
TTACAACTCAGCGAATTCGAAAACAACCCAGACAAATCTCAACTAGAATGCCTCGCTGTCGATCTGCAACATACGATCACAGAACTTGATTTTGAAGGCGAATGTGGCGAGAGACTGCTTGATATTCGTGCAAAACTGTTGCTTGGCGTGAATGCAGAATCCTTAATCGAGCTGACGTTAAGCACTCTGAAGTTAGTCGTCGAAGCGACTAAGTTTGAGCGTAAAGCATCAAGCCAATTTCTCGATCAGTTAAACTCTGCTCTGGCGAGTAACCTCAAAACCGTCCATCAAAACGTCGATCAACACCATACTTATTTTGAGCATCGCCAAGAGCTAAATGCAGAAATGAATGGTTTGGTTGAGCTCAGCCAACAATCTCTCGACCAAGCACAGGATTTAGCAGAACTCAAACAAGAAGTCGCTCCATTGCTGGCCAAAATGGCCTCGTTAACCGAGCGCCTCAAGATGACGGAAGAGAGAGAACAGGCCCTGCAAGAGCGTTTAAGCTACAGCAAAAATCAGCTTGAAGCGGTGTTTGAAACCACACAAGATTACCGCCGCCGCTTAGACGACCAGACACAGCGAATGTTGCTTGATCCACTCACGAAGGTTTACAACCGAACAGCATTTAACGATCGTCTTGAGCTCGAATACCGCCGTTGGATTCGCTCTCAGCAAAATC
>NZ_JAWOWM010000384.1:0-681 GCF_033340475.1 Vibrio sp. 1078-1
TCCGCCGGCTGTCGATCAATTTGCTACAGACTGGAAATCCGCATTTGGCAACAAACTTTCATTTGAAAGTTAATCATAACATTATCGAAAGTCCCGTTCCTCCTCGATCGAGGGGCTTTTGATATGGGAATCTCTGAGAAAAAGTAACATTCGCGCAGGCAACTGTTTATAGATGCGGCTTACGAAGAGATTCCCACCCCACTAGTCTCGCCTCTACCTTCACGCAAACTACTCTATTCGTAACATCACTACTGACGAAAAACGCTCGTTCCACAAGCAAAAAATTTTTGCTTCAAGCCGACAAACTCACAAGCGCAACGCATCAATAAGTCGGTAATTATTAATTTTATCTATTGGAAATGAACACTGTTCATTTATAATCAGCGAACCTAACGCAGTAACAAGGAATCCACTTCATGAAACGCATTGCGCTTCTCTTTGCCATGTTTGCATTACTTTCTGGTTGTAGCAGCATGTCGCCAGAACAATGCCAAACCGCAGATTGGTATCGCGTCGGCTACCAAGATGGCCGCTCAGGCAACAACCCAAACATTTTGTACGACTACATTAAAGACTGTCGCGAAGCAGGCGTAACGCCAAATCACGTTGAGTGGCAAGACGGTTTTGATAAAGGCACCATTCTTTACTGTTCGCCAGACAATGGTTACACGGTGGGTGTAG
>NZ_JAWOWM010000385.1:0-680 GCF_033340475.1 Vibrio sp. 1078-1
AACAAAACGTGCTATCGCTTAACCAAAAAGAACGTGACGCATTGATCGCGTTTCTGAACTCTCTGTAAGGATGCAACCATGAAGAAAACAACATTAATGAGCGCTGTTGTTGCAACGCTAAGCTTAGTTGGTTGCCAATCGACAACGGGCTCGTCGGATGCACAACCAGAGCAAACTAGCCATATTTCTCAAGCTGTTTACGAAGTGGAGTTTCATGCCGCACAGTCATTTTTAAGCCAAGCTTCGCAGTTAGAACAGAGCTTTGCTGATTTTTGTTCTGCGCCGAAAAATGACGTGGAACCAGTACAACAACAGTGGCACAGAACCATGCTGGCTTGGATGGCGCTTCAAGGACAGGAACGTGGCCCCGCGACCGCGCTGGAGCAAAGCTGGAACGTACAATTCTGGCCCGATAAAAAAAATACCACCGGGCGTAAAATGTCGGCGCTGACTAAAGCCGATAAAGTTTGGACAGTGGAAGAGATCTCGACACAAAGCGTGACTGTGCAAGGTTTAGGGGCGTTGGAATGGTTACTTTATGATGATGCATCCACGCTTAATACCAATAGCAATGTATGTGCCTCAGGTGTTGCTATTGCCGAAAACTTGCACGATAAAGCACAGATCATCGCTAATTCTTGGGCTCAAAACCCGTGGAAGTCTTTGCAAAAGACAGAGTG
>NZ_JAWOWM010000386.1:0-680 GCF_033340475.1 Vibrio sp. 1078-1
ATGAAGCCAATCATGGTGTTTGCTTTCTTCGCCGTCTTGTTACTTGGTCAGCCGGACTTGGGTACCGTCGTTGTAATGCTGGTTACTCTGTTTGGCATGTTATTTATCGCGGGCGCGAAGCTAACCCAGTTTTTGGCCCTGATGATTGCAGGCATTGGCGCTGTCGTCGGTTTGATCTTGGTAGAACCGTACCGTATGCGCCGTGTTACTTCGTTTCTTGACCCATGGGAAGATCCGTTCGGTAGCGGCTATCAGTTGACTCAATCTTTGATGGCGTTTGGTCGCGGAGAATGGTTTGGTCAAGGGTTAGGGAACTCAATTCAAAAACTGGAATACCTACCAGAAGCGCACACCGACTTTGTATTTGCGGTATTGGCTGAAGAGCTTGGTTTCGTCGGTGTTGTTTTAGTACTGATGTTGATTTTTAGCTTGGTACTTAAAGCTGTGTATATCGGCAAACGTGCTTTTGAAGAAGGCGAGATGTTTGGTGGTTACTTAGCGTTTGGGATTGGTATTTGGTTTGCGTTTCAAACCATGGTCAATGTGGGCGCAGCCGCTGGTATTGTTCCAACCAAAGGTTTGACGCTTCCACTAATCAGTTATGGTGGTTCCAGTCTGATTATTATGTCCGTTGCAGTGTCCATATTGCTGCGTATCGATCACGAATGCCGCTTGAAACG
>NZ_JAWOWM010000387.1:0-680 GCF_033340475.1 Vibrio sp. 1078-1
TAGAAACAGCACATCCAGGTTATCTCGGCTCTCAAGACACATTCTATGTTGGCAACTTGAAAGGTGTTGGGCGCATCTATCAACAAACCTTCGTTGATACCTACAGTAAAGTCGCCTTTGCCAAGCTCTACACAACGAAAACACCAATCACCGCAGCGGATATATTGAATGATAAGGTTCTACCGTTCTTTGAGGCGCATGAACTGCCAATGCTGCGAATCTTGACTGACCGAGGCACTGAATACTGTGGTCGTGTTGAGCAGCACGATTACCAGCTCTACCTAGCCATTAATGATATCGACCACACGAAAACTAAAGCGATGTCACCACAAACAAATGGTATCTGCGAGCGCTTCCACAAGACCATATTGAATGAGTTCTACCAAGTGACATTCAGAAAGAAACTGTATGGTTCTATCGAAGAGTTGCAGAAAGATCTGGACGAATGGATGGACTACTACAACAATCACCGTACTCATCAAGGAAAAATGTGCTGTGGCAGAACGCCAATAGAGACATTAGAAGATGGGAAATCAATCTGGGCTGAAAAGAATTTAGCCCAGATATAATCTGACAGGCACCAAGTCGAAAAGTGGGTAACTGTCAGATCAGGTCTGAATTAGTACAGTTTAGTCGTACCTGTGCAATCCACACCACTTTAAAATGGTTGTAGTTACGCA
>NZ_JAWOWM010000388.1:0-680 GCF_033340475.1 Vibrio sp. 1078-1
TCCGTGTTCCAGTCGTATTCGCCAGTTGCGCCGATAGTCAAACCTCCCGTGGAGTGACCGGCGGTGACAACGAGCAAAGTGTCAGGATGAGCATCAACATACGCCTTGGCTAAAGCAATCGACTTAGCAAAATCATCCATTTCTGCCATCGCGCATGCTATATCGTTAGCATGACCGCACCAGTCGATTTGGCTTCCTTCGATCATCACGACAATGCCTTGCTTAGAGCGCGATTACATTGCCTGCGCCTTGTTCGTCATCTTCTCGAGTCGGTTTGGATTCTCATCCAAAGCAAACGGAAATGCTTTGTCGGCAAACAACCCAATCGCAGGCAATGTTTGCAACGAAGGCAAGGTATCAAAATCCGTTAGGTAGTGATAACCCTGCATTTTAAATTCTTCAATCAGATTTCTGTCTTCACGCTCAAAATATCGAACACCACCACCAAGTAACAGATCGACGGGCAGCTTTCCATTTACTTTGTTATCCAAGTAATCGTCTGCTATCTGATCATAATTACGACGAGATTCGTTGTGCGCGGCAAAGCTTGCGGGCGTCGCGTGGTTAATTTGCGAAGTCGCCACTAGAGCGGTTGTCATGCCCTGCTCTTTCGCTACTTCCAACATCGTTTTAACTGGCTTTTTATGGGTATCGACAGCGACGGCGCCATTGTAACTCTT
>NZ_JAWOWM010000389.1:0-679 GCF_033340475.1 Vibrio sp. 1078-1
TGCCTGCTTCAAGTACGCCTGTTACTGAGTACATGCCGTTGCCAATGAAAGTCATTGCCCAGTCGCTGTTGTCTGACCAATTGTTCATTGTGCCTTTCACGTAAACCACGGTTTCACCGAAAGGAGGAATGCTCGATACGTCTTTGTTGTCCGTATTGACTGGCAGGCCCACACCTTGCGCGCCGTCTTGTGGCTGTACGAATACCGCAGTAGTCAGTGCTGGCACAGTCAAGGTTTCATTTGCGAAGCTTGCGCCTTTCACGATGTCATCCGCAGAGTTTTGTTGAACTTCATGCAGCTCGAAACCTGTCGCGCCTTTCACGACAAATGATTTCTCTGTTGATGTTGAGTTCACCACAGCAACGATCGCATCGTATTTCGAATCCAAATCGGCACCTGCTGATTTACCATCGTCGATAGACATAACGATCAAGCCTTCCACTTGGTCTTTACCAACGTTGCGGAAGTCAACACGGTTCATGACTTCTTGAGCGGTATCTAAGCGGAACAGTTCACTTGAACTACGGATTTTTAGTAGTTCTAGGAATTGTTGTTTGGTTAGCTCAATGTCGGTTGCATCTGGCTTCGCTGTCGTATCAGAAACGATCTTCTTGATCAGCTCCCAGTTTGCACCGTCTTTGTCTTCACGAGGCAGACCTACGTTCCAGTTGTTGTCACT
>NZ_JAWOWM010000390.1:0-679 GCF_033340475.1 Vibrio sp. 1078-1
AAGCAGTAATAACCCCTCAAACATGATGACGGCGCTGAGCAGTAAATCGGCATATTTGTGATGCCTTTGTACTTTTATGAGATAGCAGATCCCTAAGCAGGCGATGGCACTGAAGGCATGCAAAACGCTTAACCCCCAATGATTTTCGAGCGATTGGACGATAGCGCCGTACACCAATAGTGTGGCGGCAATGCTAGAACACAGAAAAACGATTTTCTTTTTTCTCGTCGAGCGGATATCCGCCATTTCTTCTAGGCGAGCCCCGGCCAATGTCGACATCTTCTATCCCTACTTAAATTGATATGTACGTCTATTCTAGGCGGTATTTTAGCGATAAATAGAATAACAAAATCGCCAAATGTGAACTTAGTCATGTTGCGAGGTGATTGAATCTTGTAAGGAATTTTCTGGGTGTGACGACGCTAAGGGTTTTGTTTATTACGATATCTATCGATATGTTGCCTGCAATATGGTGATGACGGTTACAAAGTTACCTTGATGTGTGCACGTTGATAAATACAGATAATGCATAAAAACGGTTGTTGGCGAGTCGATTCTCAATTCGCTGAATGGCATCATTTAACGGCGTTAAGCCACTTATCAACCGCGTACCTATTGAGCTCATTGTTCGTCAGTCGATGATCTCTAAGCTCCGTCAATGAGTCGCGTGGGCTTGAAA
>NZ_JAWOWM010000391.1:0-679 GCF_033340475.1 Vibrio sp. 1078-1
TTCCTTTACGCTTGCGATGTCACATGAACAAGCGGTTAAAGCAGCAGAAGAGAACATCTCTGCTCTTGCGATGGTTGCGCAAGGTATGGACGGCACGACGCTAAAACTAATGAGTTTGATGCTGAATATTTTCTCAGTAATGACTGCGTTTTTTGGCGTGTACTTAGGTTTCCGCGATTCTTGCCAAGGTCTAGCGATGCTGGCTCTAAAAAAGGTCATGCCTGAAGAGAAGATCAATAAAGACTTGGTCACCAAAGGAATCATTCTCTTTGCGATTCTCATGGCGTGGGGTGCAATTGTATTGAATCTACCAGTTCTGAGCTTCACATCAGTATGTAGCCCTATCTTTGGTTTGATTGGCTGTTTGATTCCAGCTTACCTTGTCTATCAAGTGCCTTCTTTACACAAATACAAAGGCGCGTCGCTTTACTTGATTATTGCTACTGGTATTTTGCTGTGCGTATCGCCTTTCGTCGCATTTAGTTAAAACCTACATTGCCTTGGCTGTTACTCAGGTTGTGATGGCCAAGGCAAACTGAAGATTCAACCTCTCTTCTCCCTGCTTTTATCTCATCCTTGAGAACTCTTGCCACATACCGTCCTATTTGCAGTTTTTACGCGATCTCCCTCACACTTTATTGACAATTCTCGACTATGTTCAGCGGGTCATTTAATTAGA
>NZ_JAWOWM010000392.1:0-678 GCF_033340475.1 Vibrio sp. 1078-1
TCGCCTCTGACTGCCAAGGCATCCACCGTGTACGCTTAGTCACTTAACCATACAACCCGAAGGAGTTTCGAGTTGATGTTCAAATCACCAAAGTTGTCTCTCATTATTTGAATGAGCGAGAGACATTTCGATTTTGCCGGACTCAATTTCGAATAATCACTGTAAAAGTGATATTCCCAAGAACACTTGAATGTGTTTTTTGGTGTTTATCTTTCGATAAACATTGAGAACTTTACAAACAATCTTAAAAGATTGTTTTGTCAGCTTTCCAAATTGTTAAAGAGCTAGATTTTCTGATGAAAACCATTTTTAAAGATTCTTTTTCAAGAACACTTAAAGATGGTGGAGCTATGCGGGATCGAACCGCAGACCTCCTGCGTGCAAGGCAGGCGCTCTCCCAGCTGAGCTATAGCCCCATCAAGGTGTCGATACTGTCGCCAATTCCTTGGGAAAGAAATTGGTGGGTCTGAGTGGACTCGAACCACCGACCTCTCGCTTATCAGGCGAACGCTCTAACCACCTGAGCTACAGACCCAGTATCGTCTCTTTACTTTATAAACCTTATCAATCTGTGTGAACACTCATCGCAATAATCATCGTATAAGGAGGTGATCCAGCGCCAGGTTCCCCTAGCGCTACCTTGTTACGACTTCACCCCAGTCATGAACCACAAAGTGG
>NZ_JAWOWM010000393.1:0-678 GCF_033340475.1 Vibrio sp. 1078-1
ACGCGATTTAGGGAAGTTGCTTGCCGCCATAAATAGGCCAGAAGCACCATCACGAAGCACGAAGTACGCATCTGAGTTTTCACATGGCAATTCAGGGAAGTGCACAGGATCTTCTTTAGGTGGCGCTACTTCACCGTTCTTCAGGATTTTACGGGTGTTCTTACAAGTTTCACTCGTACAATCCATGTATTTACCAAAGCGGCCGTTCTTAAGCACCATGTCTGAGCCACACTTGTCACACTCAACAACAGGGCCATCGTAGCCTTTCACTTTGAATTCGCCGTACTCAACAACATAGCCTTCACAGTTCGGGTTGTTACCACAAACGTGCATCTTGCGCTTGTCATCAATCAAGTACGCGTCCATCGCAGTTTCACAGATCGGACAACGTTTTTTCGCACGAAGAGCAGCCGTTTCAACGTCTTCTTCTAAAACGTTGATAATACCTTCTTCGTCACCCAAGTTAATGGTTGTCTTACAACGTTCTTTAGGTGGCAATGCGTAACCAGAACAGCCTAAGAATACGCCTGTAGAAGCGGTACGAATACCCATAGGGCGACCACATGTCGGACACTCGATATCCGTCATCACAATGTGGTTTAGCTTCATACCACCTTCAGATTCATCTAACTCGGCTTTTTCTAGATCACCAGTGAAATCCGCAAAGAAGTTGTCGAG
>NZ_JAWOWM010000394.1:0-678 GCF_033340475.1 Vibrio sp. 1078-1
CGCTTACGGTAACGCAGAACGTCGTACTCAAGCTTGGTACCAACAAGTAGGCACGGTAGGCGACGCTAAGTCTGACCTATGGCAGGTAATGGAGTTCTCTAAACGCTTCAAGATGGAAGAAGTATGGCCAGAAGAACTTCTAGCGAAAGCGCCTCAGTACCGTGGCAAAACCATGTACGACATGCTGTTCAAAAACGGCCAAGTTGACAAGTTCCCGCTTGAAGAGGCTCGTGAACTGAACGACGATTCGCACCACTTCGGTTTCTATGTTCAAAAAGGTCTGTTTGAAGAATACGCAACGTTCGGCCGCGGCCATGGTCATGACTTAGCACCATACGATGTGTACCACACAGTACGCGGTCTACGTTGGCCAGTCGTTGATGGTAAAGAAACACAGTGGCGCTTTAAAGAAGGCTCGGACCCATACGCGAAAGCGGGCTCTGGTTGGGATTTCTACGGCAATGCCGACGGTAAAGCGAAGATCATCTCTGCACCGTACGAAGCGCCACCAGAAGTGCCAGATTCAGAATTCGACCTATGGCTATGTACAGGCCGTGTTCTTGAGCACTGGCACACTGGTACCATGACTCGTCGTGTACCTGAGCTGTACAAAGCAGTACCGGATGCGGTTTGTTACATGCACCCAGAAGATGCGAAAGCGCGCAACGTACGTCGCGG
>NZ_JAWOWM010000395.1:0-678 GCF_033340475.1 Vibrio sp. 1078-1
ATCTCATCGTCTTTAGTCCAATGGGTACCATCGACCAAGAAGAAAACTAGGTTCACGTCACTCAACGATGAGTTTGCAGCGCGGTTCATCAAACGGTTGATTGCACGTTTTTCTTCAATGTGAAGTCCTGGTGTATCAACGTAAATCGCTTGGTAATCGCCATCTGTGTCGACGCCCATGATGCGATGACGCGTCGTTTGTGGCTTACGTGACGTGATCGAAATCTTCTGACCTAGAATTTTGTTCAGAAGCGTCGATTTACCCACGTTAGGACGACCAACAATGGCAATGAAACCACAATGCTGGTTTTCCGGTGAGCTCACCTCACCGTGTGATGCGAAAAACGCATCGATATCGAATTCGTTATCAGCCATTAGTTAATTGCTCTAGTGCTGTTTCTGCTGCCGCCTGTTCTGCCTTGCGACGGCTGGTGCCTTTACCGATTACAGGCTTATCCACACCTGCTACTTCACACTCAACCGTAAACTCTTGGTTGTGCGCTTCACCTTTAATATTAGTCACTGTGTAAACAGGCAGCGGTTTTCTTCTGCCTTGTAGGAACTCTTGTAGGCGAGTTTTTGGGTCTTTTTGTGATACGCCAGGTTTGATGGCTTCAAGACGCGAGTTGTACCAACTCAGAACAATACTGCGTACTTTCTCAATATCACTATCTAGGTA
>NZ_JAWOWM010000396.1:0-677 GCF_033340475.1 Vibrio sp. 1078-1
ATTTATTAGCAGTTGGATTCATTAGCATTATGGCAAGGCTTAAAGATGTCGCCGAACTCGCCGGTGTAAATCGTTCTACCGTTTCTCGCATCATTAATGGGGAAGGAAAGTTTCGTGAAGAAACTAGAAAAAAAGTAGAACAAGCCATGGCGCAATTGAATTACCGTCCAAGTGCGATCGCCCGTTCTCTTGCAACATCGTCAAGTAATATGGTCGGTTTGTTGGTGACTTATTACACCGGTGGATTTTTCGGTGAAATGATGGAGCAAGTGCAAACGGAATTGGACATTCATAAGAAGTTTCTCATCACTGCGCAAGGCCATCATTCTGCTGAAGGAGAGAAAGAAGCGATTCAGCGCTTCAACGATCTTCGTTGCGATGGCTATGTTCTGCATAGTCGCTATTTATCCGATGATGATCTACGTGAGTTAGCAAAACTTCCTACGCCTTTTGTGCTTCTCGATCGTTATGTCGAAGGGATTGAAGAGCGCTGCATTACGTTTAATCACCACCATGCAAGTCGTATCGCTGTTGAGCACTTAATCGCTGGTGGCCATAAAAACATTGCCTGTATTACCGGGCCATCCCTACGTCACAATAGTTTGCTCAGAAAGCTTGGCTATGTTGATGCAATGAAAACAGCTGGTATCGACATTGATGAAAGTTGGTGTGAAGAA
>NZ_JAWOWM010000397.1:0-677 GCF_033340475.1 Vibrio sp. 1078-1
TTATGAACAACTTTGCGGTTGTGAGATAGAAACATACCTGTTTGATAACTCTGAGTAGAGATTATGTACACTGTTTTGAAACGAAATTTTGGTCTTAGATCAATGAACTGGAATTCACATCAGAAAACATCTCTTATCTGTGTCCAAGCTCACTAATTACGCGATAGATACTTCTTCATCACATAATTAGTTAAGTGTTGCCCTCTCACTTCAACTTCTTGATGTTTAATCACTTTAAATCCCATCCGTTCAAAGAACGGACGAGCAGTGATACTGACCTCTGAGTACAAATACGGTAACGCTAATGACTCCGCTTGAGAGAAAATATGAGCCATCAATGCGCGGCCAACACCTGTCCTTTGATGCCGATGATGACAAAAAAAATGGTCAATGAAACCATCTGGCTGTAAGTCCGCGTAACCGACAATCTCACCTTCAATTTCGGCAATAAATGGGGTGATGGTGTCCATCCTCGCTTGCCAAGTTTGTGGTTCAAAATCATCGGGAGCCCAAGCTTTCACTTGATCTGTTTGGTAATCGCGGCAGTTTACTTCTCGAACCGTATGGTAGAAGAGCGTCCATAGTGTTGGCGCATCAGCAGCGCGATAGCGGCGTATTGAAAGCATCATTACAATGTTCCAGACAGACGAAACAAAAACGTGGTCACAATCGCGCTC
>NZ_JAWOWM010000398.1:0-677 GCF_033340475.1 Vibrio sp. 1078-1
GACGGGTGAATACGGCGACATGCTAGAGATGGGTATCCTAGACCCAACTAAAGTAACTCGTAGCGCTCTACAATTTGCAGCGTCTGTCGCTGGTCTAATGATCACAACAGAAGCGATGGTAACTGACCTACCACAAAAAGAAAGTGCAGGCATGCCTGACATGGGTGGTATGGGCGGTATGGGTGGCATGGGCATGATGTAATCATCCCGCGCTATTCCAAGCCGAGTAGAACAAAAAGCCGAGGTGTGAACCTCGGCTTTTTTGCGTCTGGTGTTTGCCCACTGTGCATTTTTCAGTGTAGGTAAAAGAAGATGTGAATTGTGAGGGATGCGTTCCGGCAGCGTCAGTGGAAAAACAGAAAAATAACTGAGATGAATTTTTTTCTAGGATAGTCAGATTGTTAAATATGACCTATTGCTAACACTTTTTGTGTCCGAATAGCGCAAAATCTGAACATTACACTATGTTGTAAATTACTGCTTACCATCATGGAGATAAAAATGAAAAAGCTTATGACGTCATTGGCTGTTGCAGCCACTATCGCATCACCTGTTGCTCTTGCGAACAGCACCCCTGTGATGTTTTCAACGATCGACCATACTAACGCTCCATCAAACTCTGCTGTTGGTGGTGTTCGTTTGGCGGTACTGCATGGCCAAGTAAACGAAGTAAAAGG
>NZ_JAWOWM010000399.1:0-676 GCF_033340475.1 Vibrio sp. 1078-1
TCGAAAGCATAGCGACATGGTGGCTTACCCTGCAAACGAGGGAATGAAAGTGGCAGCCGGTTGGCTGATTGACCAGTGTGGTTTGAAAGGTATTTCAGTCAACGGTGCTCAGGTGAACCCTTTACAAGCGTTGGTATTAACAAATGTCGACAACTGCAGTGCTGATGACGTGGTTGCACTTGCTTCTCTGGTGAAAAGGGCGGTGTGGGATAAGTACCAAATTGAACTCGAACACGAAGTGCGCTTTATGAATCGTCAAGGTGAAACTAATCTCGCTAAGATTGAGGCGGCTCAATGAGAAAAGAACACTCAGTGAAGCTACATATCCTTAAAACACTCAGCGATGGCGGTTTTCATTCAGGTGAAATGCTTGGACAACAACTGGGCATTTCTAGAGCGGCAATTGCAAAGCACATTAAAGGGTTAAATGATTGGGGAGTGGATATTTATCGTATCCAAGGACGAGGCTATCAACTGGCTCATCCTCTTCAATTACTCGATGAAACTCGTCTGAAAAATGCCATTAGCACTCCGGTAGAACTGATTTCCGTGATCGATTCAACGAATCAATATTTGTTAGAGAAAGTCAGTGAATCCGATAAAGGGCGAGTTTGCATCGCTGAATATCAGGCGCAGGGGCGCGGTCGTCGCGGACGTCAATGGATATCGCCATTTG
>NZ_JAWOWM010000400.1:0-676 GCF_033340475.1 Vibrio sp. 1078-1
GTCCAAAGGGATGCCACGCAAGTAGCGGTGTGCCAATTGAAGCCCAAGCCAAGTAAATTGAGTGCTGTCGTAGAAACCATTGCTCTCACATAGCTTAAACCTTTGTGAAGAGAAAAATAAACCCGCCAATTAAGCGGGTTTCTTATTATCTGAAAAACACGCCGCTCACGACGTGTCATCCGCAGATTACTTGTCGATGATTGCGTTAAACGTTTCGCTTGGACGCATCAATTTAGAAACCAAAGCATCGTCTAGTAAGTAGTAACCACCTAGCTCACCTTTCACGCCTTGAGCACTATTAAGTTCTGTAACAATCTTCTCTTCTTGCTCAGCAAGAGATTTTGCAATAGGTGCAAATTCAGTGGCTAAGTCTGCATCCACCGTTTGCTCTGCCAATGCTTTCGCCCAGTACAGTGCTAAGTAGAAGTGACTACCACGGTTATCCAACTCACCTACTTTACGTGATGGCGATTTATTTTTGTCTAGGAATTCACCCGTTGCTTTGTCTAGTGTATCGGCTAGAACTTGCGCTTTAGCATTGCCAGTTGCTGAGCTTAAATGCTCTAGAGAAGCAGCTAATGCTAAGAACTCGCCTAGAGAATCCCAACGCAGGTGGTTTTCTTTCTCAACTTGTTGAACGTGTTTTGGAGCAGAACCACCAGCACCGGTTTCAAAC
>NZ_JAWOWM010000401.1:0-675 GCF_033340475.1 Vibrio sp. 1078-1
GACAAGGCTGATTATCATACCCACGCCCGCTGCTACGAAACCTGCTTTCCAACCAAATGAGTTCGTTACAGATCCAGAAACCACGCCGGCTAGCAGAGCACCAAGGTTGATACCCATGTAGAAGATAGTGAAAGCGCCATCACGACGATTATCACCTTCATTGTATAGGTCGCCAACCATGGTAGAGATATTTGGCTTGAATAGACCGTTACCACAAATAAGCAGAGCAAGACCTAAATAGAAAGTGTGAAGTGCTCCGAAGCCTAGTGCGTCAGCCGGAAGTGCCAGTGTGAACTGGCCGATAGCCATTAATGCACCACCAAGCAAAATTGAGCGGCGTTGGCCAAGGTAGTTATCGGCAAGGTAACCACCAATCAATGGGGTAATGTAAACAAGGCCGGTGTAAATGCCATAAAGGTCGAGCGCGTCTTTCGTTGACCAGCCCAAACCACCATTCATTGTGGTATCAGTTAAGTAGAGTACTAGAATGGCACGCATTGCGTAGTAGGAAAAGCGTTCCCAGAGTTCTGTGCCGAACAATAAGAACAAGCCACGAGGGTGACCGAAATATTGATGTTGGTTTGACATAAGCTCTTCTAATAATAGTTATTACATTTTTTAACGACACCTACGTATACATTGCAATTTAACTGCTTACAAACAATAAAATTTTAC
>NZ_JAWOWM010000402.1:0-674 GCF_033340475.1 Vibrio sp. 1078-1
GGTACGAAAAGGTGTAATTGTCGTTGGCTTTCTTGATGCAGGCGGGTAGCCACCAGCTCTTTACCACAGCCCGTTTCACCATAAATAATGACGTTAGTATCAATACGCGCTAGCTTTGCAACTTGTTCACGCAATTGCTGCATGACTCGGCTTCGGCCAATCAGCACTTCCTCGAGCCCACTTACGCTCGCGAGATATTCTTGACGATCTTGCGTTGACGTCTGCGCTCGATAAGTCTCGACCGCTTCCGTCACACGTTGCGAGAGTCGCTCTGGCTGAAATGGTTTCTCAATAAAGTCAAATGCGCCCTTTTGCAACGCACTCACCGCCATATCCACATCCCCATGTCCGGTGATCAGGATAACGGGCGTTTGGATATGATGGTCAATAAGGCTTTCTAAAATCGAGAGGCCATCGCTATCAGGCAAGCGAACATCACTGACAACAGCATCAAAGTCTTGACTTAGTATCGCCGCCTTTCCAGCGTCACCGGTACTGAATGCCTCAACGTTAAATCCGGCCAGTTGCAGCCATTGGCTAGTTGCCTGACGAACAATGTCATCATCTTCAATAAGTGCGATGTTGGGGGTGCTTTCAAAAGCCATGAATTACTGCCTGTTTAAAACGTCTTTCGTAACGGTAGCAAAAACCACGAGGGAGAAAAGGAGCTAGAT
>NZ_JAWOWM010000403.1:0-674 GCF_033340475.1 Vibrio sp. 1078-1
AAGGAATATGCGGACTTGTTGCGTTCTCAAACTCACGAGCATAGAAACAAGCTCAATACGATCAGTGGCTTAGTGCAAATGAGTGAGCTTGAGGCTGTGCAAAAGCTCATCGGGCAAGAAACCGCCCATTATCAAGCCATGATTGAGTTTTTGCGAGATACCATAAAAGATCCGCTTATTGCGGGTATGTTGTTGGGCAAAACAGAGCGAGCACGAGAACTGGGTTTGCAGCTGGTGGTCGAGGAGGGCAGTCGCTTGGAGCCGCTTTCTGAATGGTTAAATTCGGAAGATCTGGTCACCATTTTAGGTAACTTAATCGACAATGCGTTTGATGCGACTTTGAGCGTTATTCGCAATGAATCCAATGTTGCATCAGAGCGTCGAAACATCGAAGTCTCGGTTAGCGATTACGGCAACGAAGTGATTTTAGAAGTCAGCGATCACGGATGTGGGTTGCCAGAGAACATTGAACCTCAAACCCTTTTCAAAAAAGGCATTTCGACAAAATCTCGACAAAATAGAGGGGTAGGTTTGCACCTAGTGAACCAATTAGCGACCCGCTATCACGGGCATGTTGAAATGCTACCAAACACAGAATATGGAACGCGAATAACCGTGTATTTGCCAAAGGAAGAACAAGTATGAACATGGCAACGCGAGTGATGATCATTGAA
>NZ_JAWOWM010000404.1:0-674 GCF_033340475.1 Vibrio sp. 1078-1
CAAGACAACGTCGAGTGTACGGTCTTTAAAGGTAATGCTGGCCAGTGCAAAAAAGCCGTTGGCGGCATAGTGGATTGCTGTGAAAAGCCAAGTGGCGTGTCGTTATCGGACTACATCACGATGATAGTGGCGGTCAACAAGCTTGATACGGCAGTCATGGCCATGAATCCGTCTTCGGCAATCTATGGTTCGTGGAATACGCTCAGGGAACCAATCACAAGTACCTGGAGTGCGGTCAAAGAGCCCTTTGTGTCTGCATGGGACTCTCTCATGGGGGCTGGGCCATCAACGGCTGCTGGCGCGGGAGCGGAGCAAGCTGCGACTGGCTTTATGCAGGTGTTGACCAACAAAACGGCTGAATGGGTAGGTACGACCTTTGGTTCGGGGGCGCAATCGGCACTGTTTAGTAACGTTGGTGGCGCTGTTGGAGCCGATGGTGTTGTTTCGGGTGGTAACTTCGCGCTGGGTGGCGCTGCTGGCGCGGTTCTGAGCACGGTTATGACGGCCTACATGATTTATTCAGTCACCATGATCCTCATTCAGCTTATCTGGAAATGTGAGCAGAGTGAGTTTGAGATGAACGCCAAGCGAGTATTGAAGAGTTGCCACTATGTAGGTTCTTACTGCAAGTCTAAGTTCTTAGGTGCCTGTGTTGAGAAACGGCAATCATATTG
>NZ_JAWOWM010000405.1:0-673 GCF_033340475.1 Vibrio sp. 1078-1
CAGATCTTTGCCTTGTCTGATCTCGTTGAGCGTCGTCACTACTTTGCGTATTCAGACTCCGTTGATTTGCTTAACCAAAGCAGTGAACTTAGTGAGCAGTTAAAAGCGAAGCTGGTTCAGGCTGAGCAAATGCGTACACGCTCTCGTGAAGAGTTGAAACAAGCGCAAGGTCAAATGAACCAATACAACCAAGTATTGGCATCATTGAAAAGCTCGCACCAAGCGAAATTGGAAACCGTTCAAGAGTTCAAACAAGAACTGCAAGAGTTTGGTGTTAACGCCGATGAAGGCGCAGAAGAGCGTGCGATCCGTCGCCGTGATGAGCTGCACGAGCGTCTACACACATCTCGTAGTCGTAAGAGTGAATACGAGCGTACCATCACCTCTACTGAGCTAGAGATGAAAGGTCTGGCGAAACGTCTGAAGAAAGTTCAGAAGGAATACGCAGAGCTGCGTACCTTCGTGGTTGCTGCGAAAGCGGGCTGGTGTTCAGTACTTCGCTTGGCACGTGAAAACGATGTTGAACGTCGTCTTCACAAGCGCGAGTTGGCGTACATGTCTCCCGATGAACAGCGTTCAACGTCGGATAAATCGCTGAGTGCGCTGCGTCTTGCTGTTGCAAACAATTATGACCTACGTGATGCGTTACGGTTGTTTGAAAAGAATGCACGTC
>NZ_JAWOWM010000406.1:0-673 GCF_033340475.1 Vibrio sp. 1078-1
TGGCAGCATCGAGTAACCCGCGCTCCATCATGATACAGATGCGTTGAATTTGCGTAATAACGCGCATGTTGATGCCACGATCGGCACAGCTTCGAGTAGTGGTGATGCAGTGTCCATCCATTACGGTCGTGACAACCAAGGCATTGGCTGAGAGGGCTACAGCCACTTCATGCACGCCACAAGCTAAGCCAATACGACGCATGATATCGCACACAAGCGTACTTTCTGCGCCATGGGCCAACAGCATTTGTCCGGCTTGAGCGACAAGTCGAGAAATGGAGCGTTGGTTAGATACCGTCAACTCTCCAGACGGTATGGTTTCTAGATTCATAGATAGGTCTAAGTCCTTTTAGGGTGTTGCTTACTCTCACGTGAAGGAGGTCAAACATTCCCGAATCATCACGCGAAGCCACTATTGTGCCGCAAATCACATCATCTAAATATGATTTAGATACAAAAAAAGCCGCAATAGATTTTGCGGCTTTATTAAATTTTCTAGCAAGACATCGCTTGGAGAGGACAATTAGTCACGAACGTAGACAACGTGACCGTCATCTTCTTCGTCATCCCAATCATCCCAGTCGTCATCTTCAGTAACAACGTCTTTTCCTGCCATTGCATCTTTATGGTAATCATCCCACATGAAGTTAACTTTATCTTCTTCAGCCACTTC
>NZ_JAWOWM010000407.1:0-672 GCF_033340475.1 Vibrio sp. 1078-1
CGGCAGCACTCGGCCAAAACCACTCGCATCCAAAACAAAATCGGCTTCGATTTGGTACGCCTGCTTATCGGGCCCAACCACTTCTAAGCGCGATTTTTTGCCTTCAAACGCCAAGCTAACCAGCTCATGCTGATAACGAATATCGACGCCCTGCTCTGCGGCGCTGTCAGCGAGCACTTTATCAAAGCTGGCGCGTTGAACCTGAAATGTGGTGCCTGGTCCTGCGGTAAATTTTTCAGTGAAATCAAAGTGGGTGTAGACCCCGTTACGACGGAACGCCGCACCATCTTTGAATTGGAAGCCATGCTGCTTCACCGCCTCTGTCATTCCGGCAAGTTCAACCACCTCCATACAAGCTGGAAGTAAGCTTTCGCCAATTGAGAAACGAGGGAACGTCGCTTTTTCGATCACGACAACATCAATACCACGGGATTTTAGCAACGCAGAAACGGTGGAACCCGAAGGACCTGCGCCAACGACGACAACTTGCTTGTGCTCTGTTTTCATTCTTTATACTAGCTTGCTTGGAGTTTTAATAAGGTATGTCCGAGGCCAATGTTGTCCGTTCTTTCCACAACAGAGAGACCTGCTGCTTCAACAATTTCTAGGAAATCATCACTACGGTAGAAACGGCTATTACCATTGGCTAGGCAGGTAAAGTAAAGCGAGGTA
>NZ_JAWOWM010000408.1:0-672 GCF_033340475.1 Vibrio sp. 1078-1
AGTCGTCTTCAACATCCGCGATATGATCTTGAGAGACACCGTGACCCAGAGGCCTCGTATCGGTATCAAACACAACGTGCGTAAGCTGATCATCGGCGACATGCGTAAAGTCTTCACTTTCAGGCTTGTCGTTTACTGGTGTCACATTGACCGTGACGGTGGTAGATTCGGATACACCACCTGATGTCACGACATAAGTGAAAGTATCTTTACCGACGTAGTTATCATCTGGTGTGTAGGTCACCGTACCATCGTTGTTTACGATGACGGTACCATTTTTAGGACCATTCTCAGCGTCCAGAGACACCACTTTATCTTTGCCTTCAAACGTGTCGTTACCTAAGACGTTAATGATAGTTGGTGTGTCTTCGACTACATTCGTGCTGTCAGCCTCGATGTCGACTACTGGTGCTACTGTAAAGTCCACCGTTTGGTTAACGCTTTCACCGCTTGGGTCTTTAGCTGTAAGCGTAATTGTCTCTTTGCCATTCCAATCCGCTGTCGGAGTGATTGTGGCGACGCCATTCACAATAGAAATTTGGATGCTGTTATTGCCAGAAACTGAGAATTCTAGCGAGGAATCAGTATCTTTGAATACTTCATTCAAGTCGATCGTGTATGCATCGAAATCTTCCGATAACTCTTGATCTTCAATGGCATTTCCAACAGTCG
>NZ_JAWOWM010000409.1:0-672 GCF_033340475.1 Vibrio sp. 1078-1
AACTTCACCTGTCACCTTAATCACGCCTTCTCCCATCTGCACGGCGGCTAAGATGGTTTGAATCGCCTCATAGTGAGGCACTAACCCCAAAAACATTTCCGTATTAGGGGTCAGTGAGAAAGGTTGAACTCGAAATCCAAAATGCGACAAGTACATAACGAATCACAAACTCTTTGAAAAGCTGACGTTTCTTCTGCGCTTATTGCGCATCAGGGAACCACTCTTGCAGCAAATCACGCGAGCGCTCTAGCTCTTTTTGCCAAGAGTTCACGCCAACAACGGTCGGTTTAAGCAGAATAACTAGCTCGGTTTTTTGCGTCACATTCGAAGTGTTGCGGAACAAGTGACCCAGAGCTGGCACGTCGCCAAGGAATGGGACTTTTGACACTTGCTCGACATTTTGTTGCTTCATCAAGCCACCGATAACCACTACATCGCCATCTTTCGCACGAATGACCGAATCAGATTCGCGAATCGAGCTTTTTGCCAAAGGCAATTGAATGTTTTGAAAATCACCACCAAGATTTAACTGCTTCACTTCTTCTGTGACTTCAATGACCGCTGGATGCACATGCAAGAACACGTTGCCCTTGTTGTCGATTTGTGGCGTCACATCAAGTGAAATGCCCGAGAAGAATGGCGTCAGTTCGACTTCAGGGACCGCATTAGCGT
>NZ_JAWOWM010000410.1:0-671 GCF_033340475.1 Vibrio sp. 1078-1
ACACTGCAAACAACGCGTGATGACGATATTTTTGTTATCGGCGACTTGGCGCAATGCACACAACCAGATGGCTCATTTGTGCCACCTCGTGCGCAAGCTGCGCACCAAATGGCTAGCCAAGCGTTCAGCAACATTGTGGCGAAGCTAAATGGTCGTGAGTTGAAAAACTATGTGTACAAAGACCATGGTTCTTTAGTGTCTCTAAGCCGCTTCTCTACAGTAGGTAGCTTGATGGGTAACTTAACCAAAGGTTCGATGATGGTTGAAGGCCGTATTGCACGTGTTGTTTATATCTCACTATACCGCATGCACTTGATGGCACTTCACGGCGTGTTCAAAACAGGCTTGATGATGCTGGTTGGCCGCATTAACCGTGTATTGCGTCCAAACCTTAAGCTTCACTAATATCGGCGATTCAGCCAGTTTCAGTGTTGAAACTATAGAATAGAAAAAGCCACCGCAAGTCGGTGGCTTTTTGTTTCTGTATTGTTCCGTACCAAATAAGACTGACACCTTCTAATGCTTACCGCTGTGTCACCCCAAATGAGTTAGCAGAATTCCATACACGACGCCATCTTTTGGTTTGCCATGGAAAATAAATCGATTTCTGGCGATGGCTTCTTTTTTTGCTCCAACGGATTCGATCAAAGCTTGGCTGGCGTTGTTATCAG
>NZ_JAWOWM010000411.1:0-671 GCF_033340475.1 Vibrio sp. 1078-1
TCTGAACTTGCTCGCCTTTCGGTGTTGTCACGCTGTAGCGATCACCATCGAAGCGCAGCGCATATTCGCCACCTTTCAACGCCGAAATATCATCGACATAAACGGCAACGTCCGCTTTCGAGTTTGGTGCAGTAAACACTCGTGATTTAGCCACCAGCTCAGAATTCACATCGGTGAAAACGTCTTTACCGATTTTGCCGTTGAGATCCAAACCTTGCGATTGCAGTTGGTTGACCTTGTAAGAGAATCCGGTAGCTAAGCGCCCCATTTCATCCAGCAGTTGCGGAATGTGTTTATCACGCATGTCGAGTAGCGCGCCGATTTTGCCGTCCATGTCGTCGGCCTTAATCGCTTTAATACCATCGCCTTCGACCATCGCTAGACGTCGTTGGTGCACGTCTGGGTAACCATCAATCATTTTTAATTGGCTTGCCTCTGTGCCCGACACCAAGGTATGACCATTGCCGATGTGCACGTTGAAGCCTTCAGCGTTTTTACGTGGGGTCACGGTGACCTTAGTGTATTCCGACAGCTCGGTAATCAGCTTTTCATGCTGATCCATCAAATCGTTATGTGGACCAGGAGTACGCATCATCAAGCGGTGAATGTCACGAATTTCTAGCGCCAGTTGGTTAATGCGCTCAATGCCCATGTCCAATTTTTTATTGGTT
>NZ_JAWOWM010000412.1:0-670 GCF_033340475.1 Vibrio sp. 1078-1
CCAGTAAATAATCTTCATTTTTCGGGTCCGTTTTGCCCCACTCTAGAATTTGTTCCAATTCGCCTTCAACGATACGCATTTCATGAGGCGCAGTTAACTCAATATGTTCCGCCCCAATAAAGCCATCTTTGCCGATTTCAACTAATGTGAAGCCTTTCTTTTGATTTTGTTCACCGAAGCTGTACTTCATCAACGAACCAGAATAACGAATGTACTCCTCACCTTTCTTTTGAGGTTGGTGCAAATGACCTAACGCGACATAATCGAAGTTTAAAAAGTGCTCGTGGCTAACTCGATCAGAGCCACCGATAGAGAGCGGTCGCTCTGATTCAGATTCAATAGCACCATCTACGAAGCAATGACTGATTAGAATATTTCGATGCTCAGATTGGAACTGCTCTGTAATTTTTTCGGCAAGCAGTTTATGAGCTTCATCATGTGTCGACACCGGCTCTTTATACACATAACGTACTTGTTCAGGATCATTGTATGGCATCCCATAGAAAGCGACATGACCAGCGGCTTTCGTTTCAATCACAACTGGCGTTAACATATCTTCAAAGTTGCTGATGATATGCAGTCCCGAACGTTTCATTTGCTCAGAACCAAAACCCAAACGCTCTGCGCCATCGTGATTGCCTGAGATCAATATCATAGGAGTATTGAGCTC
>NZ_JAWOWM010000413.1:0-670 GCF_033340475.1 Vibrio sp. 1078-1
AATGGTGAATACGTAACTGGCGATATCGATCAACAATACCTCGACTTCCTAGATGGTTTGCGTAATGACGATGCAAAAACGCAACGTGAAATTCAGCAAGATCTAGCGAACCTAGAGCTGCACAACGAAGGCGCGTAAACCAGCGTCATCATTATCGGGATAAAAAAAACCAGAGCCTAGGCTCTGGTTTTTATTTTTGTATCATTTTTAGTGAATGTTGTAGGCAATCACAAAGTCGATGAACAGACGCACTTTCTCTGGCAAGTGATCTTTGTGGTTGTACAGCATGTAGATGTCGCGCGGGTTTGCGCTCCAATCTGACAATACTCGCAACAATTCACCACTTTCGATGTATTCCTTAATCATCACATCAGGCATTAATGTAATACCTAGACCTTCTGAACAAGCACTGCGAACAACATTGAGTGCGTTGGCTTGGAAACGACCACGCTCTACGTTCACCACAGACTCACCTTTGCTGTTGATCAGTGTCCACTTGATAAGTGGGTAGCCTTTTAGCAAAGAGTGGTTTGAGAGCTCTTCTGCGTGGTTTGGCGCAGGGTTGGCTGCTAGATAGTCTTGGCTGGCAACCAAAATATCTTTTACTTCGCCAATTTTACGAGCAATTAGGCTGGAATCTCGTTGCGGACCTACACGGAAAATAACATCC
>NZ_JAWOWM010000414.1:0-670 GCF_033340475.1 Vibrio sp. 1078-1
ACGGGTGAACAGAAAGCCTCTGAGCTTGAATTAATGCGCTTAACGATTCCACGTCGAGTCTATACTAACGACCACATGGACTATATCGCGGATGCGTTGATCGAGTTGAAGAACCGAGCTCATGAATTGAAAGGTTTGACGTTCGAATATGAGCCTCCGGTTTTACGTCACTTTACGGCTCGCTTCCGTGAAATTGATTAACCTGAAGTAGGTTTGACACCTAGATAACTAGGTATCTAGGTACTTAAGTAAGGGGCAAAAGGCCGCGGGTGTCGCGGCCGTTTTTGATTTTGTCTGTTCAGTTCATTCCGAGCGGATATTACGCCAGCTCTAACGTGATGCGCACGAACTGTTCGTCTTGATATTGCACTTCATAATTGAATGTGCCACTTGCATAAATACTGCCAAGGAACAATGAGCGCTGACTCATTGGGCCACGGAAAAGCATCGAAATTGGTGCAATCATGGCGTTATTGTCGTCGAAATGTTGGTTTAAGTTATTTGATAACACACACAGCAAACAGCCATGCTGGTCATGCGATAAGTCGACATCTTCAGGACGAGAAAGCAGTACCGTGGTACCGAGTTTTTTCTCAATTTCGTTAATTAGTAGCAGGTAGCTATCTAAGTGAGGTTGCGGGTTACTTGGTTTATTCGCGTCAACGCAGCG
>NZ_JAWOWM010000415.1:0-668 GCF_033340475.1 Vibrio sp. 1078-1
GCTTCTAGATCACCAGACCACGAAATATCCGCTAATTCATCCAATTCGGCACTCAGCCGGTTTTCCTTCGCTAGCGTGTGGATGTACTGACCACTAACTGCATCTAACTTGGCCATTGGCTGACGTTGCGATAATTGAACAAGCGGCTGGCCTTTCTTTACCAAATCGCCCTCTTGAACATACAGCTTTTCAATGATACCGCCTTCTAAATGCTGTATCTCTTGCCGCTTGGTTAGAACAGACAAATCTCCATAAGCGATAGCAGCACTCTCTAACTTTGCGGTAGCCGCCCAATATCCTAAACCGCCTAGGAAAAAGCTTAACGTTGCAACTCCGAGCAAAATTGGCTTTTTGAAACTCAAGTTAGCATCTGAACTGAAACGGTAGACTTTCTCCGCGGGAAGTTCGTTAACGACTGGCTGCTGATTGCTCATTTTTCACCCTTGGAATATCCGTTCTGTCCTCGCCCATTAAACGCTTCAACACTTCATCTCGAGCACCATAAAGTTTGGCGCGGCCATCAGCTAAATACAGCAATCGATCCATTTGCCTCAATGTGCTTGGATTATGGGCGATAACCACAATGGTCGAGCCCTGAGATTTTAGATGAGCGATAAGACGCTGATACGCAGCCTCACCTTCTCCGTCTAGATTGGCGTTTGCTTCAT
>NZ_JAWOWM010000416.1:0-668 GCF_033340475.1 Vibrio sp. 1078-1
TGTCGGTCGAATGGTGACCGATATTTTCCGCGTTAAAGATGACGATACTCGCCATTCCCTACTCGCTTCTGGTGCTGCTGGCGGTTTGGCTGCGGCTTTTAATGCACCGCTTGCGGGGATCATGTTCGTAGTTGAGGAAATGCGACCTCAGTTTCGCTACTCGCTCATCTCGATTCGTGCCGTGATCATTTCTGCCATTATGGCGAACATTGTATTCCGCGCCATCAATGGTCAAGACGCCGTAATCACCATGCCACAATATCAATCCCCAGCGCTTCAAACATTGTGGTTGTTCCTATTACTTGGCGCACTGTTTGGCGTGTTTGGCGTGATTTTCAACAAACTGATTACGGTGGCGCAAGACAGCTTTGTTGCTATTCATAAAAACGATCGTAAGCGTTACCTGATCACGGGCTCAATTTTGGGCGGCGTATTTGGCCTGCTGTTGCTTTACGTACCTCAATTAACAGGCGGAGGCATTGCACTTATTCCCGATGTCACAACAGGTAACTACTCGATCTCTATTTTAGTGCTGCTGTTTATTGGTCGCGTGGTCACAACTTTGCTTTGCTTTGGCTCTGGCGCACCAGGCGGTATTTTCGCGCCAATGCTCGCGCTGGGCACATTGTTTGGATACGCATTTGGCGCAAGCGCAGATGTTCTGTTGC
>NZ_JAWOWM010000417.1:0-667 GCF_033340475.1 Vibrio sp. 1078-1
GCTCGAAAGCGAAAGAAGAGGAAGCCGCGCAGCAGCAGGCACAAGATATCGACCCGCTTGCGGCACCAATTGGTTTAGCTGCCGCTGACCAACTTGATGATGAGCTCAGCTTAGATGATGACTTGTTTGGTGATGATGACTCTGAACCGCTGTTAGAGCAGGATGAGAAAGCAGAGCTTGAAGAGGATGTCTTCGCGAACCTAGATGACGAAGAACTAGACTTCAACTTAGAAGGCGATGACGGCGAAGATCCATTTGCCGGTATCGGCGATGATGGTGATTTAGACGTTGGATTTGACGAGTTTGATTCTTCAACGAGCGGCATTCAAGTCAATGGCGACGAGAAAGCGCTGGGCCTTGAAGAGATGGAACGTGCGCTTGATGAAGTGACGCCAGAACTTGAAGTGCTCGACGAAGACGAAACAGGCTTCGACTTGTCCGACGACGATAACGCTATTTCTGATGATGAATTTGCCAAACTTCTTGCTGATGATGAACCATCGGAAGACCTTTCAAGTGGCAGCGTTGATCAAGCGATGCTGGACGATTTATTCGCAGAACTTGGCGACGATGATTTAGATCTTGACGTTGAAGATACCAAGCCAGAGCCGCAAGTCTCAGACGAGGATTTCTCGGCAGGAGAGGCGTCGGATGACGATATTGATAA
>NZ_JAWOWM010000418.1:0-667 GCF_033340475.1 Vibrio sp. 1078-1
CACAGTCGTGATAAAATCGCTCGCCGGCATGAGTTAAACGCAGCGTGCGTGTGGTTCGGTTGAGTAGTGTCACGCCCATTTGCGCTTCAAGTCCGCTGATCTGGCGAGAAACGTGAGATCGAGAGACGGACAGAGCTTCCGCCGCTTTGGTGAAGTTGCCAAGTTGGGCGATCAAAACAAACGAGCGAATGTCGGCGAGATTAACTTTATTGAGCATAATGAGCGTGTTGCAAAAAGCGATGGGTTTAAGGTTATCACAATTATTTACCAATCATATCGGCAAGCAAGGTCGAACGACTTGAGCTTTACGACAACTTGCGTATTATTTTCTGCGTTTCCATCTTTATCTGACTTTTTATGAGCTTATTGATTTCACGACAAGGCACGCCTCAAAAGCGCGCGAAATGGCTGCTAGCAATGATTGGCTGGGTCATCGTCGTGTGTCTGATGCAAAATTCTGGTTTGGTTTCGGCATGCTCGATGAGTGATGACCAAACCTTGGTTTCTGCTTTATCTAGCGATGATGCTCATGTTGTGAAAGCTGATAAAGTCAAAGAGCCGAGTAAGTGTGAACTGTCTGAAAAGTTGATTCAGTTTACCCAGCATCAGCTCGAAGCCTTCATTGTCGTTTTGTTCATTGGCATTGTTTTAGCCGCAGTTTGGCGAT
>NZ_JAWOWM010000419.1:0-667 GCF_033340475.1 Vibrio sp. 1078-1
TTTCCCGTAATGGCCAGATCATGAGTGTGTCCCTTTATGACTCGGGCAGTAATTACAACTGTTGCATCGCGGCGCAATCGGGGTCGGGCAAGTCTTTCCTGGTGAACGAAATCATCTCCTCCTACTTATCAGAAGGCGGGCAATGCTGGGTGATTGATGTTGGCCGCTCTTATGAAAAGCTGTGTGAAGTCTATGACGGTGAGTTCTTACAGTTCGGGCGGGACAGTGGCATTTGCTTAAATCCGTTTGAAATCGTTGAGGACTATGACGAAGAAGCGGATGTGTTGGTTGGGTTATTGGCCGCAATGGCCGCACCCACGCAGTCATTAACCGATTTTCAGATGGCCAACCTAAAGCGTCAGACCCGTGAACTGTGGGAGAAAAAAGGTCGTGCCATGTTGGTTGATGATGTGGCAGAGGCCTTGAAAAATCACGAAGACCGACGTGTGCAAGACGTGGGTGAGCAGCTCTATCCGTTTACGACACAGGGCGAATATGGCCGATTCTTTAATGGCCACAACAATATTCGCTTCAAAAACCGTTTCACCGTTCTGGAGTTAGAAGAGCTTAAGGGGCGTAAGCATCTACAACAAGTAGTGTTGCTTCAGCTTATCTACCAAATCCAACAAGAGATGTACTTAGGTGAGCGGGATCGTCGCAAGATTGT
>NZ_JAWOWM010000420.1:0-666 GCF_033340475.1 Vibrio sp. 1078-1
CCAAGGTTTATCAATGAACGATGTGGTGAATAAGCTTAAAGAGCGTCACAAGTAGTTCAAATCAAAGAAATAAAACAAAGGCTTCCATTTGGAAGCCTTTGTTTTTTCTTGATAGTGCGATTTTATCCGCAGCACTTTTTAAATTTCTTACCGCTGCCACAAATACATGGATCGTTACGGCCTACTTTTAAGCTGCTGATGGATTGATTAAGTCGCGGATCTTGCTCGGATTCTTCTTCAGGGAAAGTGCCATCAATGTAATACCACAGCCCATCTTCTTTCACGAAGCGTGAACGCTCGCTCAGGCAGTAGCGTTGGCCGTCTTCATTGAAATAGGCGTTGAACTCAACAAAGCCTTCATTTTCATGGCTGCCAGCTTCTGCTTTGACGACTTCCAGTTTGCACCAATCGCTGTCGATCGATTGTGCGATACCTTCACGTTGTTCTTCTGCGTTACAACTTGGGTGATATGTTTTCACAACGTAGTCAACGAGGCCTAGCACATGAGCGCTATAGCGAGAGCGCATTAACTGTTCTGGTGTTTTGACGTCAGCGTGATTGTTGTGCGCAATTTCGCAACACTGTTGGTAGGTACGGTTAGCGCCGCAAGGACAAGAAGAAGCCATAAGATGAAATCTCGTTAGGTAAAGCGATGAAACAAATAAT
>NZ_JAWOWM010000421.1:0-666 GCF_033340475.1 Vibrio sp. 1078-1
GCGCTGGATGTGCTCAACAATCGGTGCTGCTTTATTAAATGTTCGGATTTCGCGGAATAATTCGTTAGCTTCTGGGTAAGATTGGCGCAGGTAAGCGAACCATTGCTTCACGCGGTTTGGATAGTACAAACCTTTATCACCCTTCATTTCAAACTTTGAGTAGTAGATCAGCAGGTCGACCACATCAGACCAAACCATTGGCGTGTGGTTGTGTTTTACCATGTTACCTAGGTTAGGAATGTTGAACGCACCACGGCACACCATCAGAGAGTCGACACCAGTGGTTTCAATGCAGCGTTGACCATCTTCGAAATTCCAGATTTCACCATTGGCAATCAAAGGGATGGAGAATCGCTCGCGAATTTTATTGATGTATTCCCACTTGATTTCAGATGCTTTATAACCGCCTTGCTTAGTACGTGCGTGAACGGTCAGTTCATTCGCTCCCGCAGATTGAATCGCATCCACGATTTCAAAACAGTCTTCAGGGTTTTCCCAGCCCAGACGAATTTTTGCGGATACAGGGATATTCGCAGGCACTGCGTCACGGCATGCTTTGACCACGCTATGAATCAACTCAGGATGCTGCAATAGCGCCGCACCTCCTTTGCTTTTGTTGACCATTTTTGCTGGGCAACCAAAATTTAGGTCGATGCCGCGCGCGCG
>NZ_JAWOWM010000422.1:0-665 GCF_033340475.1 Vibrio sp. 1078-1
CAAGTGGTGCTGGTTTTCGCTTCGTTGCGGTAGAAGACTTTGAACCTGTTAAAGTTTTATACTTTTTTTCGAGTTCGTGAGGGATTTCAAAGTCAATTACTTGTAAAGCGTATATGGGTTGTTCAACAGCCTTCACTTCTTGCGCAGTATTAAGCTCATCGATAACGTGGCTAACTCTATCACGGATTGCTTCTAACTCACCCAGAGATAGTTCTAAGCCTCGGATATTATTGCGACTATTAAATATTTCTATGGCTGCTTCTTGTTTTTCAGTCAATGTCATTAGTTTTATTCCTATTAGATGTACAATTGCCAATACTCCAATTTTAAACCAAACTTAAAAAGTGTGGAAGTTTTTAATGATTAAAAAATTTTTGTTTGATTTATATTTTTGTTTTTATATTTACAATGGTTTTTAAATGTGGTTTATTAAAAGGGTGTTAAACGTCTTCTCGATTTAAAGGTGACCAAAATGAATCGTCGTAAATATGTATATAAAAACCCAAAACTAAACCTTGTTAAAAGTCGTTTAAATGATGGTTTAAACCCCAGTGTTGATTTAAATCCTTTTGATGATTATTTAATCTCAGATTGCGAAGCATTACTTAAAGCGAACAGTTTAACTGTTGAAGAACAGCAGCAGCATAGAATTAAACCAAACGCAT
>NZ_JAWOWM010000423.1:0-664 GCF_033340475.1 Vibrio sp. 1078-1
AATACCGAGAAAGCACACAATACCAACACAATACAAAACAAGAATAAACGGCAGCTTAGATACGCTAGGCACAATGAACAAAATGCCGCTGGTCCATTGCTCAAAGCCACCATCAACGTAATAAGCCAAGATGATGTAGGACCACAAGATGAACATCACCAGCATCAAAACATAGATGAACATGGCTTTTGAATCGAATCCATCTTTGTTGAACAGAAAGACCGTCAAAAAGGAGACAGGAAGCAGGGTAGCGAGAATAGTGAGTTCTAATAACGCGGTTCCGCTGTTTAGAGGGACTTGCAATCGATGCTGAATAACAAAGTATGCCACCAACAAGGATAAACAGACCATTGACTCTCTGCCTTGCTTAAAGGAGTAGCAAAGCACGAGCGCACAACCTAGCAAGATATAAGGTAGGTTTGCAGCAATACCCCAGTTGGATTGAGTCATCTGAATGATGTTGCCCATACCAACACTCACCATACCTAATAGTGCGATCGGGAATAAAAATCTAAAGCCTGATGACGTCATTAAAGATGAGGACATTTATTAAAAACTGCCTGCAAATAGTTGATTATATCTAGTATGTTACGTTAAGCATTCAATCAATACTGAGTAAGGTGAGTATTTGATTTTCCAGCTTTTTGATTTAAGAAGAATACGT
>NZ_JAWOWM010000424.1:0-664 GCF_033340475.1 Vibrio sp. 1078-1
TGTGCACGTGGGATATTTATACACGTTTTTGCACGTTAAATCCAGTGGGTCGAATTTTTCCCATGCTGAAACAGATACCTACAGAGATGCATTGTGAAAAGCGAGCAGGGCCGTGCAAATTAAGCCGCAAGAATTTTGGTGTTTTTGGGTGTTTTTTATTATAACTGTACGTACATACAGCATTCAGCCACGGAGGGCGAGCGTGTCGAAATCACCGTTTCTACAATCGGTCCGCACAGAAATTAGGACAAAGCAGTACAGCTACCGAACCGAGAAGTCCTATCTTTACTGGGTTCGTCAGTTCATCCTTTTCAATGAGAAGAAGCACCCAAAAGTCATGGGTAATCACGAAATTGAGCGTTTCCTGAATCACCTCGCCGTCAATCGGGGAGTCAGTCCGGGCACTCAAAATCAGGCGCTATGCGCGATTATTTTTGTCTACAAGCATGTGCTGAAGCGGGAGATTGAAAACCTACAGTACAAGATGACGAAAACGCCTCGACGCATGCCAACCGTTCTGAGTCCCGATGAAGTTGCTTCTATTCTTCAAAACATGGATGCAGAGTATTGGCTCATCACTGCGCTTCTTTATGGATGCGGTTTGAGAATCAACGAAGCTCTTTCGCTTCGCGTGAAAGACATCGACCTAAAAAGCCGCAGTTTG
>NZ_JAWOWM010000425.1:0-663 GCF_033340475.1 Vibrio sp. 1078-1
TAGTTAAACCACCAGAGCTTTCTCCACCAATCAGTGAGTCATCTGCTTCCATTTGCGAGCTGATGTGTTTGAAGCCCACTGGAACCTCAAAACATTTCTCACCGTGATCTTCGGCGATTTTGTCTAATAGGTGTGTTGTCGCGATGTTACGTACGACTGAGCCTTTCCAACCTTTGTATTTCAATAGGTAGTAATACAGAAGAATCAGCACTTCATTTGGATGAATGAAGTTGCCTTTCTCATCGATGATACCAAGACGGTCTGCATCGCCGTCAGTCCCAATACCGATGTCGTAGCCTTCTTGCTCGACAAGGTGCATCAAGCGGTACAGGGTCGCAGCACTTGGAGAAGGCATTAAACCGCCGAAGTCTGGGTTTTTTCCGTCGTTGATCACGTCTACTTCACAGCGACCGTTGATTAGGACGGTTTGTAGTGCGTTTTTCGCGACACCAAACATCGGGTCAATCAGCACACGAAGGTTGGCTTTTTTGATTGCTTCAATGTCGATAAAGTCGATGATTGAATCAACAAACTCGTTCATCGGGTTGATGATTTCAATTAACTTGTCTTCAACCGCTTGGTCAAAATCGACACTTTTCACATCTTGTGCGGTAAGTGTCGAAATTTGAGTTTCAATTTTCTCGGTAATGATTTCATCTGCAT
>NZ_JAWOWM010000426.1:0-663 GCF_033340475.1 Vibrio sp. 1078-1
GATACAGCTCAGAATCCAAACGCTGATTGTCCGTGTGACCAGAGATTCGGACAATACCTGGGACATCTTTCACTAGCTCAGCAATCTGTCGCACTAATGGTCTGAACTTCGGTTGCAGGAATGCAGAACCTTCTGGGAACGCGCCTTTCTCTCGCATTCGTATAACGATTTGCTGACCGAGGTTCTCCACTTCAATCGCGCCTTGTTCGATTTCACGTTCGAGCGCCTTCTTGATGCTCTCCATCAAGGTTTCCATCTCTTGTGACATCTCTTCAGACTGCTGCTGTTGCATGTCTGACTCTGCGGACTGATTACTTTGTGTCGAGGTTTCCGGTGATTGACCGCCCGTCAGCTTGCCTTCATCACGCTTAGTACCACCAGCTCGGTCAGACTCACCTTCGTGGAATTCTAACGTCTGCTGAGTGATGTCCATGGTTTGTTGCATGATGACATCAATCGGTGTCGGCTCAGGACGGCCTGGTCTAAATTCTTGTGCGATGATGCTGGTGCCTTTAGGAATGTCTTTCACTTCCAGTTGGTTTTGCACACCAAATGCAAACTTCATCGAACCAGCAATCTGTTTGAACTTCAAAACATCCATTTCAGAGAATGAAAGCAGCAGTACGAAGAAGCACATCAACAGCGACATCAAGTCCGCGAATG
>NZ_JAWOWM010000427.1:0-663 GCF_033340475.1 Vibrio sp. 1078-1
GTCTAACCTTTATAAACAGACAAAAAGATCAGTGTCACAACGTGTGACTCCAGAGGGTTTAGACGATTCAAGCACAGAGCGTTACATGAAAGGCTTTAGTGAATTTATCGACAGTTAGTGATGAAACTTGAGGCACATGGTGTGATTTTTATTCAGCAATGCAATGTTAAATCCCCATTCATCATGGTGTGCATAGGGGGCAAAGTCGAGGTCATGGGAATGAAGGGGCTCTGTGAAGGCGTAACCCCTCACAGAGCCAGAACGTTAGAAGAGAATCAACACAGCGCCGTAAACTATAAACAGACCAATTAAGCCAATGATGAGTCCGACTTTCGCCATGTCTTTGCTTTCTATCAAGCCCGTTGAATAAGCTAATGAGTTTGGTGGGGTGGGGACAGGTAAAAGCATGCCCAGTGAAGCCGAGAATGCGACCACAACCAGTAAGCCTTGTAAGCCACCGACAGCGGCCAAACTCGGCATGGAAACCCCGATTGCTGCGGCAATTGGCATCAACAAGTTCGCGGTCGCGGTGTTTGACATAAAATTGGCCATCAACCAACACACGATGGAGAGTGCAACCACCACCGCAAATGGAGACAGTGCCTCATAATCAATTGCGTGGGCCAGCGCTTCTGCCAAGCCCGTTTTATCGAGTGCAATGCG
>NZ_JAWOWM010000428.1:0-662 GCF_033340475.1 Vibrio sp. 1078-1
AAATGGTGATTCCTGTCGGAGATGCTGAGCAGCAACTACTTAGAATTGAACGCAAGGGTGACGAGTACCTTTCTACCGTTGTGGAAATGGTTCGCTTTGTTCCTCTTGTCGCGGGTGATTTGGCTTAAGGATCTGAGGTTAGGTGAGTAAGTTACTACGTCATATTGGTATTAGCTTTGTATTAGCTGCGGGACTCGTTGGTTGCGCGGCTCACTCACCTGCGCCTGTTTCCAGCTTAAAGAAGGATTATTCGAGCGTTGAGCGTGGCAGTTATAGAGGGAGTTACTACGAAGTAAAGAAAGGTGACACACTTTATTTCATTGCTTACGTCACAGATAAAGATGTAAATGATCTTGTACGTTACAACGAACTCTCTCAGCCTTACACCATTTATCCAGGTCAAAAGCTAAAACTTTGGGCTCCGAAATATGTCGCGCCAAAATATGGCCAAAAAGTTGAACCCGTTGTAGTACCTGTAGTTACAACGACACCGCCTCCAGTGGTGAAGCCAACGACGACGACAAAGCCTGTGACTTCAAGTAAAAACTCTAGTCAAAAGCCTACAACAACTCCGACTAAAGTCGCACAAAAAGAGCCGCCAAAGAAAGTTGAACAAACCAAAGCAAAGGAGTATGTTGGTTCAAAAGATAACCAACCTACTA
>NZ_JAWOWM010000429.1:0-661 GCF_033340475.1 Vibrio sp. 1078-1
TGATCATGATTTGGGCTTACTCTTTTTCTTGCGAAAGGTTTTGCGGCGACGTTGGCCCGATTTTGGTGCTTGACCATCTAGGTCTGCGGCCATCGCTTGGCGCATTTCTCGGCCTGCATTTTGGAAAGTTTCCCACCACTTAGCAAGCTTCAGAGTGTCGCCACCCTCAATTTCACCGCGCATTTCAAGAAAATCAAAGCCAGCTCTAAATTTGTTGAGTTCCATTAGGCGGAACGCACGTTTGCCATTGCGTCGTGGAAGGCGCAATTGCAGCTGCCAAATCTCACGGATGGTCGCAGTATGGCGACGTGGAATTGCGATGGTGCGAACTTGATCATCAAGAATGATGTTGCTCGCTTCCATGATCGCGTCGTAATGACACAAGTTATGCTGATCCATGAGTTTGTCTGCTAGTGCACACAGCGGGTACCACAGCATTGCAGCAAACATAAATGCTGGGTTAATGCGCTTGCCATCTTCAATACGCATGTCTGTGGAATCCAACACAAGATCGAGCATTTGTTCAGTATGCGACGAGTAGTCTTCTGTGAAGTGCTCCGAAATGGCTGGGAACAGCTGTTGGAACAAGTTGTATTCACGTAGCAGGTGGTATGTCTCTAGACCATGGCCTGACTGCAAGAGTTTGAGTGACTCTTCGAAA
>NZ_JAWOWM010000430.1:0-661 GCF_033340475.1 Vibrio sp. 1078-1
TTACCAAATCGGTGCCGATACGGTGATTACTGGCGTGTGTGAAACGGACTTTAGTGGCTACCCAGATTGCCGAGACGATTTTGTGAAATCAATGAACACGGCGCTGGTTAAAGGTATGGATCGAGCTCTGACGATCAAAACACCGCTGATGTGGCTCAATAAGGCAGAAACATGGGCGTTAGCGGATCAATACAATGCGTTGCAACTGGTTCGTGAAAACACGCTAACTTGCTACAACGGCATCATCGGTGATGGTTGTGGCGATTGCCCATCGTGTGATTTACGCAAAGCCGGGCTCGATGATTACTTGAATAACAAAGATGCAGTTATGAAATCTTTGGTTCAAAAGCAGGAATCAGAAGGTCTATAAACAGACCTTCACGAATTTGCAAATTCTGAACTCAGGTTAATTGGCTCATTGTACGCATCAACAACCGCGTTTTTGCCATTTCTCTTCGCCTGATACAAAGCTTGGTCTAATATCGAGTACAGCTCATCGAAGTTGGTGAGTGGCATTGATGTCGATAGATAGGCCAAGCTTGCCGTTACACGAAGGTCTTCATTTCTTTCCGTTTTGATTTGTTTTTCCGAAATAGTTTTATGCAAACTTTGAACTCGGAACGGTACATCAATTTCATCAACGTTTTTGAGTAAAAGAACA
>NZ_JAWOWM010000431.1:0-660 GCF_033340475.1 Vibrio sp. 1078-1
AGTTTACCTAATAAAACGAAACGCTCTGCTGCATTGCGCAGTTCTCGGACATTTCCCGGCCAATCGTGAGCCATTAGCTGAGCCAAATCTTGTGCTGAAAGACTTGGCGAACTTTTACCATAGCGCGACGCCGCGACTAAAAGAAAATGATGGAAAAGGGCAGGGATGTCTTCCTTGCGTTCACGTAAGGGAGGCAAATCTAGCGTAACCACGTTGAGGCGGTAGTAGAGGTCTTGACGAAATGTGCCTTGTTCCGCCGCACGTTTAAGATCCACTTTCGTTGCCGCGACAACGCGAATGTCGAGAGGTAAAAGTTCGTTTGAGCCAACGCGTTCAATCACGCGCTCTTGCAGGACGCGCAACAAACGAATTTGTGCCTGAATCGGCATCGATTCGATTTCATCTAAGAAGAGTGTGCCGCCCTGCGCAAATTCAAACTTACCAATACGCCGACTTTCTGCACCAGTAAATGCGCCTTTTTCGTGACCATAGAGTTCGCTTTCAATTAAGTTTTCTGGCACCGCGCCACAGTTCACCGCCACAAAGTTATTGTTTCTACGAGAACTTTGTTCGTGCAGTGAGCGGGCGATAAGCTCTTTACCTGTACCTGTTTCGCCAAACAGCAGAATATCGGCATCTGTATCAGCAATGTGGGTGATG
>NZ_JAWOWM010000432.1:0-660 GCF_033340475.1 Vibrio sp. 1078-1
TGTAGCGGTTTCACTATCCTTTATTATCTCAGCACCTCTAAATCGCTTGGGCCATAAAATTTATCAACATTCCGGTAAATGGTTACAAGAAACGGCTGCAGAGAAACTCAACCAACGTGACCAGTTGATCAACCCGGGACATGCTCAAGTACTTATTCTAGGTATGGGGCGAATTGGTACCGGTGCATATGACGAGCTACGCGCACGTTACGGCAAGATTTCTCTGGGGATTGAGATCCGTGAAGAAGCAGCGCAACAGCACCGTTCAGAAGGACGTAATGTCATTTCAGGGGATGCTACCGACCCAGATTTTTGGGAACGAATCCTAGATACTGGTCACGTAAAGTTAGTTTTATTGGCAATGCCACACCATCAAGGTAATCAAACGGCACTAGAACAACTTCAGCGTAGAAACTACAAAGGGCAAATTGCCGCTATTGCAGAATATCCAGACCAACTAGAAGGTTTGTTGGAAAGTGGTGTGGACGCTGCCTTTAATATATACAGCGAAGCAGGTAGTGGTTTTGCGCGACACGTGTGCAAACAACTAGAACCTCAGTTCACTTCGATAAAATAACCATAAAAATACGCAACAACGCTACTACCAATTAAAAGCCTTTCTATCAATAGAGAGGCTTTTTTGTTTAATTTTCATACCAA
>NZ_JAWOWM010000433.1:0-660 GCF_033340475.1 Vibrio sp. 1078-1
CAGCATTAAAAACAAACAAAGTTGTGACCATCACGCTAAACCCTGCGCTTGATCTAACAGGCTCGCTCGACGCGCTAAAGGTAGGTTCAGTCAGCCTTGTTGAACAAAGTAGCCTTCACGCGGCAGGCAAAGGCGTTAACGTTGCAAAAGTGCTGAGCGACCTTGGCGCCGAGGTTACAGTGACCGGCTTTTTGGGTAAAGACAACCCAGAGCTGTTCCATCAACTTTTCACCGAAATTGGCGTAAAAAACGAGTTTGTTGAAGTTGAAGGCGCAACACGCATCAACGTAAAACTGGTTGAAGCCGACGGCCAAGTGAGTGACATCAACTTTCCTGGCGTTCAAGTAACGGCAGAAGAAATTGCGCGTTTTGAAGAGACACTTTTCCGCCTTGCAGACACTCACGACTATTTCGTTCTAGCTGGCAGCTTACCGGGCGGTATAACCGCTGAGCAATGCGCAGCATGGATTGAAAAACTGCATCAACAAGGCAAAAAAGTATTGTTCGACAGCAGCAAAGCCGCTCTACGTGCAGGTATTGATGCTCATCCGTGGCTTATTAAACCAAATGATGAAGAGCTGAGTGACTTTGTCGGTGAGCACCTAGAAACGCCAGAACAGTGCCAAGTGGCAGCACAAACCCTCAGCAACAAAGGCATCG
>NZ_JAWOWM010000434.1:0-659 GCF_033340475.1 Vibrio sp. 1078-1
TAATGTTGAAACCTTCTCCGTATGGCTGGATTTCCCAGTACTTTCTCGGATTCTTTTTTGCGTATGGCGTTTACCTGCCATTTTGGTCGTTGTGGTTTAAAGAACAGGGCGTTTCTTCCACGGACATTGGTTTACTGGTTGGTTTAGGTTTGGCGACACGCTGCGTGGCTAACATCGTCATTACCCCTCGTGTACACCGAGTTGAACATCTAATGCCAACGTTGCGTTGGTTGAGTTTTGCTGCCCTCATTTTTGTTGGTTTCCACTTTTTTACGGGCGGAAGTTTTTGGCTTATGGCATTGGCAACGGTGTTGTTTAACTTGTGTTGTGGTCCGGTAGTACCGCTATCAGACGCGATGGCAAACTACTATGCTCGCTTGAAAATGTTGGATTACGGGCGCACGCGTTTGTGGGGTTCTATAGCCTTCATTGCGGGTTCGACGGTGGTGGGTTTCCTTGTCGCAGAATTTGGCTCGGATATGATTCTGTACACCGCGATGGTGGGGGTGTTCTTTTCATTGCTTTTCGCGAGGCGCAGCATCAATCCAATGCCTGTCACTCGCGGTGACCAGCATGCTGAACGTCCGAAATTATCGGCACTGCTTACCGAGAAATCGGTGGTGAAGTTCCTGGTTTTGGTATCGCTTATCCAAGGTAGC
>NZ_JAWOWM010000435.1:0-658 GCF_033340475.1 Vibrio sp. 1078-1
CTCTTGAACGGACAGAAGAACAGATCGAACTGATCAAGCAAGGCGCTTATCAAGAAGGTTTGTACCAAGGTCAAGAAGCTGGCTTTAAGCAAGGGTACGACAAAGGCAAAGAAGAAGGCTTGCAAGCAGGCCATGCTGAGGGCTTAGAGCTGGGTAAAGCAGAAGGCGTTTCTGCTGGCCAAGAGTTTATTCAACAGCAGGTTGAAGTGTTTATGAATCTCGCCAACCAGTTTGCTCAACCTTTGGAGCTGATGAATGCTCAGGTAGAGAAGCAACTGGTGGACATGGTGCTGTGCTTAGTCAAAGA
This sequence comes from Vibrio sp. 1078-1, assembly GCF_033340475.1. NCBI lineage: Bacteria > Pseudomonadati > Pseudomonadota > Gammaproteobacteria > Vibrionales > Vibrionaceae > Vibrio > Vibrio sp. 1078-1. The sequence goes on from NZ_JAWOWM010000435.1 coordinate 308, forward strand.
AGTGGTGCATGTTGAGGTTCAAACCAATCCACAAATTATCCTCGATACGGTTAAGCAGTCGGTAGAAGCGCTGCCGATTTCTGGCCATCCAATCACACTGCATCTCAACCCTGAAGATGTTGCCATCATTCGCTCTGCGTATGGTGAAGAAGATTTAGATTGCCGTAACTGGACACTGGTTTCTGAGCCATCACTTAATCGTGGCGATGTGCAAATCGAAGCAGGCGAATCGAGCATTAACTACCGCATGGAAGAGCGCATCAAGAGTGTGCTGCACAGCTTTTGTGGCGCGAACCGTCACCAAGAGGGTGAGTAATCCATGCAAGTTTTGGCCGATCGCCTCAAAAACTA
>NZ_JAWOWM010000436.1:0-657 GCF_033340475.1 Vibrio sp. 1078-1
AACCGGGCAATAAGCACCACAGTCATCCTGTAAATCGTCCGGAGCGACCGGTTCGGCCGCCGCATCACCATCGCCCTTCACACGACTACAGACCGCCTTACTACCATCGTCCACCCGTCGTAATAAGACCGCCGCGATACCATTCCTCTTTCATTTATGTGCGACCTGGTTATTGGTATCCACCTTATCGTGGTCGTTATTACTATTACCATAACGATCTGGTTGGCATCGCTACGTTTGCGATTTTCGCTGGAGTGACCTATGCCATTGTGCAAGACGCCTATTATCAACAGCGCGGCAGTCGTTACGTGTATGTCCAAAACCCACCAGCCGGAAATTACACAGTCATCAGTGGTAGTGATGTTTTACCTAACTCAGCGTCAACAACAACGAGCTTAAGTACTGTGACAACCTCACCCAACTCTTATTCTGCCTCTCCTAACCAAGTGAGCACCACGACAACAGAGACAAGCAAAACGATCACTAAGAAAGCCTCAAGTCCTTATAAGCTTGGCGAAATTGTTGACTCACTTCCCCACACCAAGCAGACGATAGTGATAGACGGGCAAAGCTATTTCAAATACCAAGACACATGGTTTGCGCCACTTAGGGCAGATCGTAAATATGTAGTCGTTGAATCACCTTTGTAAGTAATCA
>NZ_JAWOWM010000437.1:0-657 GCF_033340475.1 Vibrio sp. 1078-1
CTTGTCATCTTGCAGCAGTTTCTCCACCAGCACACCTTCATGAATAAGTGGCATCGCAATATGACGCGGCATATACCCGACTCCAACGCCATTTTTTAAACATTCAATCGCACTATACCAATTGGGCAATAATAAACGACGCTGCTTGGCATAGTGACCTGTGTGTCGTTTTGGCAGTACGTTCGATGTGTCATCCAGACAAATCGCGGGAAACTGGCTAACAAACTCTTCGGTGAGAACCTGCTGACGTACACAAGGATGAGCAGGCGACATGACAAACGCCCAATCCAACACACCCATGTCTTTCACTTCGAAATCCCCGCCGACCGGAACTGCTGAAGTGGCTCCGACTACGATGTCGGCACGACCTTGAGCGATCGCCTCCCAAGAGCCGTTAAAGACTTCCATGTTGATTTGCAGTTCCGCAAATTCAAACTCTCGATAAAAATCTTCCACTAACGGTTTTAGCTTTTCGAGCTTTACTACGTTATCCAGCGTCAGTTTCAACGTTGTTTTCCAGCCGTGCGCAGCTCGACGAGTTTGTGCTTTCACCTCTTCCATCTGACGCAGTAACGAGCGCGCTTCAGCCATGAATAGCTCACCCGCTGGTGTTAATTCAACTTTCCTTGGTAAGCGGCGAAATAGCACGACGTCCAA
>NZ_JAWOWM010000438.1:0-656 GCF_033340475.1 Vibrio sp. 1078-1
TTTCACCCTTGATGCGTTGCCTGGTAAACAGATGGCGATTGATGCGGACTTAAACGCAGGCCTTATCGACCAAGAGCAAGCGCGCGTGCGTCGTTTTGAAGTGACTAAAGAGGCAGACTTCTACGGCTCAATGGATGGTGCGTCTAAGTTTGTAAAAGGCGATGCGATAGCCGGTATTTTGATTCTGTTTATCAACATCATCGGCGGTCTGTCGATTGGTATGGCGCAGTACGGGTTAGGCTTTGGTGAAGCGATCCAAATCTATACCTTGCTAACGATTGGTGATGGTCTGGTTGCTCAAATTCCATCGCTATTGCTGTCAATTGCAGCGGCGATGATGGTAACGCGCCAAAACACCGATGAAGACATGGGCGAGCAGTTGGTTTTCCAAATGTTCGACAATCCGAAAGCGTTGATGATCACGGCGGCAATTTTGGGCGTGATGGGTATCGTACCGGGTATGCCGCATTTTGCTTTCTTAACGTTGGCCGTTGCTGCTGGCACGGGTGCTTACTTGATTGACAAGCGTCAGAAGCAGAAAGCAAAAGAACCAGCATTACCTGCGAAAGCAGAAGATGGCAGCGAGCCGATTTCTCAACGTGAGTTGTCGTGGGATGACGTTCAACCTGTTGATATTATTGGTTTAGAAGTGGGGT
>NZ_JAWOWM010000439.1:0-656 GCF_033340475.1 Vibrio sp. 1078-1
CAGTCCGAGTGGGTTTAACAACTCACACTCCAATGCCAACTGATGCGACAGCTCTTCTGCCAACATTGGCGTCGATGCCCCCTCGCCCGATAACCAAATGCCTTTGATGTTTTGCGAACCGTTGATCGAGGTATAGAGCTGCATTTGACGTTTTACGCGCTCAACCACTTGACGATTGAACTGTTCCGTTTTGGCTTGAGCATCATCAGAAAGTAAGTCTTCTTGTGACGTCCCCATTGAGATACGAGTACCGCACGCAAACTCCTTATGAAACAGTTCGCCTTGCTCGGTAAACATGGTGAATGAACTCGCTAACGAGCCGATGTCTAACAAACAGTATTTGTTTTTTTCAGGAAAACGCTCTGCGGCAAGCTTCCAGATATGACCTAGGCTTTGAGAGTGCACGTCAACCAACACAGGCTTTAAACCAGACTGTTGTAACGCCTCAACTCGGCTTTCAACCACATCTTTCCGCGTAGCGAATACTTGATAACTGTCCGTTCCACGCATCCCTTCTTCCGCACGAAGGCGTACGAAATCCAAACTCAGTTCTTCCACAGGAAAAGGAGATTGATGAGAAAAAGCTTGTACCACCGCAAACTCGATTTCGCTCTCATCAAGGCTTTGTTCGATTTGCAGTTTCTTGCTAATAACTG
>NZ_JAWOWM010000440.1:0-656 GCF_033340475.1 Vibrio sp. 1078-1
CCAGTGCGAAGTTTGGCTACGACGAATCCAAGCTCTTAAAGGTTCAAGCCTTTCACTTTAAAGGTGGACAAGGTGCGAAAACAGGGACAGGAGGCCATCTTCCTGCCAACAAAAACATTGGTAAGATCTCTCAGGTGAGGGGCATTCCTGAAGGGCAACCTGCAATATCGCCACCAACCTTTACCGATCTTCATACTACTCACGATTTCAGAAAGTTTGCCGACAGAGTTCGTGGCATTACTGGCGGTATTCCGATTGGCTTTAAATTAAGTGCTAACCATATTGAGCAAGACATCCAGTTTGCGCTCGATGCGAGTGCCGATTACATCATTCTCGATGGCCGTGGTGGTGGCACGGGCGCGGCACCAACCATGTTCCGTGATCACATTAGCGTACCGACCATTCCTGCGTTAGCCCGCGCACGTAAATACTTAGATGAAAAAGGTGCAAGTGACCGTGTCACGTTAATCATCACTGGTGGACTTCGCGTTCCTATGGATTTTGTCAAAGCGTTAGCGCTCGGTGCAGACGGCGTGGCGGTAGCGAATAGCGCGATGCAATCAATCGGTTGTGTCGCAGCTCGCATCTGCAACACCAACAACTGCCCAGCAGGAATTGCGACACAAAATGCCGATTTGAGGCAGCGTCTCGATATT
>NZ_JAWOWM010000441.1:0-655 GCF_033340475.1 Vibrio sp. 1078-1
CGACAGGTCGTCCAAAAGACATTGAAGTGATCGATGCAGAGCCAAAGCGTATGTTTGAAAAAGAAGCCATTAGCGCGTTGAAGAAGTGGAAATACCAACCCAAAGTTGAAAATGGTGTGTCGATTGAGCAGTTCGGACAAACCGCAAAAGTGGAGTTCAAATTAGGCAAATGATGAAGAAATTCTTAATCACAACGCTGCTTAGTTTGACCGCAGCCAGTGCGATAGCTCAAGAGCTTAGCCAGTACACCGCATCTAGAGTGCAGCGTGCGCACAGCTTAGCTCAAGAAGAGAAGCTTAAAGAAGCGATCTCAACTCTCGAATCGTTAGACCTATCGCGTGGCTACGATCAAGCGTTTGTTGCTCGTATGCTTGGTATTTTTTATTGGCAGAATGAGCAAGTTAAGCCAGCTATCAAGCAACTGGATTTCGCGGTAAGCAGCGGTTTATTGCAAGACGAGCAAGCGTGGCAAACACGTAAAATGCTAGCGGATATTTTGTTGAATGAACAACAGTTTGCTAAAGCCTTGCCGCACTATTACGAATTGAGTAAAGCCGTACCTAAAAACCAGAAAGCTCATGAAGTTTGGCTGCGCATCGCACAATCGCATTACCAGTTGAGCCAATGGAATAAAGTGTTATCAGCGATGGGTCGC
>NZ_JAWOWM010000442.1:0-655 GCF_033340475.1 Vibrio sp. 1078-1
TGGGTCTGGATTTACTAACAGCGGAATGTCACTGTAGATAATGCCTGTTAGGTCTTCGTACGTCGCACCACCGCTGTTGCTACGAGAGTTCGAGAACAGTTTTGGTGGCTTCGCATCTGGGTTAATTGCGACCTCAATGAATGGTTTGATAAGTGTTAGTTCAGAGCTACGAGCGACAATGTAAACTGCGTCCACATCACGACGACTGCGTGGCTGTGTTTCCAACTTAACGCGCATGAGCGATTGCATCTGTGCGATACGCTGTTTGCTTTCTTGTAATCCAAAGACGTCGTTAATGTCTTTTTGTAGCTGGCGCTTATCACCAAAGTAGCTTGTTGCGACTTTGTTTGAGCTGTACTTGCTCCATTCTTCATTGAAAGCTTGCACAACACGCTCACCGTAGCTGCCTTTTGGCGCTAGGATCAGCGGGAAGCTATAGCCTTCGCTAAACAAGTATTTTGCAGCTTGAGCCACTTCTTGCTCTGGTGACAACGCTAGGTAGCAAATGTCGGTACCTGGCTGAACATCTTCAGGAATATTCAACGCCAGTGCGGGAATGGCTGGACTGTTTGCTGAACCATCCATTGTGGTTTGCAATAGTTCGACATTTTCTTTTTGCAGCGGGCCGACAACAAAATCGATGTTTTCGTTGATG
>NZ_JAWOWM010000443.1:0-655 GCF_033340475.1 Vibrio sp. 1078-1
ATTCGTCGAGCAGTGCTTGAACTGGGGTACCCAAGAGCGCCCATACGTTTCGAGGCTGTTTAAAGGTTTTACCGGTTAACGTAACGACACGTTCGATCATTGGCTCGCCATCGATGATAGCGCGCTTAATCGAGTATAAAGAACCGACGTTTTGAACCAAGATGCCAATATCTGCAGGGATAGAGCCGCTAGGAACTTCCTTGTTGGTCAGAATCTTTATCAGCTGCTTTTCACCGCCCGATGGGTATTTCGTCGGGATTACTCGAATAACAATGTCCTTGTTCAGCGCGGCACTTTCCAGTGCTTTAATGGCATCTGGTTTGTTATCTTCGATACCAATGATCGTCAGTTTTGGCTTAAGGATGTGTTCGACGAGTTCGATACCCTGGATAAGCTCTTCGGCATGCTCCTGCATCAGTTTGTCATCGGCCGTGATGTACGGTTCACATTCTGCTGCATTCACAATCAGGATTTCTGTACGAGCAATGCCCGATTGGATCTTTTTCGCAGTAGGGAAGCCAGCACCACCCATCCCTGAAATGCCAGCAAGGCGAATAATGTCGATGAGTGCATCGGCGGATTCTTGAGTGTAGTCAGCGATAGGTGACTTTTCACACCAAGTATCTTGGCCGTCAGGAGTGATGACGGCGCACAA
>NZ_JAWOWM010000444.1:0-654 GCF_033340475.1 Vibrio sp. 1078-1
ACGAATTTTCATTTGAAGTGCCTCCTACTTAGAACCAAAAATAAAAGACATAGTTTGAACATAAAGATGGATTAACGAGTCGTCTGCTCGTTTTCGATGAAAATAATAAGGTCGAAAAATTGGAGTTCAAGGGGGAAATTTAATAAAAATTTTTTATCGAACTAAATAAAATTCTCTATCAAACATTCTCATTCACCATCCGTCATAATGAGTCTATGATGGAGGCTATTTTACGCAGTAGCACACATAGTTTGATAAGGATGACGAAAGAATGAAAAAGGCAATTTCTCTGTTTCTTGCAACGCTGAGCTTAGGGTTGCTCGCTCCTAATGTAGCGGCTTCTGAACGCGCGGAACAGGGATGGCAACTGATAGAGCAAGGCGCAATGCTCGTCGATGTGCGCACTCCGCAAGAGTTCTCTGAGGGGCATTTAGACAATGCGGTGAATTTCCCTCTATCTGAGCTTGATAAACATTTTAAAGACGTCAAAAAAGATCAATTGATTGTGCTGTATTGTCGCAGTGGTAACCGCTCGGGCCAAGCCTATCAATATTTGCAATCGCAAGGGTTCACAAATCTGCACAATGCAGGCGGCCTGGAAGAGTTGCAAAACGCCCAATAATCCCTCGTTTTGTTACTACATGACCCGTTTTT
>NZ_JAWOWM010000445.1:0-654 GCF_033340475.1 Vibrio sp. 1078-1
AATAGATGGCGAATAAAAGGTGAAGTAATAAAAAAGGCCACTGAATACCGGTACCAGAAACGTGAGTACATGAGCGCACTTGAGAGGGAATTTACGGAAAATGCTTACGCCATATAACGTGAGCAAAAAGCCGATGATAATGATGGTATTGGAAAGAATGATCGTCAGCCAATCTGGGGCTGAGTCACGAAATCCCAATAAAAAAGGGCCTAAGCCAATAAACAGCAGAGAAATGGCGAACGTTTTTAATCCTTTAATTTTGCTCTGAGTATATTGATAGCAAAGCAGGCTAATAGCATAGATACAAGAAAACAAAATGATAATAAAGTTGAGGGTTCTTATATCTAAATAGTGACTCTCCATATGTGCTCCACAACGAACCATTACTCGGGCAACTCCTTTGCCCGTCATCAATAAACGTCCAGTATGTTAGCGTAATTATAGAATGATGTCTTAAGTTAAGCGGCTATTCGTTGACCAGCTCGAATTCTTTGATTTCTTCTGCTTTTTTAGTGAACAAAAGTCCGATCGTTGCCATGATGACACTAGGTACAATCCAGCTCGCGAACTCATTATACAAAGGCATGTTGTGGCTCATCCATTGGTCTACGGCTTCTGGCATGTAGCCCAAAATGTGCAGAGCATCGACACAAC
>NZ_JAWOWM010000446.1:0-653 GCF_033340475.1 Vibrio sp. 1078-1
TGGCAGCCGTGCAGACCCTGCGTGAGATGAACGCCGACAACCTGCGCAAGGTGCCGGCCGATGCACCCACGGCCTTCATCAAGCCGCGCTGGAAGCCGCTGGTGATCACCCCGGAAGGCCTCGACCGGAAATTCTACGAAATCTGCGCCCTGTCCGAGCGGAAGAACGCGCTGCGATCCGGCGACATCTGGGTCAAGGGCTCGCGGCAGTTCCGCGACTTCGACGACTACCTGCTGCCGGCCGAGAAGTTCGCCGCACTCAAGCGCGAGCAGGCCCTGCCCCTGGCGATCAACCCGAACAGCGACCAGTACCTGGAAGAGCGTTTGCAGCTGCTGGACGAGCAGTTGGCCACCGTCACCCGCCTGGCCAAGGACAACGAGCTGCCCGATGCCATCCTCACCGAGTCAGGGCTGAAAATCACCCCGCTGGATGCGGCGGTGCCGGATCGGGCGCAGGCGCTGATCGACCAAACCAGCCAGTTACTGCCGCGCATCAAGATCACCGAACTGCTGATGGACGTGGACGACTGGACGGGCTTCAGCCGCCACTTCACCCACCTGAAGGACGGTGCCGAGGCCAAAGACCGGACATTGCTGCTGTCAGCGATCCTGGGCGATGCGATCAACCTCGGGCTGACCAAGATGGCCGAGTCG
>NZ_JAWOWM010000447.1:0-653 GCF_033340475.1 Vibrio sp. 1078-1
AATCGAACTGATGAAGATACCATCAAAGATCTAGCAAGCGAGCTGATTCAAACGCTTTCCAAACCATATAACGTTAGCGATAACCAGTTTCTGCTCAGTTGCAGCATTGGGATTGCGTTCTACCCAATGCACGGCGACAACTTAGACGCGCTGCTGCTTTCCGCAGATATCGCCATGTATCAAGCGAAGAAACAGCGTAATGCGTACAGTCTGTTTAATCAGGAGATGCAAGCAAGTCATCTGCACAAGATGAAAGTCGAGCAACGTCTGAGGCTTGCGATTGAGAAGCAAAAGCTGTTTATGGCCTATCAACCGCAGTTAAACATCAATGGCGAGATTTATGGTGTTGAGGCGCTTGTTCGTTGGGAAGACGAGGAACTGGGCAAAGTACCACCTAACGAATTTGTTCCTGTCGCTGAAAGCTCAGGTTTGATGGTGCGTTTGGGTGAGTTGATCATCGAAAAGAGCCTTGAAGATATGGGCTTACTGACAACCCATCTTGCCACCCCAATTCAGATGTCGATTAATATTTCCGTCAAGCAGTTCCTGCACGCCAAATTTATAGAGCGCTTGATGGCGGCGATGGACAAATACCATCTTGATTGCAATAGAATCACGTTAGAAATTACCGAGAACTTGTTTATCGAAGATCT
>NZ_JAWOWM010000448.1:0-652 GCF_033340475.1 Vibrio sp. 1078-1
GCCCAGTAGAAGCTGAACAGTCGATACAGGTCATCGCCGGTCACCACAAAGCTCTTGCACCGGAAACAGCCCAGATAGTCCTGACAGGGCTCGCCGTTTTTCGGGGATCGGTGCCCTCGGCGGACATCCTGGCATGACGCAACGGGCGTCCGATCACTGGCGATGATATTCGGCTTGCTAAGAAGCTCTTGAACACGCGCCTCGCCTAAAAAACGCATATTGGTTTCCGCTTCTGGTGGTGCTTCCCAGGAGTGGGCATTGCCGGTCTGAACGGTGTGTCGTCCCGTTCTGGCCGTGATCAACGGATCTTGGCCGGACATCTCCCACACGCGATTCAGGAGCGTCTGACGCAACCGAGTGACGTTCAACATGAGCGGCTTCCCATCGTCCGTTTGAAGCTGGTGTTGGTCGACAAGTAGCTTGATGATGTAGTGCAAATGGCTGGCAGTGAGTCGACATGGTTTGCCCGCGTGCTTGCCCCGCACTGGCTCGTAGACCAGCAGTCGCCCCCGATCACCCAGCTGGGCGCGTATAGAGGCATTCCTCGTAACGATCAGATCAATGGCATCAGCGGCATATAGGTGGACACTGGCCATTTCCGATACTTCCTCAGACTTTCTCAGGGCAACCACGTGCGTGGCGTTGCCGCGAC
>NZ_JAWOWM010000449.1:0-652 GCF_033340475.1 Vibrio sp. 1078-1
TGACCGCGCAGTGGGTTAATACCACCACCCTCAATACCGATGTTGCCACACAACAATTGCAGGTTTGCAATCGAACGAACGTTGTCGTGCCCTGTTGTATGCTGGGTAATACCCATTGAGTAATACACCGCGGTGCGTTTTGCCGTGCCAATCATTCGCGCCATCGCGAAAATATCGTCCGCTTTTACGCCCGTCACTAACTCAACTTTGTCGAGGTTGTACGCTGGCGACATCACCTCTTGAAGCAAGGTATCAAAGCCGTCTACGCGCTCTTCGATGTATTCTTGATCGTACCAACCATTTTTGATGATTTGCTGCATCACGCCATTGAGCAACATAACATCCGTACCCGGACGATGCGCTAAGTACAGCTCTGCATGTTCGGCCATGTCTACTCGTTTCGGGTCTGCCACAATCAAGCGTGCCCCGTGATGACGAATCGCCTGTTTGATGTGCGAAGCGATGATCGGGTGCGCAGATGTGGTGTCAGAACCGATAATAAAGATCACATCGGAATGCTTAATGCTTGGAATGTCGTTGGTCATCGCACCACTCCCCAACGATGCTTCAAGCCCTGTCACACTTGATGCGTGACACAAACGTGCGCAGTGATCAACGTTGTTCGTACCAAGTTCACGACGGATGAATTTTT
>NZ_JAWOWM010000450.1:0-652 GCF_033340475.1 Vibrio sp. 1078-1
CTTAGGCGAAATGGCTCAAGGCAAAGATTTCTTGAACCTATTTGCTTACACAGGTAGTGCAACAGTACACGCGGCAGTTGGCGGAGCTCGTTCAACAACGACAGTTGACATGTCAAACACTTACCTGAACTGGGCAAAAGACAATATGCAGTTGAATGGTTGTATTGGACGCCAACATCGCTTTGAGCAAGCCGATTGTCTGCAGTGGCTTGAAAATGCAAAAGGCGAATACGACCTTATCTTTATTGATCCACCGACGTTTTCAAACTCAAAACGTATGGAAACGTCATTCGACGTGCAACGTGACCATATCAAGCTAATGACGAACTTGAAACGTTTGTTACGAGCAGGCGGTACGATTGTGTTCTCGAACAATAAACGTCACTTTAAGATGGATGAAGAAGGGTTGGCTGAGCTAGGACTAAAAGCTCAGAATATTTCATCGCAAACTCTGCCTTTGGATTTTTCTCGAAACAAACACATCCATAACTGCTGGTTAGTGACACACGCAGAGTAAAGAAACGATTGAGTATAAGGACGTATAAGTGCTGACATTGTATAGCACAGAGGGGTGCCATCTTTGTGAGATGGCATTTGCTCTAGTAAGCCAGGTCGGCCTGGCGGAACAAACAGATATTATCGATATCGCATT
>NZ_JAWOWM010000451.1:0-652 GCF_033340475.1 Vibrio sp. 1078-1
CCATAGACAGACCAGAAATTCGACTTACTTTCACACCTGGCGCCAAATCGAGCTCGAATCGAGTGATGACTGGGCCTGGGTAAATGCCGACTACGTCTGCTTTAATTTTGTAGTCTGCAAGCTTGCTTTCGACTAAACGCGCGACTTGCTCAAGCGCTTCACGATCGATGAAGTTTTCAAGTTTTTCCGGATGGTAAAGCAATTCAAGTGTTGGCAGCGGCTCTTCTGGCACTGGTAAATTCTGTTCTTGCTTCATCAAGAATGGGTTTTGCGTCGCGGCAACTTTTGCTTGCGCGCTGGATACCATGCTTTGGAATGCGGCAACATCTTGATCGCCATCTTGCACTTCCTCAACCTCAACTTCTTGTGGCGCTGGTTCAAACACTACACTCGGCTCAGGAGTCTGTTCTGGTTGAATTTGAGAAACCGATTGTGGTTGAACGATAGGTTGAGGCTCTGGTGAACGCGACTGAGGTTGAGGAGCAACATATGCATCCTCTTCATCTACTACATCAAAATCAGAGATCGTTGGTTCAATATGTTCACTTGGCTCAGCGTGGTCGGTAATGTCATCAAGCGCACGAGTGTCAATAACAGGCTCTTCGTGTGGCGTTGGTTCCACATGGAGTCGCTGTTCTTGCTGAGCAGCAAA
>NZ_JAWOWM010000452.1:0-652 GCF_033340475.1 Vibrio sp. 1078-1
TAACGGTCTGATTACACTTAATTATGCACATGTACATCAAAGGCGTGGGGTAACAGCCTCTAGAACGTATCGGCTAGAACGAGGTTCGAGTCAATGCAGTGGATACGCGGCTCGGTAAAAACTCTACCAGAACTCTTGGGTTGTCCAAAATGGGCAGATCCAGCGTCTTTGCAGAGCCAATTGGATTGATATTATTTATCCAATTTAACAATCTTTCGAAAGGAGAATGAAAATGACTAAATGTGATCATGTTAATATTGAAAACATGAAGAAAGCTGTTCAAGCATTGGACCGCGCAATTGATGCTGATATTGATGAACGGGTTGTTCAAGCACTTGAATCGGGAAATGTTATTGATATTGGTGTCATTGTTGATAAAAACGGAAATCCTGGCATTGGTAATGGCTTGCCGTTTGATGTCTACACCTCTAAGGATGACGCTACTTTGGTCGCTGCGGCGCTAAATGAAGCAGATGCTTTCCTGCTGTCGCGTATAGATAACCCAGCCCAGCTGGAACCTCGTTCTGATTACCAGGTTCAACAAGACACAATCCTCGCCCTTGTTAACAATTTTACCAATGTTGATTTGGAGAATGTACCAAGCTTAGTGGTAGGTAATATCCAAGAAGCTAAACAGGTGCTAGAGGATGCT
>NZ_JAWOWM010000453.1:0-651 GCF_033340475.1 Vibrio sp. 1078-1
CTTGTTGCTTTACTCAGTCATCGCGCTGCCGATCTTTTTTGAAACAGATTTTATGTTGTCGATATGGTTGGGAGATTATCCTGATGGTGTACTGACTTTTATCAAGCTATTTTTAGTACTTGCGTTTGTAAACCTTACGACGGTTGGTCTTCAAACGGCTATACAAGCAACCGGAGACGTAAAGGCTTACCAGTCAACAATTGGGTCAGTGCTGCTGCTAACTGTGCCATTGGCCTATATTTTCCTATCGTTAGGTTATCCCCCTTACACCGTTATCGTTGTTTCCATTTTTATGGAGGTAGTTTCTTGTGGAATGAGGCTCGCTTTTCTCAAGCTCAAAGCCGGGTTATCCATTAAGAAATATATATTGTTTGTAATCAACAAAGCGCTTCAAGTACTAATACCAACGATAGCCGTATTGTTTTCATTAACGATAAGTTTCGAGCAAAGTATTTTAAGGTTTATTTCTACCACTTTGGTTTCATTCGGGATGATTAGCTTTTTAACGTATTGGCTGGTGTTAGGTGTAGAAGAAAAGAAAATGATAAGACTAAAGGTATAAGAGCATGACAGCGAAAAAGTTGGGGCTGGTTGGCTATACACATGACACAAACCTTGGTGATCAAGTGATAGCAGATAGTGCAGAATATC
>NZ_JAWOWM010000454.1:0-650 GCF_033340475.1 Vibrio sp. 1078-1
GTTGTGTATTTTCAGCTGTAGCAGGTGCTTCACTTGCTGGTTCATCGACGTAGGACGGCGCAACTTTCCCTATGCTTTCTGTACAGGTATTCGGATTCCAGTGGACCAACACTTGTTGCAGTACATGCTCTTCAATTGGTTTGGTGAGGTAATCATCCATACCTGCGGCGAGCAGACGATCGCGCTCCCCGGCCATGGCGTGCGCGGTAACGGCGATCACTGGTGTGTCTTTGTTTAACTCAAGCTCTTTGATGTTCTGACAAGCGGTCACGCCATCCATTAATGGCATTTGGATGTCCATAAAGATCAGGTCGTATTTCTTCTCGGTAGCGAGATTTACGGCTTGCTGACCATTGCTACAAGCCGTTACGGTTTCAACCCTTTCTTTCAGTAGTGCTGAAATCAGTTTTAGGTTTGCAGGGTTATCATCCACCGCGAGCACCGTCAGTGGCAGTCGTTCGCTTTCTTCTGTTTCAACAGGAGCGGCAATAGCTTGAGGTGCTTCAACATGTTCATTGATCAAACTTTGCAGCAGCTTACGGCGAGATAGCGGTTTGGTTAAGCACTGGATTTGATGCTCGGTCATGATTTGGTCGGCAAGCGCTAATTCGGTGCTCGGTGTACCCATGATGACACTTGGCGCCATGCGC
>NZ_JAWOWM010000455.1:0-650 GCF_033340475.1 Vibrio sp. 1078-1
AGTGTACGAGTAATCTCAGTCAGTGGTAGACCTTGTTTTAGAACAGTAAACAGCGCAACGGCCAAACCAAGCAAGCTACCGTAAATAAGAGACGTACCCACATCGGTATTCTCGAATGCACCTAACAATGCAAACTCTTTACCGTCAGCAGCCAACGCTTGACCACCGGTGTACATCATCGAAGCAATTGTCGCGATGATAAGCGTAACAATCGGTAGGATTAAGTCAGAGACTTTACCTTTTTCGCTCTCACGAATGTCCAACTCTTCGTTGAGCTCATGCGCTTCTTGAGTGTCGTTCTCTTTGTCTTTGTCAAAACCACGACCTTGAGACGCTGCAATTTCATGCTCGCGCATCTTGCCGATATCTAGACCAAACCACGCGACTGCAAACACCATTAACAGCGCAAATACAGCGTAGAAGTTCATTGGGATAAGACGCACATACGCCCCAAGCGCTGAATACTCAGTAATACCGTGTGATACTAAAATACCGCCGATGATAGTAATGATGTAAGCACCCCAACTAGAAGCTGGCATGATGACACACATAGGTGCAGCGGTTGAATCTAGGATGTAAGCCAGTTTCGCACGAGATACATAGAAGCGATCCGTTACTGGGCGTGAAATCGCACCTACAGCAAGACTGTT
>NZ_JAWOWM010000456.1:0-650 GCF_033340475.1 Vibrio sp. 1078-1
TTCTTGTTCCATTTTATCTCTCCAGAAATATGGGCTGCTTGGTAAAACAGCCCATTCATAATTAAGCGGTTACGCCTTCACCAGCAGGTTGTTCTGCCTGTTTCGTTTCTTTGGTTGTTGGTAGTTCTTGCTCAAGCATTTGCTTCTCAAACATTTTGAAGAATGGGAAGTAGATAAGAAGGTCAAGAATCAACAGACCCACTACGAGCAGTACCGGAGAAAACGTCCAGCCGCTTCCCCAAGACGCACCAATAATTGCCGGCGTCGTCCATGGTGTAGTAGCCACCCCCATACCTACGAAGCCAAGATGCACAGCAAAGTAAGCAATCGTTGCGTTAATTACTGGAGCAAAAACAAATGGGATGAACAATGTTGGGTTCATTACGATTGGGCTACCAAAAATCACTGGTTCATTAATTTGGAAGAAGCCAGGAACCGCACTCATTCGGCCGATACTCTTTAGGTGAACAGAGCGGCTAAATGACATCAGTAGAACCAACGCTAACGTCGCACCAGAACCACCAATGAAGATATAGAAGTCCCAGAACGGCTGAGTGAAGATATTCGGAACAGGTTGCCCAGCAACGAATGCGTCGATGTTTCCACTGATGTTTGTTAGAAAGATTGGCGACAGAAGGCCAACCACAATC
>NZ_JAWOWM010000457.1:0-649 GCF_033340475.1 Vibrio sp. 1078-1
GAGCGCCAATCAAGTCCGCGTCGATGCTGACAAATACGCCTGGCAATCAGAAGCGGCTGGTCGAGTTTCTTTCTTGCTCTTCTTAATCGGTTTTGAATTATTCCGTGCGGTTGCCATGTTAATGGTGATGTTTAGTGACCTAACAATTGGCCAAATTTTCGCTGTATTTGGTTATCTATGGTTTATGTTGTCCCCTGTTCAAGAGCTTCTTGGAATACAATTCTCTTGGTATAGCGCAAAAGCTGCATTGAAACGTATTAACGACCTTCTAGAGTTGGAAGAAGAAGATAGACCTGTCTCGAAGGTGAATCCTTTCAACGAAACGCGCGAAGTCGATGTAAAAATCGAGCATGTGGATTTCTCATATAATAATGAGAACAAAGTGTTGGATGACCTGTCGTTACATATTCCAGCGGGCAAAAAAGTTGCGTTAGTGGGCGCGAGCGGCGGTGGTAAATCAACACTGATTCAACTGCTAATTGGTGTTTACCGACAGAACGCAGGTAGCATTCGTTTTAATGATGAGTTAACAGAAGATATTGGTTTTGAAGTGATCCGCGACAAAATTGCCGTGGTATTACAGCAACCTATACTATTTAACGACACCTTGAGGCATAATCTGACGCTCGGTGGTCACTTTGATGAAATG
>NZ_JAWOWM010000458.1:0-649 GCF_033340475.1 Vibrio sp. 1078-1
CTTAGTGTTGTTCTGAATATTGTTTACGCGACCACTGGAATGCAACCAGGCAGTCTGTCTGGTTTACTTGTCATGGCAGCCGTATTTGGCTTTGGTGGCGCATTAATTTCGTTAATGATGTCAAAGGGCATGGCACTACGCTCAGTTGGCGGCATGGTGATTGAAAGCCCACGTAACGAAACAGAGCATTGGTTGCTTGAGACGGTAGGCCGTCAAGCGCAACAAGCGGGCATTGGTATGCCAACAGTAGCGATTTATGATCCTGCAGACATCAACGCATGCGCGACAGGGGCTAAGCGTGATGATTCACTGGTTGCTGTATCGACTGGTCTTCTACACCACATGACACGTGATGAAGCTGAAGCTGTTCTGGCGCACGAAGTGAGCCACATTGCGAATGGTGACATGGTCACGATGACGCTAATGCAAGGTGTTGTGAACACGTTTGTTATCTTCCTATCGCGTTTTATCGCCAATATCGTGGCATCGAACGACGATGAAGAAGGCCAAGGCACGAACATGATGGTGTACTTTGGTGTGTCTATGGTGTTGGAACTTGTCTTTGGTTTCTTAGCAAGCTTCATCACTATGTGGTACAGCCGTCACCGTGAATTCCATGCCGATGCAGGTGCAGCGCGTTTAGTAGGTA
>NZ_JAWOWM010000459.1:0-649 GCF_033340475.1 Vibrio sp. 1078-1
ATTGAGAATCGGCGAGTGCGGAAAGTCCCATGGTAGGGATACCTTCTAGCCAGCGACTCTTATTGATCATCTTGCGTGCTTCTTGCCAAGTGGCATCCAAAATAATGTACAGCGGCATTTTGGCTTGTTGCTGGCTTTGCATTTCCACATGTTCGAGTGTGACGCTTTCTTCACTTGGGAATAGAATCACCGGGTACAGTGATGGATCAGCCAAGCGAGTGAGCAACTCTGCTGGTGGTTGTTTGCGATCCCAGATTGCTTGCTCGACGTTGAGTTGGCAATGCTGTAATAGCTGGCCCGTATTGGTGTCACGAGTTAGCTCATTTGGGTGCATCAATAGCAGTATGTCGTGCTTGCTGGTGAGTTTAGGCACCAGCGAGCAAATACAGTTGAACTGAAAACCGCAATGGGGACACGGTTGTGACATTACAGTCGAACCCCTTCACGCACTGGGCTAATACCATCCGAGAACAGACGAACACCACTGATTTGTCCTGGTGTGGCTGTTGGTGCCATGCTCGGGTTCAGAGGGTAGCTTACGCCAGTGTATTGCATGACATGTTTTGCTGGTGTTGCGCCGCCGCCACTAACATCGAAAATCAGGTCGCGCCAACCGTGCGACGTTTGTTGGCCGAGCATCATTGGGCTT
>NZ_JAWOWM010000460.1:0-649 GCF_033340475.1 Vibrio sp. 1078-1
TGCTGATTGGCCTCTTGTGGGTGACAAACTTTATGAAGTATGGACGCTCTTTGCGACGAACTTAGAGCAAGCAATACAAACCTTTATGCCACAAATCAAGTCAGCATTAACCTCTTTGCTTGGCATGGTTGGCGGCGTGTTAGGTAGCTTGTTGCTGTCTATCTTGTCACTGGCTATCGCTGCTGGCTTTATGACGTATTCAGAGTCGTTGGCATCGGGCCTGCAAACTATCGCGATCCGTACCGCTGGCGAAAACGCGAAAAGCTGGACAACGCTTATCGCCGCGACCATTAAAAGCGTGCTGCTGGGCGTAGTTGGTGTGGCTGCGATTCAAGCGCTATTGATCGGTGCTGGCTTCTTTGTGTTTGGCGTTCCTGCTGCTGGTTTGCTCACTTTGATTCTGATGATTTTGTGTATCGCTCAGCTTCCTGCGCTGCTTGCTGTATTGCCAGTGATTGGCTACATGTACATGACGCAAGACAGCACAACCGCGACCATGTTTACCGTGTGGGCGGTTGTCGGTGCGCTGTCTGAGAACTTACTAAAACCAATGTTTATGGGCCGTGGTGTAGACGTACCAATGCCAGTGATTCTGCTTGGGGCCATCGGCGGTATGCTTTTCTACGGTATCGTTGGCCTGTTCCTAGGT
>NZ_JAWOWM010000461.1:0-649 GCF_033340475.1 Vibrio sp. 1078-1
TGAAGAAGCTAAATCCGCCACACCAAATACCGCCTTCACCGCACCAGCACAATCTGAGCACTCAATGCCCTTCTCCATGATGTTTACCATGTCTTTCAGATCCGCACTGAAACTTTTTAAGTTTCTTAGGTAATCATCAAACAAAGCTCTCACCAGTAGCGTTGTCGCTACACCTCCATTTTCTTGGGAAGCAGAGTCCACTAAGTAGAAAGCAAACTGTCCATTCATCAACCAGCGATAATCAAACACCAAAGGCATCAAATCTGCCGACTGTAGTAACCGATAAGAACAACGCCAGTCACCTTGAGAGGCGTCTTTGTCTGGCAACAACGCATGCAGCAGATCTCTCGCTGCATTTGGGTTTTGTTGCAAGTACTCTAAATGCCAGTGCAGCTCTTGCTCATCTGGTATTTCTCCACCATCATCTACGCGGAACCACTGGCTTGAAAAGTCACGCTGTTCGGCAAAATGACAATCTGAGTCTTCAAGCGTATTGTCAATCGCTTGCGACAAATGTTCATAATTCCCTATCGGTTTTGGAAGAAAGTCTTTAATACCAAAACGCAACGCTTTCGCGACATCAGACATTTCATCTGTGCCAGACACCACAATAAGCGGTAACGATGGATACTCAAGACTGACTTCTTCT
>NZ_JAWOWM010000462.1:0-648 GCF_033340475.1 Vibrio sp. 1078-1
TTTCTTGATCCGAGTTGACGCTGCTTTGAGTCATAACGGTCGCTAACTCAGTCGATGCTGATGCCACATCTTCACTAATGCGAACTAATGCACTCACTGTTTCACGCAGTTTGTCGATGGTTTGATTTACATCCTGAGCCAGCTGCGACACTTCGTTTTTTCCGATGGCTTCGGCTTTAACCAATAGATTTCCCTTCGCGACTTCTTGCATGGTTCCTTGAAGGTTACGAATCGGTGCAACGATATAGCTGGCTAGTATCCAACTAATAAGCGAAGCGGCACTCAAGATCAGCGCAAGCGAAACCGCACTGTAAGTGAGCGTGGTTGAATGCTGTTCGCCATTCGCTTCCACTTCATCGGTGACGATTTGATTCAATTGCTTAGACAGGTTGTCGATGGCGTTGATCATTGCTTCGCCAGCCAATCGATATTCTGCCATCGCAGATTCGTACTTTTGATTGAAATCGGATGTGGTGTAGCCAGAAGAGTGTTTGGTGGTGAGCAGAGGTGTCATGGTGACGCGCGTGAAATCAACATAGTGATCCATGGCTTTGCGCATGGCATTCACTTCGGTTTTAACGCCTGGGAGGCTATCGATGGAATTGAGAAAATCGCGGTTTTTGTTTTGTCTATCAGACAGTTCTTGGT
>NZ_JAWOWM010000463.1:0-648 GCF_033340475.1 Vibrio sp. 1078-1
AATGGCGAATCCGTTCACAATGTTTTGGACATCAAGCAAGATAAACAAACATTTGTGTTCGAGAATGTCGCAGAACAACCAGTGCCTTCATTGTTACGCGAGTTCTCTGCGCCAGTTAAATTGGAATACGATTACAGCGACGCAGAACTGATCTTCCTAATGAAGCACGCAACCAACGATTTTGCTCGTTGGGATGCAAGCCAAATGCTATTAGCGAAGTACATTCGACAAAATGTCACCAATGTCCAAACGGGCAGTGAGGTTCAACTTTCAGAAGATCTTATCGATGCATTCCGCGGCGTATTATTGGATGAAAACTTAGAGCCTGCATTTATCGCTCAAGTCTTCTCATTGCCATCTATCAATGAAATCACAGGCTGGTACAAACAGATTGATGTAGATGCAGTTGATACGGTTTTAAATAGCATTACAGTGTCACTTTCTGCCGCATTGGAAGACGAACTAAGTGCTACTTACCACACGCTAAAACAAGCCGAATACACCATCGACCATGCAGCAATCGGCAAACGTGCGTTGCGTAATCAATGCCTTCAGTTCTTAGCTCATACAGACAAAGGTAACACGTTAGTTAAAGCGCAGTATGAAGCTGCCAATAACATGACCGATACCATTGCAGCTATGAGTGCA
>NZ_JAWOWM010000464.1:0-648 GCF_033340475.1 Vibrio sp. 1078-1
CCAAGACATTGTTTGGCAAGGTGACGAAGTCGATTTGGATAAAATTCCGGTGATGAGTTGCTGGGCGGAAGACGTAGCACCACTATTAACGTGGGGTTTGACGGTTACCAAAGGGCCGAACAAAAAACGTCAGAACCTCGGTATCTACCGCCAACAAAAAATCGCCAAAAACAAAATCATCATGCGTTGGCTAGCTCACCGTGGTGGCGCGTTAGATTTGCGTGATTGGATGGAAACCAACCCGGGTAAGCCGTTCCCAGTTTCCGTGGCGTTTGGTGCCGACCCTGCCACTATCCTTGGTGCGGTGACGCCAGTGCCGGATACGTTATCAGAATATGCCTTTGCTGGTTTGCTGCGTGGCAGTAAAACCGAAGTGGTCAAATCCATCAGTAACGATTTGGAAGTCCCAGCAAGTGCTGAAATCGTCATGGAAGGGTACATCGACCCGAACGAGTTTGCCGATGAAGGCCCTTACGGCGATCACACTGGCTACTATAACGAAAAAGAAAAGCATCACGTCTTTACCATTACGCACATCACCATGCGTAAAGACCCAATTTATCACAGTACCTATACTGGTCGTCCGCCAGATGAGCCAGCGGTATTAGGCGTGGCACTGAATGAAGTATTCGTGCCAATTCTGCAAAA
>NZ_JAWOWM010000465.1:0-647 GCF_033340475.1 Vibrio sp. 1078-1
TAACCAGAATTCCACTCACCGAGGTTAGATCACAACAATGCGAATAGAACCGTTAATTCAAGGTGTTGTTGCTCGCTCTGCGCATCCACACGGTTGCCATGCATCCATAAAAGAGCAAATTGAATACGTAAAAAAAGCCCCGCAGATCAAAAGCGGCCCTAAACGAGTTTTAATTATTGGTGCTTCCTCCGGTTTTGGGTTAGCAGCACGTATTGCCCTGACGTTTGGCGGCGCTGAAGCAGACACCATTGGCGTCTCGTTTGAACGAGGCCCATCTGAGAAAGGGGTTGGCAGCGCAGGCTGGTACAACAACATCTTTTTCAAACAAGAAGCAACACATGCAGGACGCACTGCAATCAATATTGTTGGTGATGCATTCTCTGACTCTGTCCGTAATGAAGTTATCGAAGCGATCGAAACCTACTTTGAAGGTGAAGTCGATTTGGTGATTTACAGCCTTGCAGCGGGCGTTCGTCCAAAACCTCATTCAGATACGTTCTGGCGCAGTGTGATTAAGCCTATTGGTGAGTCGGTTACTGGCGCTTCCATCTTACTTGAAAATGATCAATGGGTTGAAACCACGCTCGAGCCTGCCACCGAAGAGGAAGCAGAAGCGACCATTAAGGTCATGGGTGGAGAAGATTGGG
>NZ_JAWOWM010000466.1:0-647 GCF_033340475.1 Vibrio sp. 1078-1
CGGACATGAACTTGATGCTCGTTGGCATCGATCCTGTCGCAATGATCCCTCTTCAGCACGGCAAGTCACTTAATGAGATGCCCGTTCTCTCCTTGATGAAGCCGCCGTATCCGATCTTGATCAGTCAAGATTTGGCGTCTTACATGAACTGGCAAGACGGCGACTTTATTGAGTTGAATGACGGCAGCCGTCTTGGCCCTGTTCAAGTGGATCAAAACAAGCTCTTATCAGGTACACGTTTAGTTACCGATATTTCTTTATTAAGAATGTTGAAGCGAAGCTCGGGCCTTTCAGCGATTTCATGTGGCGAGATGCCAGAAGAAAAACTGATCGCATTAAAAAACATACTGCCAAATGGCATGACTTTGGTACGAAACACTCGTACTGAGCTTGAATCTTTGACCAAAGCATTCCACATGAACCTAACCGCGATGGGGATGTTGTCATTTTTGGTTGGACTGTTCATCTTCTATCAAGCGATGTCATTGTCTTTTATTCAGCGTCAGCGATTGGTCGGCATTTTGCGTCAAACCGGTGTGAATGGAACCCAATTGGCGCAAGCGCTATTACTTGAGCTCTCGATCCTCGTTTTGGTCGCTTGGGCTTGCGGTAACTTCTTTGGACTCATGTTGGCGAACGAGTTGATC
>NZ_JAWOWM010000467.1:0-646 GCF_033340475.1 Vibrio sp. 1078-1
CGAAAAACCAAGCGAAATCGGTATCAACCTAAACAAAGACCTTGTTCTTAAAGGTATCGAAGATGTCTTTAAAGGCAACGCAGAGCTAAACGAAGAAGAAACACGTGCTGCTCTAGAGTCTCTAGACAAGCGTGTTGCTGAGAAGATGCAAGCACAAGCAGCAGAAATAGCAGCGGCAGCGAAAAAAGCTGGCGATGATTTCCGTGCGGAATTCGAAAAGCAAGAAGGCGTAGTGAAAACAGACACAGGTCTTCTATACCAAGTAATCACACTTGCTGAAGGCGAGAAGCCAAAAGACACTGACACTGTACAAGTACACTACAAAGGTACGTTGATTGACGGTACTCAGTTCGACAGCTCATACGATCGTGGTGAGCCAGCAACGTTCCCTCTAAACCGTGTTATCCCAGGTTGGACAGAAGGTGTTCAGCTAATGCCAGTGGGTTCTAAATTCAAATTTGTTATCCCGCCAGAGCTTGCATACGGTGACCAAGACACGCCAAGCATTCCAGCAAACTCAACACTTGTATTTGAAGTTGAGCTACTAAAAGTTGAGAATGACAAAGCTGAGCAATAAGAACGAGCTGAGCTAAGTTATTGAAAAAGGTCCGTTTAACGGGCCTTTTTTGTTCTAGGTCACTAGTTG
>NZ_JAWOWM010000468.1:0-645 GCF_033340475.1 Vibrio sp. 1078-1
CAAACAAGGCGTAAGCACCAACGTCAACACCGTAGCAAATGCCAATCCCCCCGCTACTGCCGTCGCTAACTGAGACCACCATTGCGTACTCGGCGCACCAAATTCGACTTTTTGATTAACTAAATCGATGTTCATTTCTAGAACCATCGGTAACAACCCTAAAATGGTCGTAATTGTGGTTAATAGCACCGGTCTCAAACGTTGCACACCGGTCCGCAGGATAGCCTCTGCTTTGTCCAGTCCTCTTTTTCGCATTTGGTTATAAGTATCAATCAGTACAATGTTGTTATTAACTACGATACCAGCCAAGGCAATCACACCAATGCCAGACATTATGATGCCGAATGGTTTTTGGAAAATAAGCAACCCAGCAAAAACCCCGACCGTTGAAAACAGCACCGCACTCAAAATCAAAAATGCCTGATAAAAGCTGTTGAACTGCGTGATGAGAATGAGCGCCATGACGCCAAGAGCCACAACAAAAGCGTTTTGCAAGAATGCTGATGAGTTTTCCTGCTCCTCATTTTGACCCCGAATCTTATATTCAACGCCTTCCGGTAAACCGAGCTGTTCCATTTCAGCCGCAATTTTTGGTAACTCAAGCGCCAAATTGTAGCCTTCCACCATATCCGCTTTAATGTTGAT
>NZ_JAWOWM010000469.1:0-644 GCF_033340475.1 Vibrio sp. 1078-1
TTGATGACGACGTTGTTTCAGCGCTGTTTCGACCATGCCTTTACCAATAATAGGCAACGGACTCGCTGTTGAGCTAATCACGATGTCCGCTCTTGCGAGGTGGTCTGGGATTTCGTTCAGGCTGATTACTTCTGCACCAAACAGCACAGCAAACCCTTGAGCACGCTCTTTGGTGCGGTTTGCGACTATCATTTTTGTGCAGCCGTTCGACGCTAAGTGCTTCGCGACCAGTTCGATGGTTTCACCTGCCCCGACAAGTAAGACTGTCGAGTCAGATAACGATTCGAAAATGTGTTTTGCTAATGTACATGCGGCGTAAGCCACCGACACAGCATTGCCACCGATATCAGTTTCCGTACGAACTCGTTTTGCAACAGAAAACGTTTTTTGGAACAGCTTATCAATCGACGAGTCTACAGCTTGATGATCACGTGAATCAGAAAATGCCTGTTTCACTTGACCTAAGATCTGCGGCTCACCAAGTACCAGTGAATCAAGGCCACACGAGACGCGCATCAAGTGTTTAATTGCCGCTTGTTCTTCGTGTACATACAAACTTGGCATCAAGTCTTCACGGCTCACTTGGTGAAATTGAGCGAGCCAATCGATCAGCTTGTTTCGCGCTCCTTGCTTAACGTCGCAGT
>NZ_JAWOWM010000470.1:0-644 GCF_033340475.1 Vibrio sp. 1078-1
ATGTGCTCAAATTGGCACTTGGTCGCAGCCAATTGTTGGATACGGCTTTTGAGCGTGCGAACTTGATCAAAGGTCGAATCGAGCGTGTGTGTGATGTTGACATCACCGGCTACTCTTACTGGTACGATACGTCACCGCGTCATTTTACTCTGCATATTACTCCGTTATCGGTGGCAGATAAGTTCCATGAACAAATCGAAATCAAGCAAGGTGCCTGGATCTTCACCTCGGCAACGCTTGCGGTCTCTGGTGACTTTAAGCACTTTACCGATCGTCTCGGCTTAAAACCTAAACAACAGTTTTCGCTGCCATCGCCATTTGATTATGAAAAGCAGGCTCGCCTTTGTGTGCCTCGTTATCTTCCTGAACCAAACAGCCCAGGTTTAGCGGACAAATTGGTGAGAATGTTAGCGCCAGTCATTGAAGAAAATGACGGTCGTTGTTTCTTCTTATGTACTTCTCACAGCATGATGCGTGAGTTGGGAGAGAAGTTCCGTGAGGTGTTGTATCTTCCGGTTCTTATGCAAGGTGAAATGAGCAAGCAAAAGACTCTTGCAGAGTTTATGGAGCTGGGTAACGCTTTGCTTGTGGCGACGGGGGCATTTTGGGAAGGGATCGATGTTAGAGGTGACGCACTGAGCTGT
>NZ_JAWOWM010000471.1:0-644 GCF_033340475.1 Vibrio sp. 1078-1
AAGGCAGAAATCGACAAACGTGTTGAACACGCAGCAGAAATCCTACAACTGGGTCACTTGCTTGAGCGTCAACCGAAAGCACTTTCAGGTGGTCAGCGTCAACGTGTGGCTATCGGCCGTACACTAGTATCGCAACCAAACGTATTCCTTCTAGATGAACCTTTGTCTAACCTAGATGCCGCGCTACGTGTAAACATGCGTGCGCAAATTACCAAACTACAACGTCAACTTGGCTGCACCATGATCTACGTTACACACGATCAGGTGGAAGCAATGACCATGGCGGATAAAATCGTCGTACGAGATGGTGGTTACGTCTCTCAAGTTGGCAAACCTCTTGAACTTTACCACTACCCACAGAACCGCTTTGTGGCTGGTTTCATCGGTTCTCCAAAAATGAACTTCATGAGCGTGTTCATCGATGAAGTAGAATCAGAACGCGTTAAAGTTCAACTATCTAACGGCGTATCATTCTGGATTCCTGTAGATGGTACAACCGTTAACCGTGGCGACCGCATGTCTTTGGGTATTCGCCCAGAGCACCTACTTTCTGCAACCGAAGCTGACGCAACCATTCACGGTGAAGTGATGATCGTAGAGAAGCTTGGTAACGAAACTCAGGTATACCTAAACCTAGAAGGCGC
>NZ_JAWOWM010000472.1:0-644 GCF_033340475.1 Vibrio sp. 1078-1
ATACGAATACGAGGGTCGTTCACATCAAAGACGTTGACTGGTTGATTGTTTTCGCCAAACAACACGCTTTGTTCTGACGAGGCTGTTTTTGAAACGTCTGCGGGTTTATCTAGGCTGTCTAAATAGGTTTTAGTACCGAAACCCAGTACGAATGCGACTACGAGAAAGAGAGACCAATTGCGGCTCATAATGATTCCTTATCTTTGCATTTTGATGGCGGGATAGATGGTGGATTGTCCGTCGGTCAGTTCTCCGACCCACGTCATCGATTCTTGAGTGCAAACGGGCAACACGACTTCGCCAGAGTATTTTCCAGGTGCTATTTTCTTGAGGAGAAACTTCGGCTCGCCCATTTCCATTTCTCTTCCTGAAAGGCTCAGAACCAACTGCTCTGCGTCACTTTTGTTCCACTCAACATCGAGTTTTGCAGGAATAAGGGGTTGAGCATTATCGACATTGAGTGTCATGGTGACACCTTGTTGGACACATGCCGTTGTCGAGAGCAGGCAGTACTCATCAAGTGGTTTGACTGTCGAGGAAGAAGAGAAACTCTTGAGCAGCGTCGGGGCGTAGAATCCCGCAACGAGTGCGACCGCAATGGCGGCAATTTTTAACACTTTCATTAAGGTTCAGCATTTATCACT
>NZ_JAWOWM010000473.1:0-644 GCF_033340475.1 Vibrio sp. 1078-1
GAGTTTGTTGAAATGGAAAAACGTAGATTTACTGCTGGATGCCCTAACGCTAGAAAACACCACCATTCAATCCACCATTTGTTACATCAAACCGAATGTACCAGGCGTTGAATATTCCACTCCGGATTTTAATACCAAAGGGGTCGATTGGTATGAATCTCCAAACAACCTCAACGAATTGCGTGCACAGTGTGGTGTTTTTGTTTCCACCAGCGTGAACGAACCTTTCGGGCTTTCCATTTTAGAAGCACTGGCGTCCGGTATGTGTGTGGTTATCCCTCACGATGATAGCTATTGGGATCGCGTATTGACTCATGGAAAGAACTGCATCAAATACACACCGAATAATGCTGCTTCTCTACACAACGCGATTCGTCTGCTTAATGAGTCACCGTGGATGAAGGTCACAATGGGACTTGAAGCCTTAAATGTCGCACAGCTATACAGCGCGTAACGCTGTTACATGCCAATCGCTCAATATTTATGTTCAGAGCATGCACCAACCAGTCATCACGGTGCCAAAGCGCGAAACAACGTCAAAGGATATGACCATGTCTAAAGCAATGACCAACATGTCACTTTTCGCGATTGCGTTAGTGATCAACAAAAGCATCAGCTTACTCATGTTGCCTGTGCTCCCACAC
>NZ_JAWOWM010000474.1:0-643 GCF_033340475.1 Vibrio sp. 1078-1
AAGACGATATTCGCCCGCGGTATCCACTTCTAAGTTGCCATCCTTCATTCGAAGACCTTCAGGGAACCCACCAATCAGACTGACTTTGCCTTTCTGACCAGCAAACGTCATTGGAATAGCCAGTTTAGGCTGATAAGTGAGAGACATTTCCACGTCTTTCATTACCGGATGAGGTGCGCGTTCGATTTCAATGTTGAAGCGGGTTTTACTTGCTGGATAATTACGCAAGTCGTATTCGTAGGCTTCAACTTCTGCGCTACCAACACCTTTGATCAACAACGCTTCACCATCCGTAGTTTTAGCGACAACATCTTCACCATTGATGATGCGATATCCATAGTCGCCGCGAGCGTGTGCAACTTGAGGGAAAATGCGTCCACCGTCTTCATACGTCTTAGCAATATTCGCAACACTGATGGCTTGACGTTGACCCTGTTTCACATCGACCACAAACTGAGCGACTTGCTGCTTGTTTAAGAAAGCATCGCTGTATGTTGCTGTCGCCTCAACGGTTACCTGACCAACGTTGTGGATCAAAAGCAAACCCGTTTCTGGGTTTAGTAACTCGGCAACCTCGTTGTCTGGTTCGCTGCGCAAAATTTTGTAAGTGATATTTTGCGTTTCAACTTTCTCCAAACGTGAA
>NZ_JAWOWM010000475.1:0-643 GCF_033340475.1 Vibrio sp. 1078-1
CGCACCGCGCTCTACTGTCATGGATGAGACTTACAAAGTCGCTATGACTCGATTTGATGACCGCATACGAGTGGCTGGCACCGCTGAGCTTGCCGGTTTCGACCCATCCTTGCCACAAAAGCGCAAAAACACGATTGAGATGGTGGTTCGCGATTTGTTCCCTCGCGGCGGTGATTTCAGCCAAGCAGAATTCTGGACAGGATTTCGCCCAATGACGCCAGATGGCACACCAATCATAGGTGCAACGCCATACGACAACCTCTTTACTAATACCGGGCATGGGACGTTAGGGTGGACAATGGCATGTGGTTCTGGGCACTTATTGGCCAATATCATGACAAGTGAAAAAGCCAAAATCATGGAGAACTCAGAGCTCAACTTACTTCGTTACGCGTAAATAATCGCACAAAAATCAAACAGACCTTTATTCCACATACTGCATAGTAGTTAGCATTTTTAACTCATCGAATATGCAGCACATTAAAATGACAACGTGCTGCATATTTAATCAAACCAATAAATTCCCCATCTAATTGCGCACAATAATCAACTAGAACCAAATTTTAACAACACCAAGCCATTCTGTGCCCACCATCACGCTATAAACGATTTATAGACAAAAAAGTTAACAATTGCATTACAA
>NZ_JAWOWM010000476.1:0-642 GCF_033340475.1 Vibrio sp. 1078-1
GCTCCTGAACACCCTTATGTTCAAGGCGGTTACGTCGCTTACAGCGGAATTTGGGGAGCGTACATTCCCGTGATCAACGATACTCGCAGCACTGCAGAACAAATTGAAGAGCAACAAACACAAGTTGCTTAACATGGTTTCAAAGTTATTAAAAAGGGTCGCAATCGCGACCCTTTTCTGTATTCATTCAGTGCAGAATACCAAAGCTCTACAGCTTGCTGCGTACTAGTTCTGCCATCATATCGATATGCATGTCATCGTCGTTAAGGCATGGAATATAGTGGAACTGCTCACCACCCGCTTCCATAAAGATCTCTTTGTTCTCTCCAGCTATTTCTTCCAACGTTTCTAAACAATCAGATGAAAATGCAGGAGTCATGATATCAATTTTCTTCACGCCTTTACTGGTGATGGTTTCCAATGTTTTATCAGTGTAAGGCTGTAGCCACTCTTCTCGGCCAAAACGAGACTGATAAGACATACCAATCTGATCCGATGATAAACCAAGCGCCTCACCAAGCAAGCGAGTGGTCGCTTCACAATGCTGAGGATAAATGTCGCCATTGTCTGCATAACGTTTAGGAATACCGTGATATGAACACAGCAAGTAATCCCCTTTGCCATACTCTTCCCAGTATTGTC
>NZ_JAWOWM010000477.1:0-642 GCF_033340475.1 Vibrio sp. 1078-1
TTTTCATTGTCTGGTTGGCGATGAGCACGGAAAACTTGAGTCTGGTTGAAGTGGCTTCTGAAACCTACCAGTCGCCAAACATTCCAACCTTATTGATTCATACTGTGCTGACCATGTTGGCGATTGTCTGTTTGCCGCGTCAGTTCCACACCATGGTGGTGGAAAATGAACGTGCGCAAGACTTGCATGTCGCGCGTTGGTTGTTCCCGCTGTATCTGATTTTGCTGGGCGTATTTGTGTTGCCAATCGCGTGGGTCGGGCAAGGGCTATTGAGCGGAACATCTGCCGATACTTACGTGATCAGTGTGCCGATGGCGGTGGGGGCAAGCGAGATTGGGTTACTGGCGGTTTTGGGCGGTACTTCGGCGGCGAGCGGTATGGTGATTGTTTCAACCATTGCGTTGGCGATCATGGTATCGAACGACTTAGTGATGCCGCTGATATTACGCCGAATGCGCTTGGCGCAGCGCAACCATCACCATTTCTCGGAGCTTTTGTTGCGTATTCGCCGCGCTCTAATTCTGATTTTGTTGATTGGTGCATGGGGATTTTATCAGGCCTTAGATAGTATCCACTCACTCTCTGCGATAGGTTTTCTCTCGTTTGCAGCCATTACCCAGTTTGCTCCTGCATTGAAGATCG
>NZ_JAWOWM010000478.1:0-641 GCF_033340475.1 Vibrio sp. 1078-1
TGTTTGCCATCGCTGGCGGATTTATTGCGGATAAGTTTTTAGGAGCTTACCGCTCTCTGTCCATCGCCTTTCTGGCGTTCGCTGCGGGTTACGTTTTGCTGGTACTTGGTGCTTCGGCGACAAACGTTCCTTTATCGATGTGTGGTATCGCTCTAGCAAGCTACGGCCGTGGTTTGATGTCGCCTTCTTACCCAAGTCTTTACAAACGCACTTTTAAATCACAAGAAGATTTCGAAAAAGGTTACCCAATCAACTATTCCGTGAACAATGTCGGCGCTTTTTTAGGCCAGTACCTGTTCCCGATGATCGTGCTGGTAATTGGCTTTAACGGCGGCTTTACCATCTCTGCCGTCATGGCAGGCGCTGCGCTTGTGATGTTATTGATGTTCAGAAAGGGCCTAACTGGTGTAGCCGCTGAACTTGACCAAAAAGCGGTAAGCTTGAAAAA
The DNA here is from genome assembly GCF_033340475.1 of Vibrio sp. 1078-1. Classification (NCBI taxonomy): domain Bacteria; kingdom Pseudomonadati; phylum Pseudomonadota; class Gammaproteobacteria; order Vibrionales; family Vibrionaceae; genus Vibrio; species Vibrio sp. 1078-1. The sequence goes on from NZ_JAWOWM010000478.1 coordinate 449, forward strand.
CTGGGTATTCTTCGCACTGATTTCCGTCGCCATGATCGCGTTGGTGTTCTTCATGTTCTCAAACATGGATATTGGTCAAAACATCGTTTATGCCATCGGTGGCGCTGCGATTCTTTACTTCGTCTCTTTAATGCTGAAAGCCAGCAAAGCCGAGTCATTGAAGATGGGCACCATCCTCATTGTGACCTTCTTG
>NZ_JAWOWM010000479.1:0-641 GCF_033340475.1 Vibrio sp. 1078-1
CACCCATTACTAGCGAGTAGTCACGGTTAAATGCAGCGTTAACGAATAGCTTACCGATACCCGGTAAACCAAAGATGGTTTCGATAACAACAGAACCCGTGATGATGCCTACGAAAGCAGGACCCATGTAAGAAACAACAGGAAGAAGTGCTGGTTTGAGAGCATGTTTGATGATGATGTAACGGTAACTCAGACCTTTAGCGCGAGCGGTGCGGATAAAGTTACTGTTTAGCGTCTCAATCATTGAACCGCGAGTAATACGGGCAAACGTTGCAACGTAAAGCAATGACATACCAATAACCGGCAACACTAAAAACTGCCAGCTACCATCTTGCCAACCACCCGCAGGGAAAATGTGCCAATGTAGAGAGAATAGGTAAATCAGAGCTGGCGCCAATACGAACGACGGCATAACCACACCAAGCATCGCGGTCGACATTATGGTGTAGTCAACCCACGTATTCTGCTTGAGAGCCGCTATCGTCCCGACCGTCACGCCCATGATCAACGTAAAGATGAAGGCGATAAAACCCACTTTCGCTGACACTGGCAGAGCAACGGCGATCAACTCGTTTACGGTGTAATCTAGGTATTTAAACGATGGACCAAAATCACCTTGCAGAACGTTGGTCAAATACGTT
>NZ_JAWOWM010000480.1:0-641 GCF_033340475.1 Vibrio sp. 1078-1
ATTCTTCTCAACATCGCGGCCTGCTTGAGCCATATCTTGTGCGCTGAATGTGTGATCGACTGGAATAACATCCTGCTTGATGATCGGGCCTTCATCTAGATCGTTTGTCACGAAGTGGGCTGTTGCGCCAATAATTTTTACGCCACGGTCGTAAGCTTGCTGATAAGGCTTAGCACCGATGAAAGCAGGCAAGAAACTGTGGTGAATGTTGATGATCTTATGGCGGTATTTTTCAACAAACGTTGGCGTGAGAACGCGCATGTATTTCGCTAGCACCAAGTAATCTGCATCGTATTGATCGATCACCTCTAACATCTTTTGCTCGTGTTCTTCACGGCTTAGATCTTCGTGCGTCACATAGTGGTAAGGGATATCAAAACGTTCAGTGAGGCCTTGCAACTTATCGTAGTTACCCACCACGGCGGCGATTTCTACATCTAAACTGCCATCGTAATTTTTCATCAGAATATCACCTAAACAGTGTGCTTCTTTCGTTACGAGAATCACGATGCGTTTACGGCGAGAGCCAATGAGAGTGCGTTTTGCACCTTGCGGTAGAGCTTGGTCTAAATCGGCAAGAAACGTTTGGTCGTTGAAGTACCCCTCCAACTCCGTTCGCATGAAAAAGTGCCCACTGGTGT
>NZ_JAWOWM010000481.1:0-639 GCF_033340475.1 Vibrio sp. 1078-1
TCACACTGACACGAGTGTATTACCGAAACGAAAATCTGCATGGGCATCGTGGAACTATTGGCTGGAAGGAGGCGAAGAGGAGCAGCAACGATTGCCGTCCCTGACTTACAACATGAACATTTTGCAGCATATCGACTCTTCACACACATTCTGCGTCACCTTAAACCGTACTGAAGATATCGACGAGAACAAGATTCTGCGTCAGTTCACCTACCATCACCCTGTCTTTACGATGGAGTCTATCGATGCCCAGCAACGCAAAGAAGAAATACAAGGAACTCAACATACGTGGTTTTGTGGCGCTTATTGGTACAACGGATTCCATGAAGATGGCGTGCGCAGTGCTTTGGATGTTGTGAAAGGAATTGCCGCTAAACATAACGAGAAAAACGACACACTTTATGAACAAGGTGCTGCGTAATATGAGTATCCCTTCTCACAGCCAGTTATTTATAGGCAATGTAAGGCATCGTCGTTTTACGCCCGTTAAGCACGAGCTGAATTATTCAATGTTTATGCCAGCGATTGATTTGGATGAAATTGGCTTACTTGAGAAAAAAGTTTGGGGCTTTGGGGCTCGCTGGTGGCATTGGGCTCGATTCAAACGTGATGATTACCTCGGTGAAGGGAGTTTGAAAA
>NZ_JAWOWM010000482.1:0-639 GCF_033340475.1 Vibrio sp. 1078-1
TTTCCGAGTGATAAACAGAGGAGGGGTGAGATGGAAAGAATCCTTTAGAGCACAAATAAAGACACTAGTTTTTGTGTTGAAAAGAGTATTGTGTTGCAAACCAAGAGGTGCTTAACTCTAGATCCCTAAGTAACAGAGGTATAAATAATTAATGGACGACCCCTTTAGTCGACTGAACCCTTCTCCGTATCGCTTCCACTCTCAGGAGGCATACTCATGTTAGAACTTTTCATGCAACCTGAAGCATGGGTGATATTTGCCACCTTATTTGCTCTCGAAGTTGTTTTAGGCGTAGATAACGTCGTTTTTATTTCCGTTTTATGTGAAAGATTGCCATCCCACCAGAGAAAGCTTGCACGAAACCTAGGTATTGGTCTTGCGGTGTTAGCGCGTATTGGATTGGTGTTTTCTATCACATGGATCATGCAACTTACACAACCACTATTTAGCGTTGCAGACCATGCGGTGACAGGTCGAGATATGATAATGATCTTGGGTGGTGCGTTTTTGTTAGCGAAAAGCTTAAAAGAGCTTTGGAGCTGGTTAACTCACAACGAAACCGATCACTCTACCCATGTGCGCACAGGATTGGCGGTGGTTTTGTTACAAATCGTTGCGGTTGATGCGGTATTCTCGATG
>NZ_JAWOWM010000483.1:0-639 GCF_033340475.1 Vibrio sp. 1078-1
TTCAACGAGAGATAGCAGTCAGGCTGACCTTCGTAGTTACCCAGCACATCAATCTGCTGACTGAAAACAAACGTCAGCGTCTTGTCGATTTCTTTGAGGTGAACTTGGATAACTTGGCCCTTGAGACGCGCTAAACGACGACCCAATGCAGGATCGTCTTTAATCAGTGTGTTCAGCGAAGTTTCAATGACAGCAGTGATAAGAGGTTCAAATGGCATGCCGTTAACCCTTAGAATTTGTAACCGCGGTGCAACGCCACAATACCACCCGTTAGGTTGTAGTATTTGGTGTTTTCGAAGCCAGCGTCTTGCATCATGCCTTCCAGAGTTTCTTGGTCTGGGTGCATGCGAATAGATTCAGCAAGGTAGCGGTAGCTTTCTGCGTCATTCGCGACCAATTCGCCCATTTTTGGCAATAGGTGGAATGAGTACGCGTCGTACACTTTTGATAGTGGTTCGAGAACTGGTTTAGAGAATTCCAAAACCAATAGACGACCACCCGGCTTAAGGACGCGGAACATTGAACGCAGTGCTTTGTCTTTGTCGGTTACGTTACGAAGACAGAAGCTGATGGTGATCACATCGAAGTAATCATCTGGGAAAGGCAGTTCTTCTGCGTTAGCTTCAACGTACTGCACGT
>NZ_JAWOWM010000484.1:0-639 GCF_033340475.1 Vibrio sp. 1078-1
CAAGGTTATCCGAATACCTATACACGACCTCAACTTTAAAGCTAAGGTGGTGCTCATGATGAAAGGTACTTGTTGTTGAACTGACATCCAGTTCTGCTTTGAGGATTAAGCCCCTCTTTGGCTATTGGGTTTTCGGCTACATCTTAAAACGGCAACAGATCGCTATGCAAACCAAGTTTCATTAGCTTTTGATAAAAAGAAAATCTCATCGGTGAAGTATGCTTGAGATTAAAAAAATGGGAAGGCAAATTTAAATCCAATCGAGCGGTTATGGAAAGTGATGAATGAGCATGCGAGGAACAATATTTACTTCTCCTCGAAGGCTGAATTTACAACGGCTATTAATGAATTTTTCAATGTAACGTTGCCAGAAGTTGCAGGCTCACTGGTATCCCGAATTACGGATAATTTTCAGATTTTGAAACCTGCATCTTCAAGTTGAGCGAGTATATAATCGGACGAGAAGGCACAGTGCTCTTGGGTATCTAAGCCCAGTTAACTTTGAACAGAAAAATGTCGCTTAATGAAGTGTCCAGTCTGGCTGGAGCAGATCATCAAGACTCTTTGGGTGAAAGAACGGATTGTATTAAGTTATGTAGATGCTGCGTAAATGGTTCTCGACTATAACTTTGTTTAAAA
>NZ_JAWOWM010000485.1:0-639 GCF_033340475.1 Vibrio sp. 1078-1
ACCATTGCTGGCACGCGGAAGCCACCTTCCCAACCTGTGTTTTTCTCACCACGGAAAGGACCAAATGCCGCATCAGGCCAGGTCGCGTTCATCGGGCCATTATCGGTGGTGTAAATCACGATGGTGTTGTCGGCAACTTTCAGATCATCCAGTTTATCTAGCAACTCACCAACCATGTTGTCGTGCTCTACCATACCATCTGCGTATTCACCCAAACCTGTCGTACGGTTTTCTTCTTTCACGTGCGTTCTGATGTGCATGCGCGTTGCGTTGTACCACAAGAAGAACGGCTTGTTCGCTTTAACCTGACGCTCCATGAAGTTCATTGCCGCGTCTAGCGTTTCTTGGTCGACCGTTTCCATGCGCTTACGTGTCAAAGGACCCGTATCTTCAATTTTGCCATCGGCATAAGAATGGATTACACCACGTGGGCCAAAGTTTTTGCGGAACGCAGGATCTTTCGGGTAATCAGGGTTTTCAGGCTCTTCTTCCGCGTTCAAGTGGTAAAGGTTACCCATAAACTCATCAAAACCGTGGTTTGTTGGCAACATTTCATCTTTGTCACCAAGGTGGTTTTTACCAAAGTGGCCTGTCGCGTAGCCCATATCTTTAAGTGCCGGCGCCATTGTAATGTCTTGC
>NZ_JAWOWM010000486.1:0-638 GCF_033340475.1 Vibrio sp. 1078-1
ACAAATACACCGCCCATGATAACCAGCACCAATTCTTGACGAACCAAAACAGCGATAGTGCCTAGTGCACCACCTAGCGCAAGAGAGCCTACGTCACCCATAAATACTTGCGCTGGATAGGTGTTGAACCATAAGAATCCAAGACCCGCGCCCACAATCGCCGTACATACCACAACAAGCTCAGAGGCGTGCGGTAGATATGGGATGTGCAGATATTCAGAAAAGTTAACGTTACCTGTCGCCCAAGCGATAACGGCAAAGCCTGCAGCAACCAGTACCGTCGGCATGATAGCCAAACCATCTAAACCATCAGTGAGGTTTACCGCATTACTGGTGCCAACAATCACGAAGTAAGTCAGAATGATGTACATCAGACCAAGCTGTGGCATCACGTCTTTAAAGAATGGCACGACAAGCTGCGTCGCTGCTGTGTCTTTACCATAAGCGTATAGAGCAAATGCCACAACAAATGCGATCAAAGACTGCCAGAAATACTTCCAACGCGCGATCAAACCATCGGTGTTTTTACGCACCACTTTACGATAATCATCGACAAAGCCAACGGCGCCATAACCTAGCAATACCGTCAGTACCGCCCAAACATAAGGGTTGGATAAATCAGTCCACAATAGAATCGT
>NZ_JAWOWM010000487.1:0-638 GCF_033340475.1 Vibrio sp. 1078-1
ACTTACTGTGTGCTTTCTGACGATGAACGTGTTGAACAGTGGGAATACTACCGTAACAACCACAAAGAGAGTGACGAGCAATAAACTCGAATCTAATAAATAGTAATATTATTCAATAACTAAGGAGCCAATCGGCTCCTTTTTTGTTCTTTGATATCCGCATTTTCCTACATGAACTTCACACAACTCTGACTTTACCGTATGCAAATATAATATCGAACAGCGTTCTATTCCTGACATTCCCCTGACAATACTTTCCACTTGGTCAATAAAATCATGCCCAACATCACACAAATTCACATTTCTTCCACATTTTTCTGGAAACAGGTGGTCAGGATGAAAACACAAATAGTTAAACAAGCCGAAACGGCACAAAACAACGTGATTACTGATGAGTCAAAACGCATCATCTACAAATCGTGTTTAAGCGCATTGATGATTGTTGCGATCAGTATTCTCGTCAATCTGAGTATTCGTCTTGATTACGTAGTATTGGGCTCAAGTTTGCGCGAAGTTTCTGTTACCGAAACTCTACAACTAATCATGCTAGCGATCGCTTCATGGGCGTTTTTCCAGCTTTCTAGGCAAGAAGAACAAGTTAAACACGCAGCTATTTTGATTTCAGGTTTCTTCGCAGT
>NZ_JAWOWM010000488.1:0-638 GCF_033340475.1 Vibrio sp. 1078-1
CGAGCAATGAACCAACATCTGTCTCATATTGTCATGAATATCGTTCCTTCCTATCGAACCGTGTTAATTGATTACTTACCGTTCAGAATCAGTGAATTTCAGTTAGTCGACATACTGCACAATATCTTAGTCGCGTTTGACCCAAATAAAGCCGACAAGGCTGAGCCTAACGAAATTTCGATACCCGTTTATTACTCGGAAGAAACTGCTTTAGATTTGAAGCGTTTTGAAGAACAAGGCATTGATCTCGGCGCGCTTATTGATGCTCATACAAAGCCAGTATATACCGTTTCTGCGATTGGGTTTGCACCTGGCTTCGCCTTTCTTTCTGATGTCGAAGAGAGTATCACCATGCCTAGGTTAAAAACGCCGAGAACGTTTGTGCCATCAGGAAGTGTCGGCATTGCCGATAGTAAGACCGCCGTTTACCCATCAGACAGTCCAGGTGGCTGGAATATCATAGGTCGCTCTCCACTCTCACTCTTTTCGGATACTCCTCCTTTTATTCCTTTTGAAGTTGGTGACAAGGTCACGTTTTATGCGGTATCAAAACAGGAATTTCTTGAGTTAGGGGGAGCGTTATGAGCGCATCAGGATTATTAGTTGAAAAGTCAGGGCCTTTGTCATTGATTCAAGAC
>NZ_JAWOWM010000489.1:0-638 GCF_033340475.1 Vibrio sp. 1078-1
AGCCATACTCCCGCTAAGTTTGATTCGGCAGAATCTTTTGTGAACTCCATGAAGCCATACGCTGAAAAGGCGGCGAAAGCGTTGGGTGTAGAACCATCATTGCTTCTTGCTCAAGCAGCTCTGGAAACTGGCTGGGGACAAAAAGTGGTGCAAAATGCTCGTGGTAGCAGAAACAACTTGTTCAACATCAAAGCAGACAGAAGCTGGCAAGGTGCCAACGTCACCACGCAAACATTGGAATTTCATGACAATACGCCAGTGAAAGAGACGGCAGCGTTTCGTTCTTACTCGAACTATCAAGATAGTTTCAACGACTACGTCCGTTTCTTAAATGACAACCCACGTTACGAGACGGCATTGCAGCAACGTGGAGATTCTGAATCCTTTATTCGCGGTATTCATCGAGCAGGTTATGCGACGGATCCAACCTACGCCGACAAAGTTCTGCAAGTGAAGCAGAAAATCGAAAGTATGTAACCTTTTGGGGTTGCCGCGTACGCGATTCATTGAGGCTTGCCATCGTGCAAGCCTTTATTTTACCTGAATTTACTACTCTAAATTTCACTTGGCACATCTTTTGCTTTTACTTGTCTAGGTGATCGGTATTTACCGATCTTATTTCGTTTTTGGGGGCAGGT
>NZ_JAWOWM010000490.1:0-637 GCF_033340475.1 Vibrio sp. 1078-1
CATTAACGCGGATCTGCCTAAGTCTTGGAAGCTGGTTGCCAACAACGAACTGCCAATTGGTGGTTGTCAGTTAGTGACGGATGATGCGGAAGCAGACGCCAGTTGTGACTCACGCTTAGAGGCGTGCATGGACAACGTAAAACAGCACTTGTTAGACGAAGTCAGCATTCCACAGGTTGAGTCTGAAAATGAGTAGTACATTAAGCCACGAACTATTAAGTGAGCGTTTGAGCGATGCATTAGCATCGCTTGATTCTATTCCTGTTGCGCGAGTAACCGGACGCTTGATTAAAGTGAACGGCTTGATGTTACAAGCGGTTGGATGTCGTTTTAAGCTTGAGCAACGTTGCTTAGTGGAAACCGCCGAAGGCGATATGATCGAAGCACAAGTGGTCGGCTTTGATCATACCGTTGCGTACTTAATGCCAATCCGCCGTTTAGGCGGTTTGTTTGCCGGTGCGAAGGTGATCCCATTAGACGGTGACAGTACCGTGCAACTCAGCTCTCAGTGGATGGGACGCGTGGTAAACGGCTTAGGCGAGCCATTGGATGACGGCATGCCGCTTAAAGGGGGCGATCGTGTTTCACTTGAACCTAAACCGATCAACCCCCTTAAGCGTCGTCCTGTCGATACACC
>NZ_JAWOWM010000491.1:0-637 GCF_033340475.1 Vibrio sp. 1078-1
ACACAACCGTGTCCGACAAAATTGCCCCTAAACCTGCACACGCAATATTCTTAGGCAGTTTAACGTTTAACTTCTCGGCATTTGCCGTAAGAATTGTTGCTGCAGAACCCCAAGCACGAATGTCCATCGTGACGATTTGCGGCATGCTGATTGGCGAACTGCCCATCGCGTGGTGGTCGATGATTGCCACGATGGAAGTTGGATCAACCGATTTTGCAAGTTGAGTCGATTGGTTGAAATCCACCAAACCAATGTGGTGAGAAGAGAAATCCGCCTTCACTTTTGGCGCGTCCATGCCACAAAATTCAAACACAAACTTACTTTCTGGGTTCGCTTCACCTGTTAGCGCTGCTTCTCCGCCGTAGATGTGTGACGCAAGGATAACGGAAACGGCACTATCGGTGTCTGGGCTCAAATGTCCAACCCATACAAGGTTGTCGGTATTATTGTTTGAAAGCGTGGTGAGATCCAAAGCGCCCTCAGCCAAACAGCTGAAAGAGGCAATCATGGTTAATCCAAGTAGTGAACGTTTCATTTGAGTCCTTAATGGTGAGTGGTAAGTTACTATTGGTACTGCATAGACCATTGATTCAAATGTAATTTTTTCGAGTTACCAATTCACCCGATATTCTTGGAA
>NZ_JAWOWM010000492.1:0-637 GCF_033340475.1 Vibrio sp. 1078-1
TGACGAGTGTGCCGCAGCGGCAATCTTCCAAGAAGACGAGCTGCCTGAAGATCAAATCATCTACAAAGAGCTCAACGCCGAACTCGCAGAAATCTGGCCGGTACAAACTGAAGTGAAACCAGCGATGGATGAAGCGGAAAAATGGAACGGCGTGCCAAACAAGTTGGATATGTTAGAAAAATAACCGCATTCAAAACGAAAAAAGCGTAATGAACCTCAGCTTGAAATCGCCTAGGCCGTTACGCTTTTTTTGTATCTAAAATTCGTTGATACGATTAGCTGTGCTGACGACGCATGTTGTCCAAAATGATCCCCGTCGCCATTGCCACGTTTAAAGATTCTGCGCCACCGAAAGCAGGAATCGTGATCTTATCTGTCACGAACTTGGACGCTTCTTCTCGCACACCATGTGACTCGCTGCCCATCAACAAAATACCTTCTGCTGCAAAATCAGTTTTATGCACGCTCTCACCTTCAAGGAAAGCACCATACACTGGCAAGTTTGCTTCAGCTAAGTAGCTTGGCAAATCAACCAAACTCACTTGCACACGCCCAAAACTGCCCATTGTCGCGCTGATGGTTTTTGGGTTATACGGGTCTGCACAGTCAGTGCTCGCAATAATGTGCTTAATGCCAT
>NZ_JAWOWM010000493.1:0-637 GCF_033340475.1 Vibrio sp. 1078-1
ATTGTCCGTTACGAATCTCAAAACAGCTTGTTGCTGGTGAGCTCGATTTTCCAACAGACCAGTGTGGAGGATCTCAAACAAGTTTCCCTGCAAGTGAAAGATTGTTTTGTTCGCATGGTCAATGAAGACGCCAACGCACACATGATTGGACGAGCGATGTCGGTGATTGGCAGCAGCTTTAAGCAACGATTAGCGGAACTCGCCGAGCAAGAGCTTGGTCCCGCCCCAATTCCATACTGTCTGGTTGCGATGGGATCGATGGCGCGAGATGAGCAGCTCATCGTCACCGACCAAGATAACGCGCTGATTCTTGATGACAGTTACGATCCTGACAAGCACGGCGAATATTTCGCACAGTTTGCGAAATTTGTATGTGATGGATTGGCGGCATGCGGCTATACCTATTGTACGGGCGACATTATGGCTACCAATCCTGAATGGCGCAAAACCAAATCGCAATGGGAAGAGTGCTTTGGCGATTGGATCGATCATCCGACGCCAGAAAGGTTGCTCAACAGCAATATTTTCTTCGATTTGCTAGGGATTCATGGCCGGGTGAAATGGGCAGAGCAACTGAGTAGCTTTATTGTCAGACGAGCCAAAAAGAACAATCGATTTTTGGCTTGTATGGCTTACA
>NZ_JAWOWM010000494.1:0-637 GCF_033340475.1 Vibrio sp. 1078-1
TCGCGCTCTCGTTTTTATTTGGCATTTCCTTCATGAGAATCCACGCTTTCCATCGTTTATATCAGTATCGTCAATCCATCTCAACGAAGCCTTTCAATGCTCGTGGATGCAAAGTTCAGCGCTGCCCATTCTGTCAGGTTTCAGAGCAGCATTGTTTATGTGAATTGCAACCTGATATCGATAGCAATGTCGCGTGCATGCTGATTGTGTCTGAGAACGAAGTGTTTAAGCCAAGCAATACAGGCCGTTTGATTGCTGATACGGTGAAAGAGACTTACGTGTATCAATGGAATCGCACTGAACCTTCACAAGAGATGCTTGATCTTTTGTCCAACGATGACTATCAGCCGGTCATTGTTTTTCCTGCCGATTATGTTGATCAACCTGAGCGATTGCTAGATGGATTACACGCTGAGCACTTACATCGCACTGATGGTAATAGCAAAACGTGGTTGTTGATTTTTATCGATGGTAGTTGGCGTGAGGCGCGAAAAATCTTCCGTCGCTCTGAGTTTTTACAGTCTCTACCAGTCCTATCTATCGAGCCGGAGTGTTTATCTGAATACATCATGCGCCGTTCTGAGAACGAGCAGCATCTTTCGACAGCTGAAGTCGCGACTTTAGTTTTGAAACAAGC
>NZ_JAWOWM010000495.1:0-636 GCF_033340475.1 Vibrio sp. 1078-1
AATACCGGGACGCCTTTGCCTTCATCAATTCGAGCGATCACGCGAGATAGCAACTGTAAATCTCCCAATGCGGTTAGCATGCTGGTATTCCAGTTTAAGTTGGTTTCTGGCAGTGGGTTTGACGGAGTGACGTATTCGGCGCAGTCGTTGTCGTAGTGGTGTAGGGTCATCGATTGTGCCAGCAACTGACGCGCGGTATGGCTGTAATCGTTGCTGATGCTCACTGGGCCAAATAAGTGCGTGTATTCAGGATGTTGATGAACAAAAGTCGCTATGCCTTTCCAGAGTAAGAGTAGGGCACTCATGCTTTTTTGATATTGCTCGGCAATCACAGAACGCCCCATTTCAATCGACTTGCCCATTTGATCGAGAAAGCGTTGGTCATAGTTGAACAAGGTGCGCGAATACAATCCTTCTACGCCATATTTCGCCAATAATTGATCAACTAATCCAAGACGGTAAGCTCCTACCATGCATTGGTTCTCACGGTCCCACACAAACAGGTGCAGGTAATCATGATCGAAATGATCGATGTCTATTGCTTGTCCGGTCCCTTCGCCAACTTGACGGAAATTATGTTCTCGCAAGCGGCCAATTTCATGCAGGAGAGATGGGATCTGCTGTGCGCTGGCGCAG
>NZ_JAWOWM010000496.1:0-635 GCF_033340475.1 Vibrio sp. 1078-1
GACATGTACTTACCTGCGTTCAAAGCGATGGAAATCGACTTTGCTACAGGTCCCGAACAAATCGCACTTTCTCTGACCGTATTTCTTGTAGGTATGGCTTTTGGTCAGTTGATGTGGGGATTAGCATCGGATAAATTTGGTCACCGCAATACGCTGGCCGCAGGTCTGGTACTCTTTACCATTGCCTCATTCGGCTTAGCATTCTGCGATGAAGTTTGGCAGCTACTGACACTGCGCTTTGTGCAAGCAATCGGCGTGTGTGCTCCTGCGGTTATCTGGCAAGCGATGGTAATCAAGCGTTACTCCAGCAGTAGCCAGCAAATTTTTGCAACCATCATGCCGTTGGTGGCACTATCACCAGCACTTGCACCTCAACTGGGTGTAGTTTTAGCGGATAGCTTTGGTTGGCACAGTATTTTTATCGCATTAACGCTTGTTGGCGTGGTGCTGGTTGCTGCCACCATGGCACAAAAGAACGAACAAGCCGAAATCAAACAAACCAGCATGTCTGCGGATATTAAAGCGTTACTAGGTTCAAAAACTTACCTAGGTAACGTGTTTATGTTCGCAACCGCATCGGCAGCGTTCTTTGCTTACCTTACTGGTATGCCAGAAATCATGTCTCAACTCGGCTA
>NZ_JAWOWM010000497.1:0-635 GCF_033340475.1 Vibrio sp. 1078-1
CTTGGGTTCTCGCTGCTGCGCTCAGCTTAAGTGCCTGCGGAGAAAAAGATAATTCAGTAATCAAAGTCGGAGCTACGGTTGGGCCACATGCACAAGTAGTTGAAGCAGTAGCGAAAGAAGCGGCAAAACAAGGGCTAAATGTTGAAGTCATCGAGTTCTCTGATTACGTGACACCTAACGCCGCGCTGAGTGACGGTAGCATCGATATTAACAGCTACCAACACCAACCTTTTTTGGATAATTTCAACAGCAGTCATAACTCTCAGCTCGTTTCAATTGGCCAATCTATCTTGATGCGCATGGGTATTTATTCCAATAAATACCGTTCGTTAGAAGAGTTACCAAACCGTGCCAGAATTGCCATTCCAAACGACCCAACTAATGGAGGCCGAGGGCTGTTACTACTCGCTGATGCGGGCTTGATTGAGCTTAAACCAGGTGTTGGCCATAAAGCCGCGTTAACCGATATTAAGAGCAATCAAAAAGAACTGGAGTTCGTTGAGGTAGATGCGGCGCAGCTGCCAAGAACGCTGGATGACGTTGATGCCGCAGCTATTACGATGAATTACGTGATGTCTTCAGGCTTAGACCCTAAGAAGCAAAGTATTTTCCTAGAGTCCAAAGACGCACCTCTC
>NZ_JAWOWM010000498.1:0-635 GCF_033340475.1 Vibrio sp. 1078-1
ACAGCAACGTTCAGAGGTCAACCACCCCCTCACCACCGTGGGTTTGGCGTTCGCTCCTTACCTCAAAGATACAGACAACGTTGCCGTTGAATCGGTAATCAATGCATTATTTGACGGCAGTACCTACTCAGTGGTGCGTCTCACCGCGTTAGATTCTGATTACCAGATCGTACGCTCTTACCCAGTAAAACCAAGCACCGTTCCGCAATGGTTTATCGACATGAATCTGTTCAAAGCGATTCACGATAAACGCGTGGTCACCAGTGGTTGGATGCAACTGGCCGAAGTCGAAATCATCAGCCACCCAGGCGCGGCGTATGAACAACTATGGCAAGGTTTTATCCGTTTGCTATCTGCGTTTAGCGTCATCTTCCTAGCGGGATTGATTGCGATTTCTTACATTCTGCGTCGTTCTCTAAAACCACTGGCTGCTATCGTGAAGAAAATGCACGACATCGCAAACAACCAGTTTGGTGAGCCACTCACTCGCCCTAAAACCAAAGACCTGATCGCGGTCGTGGATGGCATCAATATGATGTCGGCACAGATTGAGTTGTCATTTAAAGAACAGGCCAAAGAAGCACAACGTCTACGTGCTCAAGCATACCTAGATCCTATCTCCAAACTAGGTAACC
>NZ_JAWOWM010000499.1:0-634 GCF_033340475.1 Vibrio sp. 1078-1
TCCTCAAAATATCGAAGCCGCCACCCGTAGCCGTCTTCCGGCTTACAAGGATCAATCTTGAAAGTGTACGTGGTCATCACTGGCCCCCATTGTCGATAGTTCTTATAGGTATATTCAAATGATCCAATCATATCGTGCATGGCTCATTCAGTGAATGACTATCTATATGAGCGAGGCGCAGCGACATAACCCATATGCGCCAGGTGTGTAATAGACGGAAACTGGCAGGGGGGGGCCGATTTAACGGAGAGGGGGGGCCGATTGCACGTGTTAGACACGTACTTTCACATGCACCCGGACCGTCTATTACACACCGCCCCAGCCACCCCGCTCCTGGCGTTCAAAACATCCAGACCGAAGCAGGCGTGACCGTTAAGGGGGGGCGATTTAACGCCCGTCGATTACACACCTCCAGAAACACAAAAGGCGGCCCGTGGCCGCCTCTACTGTCGTTCTTTGTGGTTAGCTGGGCATCGCCTGCCGGATGGTGGCTAACGCCTCCTGGAAGTCCTCCGGCGTCGCCCGGCCTGTTTCGGCCTGGTAGTACAGGATCGTGAACATATTGGCGACCGCCTCCGCGACAGGCGAAATCTGCCTGGCGGTTTCCTGGTCGATGAACTCCAGGGCGGCCAGC
>NZ_JAWOWM010000500.1:0-634 GCF_033340475.1 Vibrio sp. 1078-1
TGATCGGTCACTTTCTCTTCTGCTACGGCCTTCAAAGTGTCAATCCAGCTGTAACCTACGCCATCAGAAAACTGCTCTTTTTGACGCCAAGCGATTGAGTCTGGTAAGTAATGCTCAAAACATTCGCGAAGAATGTGTTTTTCCATCTTACCGTTGCCACACATTTTGTCTGCAGGGTTTAGGCGCATTGCGACGTCAATGAACTCTTTATCCAAGAATGGTACACGGCCTTCAACGCCCCATGCCGCCAACGATTTGTTCGCACGGGCACAGTCAAACATGTTTAGAGCCAGCAGTTTACGAACCGTTTCTTCGTGGAACTCTTTTGCGTTTGGCGCTTTGTGGAAGTACAAGTAGCCACCGAAGATTTCATCAGCGCCTTCACCAGAAAGCACCATTTTAATGCCCATTGCCTTGATTTTACGGCCCATGAGGAACATCGGTGTTGAGGCACGAATCGTTGTTACGTCATAAGTCTCGATGTGGTAAATCACGTCACGAATAGCATCCAAACCTTCTTGAATGGTGTATGTCATTTCGTGGTGAACGGTGCCAATTTTTTCTGCCACTTCACGTGCTGCTTTTAAGTCTGGAGCGCCTTCAAGACCAACCGCAAAAGAGTGAAGTTGAGGCC
>NZ_JAWOWM010000501.1:0-634 GCF_033340475.1 Vibrio sp. 1078-1
CTATCAAGTAAAAAGAGACAAAGGGCATTTTGGCTATGGAAAAAACAACAAAATTAAGTGCTGATTTAGGTGTGTTACTTGCGCGACATGGGCATGTGCTGACTACAGCAGAGTCCTGTACTGGCGGTGGCGTTGCAGCCGCAATTACTGATATTGCAGGTAGCTCCGGTTGGCTTGACCGCGCTTTTGTTACGTACAGTAATGAGGCCAAAATGGAGATGCTTGGAGTGCAGTTTCAAACACTCGAAGCGTATGGCGCAGTGAGTGAGCCAGTTGTAACTGAAATGGTGCAGGGGGCATTAAAACATTCCAATGCAACAATTGGGGTGTCTATCAGTGGCATCGCTGGTCCTGGTGGTGGCAGTGAGGAAAAGCCGGTTGGAACGGTGTGTTTTGCCTTTGCAGATAATCAGGGGTGGCAGTTAGTAGAAACCATGCATTTTTCTGGAAATCGAGCAGAAGTTCGCGAACAAGCGGTGATTCATGCATTGAGTCAATTGCACCAACACTTAATCTAGATTTTTTGGATCTGCGGAAGCCCAGAGAAAACAAGGGCTAGAGAAAACTGCACGATATTGTGAGCCAAATTTTTTTCATACAGGTATGGACACTGTATGAATCAACAGTATAATGA
>NZ_JAWOWM010000502.1:0-633 GCF_033340475.1 Vibrio sp. 1078-1
GAATGGCTACCCAGCTCATCATCACCTTTCAGATAAGCAATAGGCCATTTATCTAAATGCTTTTGCCAACGTTTGAAATTTGTTGGTGTCATCCAGTGCTTTTTCAACCAGTCGACACACCAAGCCGTGCGTTGGTTATCGTCTAATGCAAGAGGGCTAATTTCGACAGGCTGCTGCTCGACTTGATTAAGAATGTACAAGCCGAGTTGATGAAAGGTATTGACTCTTACGCCTTCTGCCGCCAAACCGACTTTATCAACCAAACGCTCTTTCATTTCTTTCGCGGCATCTCGGCCAAACGCAAGCATCAAAAGTTCTTCCGCTTGAGCTTGATGGCTTTGAAGTAAGTAAGCCACTCTTGCAGTCAATACGCTGGTTTTGCCCGAGCCTGCCCCAGCCAAAACAAGGTTGTGATCATCATTGAGCAACACTGCGTATTGTTGCGACAAGTTCAGCGGAGACGATTCAATGCGGTTGAACAAGACTTCCCAATTAGGACGTTCGTTCTCCAGCCATTCGTGATTGCGCTCTCCCAGCGTATGAGAGGTGTCAACCAGCCAAGGCTCAATTTCACCCATGCGATTAGGCATGCGCATTTTAGCTTCGTCGAGGCTGGTCTTGATTTCTGCGAGT
>NZ_JAWOWM010000503.1:0-633 GCF_033340475.1 Vibrio sp. 1078-1
CCTACAACCCATTAACATTTCTAAAGGCATAAAAAGGACGTGTAATAGGAATGCAAGGATGTCTCAACGAAATCGTATTTTACTGATTTTTTTCGCCTTATATTTCCTGTGCGCCATTGTGGGCGGGCGCTGGGTGTGGCAACACAGCTATCAATCTTTGCTAGATAAACACCAATCACAGCTCGAACAATTTTCTAGCCACATCAAAAATAAGCTCGATAAATACGCCCATATCCCCAATCTTTTAGCCAAAGATGATCCTCTTTTTGAAGCTCTACTGAATCCTTCAAATAGCGCTCAACTCGAAATCACCAATCGCTATCTAGAATCGGTGAACAACGTTATTGAAGCGGCAGACACTTATTTGATTGATCAATGGGGCACGACCATTGCCGCAAGTAACTGGCGTAAAAAGCGCTCTTTTATTGGACGCAACTTTGCTTTTAGACCTTACTTTAAACAAGCCATCAGCGGTGAAAGCAGCCAATATTACGCTCTGGGCTCAACATCCGGCCAACGTGGCTATTACTACTCATATCCAATAATTTATGCTGGCGGCGTGTTGGGAATCGTGGTCGTAAAAATGGACTTGAGTAAAATTGAAGATAACTGGCAACAACCTGACAGCGTGTT
>NZ_JAWOWM010000504.1:0-632 GCF_033340475.1 Vibrio sp. 1078-1
GCATCTTGAGCGCACTTCGTTATATACTGTCGAAAAACACAATAACGAGTAATGTCATGTCATTAATTGCTACTGGTACGCTAAACAAAATGCGTGCTTCTCTCGATGGTGCCGTCAGCTATCGTCTTCCTGTGGGTGATGAAGAAGTCGATCTGTCACCGTTTCTCGGTAAAACACTCACGTTGACGCATACTGGCAATATTTTTTGTTGCTCATGCGGTAAGAAAACCAAGAAGAGCTATTCTCAAGGCCACTGTTTCGTGTGTATGAAGAAGCTTGCGAGCTGCGATATGTGCATCATGAAGCCAGAGACTTGCCACTACGATCAAGGCACATGCCGCGAACCGCAGTGGGGAGAAGAAAACTGTATGGTGGATCACTTCGTGTATCTATCAAATACATCAAGCTTGAAAGTGGGCATCACTCGCCACACTCAAATTCCAACACGTTGGATTGATCAAGGTGCAACTCAGGGTCTGCCAATTTTCAAAGTCAAAACGCGTCATATTTCAGGCTTGATTGAAGTGGAACTGGCAAAGCATATTGCAGACAAAACAAACTGGCGCACTTTGCTTAAAGGCGATGGTGAACCGATTGAATTACAAGATCGTTTTGCTGAACTGCTTCCTCTT
>NZ_JAWOWM010000505.1:0-632 GCF_033340475.1 Vibrio sp. 1078-1
GTTCACTTTCGCTAAAGTCGGTGTTTGGCTATCTTTGTATTGCAAACTGGCGTCGGAAAGCTGAATACCAATCGCGTTAGCGAACATAGGTATGACCCGCAAAGAAGTGATGTACTGGTCCGTGACCTTTCCCCACTTCCAACTCATCCGCATGAGCGATTGCTTGGCTGATGTACTGTTTTCCTAAATGCACGGCTTTGTGCAGGTTGTTGCCTTGACCAAGGTAAGACGCAATAGCGGAAGACAGTGTACAGCCCGTACCGTGGGTGTTTTGGGTTGGGAAACGCTTGGCGCTGATTAACTCTGCACTGTTTTGCATGATCAGCAGATCGTTGCTGTTTTCATCTTCTTCAAGGTGACCGCCTTTGAGCAGAATGGCTTTGGCACCAAGCGCACGAAGGTCGTCAATCATGTCACTCATTTCTGCCTCAGATTGAGGTACAGGCTTACCTGTCAGTGCGGCACCCTCTGGCAGGTTAGGAGTGATGATGTCTGCCAGTGGAATTAGCTCTTCTTTTAACGTGCTGATTGCTGATTGCTCAAGTAGCAAATCGCCGCTGGTGGCGACCATGACGGGATCAATCACAAGATGCTTGGGCTGGTACTGTCTGATCTTGCTGGCCACCACTGTG
>NZ_JAWOWM010000506.1:0-631 GCF_033340475.1 Vibrio sp. 1078-1
GTAAGTCGACGCTTATTAACGCCCTACTCGGCGCCCACGACTACGAAGGGACTATTCGCATCAATGGCTTCGAGCCCATGATGCAGCGTGACAAGATCATGCAGAATTTGTCGTACATCTCAGATGTGAATGTTTTGCCAGATTGGATGACGGTCTCTCAGCTTCTGAGTTATACCGAAGGGGTTCACCCGGGTTTCAATCGCAGCAAAGCGGATGCGCTGCTTCGTCAAACCGACATTAAACCACGTGCGAAAATCAGAGCCCTTTCGAAAGGGATGAAAGTGCAATTGCACCTTGCCATTGTTATCGCAACCAATACACAAATCCTGATTTTGGATGAACCAACTCTTGGTTTGGATTTGGTTTACCGCGACACCTTCTACCGTCATTTACTGGAATGGTTTCACGATGGTGAACGCGTTCTGATCATCACTAGCCATGAGGTTTCCGAGATCGAGCATTTGTTAACCGATGTGTTGATTCTTAAACACGGTCGCCCGGTGCTGCAAACCTCAATGGACAGCATCAGTGAAGACTACTTTATTCTCGATGCCAATGACGAACACCGTGCGCAAATTGAAGCGATGCACCCACTCTCTTCTCAAAAAGGATTGGGCACAACGAAATGGCT
>NZ_JAWOWM010000507.1:0-631 GCF_033340475.1 Vibrio sp. 1078-1
TCTGGTTTTTGAAAAGTAACTTTCGTCAATATATCGGCCACTTTTCAGGGTTTGTTGTGGATGGCAATGGCAGTAAGCACGAACTAGACGGTGTTGTGGGTTTAACGGAAGATCACTACGCAAAATGGTAGATAAGACAATGGATTGGTCACAAATCATGGAACGACCGGAGCTCTTGCTTATGGCTTTGGCTCCTATCTTTTTTCTCTGCATCGCCGCGGAATACGGTTTGGGACAGCGTCGAGGTAAACTGCCTGACAGCGCACAATATTATTTGCCGGAAGTGGCGTGTAACTTTGTGTTGGCAGGATTACATCAAGCTGCTGATATTTTAACGGGGTTGCTGATTGCGCATTTCTACTTGTGGATATTTGATTGGCGATTATTTGATATCGAAATGAGTGTATCGGCCTTCTTGCTTCTTATGTTGCTGCAAGACTTTTTCTATTACTGGTTCCACCGTGCTAGCCATCGTATTCGTTGGATGTGGGCGGCACATGTGGTGCATCACAGTTCAGAAAGAATGAATTTTAGTACGGCGTTTCGCCAAAGCTTGATGTACCCATTGGCGGGGATGTGGCTGTTCTGGCTACCTTTGGTCATTATTGGTTTTGACACTAAATGGGTAGTA
>NZ_JAWOWM010000508.1:0-631 GCF_033340475.1 Vibrio sp. 1078-1
TTAGTGTTTGCTCAATATCTGAATCTGAAGCGCTTAGTGTGCCTGAACGTTTAGCAGTACCAGTATAGGTCTTAACTAGCTTGCCTTGCGGAGTTTCTGCTGTGATTTCTAGAACCACTTTTGCATCCATCTCGTTTTCCATTACAGAGTGCTTCACGTTTACTAACGCTTCTTGCACTTCAAGTTCGATTGAGTTGTCGCTGTTCAGATCAGAGTGGAAACCTTGAGATGAGAACTGTTTCTCTAAAGCTTCTTCTAATGCAATGCGTAAGTTTTGTTTCGCATGAAGTGGTAGAATGTTTGAACGACCGTTATCAACCAAAGCTACGTACTGCGCTGCGCGCACGTCTTTGCTGGTCAAGCTGTATGTTTTGCCTTGTACAATAGGATTGGTGCTCAAGGTGCTTTCAGGCATTAGGTTCAGTTGCGGTTGTTGTGGCGCTGAACATGCAGTAAGCAATGCAACCGAAGCCGCGAGTAACAGTTTTTTCATTTTATTGTTCCTTGTAAACATTTTGCTCGGAGAGCTCTATTGTTTTGCGCTTAATTTAGCAGGATTTTTTGTTGCCTGTAAAATCACGAACTTATTGTTAGAAGCGATGAGTTTCACATTCTTATCGCCAAACAGACG
>NZ_JAWOWM010000509.1:0-630 GCF_033340475.1 Vibrio sp. 1078-1
ATCACCAGAAAGCCATGCCAGATATTCCGGGGCCTGAAAACTTCGCCTCAGAGAGTGAACTCGCAAGTCATATCGCGGAGTTTCTGCCAGAGCGCTTGCGTAAAACATTCTGCGGAGAAAAACCGATTGAGACTCGCCCTGTCACGGTGATCAATCCTCTAAAACCCAAAAAAGCGGAGCCAAAACAGTACCTTTGGATTCGTGCTAACGGTGAGATGCCAGATAACCAACTGATTCATCAATACTTGCTGGCTTACGCGTCAGATTGGGGATTTTTGGTCACGGCGATGCATCCACATGAAGTGTCGTTAATGACGCCGAATTTCCAAGTTGCGACGATTGACCATTCAATCTGGTTCCATCGTCCCTTCAAGATGGATGAATGGCTTTTGTACGCAATAGAAAGCCCAACGGCGAGTAATACTCGAGGCTTAGTGCGTGGCGAAATTTATAACCAGCAAGGTCATTTGGTAGCGACTGCCGTACAAGAAGGAGTCATGCGCTACACGAAGTAACCCGTGCGTATAAGACGCAAAAAGGAGTGCTCAGCACTCCTTTTTCGTGGGTATCAAACGATGATTAATTCGGTTGATACTTCATGGTGACCACTGACCACTCATAAAGTGATTT
>NZ_JAWOWM010000510.1:0-630 GCF_033340475.1 Vibrio sp. 1078-1
AAAACCAGCGATGAGCGCCCAACTAGAGGAGTATGTATATAACCCTCGTATACTCAAAGATGTTTCTGACACTTTATTAGGCATCGACTTAAATAAAAATAATATCAGAGATGATGTCGATAAAGTCGTTAACCACCTAGAAGTAACAGAAGCTGATAAAGAGTTTATGTTACGTTATATCCAATATGCGACAAGTATATTAAGTTATGACTTCGCAAAAGATAGGTTAGAAAATCCGCTGATTGCTAGCGAACTCTACAAAGAACTCAATTATATAAATAGCTGCTATAAAGAGTCAGGTGTTGATGGTAAAGATTTATATGATTCAATAAATGCATTAAACGTATTGATGTTTAATACAGACGCTAGAATCATTGCCTATCTACATTATGAAAAGTACTTGGATATTAGAAATACATACGAGTTGCTAAGCTATGATTGTAAAAACAAAAAATATCATCAAGTTTAATCGCGATATCTTTGCCATTTAAAAAGCTCTGTTATTTAAAAACGAACTTAGCCACCATTACTTTTGTTCTGTCTATACAATTATTATCAGTACACGAGGTAAAGCCGCTAGATAACCGCGCCTAGCTTACCGATACAACTGTATGGTTCTTGGCATCGGGA
>NZ_JAWOWM010000511.1:0-629 GCF_033340475.1 Vibrio sp. 1078-1
TTTTCAGTTCGCTAGATGTCATTTCACGGCGAGTGTCGTTCACTTGGCGCTGCAATTTGAGTAGCTCAATGCGCGGAACAACGCCTTCATCCGCCAACGGTTGGGTGATATCCAGTTCTTTCTTCGCGTATTGGTAGCTTTGGCGTAAGTTGCGCACTCGCGCTTCAATCTCGACCAAGTCTTGCTGTTTTTGCTCAACTTGTTGATCGATCACCGACAGTTGGTTGCGTAGGTTATCCAAATCTTCGCGGTATTCCGCTTTCTGACGCTGAGTTAATTGTGGCTGCGTCTCTTCCAATACCGGTGGGAAAGTCAGTTTGCCGTAATCGAGAACGACGCTTTTTTCCCAATCTTGAATATTAAAATCGCGATTGACGGCAACGCTGTTGATAGAAGCAGAAAGTTGTAATACCGAGGCGGTCAGGTTGGCAACTTGTTGTTCACGTTCGCGGTAGTCCGAGCGAAAACGAGTATCGTCGATCAACAGAAGTTGCTGGCCTTTTTTCACCAGTTGTCCTTCCTTCACCAGAATTTCTTTGACGAGACCACCTTCCAAGTTTTGAACTACTTGGATTTGAGAAGAGGGAATTACTTTACCTTGGCCGACGGTGACTTGGTCGATCTGTGCC
>NZ_JAWOWM010000512.1:0-628 GCF_033340475.1 Vibrio sp. 1078-1
CACTCACACGGTTCTGAAATCCACCTATTTCACTGCGATGAGAATCAACATACTTTATCGCCGCATCCACCACACTAATGGCAAGCTGAGCGCCTCCTACTGTCGACATATCGAGATCATCAACGGTCACCAACTCACCGGAACCTATATCCATCTCATCGGCAAAATTGCCTTTCCATGTGACGCCTTCTGGCGCATTCAGTGTCGAGGTAAAAAACTGCAGTTGATGATCTTGCGTTACGGAAGCATCGACTACCGATTGCTGGGCATTAATGTAGGTTGCCACTTCTTCAAGGTTATCGCCTACTTTGAGTGTTAATGCTTTAGATTGTGTTTGGCCTTCATTGTCTTGATATTCAAACGCGAACTGTTGGTTATCTCTCGTTACCCGCCAGTCTTTGTCTAAACTGTCACCCAGATAATGTTGCCCGCCCATTTCAGGTATGTGCGTACGCATGTTTCTGAGCGTCAATGATATAGAGTTCGCATTGGCGCCAATATGAAAACTCTGAGAACCATAAGAGCCATTGAAGAGGTTTTTATCCGCGAATGTCGTCGTGATTGCCACACGATCCAATTCATCTTG
Source organism: Vibrio sp. 1078-1 (assembly GCF_033340475.1). Taxonomy (NCBI): domain Bacteria; kingdom Pseudomonadati; phylum Pseudomonadota; class Gammaproteobacteria; order Vibrionales; family Vibrionaceae; genus Vibrio; species Vibrio sp. 1078-1. The sequence continues at coordinate 587 of NZ_JAWOWM010000512.1, forward strand.
TAGTGCAATCACTTCTTGTTGAAGACTTGTACGATCATCCTG
>NZ_JAWOWM010000513.1:0-628 GCF_033340475.1 Vibrio sp. 1078-1
ACACAAAGCTTTAGCTCTGGTGCGCCAATCATGGGTGTTCCGGGTTCTGGCACGCTGGGTAACTTGACTCCAGGTGCATTAGAGGGCTCAAACGTCGACCTAACCAGTGAGCTTGTGGCACTGATGACAGCACAACGTAACTACCAAGCGAACGCAAAGACGATTTCGACCAGCGACAAGCTCACTCAAGCCTTGTTCAACGCGGTGTAATAGGAGCTCTGCATGGATAGCTTGTTATTTACAGCAACCTCCGGTGCAAGCCGAGTTCTTAAAGCGCAACACGTTCGTTCGAATAACTTGTCGAACGCGGATACCGCAGGTTTCCGTGCGGATATGGAACGTGTTCGTAGCGTGGAGTTACAAGGCCCGGGCTTTGATGGCCGAACCATGGTGGTCACAAACTCTGCATCAACGCGTTTTGATTCTGGCGACGTTGTGAAAACAGGTCGTGCGCTCGACGTTGCCGTCATGGGGGAAGGTTACCTTGCGGTAGAAACGCCAGCGGGCAACGAGGCTTACACGCGTGCCGGTAACATTCAAATCGATACCTTTGGCGCAATGTCTATCAACGGATTCCCGGTTGTGGGTGAAAACGGTCCGTTGGTGGTGCCTGATTATCAAAAAATCG
>NZ_JAWOWM010000514.1:0-627 GCF_033340475.1 Vibrio sp. 1078-1
ATCGTCCATGTACCCTTCAAAACCAGAAGGCGTTTCAAGCGTGAACATTGGTTATGATACCTCGGTGTGTTTGATGAAAGCGTCACACCCGCTAGCGAGTTATAAAGAGCTGACGGTGGATGCGTTACTCAGCTATTCGCACATAAAAGTTACGGGTGGCGGAGATAAAGATTCAAGCACCGACACGGTTTTAAAAGAGATGGGGTTGGCGCGACATATCACATTTAAAGTCCCATTTTTCTCGGCGGCGGTTAATCGCCTAGTCTCAAGTGAACATTTGATGGTCGTCCCTGAGCATATCGCGGTGAACCTCGCTAAGCATTGGAGTTTGGCACATAAACCTCTGCCATTTGATACTCAAATCCATCAATACTGGCTGATGTGGCATCCAAAGTACGATAACGATCCTGCGCATCGTTGGATACGGGAAACGATGCAAAGCGTTATGCAGCAATCAGAATACTCTATTCACTAGACTATGAGTTTCAATCATGACTTTCATGATTAACTTTGATTTCAGTTTATATCACCTCTATTGATAAATTAACGTCAAAGAGGGGAGATTTTTATGACACTAACAGTTTGGTTATCACTTTTTACAGTCTGTTTATTAGGGGCTATGTCGCC
>NZ_JAWOWM010000515.1:0-626 GCF_033340475.1 Vibrio sp. 1078-1
TTCCATCGCGAACTTTGATGGAGGTAAACCAAAGTGCAACTTGAACTTCTGGCTGAAGTAAGAGGGATCATTGAAACCGCAATTGAAAGCCACTTCACTGATTTTTTCACCTGCGAGTAACTGTTCACAAGCAGTTTCTAACCGTACCTCCGTTAAATAATCTTTTAACGTTCTTGACGAGGCCGACTTAAAGCGGCGTTGTAAACTACGTTCAGACATAAATAACATCTTAGCCGCTGTCGCAGTGCCAAAATCAGGGTCATGGTAATGCTCAGCAACTAACTGATAGACCTTTTGTAGCCACTCATTTTCTGGACTGGCTTTCTCTTCGACGATGTTTTCTGGCACAAATTCTGGTAAAACTTCCTCAACATGGCTCAACTCTTTTGCCATCGGCCAAGTAATCTCAATTTTATTCTGCGCATCAGAAGTGAACACCGCTAAGTGCCCTCCACTCACCGTAACCAACTGCGAAAGATTGTCGATACTCAAGTCCACATTGTTATTCGCAGGACGACTTAGAGAAAGTTTATTTGGCAATTGTGTTCCGTAATCCAAAAAGCTGAGTGAGACAATGTCCCGCCCCTCTTCTAACATCACTTTAACGGCTTGACCTCGGAAAGAGC
>NZ_JAWOWM010000516.1:0-626 GCF_033340475.1 Vibrio sp. 1078-1
TTATCGGGAAAGTTGCTTTTATTGCGGATCGGGTGCGTTAAATCAGAATCATTAATTTGTGTTTTTTTGATCCTAGTCATTTACTCAGGTTGTGTTTAACTTTTTTTTGCAACCCATTTTTAATCAAATCTAGAATTTTTTTCCACATTACAGAATTGAGAACAGGGTCATGTATTGAGCATGCAAAAAGTGTTTTCAATCTCTTGCATATAGGCTACGCACTAGGCATCCCTAGGTAAGCCTTTCTCAACAATTCTAATTAAACGCTTTTTCTTCGTCTCAATCGGTTCTGCATCTACAGAAGGGATATGGTTGAGCTGCTGGGTAAGTGCCCATTCGATGTGCTCATCCAGTAATTTACTTTCACCAAGTCGCGCATTAAGTGCGTCTATCACCCGTTGGCTGTATTCTGCATTACCAAGTGCGACAGATATATTACGTAGCCATTGTTCGTGACCGATACGACGGATAGCAGAACCTTCCATATTTTTTAAGAACGTCGCCTCGTCCCATTGGAATAATTCAACTAAGTCTGGGTTGTGAAAGCTTTCCCGGCGATGGAAATCTTCTTGTTCGGTAACGTCTGCATAGCGGTTCCATGGGCAGACGCGTTGGCAGTCATCACA
>NZ_JAWOWM010000517.1:0-626 GCF_033340475.1 Vibrio sp. 1078-1
TGGGCGCTCAATAATACTGGGCAAGTACATTCTACCGTGGTGAATGACCCACTATTTGGTCCGTATCTGGATGAGGCCTCTGGCTTGCCTGGTGCAGATATCAATGCTCCCGAAGCTTGGGATATGACGAAAGGTAGTTCTGCCGTCAAGATAGCAATTCTCGATTCCGGTATTGATTGTCGTATGGCAGGGGATAGCGTGAGTAGCATTGAGTTCGTGAACGGAAAATGTGTTGAGCAGCAGAAGTTCATCACCGATTATCAAAGTGATACGTTAGAGGACGTGGTTGGACACGGCACCCATGTCGCAGGTATTGCGGCGGCTCAGACAGATAACGGTATTGGTATTGCTGGGGTCGGTTTTAACAGTTCTGTTGGCAACCTGAAGACGTGCTACGAATATCTGATTTATAGCTGCGACCCATTTTTTGGCTGCTTCCTTATCGCTGCGACGGGGGTATACCCGCTATCTTCCTCCATTGATGCCATCACTTATGCTGCCGATAACGGCTACCACGTGATTAACATGAGTTATGGCTCGGATGAAATCGATGAAGAGGGCAACCCGGTTAGCTTAGTTGGTTTTAGCCAAGCGGAAAATGATGCTGTGAATTACGCTTGGGGAAA
>NZ_JAWOWM010000518.1:0-625 GCF_033340475.1 Vibrio sp. 1078-1
TAGTAGGAAGCCGAGTACCTTCAACCAAGTTGCTACAAATCTTTTTATACCGATTTCGGTACAACCGCTGCCTACTAGAATAGACACTACTGTTGTTGTGGTGTTTAGTTTGCGCAAAAAACTAAGCGTATGGTTGTATTCACTACGGTATTAAGTAGCTCGATACAGGACATCATTTATGGCCACTATAAAAGACGTTGCTCGCTTAGCCGGCGTTTCTACCACGACAGTTTCGCACGTTATTAATAAGACACGTTTTGTTGCAGAAGCAACGCAAGAAAAAGTAATGAAAGCGGTTGATGAGCTTAACTACGCACCAAGCGCAGTTGCTCGTAGTTTAAAATGCAACTCAACTCGTACTATTGGTATGTTGGTAACACAGTCAACTAACCTATTCTTCTCTGAAGTGATCGACGGTGTAGAAAGTTACTGCTACCGTCAAGGTTACACATTGATCTTGTGTAATACCGGCGGCATCTACGAGAAACAGCGCGACTACATCCGCATGCTTGCTGAGAAACGTGTAGATGGCATTTTGGTGATGTGTTCAGATCTAACCGAAGAACTAAAAGAGATGTTAGATCGTCACTCAGATATCCCGAAAGTTGTGATGGATTGGGGCCCA
>NZ_JAWOWM010000519.1:0-625 GCF_033340475.1 Vibrio sp. 1078-1
TAGACGAACTGCCGCAGTTTATCAACGTATTGCAAGGCACTATGTCGATCGTTGGCCCTCGTCCTCATGCCGTTGCGCACAACGAAGAATATCGTCAGATTGTCGCCCGCTACATGTTGCGCCACAAAGTCAAACCAGGCATTACAGGTTGGGCTCAAATCAACGGCTATCGCGGCGAAACCGACACGCTCGATAAGATGGAAAAACGCGTCGAGTTTGATTTGGATTACATCCATCATTGGTCGGTTTGGATGGACATCAAAATCATCTTCCTTACCGTGTTCAAAGGCTTTACTGGCTCCAATGCGTACTAAGGCGGCGATGATGAAAACAACAACTCCAGCGCTTGCGCTTGCCCTTTGTTCAACAGCTGCATTAGCAGAGCCAATGGCATATCAAACTGAATCTGGCATTGAGTTTATCTCATTGGTCAAAGCGTTCTACGAAGGCGACGACAACATAAACAAAGCGGAAAAATCTCAAGATATAGAATCCGTAAACATTTGGGGACTAGAGCCTAGCTTGTTGGCACGTATCGAACGCCATCAATATCGCGCAGACATTCAGTACAAGCTAAAAGCGGGCTTTTCTTCAGACGAGAAGAATGATTACGATGACCATACCT
>NZ_JAWOWM010000520.1:0-625 GCF_033340475.1 Vibrio sp. 1078-1
AAGCAGGGGCCTTTCCAAGTTTTTGACTCTGTGTTGTCGGAAGAAGCTGTTCTTGCATTTGAGTACGGTTATGCAACAGCTGAACCTGGCGGTTTGACCATTTGGGAAGCGCAGTTTGGTGACTTCGCTAACGGCGCACAAGTGGTTATTGACCAATTCATTTCGTCTGGTGAGCAAAAGTGGGGACGTTTGTGCGGCCTGACGATGCTTCTGCCTCATGGTTACGAAGGCCAAGGTCCGGAGCACTCATCTGCTCGTCTAGAGCGTTACCTTCAATTGTGTGCTGAGCAAAACATGCAGGTCGTTGTACCATCAACGCCAGCTCAGGTGTACCACATGATTCGTCGTCAAGTAGTACGCCCAATGCGTCGACCATTGATTGTAATGTCTCCTAAATCATTGCTTCGTCATCCTCTTTGTACTTCGACTCTAGAAGACCTTGCAGAAGGTACGTTCCAAGCAGCGATCTCTGAAGCGGATCACCCGGAGCCCAGCAACGTGCAACGCGTCGTGTTCTGTTTGGGTAAGGTGTATTTCGACCTTCTTGAGCAGCGTCGCAACAACGAGCAAGAAGACGTAGCAATCGTGCGTATTGAGCAGCTTTACCCATTCCCGATGGAAGAAG
>NZ_JAWOWM010000521.1:0-625 GCF_033340475.1 Vibrio sp. 1078-1
CTACTAAAGAAACCGACATTAAAGTTGCCGTTAATCTGGATGAGCAAGGCGGCAATGATATATCAACAGGTCTTGGTTTCTTTGACCACATGCTGGATCAAATTGCCACTCACGGTGGTTTCCAAATGGTGTGCAAAGTCGACGGTGATTTACATATTGATGATCACCACACGATTGAAGATACCGCTTTAGCCCTTGGTCAGGCATTAAAAGAGGCGTTGGGCGATAAGCGCGGCATTGGTCGCTTTGGTTTCAGCCTGCCGATGGATGAGTGCTTGGCGCAATGTGCGTTGGATTTGTCTGGTCGTCCTTACCTGAAATTTGACGCGAAATTTAGCCGTGATCAAGTTGGAGACTTGTCGACAGAGATGGTGGTTCACTTCTTCCGTTCTTTAACTGACACACTAGCGTGTACGCTACACCTTTCTTCTGCTGGCGATAATGATCACCACATCATTGAAAGCCTATTTAAAGCGTTTGGTCGAACGTTACGCCAAGCAATCAAAGTGGAAGGCACGGAGCTGCCAAGCAGCAAAGGCGTCCTTTAAGGTTCACGTGAGCAAGGAGAAAAACAGTGACAGAACAGAAAGTTGTCATTATCGATACTGGCTGTGCCAACGTCTCT
>NZ_JAWOWM010000522.1:0-625 GCF_033340475.1 Vibrio sp. 1078-1
GAACCATTTTTAGATGCCGCTTGTTTAGCAGTCGTTACGCGTTGTTTGGCTTTCATACTTTGCTTGAGCTTAGGTGCAATGAGCGCTACCGCAACCAACACTGCGGTCACGAGGTTGAGATCCGAGGCCTGAAGGCCAAACATACCAGAACTCAACGCAAAAGCGACGGCTAGTCGATACAACACCGAGCCCAAAATAACGGCGCAAACGGCAACCCAAATTTTGCGACCGGGAATGAGTGTTTGGCCCAAAATAACCGCCGCTAAGCCGACCACGATGGTGCCAACGCCTGATGTTACGTCAGCAAAACTGTTGGTTTGCGCAAATAGCGCACCAGCGAAGCCAACAAACCCGTTCGACAGCGCCAAACAAAAGTAGGTGTAGAACCCTGTGCTTGCGCCTTGCGCAGACACCATTCGGCCATTCACACCCGTCGCTCGAAGGCCCAAGCCGAAATCGCTATTTAGCAATCGCACCACCAAAAAGGCAGAGATGAGAACCAGTACGCCTACGACTAACGGACGAATAAACATCGCATCGCCCATCGATTCAAAAGGAGTGAGAATGGTGTCTTCACCCAAAAGAGCCATATTGGGTTTGCCCATGATACGAATGTTGATAGAAA
>NZ_JAWOWM010000523.1:0-360 GCF_033340475.1 Vibrio sp. 1078-1
CTGCATCCATCAAAATCTCGGGCAAGCTAGGGTCGTAGTCACGTTCGATGATGATAGAGTTTTGAGATTCTAACTCGACCAGTTGGCGTACTTTCTCCAGAATTTGGTGTAGATTTTCTTGTGTCTTTTTGCCCGGTTTCTGTGGGCCAAGTAGGCGGTCGACTAATGCTCTTAGTCGATCGGCTTGTTCGATAATGATGTGGGCGTATTCGGTTAACGATGGATCGGGCAACATTTTTTCCAGCAGCTGCGCCGCACCGCGTAATCCGCCAAGTGGATTTTTGATCTCATGAGCTAAACCCCGCACGAGCAGTTTGGCGGCTTGTTGCTGTGCGTGTTGGTTGAGCTCTTGAGTGAGGC
>NZ_JAWOWM010000523.1:370-625 GCF_033340475.1 Vibrio sp. 1078-1
TCTATTTTGCGCATTTCAACCAATAGCATGAGCTGTCGTTGCCAAGTGATTGGACTTACTGTGACTTCCAGCATTAGCGGACGCCCATCGACGACAAATGTCACGTCACTGTCGGTAATGCTTTGGCCACTTTGTAATGGCTGAGTCAGTAAGGCCAAGTCCAACGATGCATGCTGAATCAGTTGAGAAAGCGATTGTTCGACAATGCGCTTAGCGCTTTGCGAAAACAACAGCTCAGCGGCTGGATTGGCATAG
>NZ_JAWOWM010000524.1:0-623 GCF_033340475.1 Vibrio sp. 1078-1
TTAAGATGTCTATCAACGACAAAATGTGGGTTATTTTCCTCCTATTTCTGGTGGCACTCACTTCGGTAGCAGGAAGCCGATACCTAAATGATTTGCATCAGTTCGAGCAACAATCTATCGCCAACGTGCAAGCAAAACTAGATGGCATCATCGAAGCTAATCCCACAGATATCTATCAAATTACTGGTATCTCAAAAGCCAACCATCAACAAAAAAGCTTGTTTGCAGATGGTGTTACCACGGTTTATGGCACAACCTCTGCGGGTGAGCTTGTTCGATTGACCGAGCACGCTGGCAATCAATACAACGCCCTGCGCTCCGACGCCCTTACCTCTTTCCTTCTTAGTTTTCTATGGGTTTTACCGTTTGCAGTATTTTGCTATTGGGTAGCGACATTCATCGGAGGTGCTTTGTGGGTGCTATACACCACAACAGAGAAAATTGGTGACGGTGACTTAACTTCTCGATTGGGCTTTCACCCTGGCCGTGACGAGTTTGGCACCATTGGCTGCGCACTAGATAAGTCGATGGATACATTAAGCGAACTGGTCAATAGCGTAAAAGAAAACGCCAATACGCTAAGTGAAACGTCATCTGCATTTGAACAAGACATGAAACTGAGC
>NZ_JAWOWM010000525.1:0-622 GCF_033340475.1 Vibrio sp. 1078-1
TGTACCAAAGACATTTGTAGCCATAACTTTTTCAGCACTACTTAAAGGTGTAGTCAAGAAATGGTTCATTGAAGCCATGCCTGCATTATTAACCAATACATCAACTTTATTCAGTATCTTACGAACACTTCTAACCATTGACACTACAGCTTTTTCATCTGCCACATCTAGTTCATAATGGTGATAGTTATCGTGCGTTATCGAGCCTGATTGACGACTACAACCAACAACTGTATGACCTAGAGAAAGATAATGCTCTGCAAGCGCTTTTCCTAACCCTTTACGAGTACCCGTAATAACAATATTCAACGGCATAACTAAAATCTAACCTTCTACTAATTGTGAGATATACTTAGCCAAAGTTTCAACATTTCTAAATGGCGAAGTAACTTGACTCATTGCTTTTTCATCAGCCAAGGTAACGTCAATATCAAACTCATCACTTATTTTCTCTTCCAACTCAGTGATTAAGAATACGATACCCACACTATCAAGAACGCCATTAGTGCCAAATAGTTTTGTTTTAACATGAGCTTCAATTAAAGCTTCGTTATCTTCATCCTCACCCATTTCATGCAAGGTTGACAAAATTAAATCAATATATTTTTCCATATTTCACCCT
>NZ_JAWOWM010000526.1:0-622 GCF_033340475.1 Vibrio sp. 1078-1
AAATGACGCCAGCGTAATCTTGGCACTTTGGTGAACTTGAGAGAGTGTTGATGAAAAGGCGTTGGAACAAGTACATCGCTGGGTAGCCGATCACGGCAGAGGCCAAGAATACCCAAAGGCCCAATACGCCTACTTTTACTGGTAAAAAGACAATACCAGCACCGATTGCCATGCCGATACTCATGATCACCCATCCCCAGTCTGTGCTATCAAACTTGGGCGCGGCTGTCCACTCGTCTAGGGCCATGCCTGCTTTTACGTGCGGTGGCTCTTTACCGATAGGTAAGGTTTGTGTAGGTGCTGTCACGCTCATTTTATTGTTTCTCTTGTTAGTATGAATTTTTCTCAAATTTAATTGAGAAAACATATATCACCTATTTTTTTGTGGAAAATTCAGATAAATTTGAGATCTTGGCGAAAAATTTCAAATAAATTGGATTTTTTGACGAATTTTGTGAACTGTTCTAGTTGTTTGATTCATATTTAATTGAAAAAATAACGCTAATACGGAAGTTAAATTAGAAGCTTCTTAATAAAAAATAAAATTTATGTGAGGATTTAAAAATGAAAGAATTGATTTCATCTGAACACGCGCCTGCTGCTATCGGACCTTATTCACATG
>NZ_JAWOWM010000527.1:0-621 GCF_033340475.1 Vibrio sp. 1078-1
TATTTTTGTTGTGTTTGCATAGGCAAAACGTTGCGCAGCAAGACTTGAAGCGGTTTCGCCTTGTTATAAAACGTAGCTTGAAAAAGTCATTTATACAAATTGTCAGTATTTACTCCAAGGCTCTTGCTGTGTTCAAATGATGCAACATGTTGACTTAAAGCAAGCTTTGATCACAAAGTTAATTATAAATTAGCCACAATTGGTAATTTAATGTGTCTGGAAATATGAAATTAGATGATTTGAACCTGTTTCGACTGGTTGTCGAAAATGGGAGCTACACCGCAACTTCGCGAAAAACCATGATCCCGGTGGCAACCATCACCCGACGCATTCAAGCGCTAGAAGACTCTGTCAATCTTCGACTATTGAACCGTCACGCACGTAAGCTTTCTCTGACTGAAGCCGGAGAACGCTTTTACCATGAATGCTCTCCCCTACTTCAAAGGCTGACATCAACCGCGGAAGAAATCACTGATGACTGCCGCGGTGCATCAGGCAAAATTAAAATTTCTGCGCCTTACAATCTGACCAAGCGCATGATGATGCCGATGTTTAATGACTTCATGAAGAAGTATCCGGATATCAATATCGAGCTGACGACAGAGAACAACGCTGATCAAT
>NZ_JAWOWM010000528.1:0-621 GCF_033340475.1 Vibrio sp. 1078-1
CTTCTTCGTCTTGCGATTCATTCACATTAGCTACCGCAACTGGCGCGTTGAGTGGAACTGTCGCGCCCATATCGCCCATGGTTGAGCGATCCATGGAACCCGCATACAGGTAAACAGAGTGAACGGCAGGCACATCATGAATCGCGTTCCATGCCGCACTGTCTGCTTCGCAAGCTTGGTATTGCACGTTACTTACCGTGCCAGCGATATGGCCTGAATCTGATGCGTTCACCAAACTTACTGCATTCGAGTTCATATTTATGTGTTCTTGGCCGACTGGATCCGCCAGACCTTTACGCAAATCAAACTCTACAACGTAGCTATTGTGCCCAGTATGAACTTTTACATACTGACCTTTTTGGGAAAACTTCAAGCGACCCTGATCGCTGGTATCGGGCTTAAAGCCAAAGCAGCTACCACGACTTGGAACAACAAGACCTTTTACTGAGCCATCAGTTTTTTCGACATACGATAGAGACGTATCATTCAACTGTCGGCCATCTTTCGCGTAAACGCACATGGCGTAATCACCTGGAGCAATTTGTTGTTCGCTAATGATGGTTTTAGCATTTTTCCCTTGGTATTCCATCAAATCAACTTGATGTAGAGCGCCGTTCTCGC
>NZ_JAWOWM010000529.1:0-621 GCF_033340475.1 Vibrio sp. 1078-1
ACCGTATTCTTGGTGAAGAACGTGTTGTGGTATACGACATGCCAGGCACAACTCGTGACTCAATCTACATTCCTATGGAACGTGATGGCCGTGAGTATGTAATCATTGATACTGCGGGTGTACGTCGTCGTGGTCGTATTAACGAAACGGTTGAGAAATTCTCTGTTGTTAAAACGTTGAAAGCCGTTGAAGACGCAAACGTAGTGCTATTGGTTATCGACGCACGTGAAAACATCTCTGACCAAGACTTGAGCCTGCTAGGTTTTGCATTGAACGCCGGTCGTTCAATCGTACTAGCGGTAAACAAGTGGGATGGTCTAGATAACGAAGTAAAAGAGAACGTGAAGAAAGAGCTGGACCGCCGCCTAGGTTTCGTTGACTTTGCTCGTATTCACTTTATCTCTGCACTGCACGGTACTGGTGTTGGTCACTTATTTGAGTCTATCCAAGAAGCGTACAAGTCGGCAACGACACGTGTTGGTACCTCTGTTTTGACTCGTATCATGAAGATGGCGACTGATGATCACCAACCGCCAATGGTTCGTGGCCGTCGTATCAAGCTAAAATACGCGCACGCAGGTGGTTACAACCCACCAATCGTCGTGATTCACGGTAACATGG
>NZ_JAWOWM010000530.1:0-621 GCF_033340475.1 Vibrio sp. 1078-1
TTTTATCATTCCCTGGTGCTTTTTAGTACAACAAATGTTCAAAAGCGCACCAAAGCGAAAAAATTGGTGCTGATTATAGCGCTAAATTACCTATTTCAGCAAAACTCTCGTAAAGTGCGTACAGGAGATACAAACAATAAAGAATGATGGATAATTTACCCCTTCGACTTGGTTTAACCATGTGGTCTCACAACCAATGGCAACAAAGCTTTTACGGTAGTGGAACTAAACCTGCTGAGCGTTTAGAAAAATACGCTCAGGTATTTCATACTGTGGAAGGAAATACCACCTTTTACGCCACGCCGACACACAACACGGTGCAAAATTGGAAAGCGGCAACGCACGACGATTTTAAGTTTACGTTTAAGCTCCCTAAGGCTATCACTCATGAACAAATGCTAAGAGGTTGCAACGAGCAACTTCGTGATTTTATGAAAATCATGGAGCCCCTGCATGAGCGTGTCGGTCAATGGACGATCCAACTCCCAGCAGCTTTTGGCCCAGAGTATCTTGAACGTTTGAAAAAGTTTTGCGCCAGTTTCCCGCCTAACTTTCCACTGGGCGTAGAAGTACGTCATATGGCCTTTTTCTCTAAAGGCGAGGAAGAGCGAGCGCTTAATC
>NZ_JAWOWM010000531.1:0-620 GCF_033340475.1 Vibrio sp. 1078-1
CGCTTAAACTTGCTTTGACCGACAGTATATCTTCGACATCCTCAGGTAATGAGAGCAGTTCTAATGCTTGTCTAAGCTCTTCGATACTGTCACAAAGCTGTTTGATTTCGCGGCGGTATTCTGCGCTGATAATTAGGCAATGTGCTTTTTCACGGCTGGTGGACGCAATGTGTCGACCGATATGTTCCCAAAGCGTGATGGCTTCTTCCCCAGAAACAGAAGAAGGATCGATGCCTGCGTCAGTGACTTTGCTAAGCAGTAGTTCCATTCTTCATTACCTCAATATAGCTTTCTTCCAACTGCTCTAAAGTAAATGGGAAAGTCAGGATGTCTTGTAAATACAATGTCGGTTTTGGCCCTTTGAGACCACGTCGTTCCCATGGATAAATGTCTAACATGGCATATACGGTTCGGTAGAGCTCTTCTGCGGCTTGATCTTTTTCGGCAATCAACATAGCGAGTCGATCGCTAGATAGGCGTGAAATGAGATCGCTTGGCGTCGTTAATGAGTGAACCAGTTCAGTGCACGCATCGAGAAACGCAGGATTGGAGTGACGAATCATGATCACGGCATGGTTAGAGCGCTTAAGCTCAGTCTTAAATAGAACCAGTTGTTCCCA
>NZ_JAWOWM010000532.1:0-620 GCF_033340475.1 Vibrio sp. 1078-1
TGGCATGATTTCAACTTGAGTTATGCTTGCTGCGCCGTGACGGTTTGATGTACCCACACAGTCTGAACCGGTATCACCACCACCGATTACGACAACATGTTTTCCTGCTGCGTGAATTTCTTCTCCTTTTAGATCCATGTTGTTTGCTCGGCGGTTGTTTTGTCCGAGGAACTGCATTGCAAAGTACACGCCTTTTAGATTGCGTCCCGGAACAGGAAGATCGCGAGGAACGGTTGAGCCACCAGTCAGCAGTACCACATCGTACTCTTGACGCAGTTGTTGCGCGTTTACATCGACACCAACGTGTTGATTTACTCTAAACTCAACGCCAGCTTCTGCCATTAGATTGATCTTGCGATCAATGACTTCCATGCTCAGTTTGAAATCTGGAATACCGAAACGCAGCAGACCACCCACTTTCTCGTCACGCTCGAATACGGTCACGGTATGGCCTGCACTGTTTAGCTGCTCGGCAGCCGCAAGACCCGCAGGGCCAGAACCAATAATAGCGACTGTTTTACCAGTGCGAGAACGCGGAGTTTTTGGTTTGGCGTATCCTTCACGATACGCCGTTTCCACGATGGTTTTCTCAATATTACAGATAGTGATTGGGTCTTGGT
>NZ_JAWOWM010000533.1:0-620 GCF_033340475.1 Vibrio sp. 1078-1
TCTCTATCGTGGTCATCACAGCGCCATTAATGCCAACAATGCCTACGGTTGAACTCTTCTCATTAACCTCTTTGTTTCTGGCATTTGAGCAAGCGATTTGGGGGTTGATGTTCGGTCTGATTCTGCACATGCTGTTTAACGTGTTCACCATGCTCGGCCAAACCATTTCTTTGCAGATGGGTTTGGGTATGGCAATGATGAACGACCCTGTGAATGGTCTGTCGGTGGCGATTCTAGGCCGTATCTTTTTGATTTTTTCGACCTTACTCTTTTTGTCACTAGAAGGGCACTTACTGGTGATCGACATCGTTATTCAGAGTTTTGTGGTGTGGCCTGTTGGCTCAGGCATCACGGCCCTATCACTGCAAGGCGTGATCAATGTGTTTGGTTGGATGTTTGCGGCTTCTCTCGCACTTGCGCTGCCCGCCATCGTGTCAATGCTATTGGCGAACATCAGTTTTGGTGTGATGAACCGCGCCGCACCGTCTCTGAACGTTTATGCGCTAGGTTTTCCGATGACCATGCTACTTGGCCTGTTTAGTGTTTTGATTTCTGTTTCCGGTGTTCCGGGCCGCTATACCGCGCTGGTGCATGAGACGATCCGACACTTAAACAACTTT
>NZ_JAWOWM010000534.1:0-620 GCF_033340475.1 Vibrio sp. 1078-1
CGGCGAACTGTTCTGCTATTACCTTTCAATGGATATGAAGCTCGGTCATTTTGAATTTGTAACCTGCTTGCCCGTGAGTGAAATGGTAGAGGTACCAAATGGTTTTGTGTTTGGCACGATTCCAGCGTGTGAAACTTTTGTGATTGAGCACAAAGGTGACTACCAGTTTTTGGGCAATGCGTGGTCGTTAGGGATGAATTTGACACGCCAAAACGGCATAAAAGTGAAGAGCAAGCCTTTGGGGATTGAGCGCTACTTGAATAACCCGAATGAGACATCTAAAGCCGACCTACGTACAGAAGTGATCCTATTTAAGAAATGATTTGGGTTGCAAAACCATGATGTAATACGCGGTTTCATCCTAACTGAATGATAGTATTGATGAATACTTGTAAGCAAAACAGTAATTAAAGTGACGGCTTATACTCGCAGTCACTTTTCATGGATGAAATATGACAATCAGATACTCTTTACTTGCGGCCAGTTTACTGGCTGGGCTTGTTCACGCCAATGAAGCACCGAAAAATATTATTTATATGATCGGTGATGGAATGGGCCCTGCCTACACAACCGCCTACCGTTATTATCAAGATAACCCAGAGACTAAACAGATTGAGCCT
>NZ_JAWOWM010000535.1:0-620 GCF_033340475.1 Vibrio sp. 1078-1
ACCTGGGTTGGGGCTACGCGGTATTTGGAAAAGTGACAGCGGGCATGGATGTGGTTAATCGCATCGCGAAAGTGAAAACGACATCAAAGCAGGGTCACGATGATGTGCCATGCGAACCTATCATTATTGAAAAAGTGACGATCAGCGAATAGTCGCCTCTGTCCGCTCCAAGATAAGAAAAAGCGCCTAACCTCTTCTGAATTAGGTGCTTTTTTGTGTTGATGATTAGTAGGAATTCTTGGATTAGATAGAATTATTGATAGAAAATCTCGGCTTTGGCACCGACCAAATCGAGTTCAGAACCATGAAAATTAGCTAGGTATTCCGCGACTAGGTTATACCCCACCCAATACCCCATGTACTTCGGCCAACGGCTTTCACCGCTTCCCAAAAAGTAAGCATCAAAGTTGTAATCCAAGCTCGTTAACTTATCTTTCATCTCTGTGTAAAACGGCCGCCAGTCGCGGTCTTTTATCAACTCAAACAAACTCGGAATGATGCCGCCGTTGACCTGACGTTCAAAATGGCAAGCCAAGCCTTCCATGATCAACACCGCTCCCAGAGTGAGTCCATTTTCTCCCGCTCGCATCCGAAACAGATGATGCAATTCATGCGCGAGC
>NZ_JAWOWM010000536.1:0-619 GCF_033340475.1 Vibrio sp. 1078-1
GGCCTTGGCTAAATGCAACGGGTTCTAAGTAGCCATCAAAATACACGGCGAAACGACCCGTAGGCTCTTGGTCAATATCAGGTTTGCCCGAGTTATTGATAGGTAGATTGACGATCGCTAGGCGTGTTTTGTCTTTGAAGTTGTCCACTTTCGCAATGATACCGCCAAGGCGAACATCATTCGTGAGCTCTCCTTGAGACTCAGCAAAGGCCTTATAGTCGGTAACGACTTGCTCTGTACTAGCGTTCAACTCTTCAGGAAGAGAGCTGCATGCAGACAAGCCAAAAGCGGCAACCAAAACCAAAAACAACCGTCCAAAAACCTTCATAAACCACCATTTAATCTACTAATACCAATTCGAGGAAATTCATACATATATATCGACACCCAGTAGCTGAGCCAGTTCCTCTTTTTTTGCTCGATTCATGACGTCCATGTACTGCTCCATAGCTTTGCGAGCATTACCTTCCGGCAAATCATATTGTACTTGAGCACGATGAATTTGGGACTCATCAACTTGTTTTATGGAATGCGCGACTGCGTTTGCCACCTTTGAAGGTTGACCAACGGACTGCTTATTTTGAGCTTTCTTTACCTGCCCTTTTTTACCCACTTTATT
>NZ_JAWOWM010000537.1:0-618 GCF_033340475.1 Vibrio sp. 1078-1
ACCGTGTGCAAGGTCGCCATTTTTACATTGATGCAATGCTGTAAGCGGGTTGATTGCACAGTTTATGGCGAGTTTGGTCCACAACGCGGCATTGATGTTTGGGTTCCAAACAACTTCTGGTAAAGCGTGCTGCATAACATCTTGCAAAAACTGGCAATGAGCGCCAGACGCATTAAAGCCGCCAACTTGAGTGATGCCTTGCCCCGTGTGCATTACGTGCTCTTTATTCGGCTTATAAGCACCATGGGTTGTGGTTGCGATAACGACGGGATTTGCGGATAGCATCTCTTCTACCTGCTCGGCCGCACCCATACCATTGTGCATAAGCATACCAATGGCATCGCGATGAATGTGCTCAATAAGAGGTTTGAGTGCAGTGATCACTTGCCACGCTTTCACCGTGACCAAAATCAAATCCGCTTGTTGTAAAGAGGGAATATGTTGGTTAGGAAACTCCATTGCAGGTGAGTCATCAAGCGTAAGGGAGTGTTGCGGCTCAGACGTTCTGCCCCACACTGATACTTGGTGTCCTGCCAATTGAAATTTTGTTGCCCACAGTGAGCCAATGGCCCCCGGACCTAAAATGAGAATATTCACCAAACGCTCTCAGTAAAAAGG
>NZ_JAWOWM010000538.1:0-617 GCF_033340475.1 Vibrio sp. 1078-1
AGCCGCTTGATCTTCACGTGGGATATCGTCGTTTTGATCTTTCAACTCATCTGAGAATTTTAGACGTTTGATGCCGGAATCTTCAGCCATGATGAACTCGATTCGGCCTTGCCAGTTAAGCGCAAGTTTCGTCACGACTTTGTCAGCTGCGATGTGATTGCGGATTTCATCTGTGGTCAGCTCTTGCTTCTTACAGCGAATCACGCCACCTTCTTCAAGCACCGATTTTAACTCAGCTTCGTCCATCATGGTGATGCCTTGCGGTGTGTTACCTGTTTTAACCCATTCTGTTAGCGTGGTTTCAATTGCTACTTCTGGAATCGCAGGAACAACAGGTAAGCTACCCATGGTTTTACGCAGTAGCGCTAATACGTCTTCTGCTTTTTTGTAGCTGCTTGCATCGACAAGGATGAAGCCTTCTTTTGGCATAATCAACACGTGAGTGTGGCTGCTGCGGCTAAAAGCGCGAGGCAGTAAGTCCATCACGATGTCATCTTTTAAGTTGTCTTTCTCTTTCTTCTTCAGAGGACGACCTTCTTGCGCTTCCATAGCGTCTACTTTTGCATTCAGAGACTCTTTAATCACAGAAGCAGGCAGCATTTTCTCTTCTTTTTTTG
>NZ_JAWOWM010000539.1:0-617 GCF_033340475.1 Vibrio sp. 1078-1
GGCTGGAGGGCTGGCTGGTGGGCGGCTCAAAGCACAAGGTGACCACACCTCATCCGCATCTCTCCAATCTGAAAACAGGCCCTTAGCTAAGGTGATGTTTGATACTTTCACCGCAAAACCTACCAGTAAAACGGTAGAACTTTATGGCCGAACCGCACCCAATCGCCAAGCTCGTCTTGGTGCAGAAGTGGCCGGTAAAATTGTCAGTCTCAGCATCAATAAAGGGCAACTTGTTAAGCAAGGGCAAGTGATTGCTAAC
Source organism: Vibrio sp. 1078-1 (assembly GCF_033340475.1). Classification (NCBI taxonomy): domain Bacteria; kingdom Pseudomonadati; phylum Pseudomonadota; class Gammaproteobacteria; order Vibrionales; family Vibrionaceae; genus Vibrio; species Vibrio sp. 1078-1. The sequence continues at coordinate 260 of NZ_JAWOWM010000539.1, forward strand.
ATTGATAAGCGGGATTTGGACAGTCAGCTCAAACGCGCTCAGGCCATGCTGCGAGTGAAAGAAAAGGAGTTTAATGCCGCAAAATCGCTCAAAAGCAGGGGGTTACAAGGCGAGGTGGCCTTTGCGACTGCGGAAGCCGCGTTAGTCGATGCAAGAGCGAACCTCAATAATGTCCAAACCGCTCTCAAGAATACCGAAGTTAAAGCGCCCTTTGATGGCATTGTTGATCATCATTTTGTCGAAGTGGGTGACTTTGTCGGTGTGGGCGATCCAATAGCGACAGTGATTGATTTAGAGACTCTGGTCATTGAGGCCGACGTTAGCGAGCTCCATATCCAGTATCTTAAAGAAGGTCTTC
>NZ_JAWOWM010000540.1:0-615 GCF_033340475.1 Vibrio sp. 1078-1
CGTTAGAAGAAGCACACATGCTGATGGATGCGGCTGAAGTGCCAAAATTCTATGAGCGTAAGAAGAATAACGGCAATAAACCATGGATTATCAACGTACAAAACCAAAAAGGTGGTACGGGTAAATCAATGACGGCCGTACATTTGGCTGCTTGTTTGGCGCTTAACCTAGATAAACGCTACCGCATTTGTTTGATTGACTTGGACCCTCAAGGTTCATTACGTCTGTTTTTAAACCCGCAAATCAGTGTGGCTGAGCACGACAACATTTATTCAGCGGTGGACATCATGTTAGGCAACGTGCCTGATGGAGTAGAGATCGACCGCGAATTTTTACACAAGAACGTGCTGTTGCCGACGCAATATCCGAACTTGAAGTCAATCTCCGCATTCCCAGAAGATGCTATGTTTAACGCAGAAGCGTGGCAAACGCTGTCTGAAGACCCATCACTTGATATCGTTCGTCTATTGAAAGAACAGCTTATCGACAAGATTGCGAATGACTTCGATATCATCATGATTGATACCGGTCCGCACGTCGACCCTCTGGTTTGGAATGCGATGTACGCGTCCAATGCACTGTTAATTCCTTGTGCGGCAAAACGTCTAGACTGGG
>NZ_JAWOWM010000541.1:0-615 GCF_033340475.1 Vibrio sp. 1078-1
AATTCCACACAACAAATAAGGAAAGAAAAACGATGTAGATATATAGTTTGCTGTTGATCTCACTATATTAATAACCAACCAGATCCTAAACAGACTTTGACAATATTTTGTCTTGTACAGCTTAAATAATACACGTACATTGTTTCTGTTATAGTGAAGAGGACATTTCTATGTCACTGCCAAGCCTGTTTCTAAGAATACAAGACCCCGCCCTCAAGGAGGCTATCGCTTCTTGTCAGGAATTACATAAGTTCCGTTTGTATGACACAGAAACGGACGATGATTGGATTGATCACTTCGTCGACGTTCAACCGGATGTCGCGATTGTCGAAGTGGCGCATTTCACTCACGCTGATTACCAGCGACTTTCCGATATCGAAGCCATTTACGACATGGACTTAATCATCATCAGTTCAGGCGCGCCTAACGAGAACCTCGATAAACTGATGAACCTAGGTGCCATTTTTCACTACAGAAAACCCGTCGATCTCACCATCCTGTCTGATACGCTGACCGAAGTGAGCCAGTATTATCAACACAAGCAGGAGCAAGGACGTAAAGTCGCCACCAGCGATTTGGATCAATTTGGTTTGCTAGTTGGCTCATCTTCTCCGA
>NZ_JAWOWM010000542.1:0-614 GCF_033340475.1 Vibrio sp. 1078-1
ATTCGTTATTGGCTGGCGAAGTCGACCGTTCTTGAGTTGTTAGGGCGCGATAAAGAGAGCTTAGCAGTGGTAGATAAAGGGCTGAGTTTGACACCAGAGCAAAGCCAAGAGCACTTGCTGTTCAAGCTGATCCAAATTCGAGCCATGATGGGCAATCGAGATATCGATACCGCGCTCTCGTCGTTGGATGCTTTGCTTGAAACATCACGAGAAAAAGGTGACAAGAAATTGGAATCGGAAGTTCTGTTGCTCAAAGGTCGTTACTACGATGAGCAAGGGGACTATAAGAAATCGTACGCGGCGTTGATGTCTTCGATGGAAGCGGCGGAGTCATCGGGTGCGCAGGGCTTAGTCGAACGAGCAGCACTAGAGCTCGGTGATGTATTGGTAAAAATTCAAGGCTATGACCGCTCTGAAGTCGTGCTGAAGCAGGCGTATCGTTATTTTAAAGACCGCCGCATGTCGTTTAATGAGTTGCTTAGCGTCCTAACTATTGCAAAGCTACACAAAGCTCAGTTCCAATACGATGAAGCCATCACATCTTATCAAGCCGCTTTAAAGCTTGCGCAGATTATTGGTGACGGACGTTTTCGCTTTCGGGTGAACTTGGAGCT
>NZ_JAWOWM010000543.1:0-614 GCF_033340475.1 Vibrio sp. 1078-1
GCAATCGGCTATTTTGGTAGTGTCTTTGCGGTCTATGCGATCAACTTTCTGTGGGCTCCCTTGGTCGACCGAGTGAAGTTACCGCTGTTGTATCCTCTGCTTGGACAAAGACGCAGTTGGATCTTTTTCTGTCAAAGCATTGTGCTGGTTGCCACATTATTCATTGCAGGGGTCAATCCTGCGGAAAATCTCATTTTCGCCTCTCTGCTCGCCTTGTGTATTGCAACGGCATCGGCAACACAAGACATCGCCATCGACGCTTTCCGAATTGATACTTTTCCAAAATCGGAAGAATCTAAGTTGCCACAAGCTTCGGCTATGGCAGTCATCGGATGGTGGACAGGCTACTCATTGCCGGGATACTTGGCGTTTGTTAACGCCGATACTATCGGCTGGAACGGTGTGTATTACGGTATGGCAGCCGTTGTTGTGGTACTCATGGTGTTCACTTTGTTAGTGGGCGAACCAGTCACACAACGTGAAAAGCTCCAATCCGAAGCGGAACAAAGACACAAAGAAGTCGTCGGTTCAAAACTTGTGGCGTGGTTTACGGTCACCGTTGTTGAGCCTTTCCTCGATTTCTTCAACCGCAATGGTGTTCGCGTCGCGATAAC
>NZ_JAWOWM010000544.1:0-614 GCF_033340475.1 Vibrio sp. 1078-1
GTGGTGGTTCGCTATTCGCTGCAACCAGCCGACAGAGAACACACTTTTGGGCATGGTAAGGCCGAGTCTCTCGCTGCGTTGGCACAGGCGATGTTTATCTCCGGCTCTGCGGTATTTTTGATCCTAAACGGTATCGATCGTTTCTTCAGGCCACACGAACTGAACGCGCCGGAGCTGGGTGTGTATGTCTCCTTGTTTGCGATGATGGTGACGTTTGGTTTGGTCATGTTCCAGAAACGCGTGGTACGCATCACGGGCAGCCAAGCAATCGCGGCAGATTCGTTGCACTACCAAACGGATTTATACATGAACGGGGCGATCATGGTCGCGCTTGGGCTCAGCTACTTTGGTGTAACGCAAGCGGATGCGGTCTTCGCGATTGGTATTGGTATCTTCATTCTTTACAGCGCCTTCAAAATGGTCAGCGAAGCGATTCAAACGTTGCTCGACAGAAAGCTGCCCGATGAAGAACTTGAGCAAATTAACCAAGCTTGTTTGAGCGTGAAAGGCGTGCTGGGCGTACATCAGTTGCGTACCCGTATGTCTGGTCCAACACGTTTTATTCAAGTGCATTTGGAATTGGATCACAACTTGCGTTTAATTGAGGCGCATTA
>NZ_JAWOWM010000545.1:0-614 GCF_033340475.1 Vibrio sp. 1078-1
ACCGTGCTTTCAACCGTCACCTGCACGTTCGGTATTGTGGTTCTAAAATCGTACGGTTTGATCTGAAAAATGAAATAAAAAAGCCTCAGAATATAGCTGAGGCTTTACAAAAAGGCTGAGATTTAACGCAGAGAAAACGCTTACGAATGATTTGCTAATGTCATTTTCCTTACCAAACGAAAAAATTCTGCCGACTCATCTTCTGATAAACAAGAGAAGAATTCGCGCTGCAAGTTCCTCATTATTTGATGAACTTTCTTTATCGTTGCTTCACCTTCTTTCGTCAAACTGAGCATTTTCAGTCGTTGGTTCGCCTCACTCTTCGAAACGAACAAAAAACCACGTTTTTCCAAGTTATCGACCATGCGCTTTGCAACGCTTCGTTCGGTCAAAACGGCATCGGCTAACGCTTGTTGACTCATTGGCTGAAACTCTTCTAACGCTGCCAACGCACTGGCCATCTCTAAGGTCATCTGATTTTGACGACATAACTCTGCTTGCGCTCGGTTGCGATACATCCGTTGCATCACCCCAGAGACAAACATTGGGCTTTGATCCAAAACGGAGATAGGTGAAATTTTTTGCTCTTTCATAGCCGCCTATTTAACTTATGG
>NZ_JAWOWM010000546.1:0-613 GCF_033340475.1 Vibrio sp. 1078-1
TTTGAGTTTATTCGCCTACCAGTACGTTATCGCATTAGATAAAGCAGTGGCGAGTTTGAATAAGCACGAGAGCAACTCCGTTACAGAAGATGAAGTGGACGAAGTCATTGAGTTGACGCTTGAGATCTTAAAACGCTTGAGACGCTCTATCCCTTATGAAGAAAACTTAAAGCGTTACTACGTTAATATTGATAACTATTTGTCGTGGTATACCGAGCAGAAGTTTTTGTCTCTCGTCGCTCATCTTCCTCGAGAAGGCGATTACAGCACCATTAAACAGCGTTTGATTACTCTGTGTGAGAAAGAACAAGCGCATCGCAAGCTAAACAAATACAACTCTCCTCGCGTGGTTGAAGACGTGACGCGTCTTTCAAACAAAATGCGTTTGTTAAGACGTCTGATTGAACACCCTATTGTTTTGCGTGAGCAAACTATCTCCATGGGTAACAACATCAAGCGAGCGATTAAAGGGATTGCGACGGGCTTGGTTATGGTCGTAGTGACATCGACCGTTATTCTAGCCCGAGACTACCTTGGCGAGATTTCTGCATCTTTCATTATAGCGATGTCTTTTATCTATGCTTTACGCGAGATTTTTAAAGATGATCTGCGT
>NZ_JAWOWM010000547.1:0-613 GCF_033340475.1 Vibrio sp. 1078-1
ATTGCCACCATTGCGAGCGGTTCACTGTTTTGAAGTTGTTGCGAGAAATCTGAGTTTCTCTCTTGCTGCCGAGGAGCTTAATGTGACGCAAAGTGCGGTGAGCCATCAGATTCGCTTACTTGAAGATTATTTGGGCGAATCGCTTTTTATTCGCCAAGGTCGCAAGCTTTCACTATCGGATACGGGCGCGCGGTATTTAGAAGACATCAGCCCGGCTATTAGTTCAATTGCGATGGCGAGCCAAAAGGTGCGAGAAGGGGATAAAGGCAGTATTCGCCTAGCGATTTACAGCTCGTTGGCGGTGAAGTGGTTGATCCCACGTTTGGCAGACTTTAAGCGCTTGTATCCTGAAATCGACCTCACACTCAATATGGTCGCGGGCGATCCAGAGCAAACGGACAGCGTGGGCGACTGCTTTATTACTGTGCAAAAACCGAAACGAAACTATATGGCGGTTAAGCTTTATGCTGAAACGCTGTACCCAGTTTGTAGCCATAAAATTTGGAAAGAAATCCAAGACCAATCTATCCCCGACGCACTGTGGCAATATCCCATTCTCTCTACAGATTCTATTTATCGTGAGCGAGGGAAAGATTGGGCCGAATGGTGCAAA
>NZ_JAWOWM010000548.1:0-613 GCF_033340475.1 Vibrio sp. 1078-1
CAACGTTACCAAGACATGTCTGACGACATCATTGATGACATGGATTCTGACTTCTTCGGTATCGGCTTCAACTACAAGTTTGGTTCTGAGCCAGTAGTTCAAGAAGAAGCAGTTGAAGAAGTGGTAGAAACACGTCCATCTACTCGTATCGTTGAGCACGTGTATCCAGCTCAAACAGCAACAGTACAATTCGGCCTAGAAAGCGCAGAAGTGAAAGATGCATCAGCACTTTCTGGTACAGTTGATCTAATGAACACTTACCCACAAGCTAAAGTTGAGATCACTGGTTACAGTGACACAACTGGTTCTGCTCAGTACAACCAACAGCTAACTGAAAAACGTGCTAAAGCGGTTGCTAATGAGTTTGAAGCGAAAGGTATCGCTGCTGACCGTATGACAGTTAAAGGCATGGGTGAAGCAAACCCAGTTGCTAGCAACGAAACTCGTCAAGGTCGCGAAGCGAACCGTCGTGTGGAAGTAGTTGTTCCTGCGTTTGAATACCAAACGACTGAACAAGCTCAATAATTTGTTGCTATAGGCAACAAAGCGAAAAGCCAGCGGTTATCGCTGGCTTGTGTGATCTTGGCTTCGGAGTTATGCTTGCAGGGAACCG
>NZ_JAWOWM010000549.1:0-612 GCF_033340475.1 Vibrio sp. 1078-1
ACAACGAATACCGTCTGATCGCGACGAACGATGTAAACAACACTAACTTTGTGGCAGCGGGTGATGGTTTTGATGTAGAGCGTAAAGCGGCGCCAGCTATCGCAGAGTCGGATTTACGCGTTGCAAGTTTTAACGTGCTTAACTACTTCACTTCGGTAGCAGACAGCGGAAACAACAACCCGACAGGCCAAAACCGTGGCGCGACGAATCACGATGAATTCTTGATCCAACAAGCGAAGATCGTGTCTGCGATGAATAAGATGGATGCTGACATCATTGGTTTGATGGAAGTGGAAAATAACGGCTTCGGTGATGGCAGTGCTGTGCAAAACTTGGTGGATGCATTGAATGCAGAAATCGATGACGCGGACGATCATTACACTTACGTTGAAATCGCAGATAAAGACAAGTACCAAGAAGAGTACTTCGGAAGCGATGCTATCATGGTTGCTATCTTGTACCGCGCGAAAGTGGTCACGCCAAAAGAAGCGGCGAAAGTGATCTTCACGCCAGAGCAGCACATTGCCGAAAACACCATTACTCGTAAAGATGGTGCTGAGAGCAACCCTGCGTACGACAAATACCAACGCCACAGCTTGTTGCAAACCTTCA
>NZ_JAWOWM010000550.1:0-612 GCF_033340475.1 Vibrio sp. 1078-1
CTCTACCAATCACACTCCGAGAATCGTTGAAAACGTAAAATCAGGGCGAGCGACCCTAGGATTCTGCGCTGGTTACTTACCTTCTCATCACGGTTTGATGAGCGTTCATCTCGCCGATGAGCCTTTCTCTATAATAAGTAAGCACCCGCTAACTCAATTACCAAAAGCGATTTTAACTAACGATTTGAATAACCCAGCCAACACATATCAACAAGCCATTTTGTCCAAGTACGAGATCCAACCTTTGATGGAAATGGACTCCTACACTGCGGCAGCGCAATTAGCTTTAAAAGGTATGGCACCAGCACTGATACCTAAATCCATCATCAAAACACTCAACATCGCATCAAATTTCTGTTTTGAATTCGAAGAACTAGAGCCTCTAGTTCGCCCAATACACATCTGTCTTCGCCACAACACATACCGCAATCAGCGAATTAAAACAGTGTTAGAAGCCATTGCTGATGTTGTTGCCAAAGAAGTTTTGTTGCCATCAGCATAGACATGGTAATCACTAGAGGTCGAATCCACTTTTGACCTTTGGTAACCACCACTTTTGCGCCAAGTTGAGCGCCAATAAAGCCACCGACCGCCATCGTCAAACCAATTTCC
>NZ_JAWOWM010000551.1:0-612 GCF_033340475.1 Vibrio sp. 1078-1
ACCGTTAATTTCGTCCAAGTGATTCATTTTGTAATCATCACGAATGACTTTTCCTAAATGAGTGCTGCATGCGCCAACGAGCCCATCGTTTGGCCCATCGAATGCCAAGCCGAGTACCATCATGGCTGCGTCTGTCGGATCGAAAACGTTGGAAAAAGTGGATGATCCGGTCCATGAGTAGTAATACACTCCGTTCGGTGCCAGCAAATCACCGTCGCCACATTCGCTGGTTGGAATGCCTTCAGGGTAGTGTTGGTTAAAAGCTAGCGAGCCTTCCGTCGTTAATGCGGCTAACGAAGCCAGTGGATCTTGATCAAGATCTGAACCACCTGAAAGCAGATTGATCAGAGTGGTTAACCCCTGCGCGAGTTTAACGGCCAACTGTTCTGTCCCCGATCCTTCTGGAACAGTGCCACGTACTAAGTCTGCGACTTTTGAGCCTTTGTTCACTCCGCCGATACTGGTGACAGAAGCCACTAAATCAGGGCGTACAGAGGCTACATAACGCGCTGTTGGGCCACCATGGCTGTGACCAATGAGGTTCACTTTGCTAGCACCTGTGGCGGCGAGTAAGGTTTCGACTTGAGAAAGAAGCTGCTCACCGCGGGCTTC
>NZ_JAWOWM010000552.1:0-611 GCF_033340475.1 Vibrio sp. 1078-1
GGCGTTATGTGCTTATGAGGAAAATTGACATGGAAGTGATAGAGGCCAACCCTGATTTGGCCCCAATATTAGCGAGTTATGCGAAAGAATGCCTAGAATCGGGTATTCCAAAATATTCGGGTGTGGAGCAAGATCCGACAGCTTATTTGTCAGGTTTGGTCGAACGTTCAAAGGCAATCTCTGGGTTACCAAAGGGATATTTACCTAGCACAACTTACTACTGTGTATCGAACTCCGAAATTTTAGGTGCAGTCCGAGTTCGCAAAGGTACTAATGCCAACGTAGAAAATGTCATTGGTCATATTGGCTACGAAACTAGACCGTCAGCTCGTGGTAAAGGTGTAGCCTCATTTCTGCTTTCTTGGGTGCGAGACCATGTTGTCACTGATTCAGTTATTGTTACTTGCTCAATTGACAATCCCGCATCTCAAAAGGTCATCGAAAACTGTGGTGGTGAATACCTCGGTAACTACACAGATGAGATTGAGGGTACGGTAAGGCGCTACCGTTTAGCACGCACATAACAAAGCATTCAAGAGTGATTCGCAACGCTTGGCAGTTTCGCTTCGCTCAAGTATAGCCAAGCGCCGCTCACACCTTAATGCGGCGTT
>NZ_JAWOWM010000553.1:0-610 GCF_033340475.1 Vibrio sp. 1078-1
GCAGCTCTTCTGGTACGACCGTCGATGTTATGTGCATCACATCATTTTTCAACTCGTAGACCACTTTTGCTTTGAAGTCTTGCTCTAAATCAACCCAAAAGAGGCCACTTTCAGTGTCGTGAATCACTTTATGCATATCTTCTTCTCTAATTTTGTTACGGATTTATTGAATCAAACTATATCACTGAATAAAATCATTACCACGCAAAGACACCCAGTCGTTTAGTGCTAAATTTCATAGCAGTCACCTCTTCTCAAATCAGGTACGACAATAAGAATGAGAAATATGATAACCAGTGCCAGAGACGGCAATCTACCTCTGCAGAGTAAGAGAGCACCAGAACGTCAGGCCACCACATTAAACAGCACCGATGCAATGGCGATGGTCGAGCACGGTAGTGAAGTCACTCTTAATGTGACCACGCCTGTTGGAACGAAGTTCATCACCACCAGTACGTTTGTCGGCTGCCACTCTAACAATACGGCATTGATCGAAGTTCCGAATATTTCCGATGAAGATTTGAAATTCTATTTTCAAGAAGGCTTTTGGATAAACGTAAAAGCGTATTCTCATCGTGGCGAAGGCGCAGTCATCCCTTTTAGGGCTCAG
>NZ_JAWOWM010000554.1:0-610 GCF_033340475.1 Vibrio sp. 1078-1
ATGGTTACCGCGTGTTCATTCTGATAAGCGCGGAACATGGTACGTACACGAGGAATCGAAGTGCCGTCTGGTGGGGTGACGTAGTTAAACTTGTCGTAGTTGTTGTACCAATCCCAGTATAGCGAGCCACCAATTTCTAGGTTATCTGTCAGCCAGTAAGAGGCGCTGCCACTTAAACCAACACTGAACAGATAGAACTCTTCTGGGTTGCCCAAGGTCTGAGCTAGTTTTGGTGAGAAGCCCCAATCAAAGCGCTCAAAACCGTCGTAAGCAGGTTTACCTTGCGGTTTATCGCTCGAAGTTGATGTCGCATCTTCGATATTTGGATTGATGTAGTTAACTTCTGCAAAGTCACGGTATTTCTCTTTGGAGATAACCGTTTGATCGCCGATCAGACCACGACTGCGTTCATTGATAGTAAAGGTATCAATGTTGTCTGGCATTTCGTTGTAAAGGACTGCTGCCGCTTTTTCATGAGCTTCGTTGCGATCACGATACTTTTTCTGCTCGCCGACAACCGAAACGGTATTATCTTCAACATAGAGTTGGGTATTTTGGTAGCCAGCAATTTTATCCAGCTCCTCAGTAACACGTTCCCAATCTACATCAG
>NZ_JAWOWM010000555.1:0-609 GCF_033340475.1 Vibrio sp. 1078-1
ACTTGATACCAAACAGCAATAAATTTGGCGTAGCAAAAAGCGCTCACTGCTTCGCTGCAATTGATGAGGAACAACACGCTCGAACATGCGTTTGTAGGTCAGCTGAATATTGAGCCGCCCCTCTTTTACCGATGCGCCCGACGTTGTTTTGAGGAGTCGCCCAAATGCAGCTTCATCTTCATCCAGAATCGACAGCGCTTTCTCGTACTTACCAAGCTTGATCCGCTCTAGTGCAAGGCTTTCTTTTAGCGCGCTGAGTTCAACGTTTAACAACAATGTTGAACGTTGGTTCCGTCCTGGTTTTGGTCGCCAACTTAACCACGCTATCTCTTGCATCTGCGCCAGCAAACTGCGCGCATGACGAGGCGAAGTAAACAACAAATCGGCGATTTCTTGCAGCGTAGTTTTTGCTTCATTACCAACACCAAAAGAGAGCAAGCGTTGGTAATAACGAAATAAGTTGAGATCAGACACCGCACGCACCTTAACTCTAGGAGGCCATTCAATAGGCGTATTTTACTGAACTTGGCGGCAATAAAATAAGAAAACTTCCAAACACTTTGTTCCCCTTTTACTAACATTTCGTGCCTATATTGTAGGAAAACCCCA
>NZ_JAWOWM010000556.1:0-609 GCF_033340475.1 Vibrio sp. 1078-1
CCTACCAGCGCACTTGGCGCATACCCATTTTAAACCAGTCAAACCTGGTGGATGGCGAGATCGTTTCAACCAACGTTTCTTCGGCTTTGTAAACGGCACTTATCGTAACTTCGTGAAAGCCTGTACGCATTGGCGTTGGACGGTATTTGCTGTGTTCTGTGGTTTATTGCTGATCAGTGCTGCATTGGTTAAATCCAACTATGTGCGTGTTACCCCTAACCCGAAAGTACCGACCGATTACCCTGCGATTACTATCGAGATGAATGACACGGTTTCTAGTGAGCAAACCATTGAAGCGTTGAAAACCATCGAGCGTGTCATGCAAGAGGTCGAGTCTCAAACTATTGCTGATCATGGGCAAGGTATGATTCGCGATGTGCTTTCTTACAATAGAAGCCGCACCGAAGGACGAGTGTTAGTGCCGCTTGTCGATGAGGAAATTCGTCCGTTCAATACCTTTGAACTTGCTCGCCGCTGGCGTGAGGCGATGCCTGTTATTCCGGGTATGAAGAGTATCAAGATCCGCGAACAAAGTGCAGGTGGAGGCGATCGTGATGAGTTTGGCTACTTACTGTTTGGCTCCAACATCAATGAACTTAATCAAGCAGG
>NZ_JAWOWM010000557.1:0-608 GCF_033340475.1 Vibrio sp. 1078-1
GTTTAAAACTGGCAACTGCGATGCAGCTAGAGTCGTGGGAGCTGCTCATCGAACAAACTCAGCAGCACATGAACAAAGTGCATCAAGTATTTGAAACCTTGATTGGTGACGACGAAGAAGATGAGGGCAGCACGATTGCTCGTCATTTCCATGAATTATGGGATATGGCCAATAAACAAGATGTGCTAGAGCTGATTTTAGAGCAGGACATTCAAGTTGAAGAGCCAGCCATATTCTCTAAAGCTATCATCAACTTTAAAGCCGACTTGGCCAAGAAAACGCTCGGCCCCCGTGGGCGAGAAGTCTTAAACCGCTTGATGCCAAAAGTGTTTGACGCGGTGTTTGCCCACCCTGATGCACAGTTTGGTTTACCGCGAGTACTGCACTTACTGCACAATATTTGCACGCGCACGACGTACTTAGAATTGTTGGATGAACACCCTGCCGCATTGGTGCAGTTAGTGCGCTTGTGTACCGCAAGTCCAATGATTTCCGAACAGTTGTCTCGTTATCCAATCCTTCTGGATGAGTTGATAGATCCTCAACAACTGTACAACCCAATTCCACTCGATAGCTAGCGCGCTGGAGTGCGCGTTTTCCCTGCCGGT
>NZ_JAWOWM010000558.1:0-608 GCF_033340475.1 Vibrio sp. 1078-1
TGTTTTCCTGTCTCGGTGACTCATCGAGTAATAGACAGTCGTCATCTGCCCAATAAAAAAGGGTGTGAAAATGACGTGGTGAAAACAGTAAAAGAAGCCCTTGAAGATGAGGAAGGCGATATCTTGGTGTTCTTACCAGGTCGAAAAGAGATCGCTCAGTGCGCGCAGATGTTACAGCACTTGGATGATGTGCTGGTGGTGAAACTTCATGCCTCGGTCAGTGATGAAGAGCGACATCGAGCTTTAACTGTTCAAGCGCAGCGCAAAGTGGTGCTGGCAACCAATGTCGCGGAAACGTCGCTTACCATTCCTAACATCCGCGTTGTGATTGATAGCGGTTTGGAGCGAAGAACGGTTCAGCGCAACGGACGTACTGCTCTCACATTAACCAACATTTCAAAAGCCAGTGCAGCACAGCGAATGGGGCGTGCAGGGCGCGTAGCAGAAGGCTCCTGTATCCGTTTATTTGGCGAACATGCTCCATTAGAGTTGGTCACGCCACCCGAGTTGCATCGTGAAGAGCTGGTGGAGCCCATGCTTGCGGCGGCGTGTTGTGGCTATCGTTTATCTGAGTTGCATTTCCTTGATGCAGTTCCAGAAAAGTCATT
>NZ_JAWOWM010000559.1:0-607 GCF_033340475.1 Vibrio sp. 1078-1
TCACTCATCACGGCTTGTCATCGAGATTACCGAGGGCATTCAGGATGCCTCTCTCGCATTGAGATGGGAGGCTCTTACCGAAATAGGGGTTGAGCTGGCGCTGGATGACTATGGAGACAAAAACTCTTCGCTGGAGCGCCTGAGTCGTTATGACTGGCACTATTGCAAGTTTGACGCGAGAAGACTGCGGTCGCTTGAAGACTACTCGGCCATCCTCCACTGCCGCCGAAAAGGCATACAGCTCATTGCTGAGCAGGTGGAGAGCTTCCCATTGGGGGAGAGCGCCAAATTACTTGGACTGTCATGGCAACAAGGTTTCTATCACGGGAAGCCTGCTGTCATGGAGAAACACTTGAATTACGTAAAGGCCTTACCATGATGCAAAAAATTCTACGGATCATGGCCGTTAGCGCGGTCTTTTGGGTTGGTTCGGTATCGGCTGACCCTGGGTGCCAGAATGCGGAAGTGATCGGCGGAAAACTGATTACTGACATCTGCTGGAGCTGTCTTTTCCCTATCAAAGTAGCAGGGGTTCCTATAAGTGGTGGAGGCGGATCATTCCCGAGTGAAGCCGTAAGCAACCCTCTGTGTATGTGCGAGGATAATC
>NZ_JAWOWM010000560.1:0-607 GCF_033340475.1 Vibrio sp. 1078-1
ATGGTGATCGCCAAAGGATCTGTACGCGTTAACTCGATAAGTTCCAAAGGAAAAGAAGTCACCTTGATGATTTTCGAAGCCGGAGGATGGTTTGGCGACAATGTATTTTCACCCGGCATGCCACGCATTTTCGGAGCAACGGCTCATACCGACGTAACCCTATTAGAGCTACCTGGCGATAAATTTCGGCAATTGTTAGCCAAATATCCACAAAGCTACCCTGTGATTCTGGATCTGCTCAGCCGCAGATTATGGTCAGCTATTTCCGTTATCGAAGACGACGCCATTCGCGGTATAGAAGAGAGGATCGGCAGACGATTATTGCTTCTGGCAGAATATCAACATAACCGTCCTATAAGTGCCCAGTCTTGTGTAGTGAAAGTGACTCGTGAGCACATCGCCAACATGATGGGGCTAACACGACAAAGTGTTCATAAGGTACTAAAGAAATTGGAAAACTCGAACGTTCTTAGGCTGCAATATGGCAGTATTACCATATTGAATCCGCTGAAAATGGAAGCGTATCTCAAACAGTTGGAATAGTTGTAGATGCAAACACGTCTTTGGTCTAACCAGCGTACTCAGCCAAAAAGACCACCAGCCAATG
>NZ_JAWOWM010000561.1:0-607 GCF_033340475.1 Vibrio sp. 1078-1
CATCGGTAGAGTCGGTCACCAAAGCAATGAGCAAATTGGGTTACAGACCCAATGCCGCAGCTCGCGCACTGGTGAGTCAAAGCACAAATACCATGGGTGTGTTGGTGAGTGATGTGTCCGATCCTTTCTTCGGCACGCTGGTCAAATCCGTCGACAATGTCGCGCGCGAAAATGGCAAACATATCTTGATTGGCAACGGTTACCATAATCCAGAAGATGAGCGTCAAGCCCTAGAGTTGCTGATGAACGGCCGGTGCGCTGCAATAGTCATCGACTCGAAAGGCTTATCTGATGAGGAGCTAATTGGCTATGCCCAAGAAGTGAAAGGTATGGTGCTTATCAATCGTCATATCCCAGAGCTGGCCGAACGCTGTATTTCCCTTGATAACCGCAAAGGAGCATTCCTCGCGACAGAATATTTGATTCGTCACGGGCATCGCAAAATCGCTTGCATTGCCTCATCCCACGATATCGAAGATACCGATGAACGCTTGCAAGGTTACCAAGCCGCATTGAAAGAACATGGTATTGAACTCTCCAAAAGCTACATCGAATACGGTGAGCCCAACAGTGATGGTGGCGAAGTTGCGATGACCAACCTGTTAAC
>NZ_JAWOWM010000562.1:0-606 GCF_033340475.1 Vibrio sp. 1078-1
CTCGTAGCCAAAGAAGATGGTCCAGTAAAGGTTGACGGTAAGTTGGTGATGGACATCGTCCGCGCTAAATAAGGCGAGCATATATTTAAAAATTGCCCCTCTTGCTCCTAGTACGTAGCGTAAATAAAAGCCCTTAACAACGCAGTTCGTCGTTGAGGGCTTTTGTATTGGATGAACCGTTACAAACTAACCGATCATTTCTCTTTGGTGAGGAGAACTAAAGTCTAAATCAGGCCCTTTAGGCACCACTTGCGTTGGATTAATCCCTGTGTGACTGAAGTAATAATGGCGCTTAATATGATAGAAATCGGTGGTATCGGCGATACCGTCAATCTGATACAACTCTTTCAGATAACCCTGAATATTGACGTAATCGGCAATGCGTTGTTTATTACACTTGAAGTGCCCAACGTACACGGCATCAAAACGCACTAACGTGGTGAACAAACGCCAATCGGCTTCCGTAATTTTATTGCCTGCTAGATAGCGATGGGTCGCCAGATGAGCATCAATTTTATCTAAGGCCGAAAACAACAATTCAAAAGCCTCTTCATACGCTTCTTGCGAAGTAGCAAAACCGCAACGGTACACCCCATTATTCACGTT
>NZ_JAWOWM010000563.1:0-606 GCF_033340475.1 Vibrio sp. 1078-1
GCCAAAATTAGGAGGAACTAACAGCCACATGAACACGCCGAGTGACCAAATGACGGTGCCAAACAAGAAGTCGTTAGAGTTGAAGGCCACATCGTATTGCATCAACCAGTAGGCTTCACCAAAGTGCAGAGCCATACCGAGGAGAATCAGGCGAATGGTGTTGTTGCGTGACCAAAGCCACTGTTTTTCTCGAATCAAGTAGCCAAATACCACAAGCAAGGTACTGAAAAATGGCCCATTACGAGTGAAAAACGGAGCAGGTAAATCGGTGAGAGGTTCATAGCTGCCTGCCAAAACACCATAGACGTAAAGCAGCACTGCTGTTGGAAGCAGTAACTGTGTCATGCCAATTCGAACTAAGAAGGCGATGATAGCGACCGCAATCACCAATGCTGGAATAAACCACAGGTGGACAAGCCCGCCTTCTAGTAATGAATTCAGTGGTACAGACGCTAAGTATCCCCAGTAGCCTTGTCGTTCGGCAAGGTATCCCGCTTCTGCTACGACTTGCCATTGGAACGGCATGAGTAAGCTGATCACGCTCCAAACCAACCAAATTTTCATTAGAGGTTTCGCATAGTTGACTAAAGTTTCGAGTGGATTGCT
>NZ_JAWOWM010000564.1:0-606 GCF_033340475.1 Vibrio sp. 1078-1
AGAGTACGTTACTCGCAGCGATTTCTGGCACATTAACTGGCAGGGACGGAGCGAGCGGTGAAGTTCATGTGGATGACAAAAACTTGCTCACGTTATCTTTGTCGGAACAAGCTTATGTTCGCGGTTACTTATGTCAGCAATCTAGACCTGCATTTAACGTCGATGTTTTTCAATATCTTGCGTTGTCGTTGCCAAGTGGCGCTGCGATCACTGATGGTAAAGTTCGTGATGCCGTTAATATGGTGGTCGAGCTCGTCCAACTGCAAGATAAGTTGCACCGCAGCATTCAAACGCTATCAGGCGGCGAGTGGCAACGCGTACGCTTAGCGGGTGTATGCCTACAAGTGTGGAGAACGATAAATCCATACTCGCAGTTGTTGATTTTAGATGAGCCAGCCGCTCCGCTCGACATCGCTCAAGAAGGTTTGTTGTATCAGTTAATCAATGCTATCGCGGCACAAGGTATTAGCGTGCTCGTGGCGAACCATGATTTGAATCGCACCCTTAAACATGCCGATAAAGTGTTATTGCTCAGTAATGGTGTGTTGCATGCGTCGGGCAGGGCGGATGACGTGCTCTCCGAGACTGGTCTCGCTGAAGTGTTCA
>NZ_JAWOWM010000565.1:0-604 GCF_033340475.1 Vibrio sp. 1078-1
TTCAGGCATCGCGAACTTAACGCCCATACCAGCAGGAAGACCGAAGCCCATTGTGCCCAAGCCACCCGAATTGATCCAACGGCGAGGTTTGTTGAATGGGTAGTACAACGCCGCAAACATTTGGTGCTGGCCTACATCAGACGCCACATACGCGTCACCATTGGTTAGCTTGTGCAGTGTTTCAATGACTTGCTGTGGCTTGATACGATCCGACGACGTTTCGTAAGACAAGCACTGACGATCACGCCACACTTGAATATCATCCCACCACTTAGTGATCGCCGCTTCATCGTTGCTACAATCTTGCTCTGCTAGTAGACCAAGCATAGTAGTCAATACTTTTTCCGCAGAGCCTACAATTGGAAGATCCACTTTGACGTTTTTGGAGATCGACGATGGATCAATATCAATGTGCATCACTTTCGCATTTGGACAGTACTTCTCAAGGTTATTGGTGGTGCGGTCATCAAAACGTACTCCAATACCGAAGATTAGATCCGCTTCATGCATCGCCATATTGGCTTCGTAAGTACCGTGCATCCCCAACATACCAAGCGAGTTTTTGTGAGTACCCGGAAATGCACCTAGGCCCATTAAGGTACTG
>NZ_JAWOWM010000566.1:0-604 GCF_033340475.1 Vibrio sp. 1078-1
CCAGTTTTACACGGTCAAACTTCTCTGTAAGTTCTAATAGCGCTGCGTCACCTTGAGTACGCACCTTTGCGATCACATCCGCAACTGCAGCGGTAATATTCGCGCCTTCCGCAATGGCAGGACGCTCCAATATTGCATCTTGTTGCTCTTCACTCAGTGATTGCCATACAACAGTTCTCATTGCCGTTACTCCATCATTTTTTCAATTGGTAGCACTAGAATTGAGCTCGCACCCAGTTCTTTTAGCTGTTCCATGGTTTCCCAGAACAAGTTCTCTGTACTCACCAAATGAACTGCAACTTTCTGTTTGTCTGCTGATAATGTTAAAACGGTTGGATCTTCTGCGCCCGGCAGTAATGCTTTAATTTGCTCCAACTTTCCAGCTGGTGCGTGCAACATGATGTATTTTGATTCTTTTGCCTGTTGAACGCCTTGCATACGAGTTAGCAATTTATTGATCAACTCTGCTTTGTCTGCGTCGAACTCACCAATGCGTTGGATAAGCGTCGCTTTGGATCTGAAGATGACTTCGGCTTCTTTCAGGCCGTTTGCTTCTAATGTTGCACCTGTAGAAACCAAATCTGCAATCGCATCCGCTAAGCCC
>NZ_JAWOWM010000567.1:0-603 GCF_033340475.1 Vibrio sp. 1078-1
GTGCAGTTACGCGATCGTATCAACATCTTTGTTGGTCAATCTGGCGTAGGTAAATCGAGTTTGGTTAATGCATTAATGCCTGAACTAGAACAAGAAGTGGAAGAAGGCGCAATTTCTGAAAACTCTGGCTTAGGTCAACACACCACGACAGCAGCACGCCTTTACCACATTCCAACTGGCGGCGATCTTATTGACTCACCAGGGGTTCGCGAATTTGGTCTTTGGCACTTAGAGGCTGAAGAAGTCACCAAAGCGTTCGTAGAGTTCCGCCCATACCTTGGTGGCTGTAAATTCCGAGACTGTAAACACAACGACGACCCTGGCTGTATTCTGCGTGAAGCCGTTGAGAAAGGCGAAGTGAGTGAGGTTCGTTTTGAGAACTACCATCGCATTCTAGAAAGCATGATGGAGAACAAGGCAAACCGCCAATACTCACGCAACAAGAAGGCCGATCTGTAACCAGATTGTCTGAGCAACTGTGTAAGAATTCTTCACCGAATACTGACAAGCACATTAAAGTTCAGTAACATCACGCGCCCAAAGCGCGAATCTAACAGAACAGACAGAAGTATCGGAATTAAAGATGGACAAGTTTAAAGTTGG
>NZ_JAWOWM010000568.1:0-603 GCF_033340475.1 Vibrio sp. 1078-1
GCTTTATCAATGCTTTGAGTAACCCTCTCCTCCATTCCTTTCAGCGTTGGTGTGGAACGGAAAGCATCAATTTCCTTATCAAGCTCTTGCTTGTACGACTCTTTGATCTTGGCTTTGACCTCATCGGTCAAACGTCCCTCTAGTTCACTCTCGACCTTCTCAACAGCCCTATCAACTAGCGGGAGGTATTTACCCTTGAGCGTATCCATGCATTCGTTTTTAAGCTGCTCCAGCATGTTATCTGCTGCAACATGCAGATCAGCCTTTACCTGATCCAGAACCTCATAAAAATGCTTTACCTCCGTGTGCTTGCGCTTGCTGCCGTGCTTGGGCGGTTCGATGTTGGCTATACGACCCTCCATAGATGCATAATAACTCCTCTGCATTCTTGCCAGTTGTTCCTTACCAAACATGTCCCTCGCGCTCAAAGAATGCTTACCATCCTTTTCCACAACAGGAACAACAACAAAATGTATGTGTGGCGTTTCCTCGTCCCTGTGCAGCACAGCATTAACCAAATTATCTCCAAACTCTTTGTTCAGCCATTCCTTGGATTGTTTGTACCACTCGCGTAATACCTCAATATCCTCTTTTCCGTCTGGC
>NZ_JAWOWM010000569.1:0-602 GCF_033340475.1 Vibrio sp. 1078-1
TTTCGCTGGCGTCAAACCCATTCATCACGGGCATTTGAACATCCATCAACACCAAATCGACCTGATGTGATTGAAACAGTTCCACCGCATTTGCGCCGTTATTGGCTTGTAAACTATTGACGCCAAGTCGGTTTAGGTACATTTGAACCAAAGTACGTTGCACCTCTTTATCATCGACAATGAGCACAGTTGGTGCATCTTTGTTGATTTGTACGACAGGTTCTGGACTTGGTGTGGTTTTGACTTTCTGATTCCAGTTGTAAAAGTTTGGCGTTCGAAGCGTTTCTACTTTCGGTGCATTTGGCACAACCGGAAAATGCAGATAAAACTCAGTAAATTCATTAGTTACCGATTTACACTCAATTCGACCACCAAAAGAGCGCATCACACGCTGACAGTAACCCAAGCCAAGTCCGCTACCGCCGCTTTTCTGGAATGAGAAAAAGTCATCAAAGATTTTGTGTACGATGCTGTCATCAATCCCAGGCCCTGTATCGCGGAAAACAAGCGTGTTTTCATAAGGGCCGACGAGGGTTCTGATTTCAATTTGACTATCGGGATAGGAATCAAAATAGTAAATCGCATTGCGAATCAAATTGAAA
>NZ_JAWOWM010000570.1:0-602 GCF_033340475.1 Vibrio sp. 1078-1
GGATTCGGCTGCGATCACCAGGTTTTTGTTGGTATTACTGTCGTGAAGAGACAGACTCATGAGCTGGCCGTTGCGGGAAATCAGCGCTGCATGATAGGTCCCGGTCCCCTTCCATTCCCCAAACACCGGCAGGACCACAGCCGCCTGCTCGGTTGTCATGGTCTTGTAGCGGAATAGGTCTCGCACTGCATCCCGGTCTGTACAGAATGGCAGGCAGTTGAGGAACATCGGCAGAGCAACGAACTTATCCTCCATCAGCTCGAACCGAGATTCACGCCAGATGTTTCGTGCGGCCATCGCCGCCGCTTCAACACGTTCTTTGGTTGGAGCAAATAAAACCACCGAGTAGGTGATCTTGACTGGCTTAGCCCCCTCTTTCATGGACTCATAGAGAGTGTCGAAGCTCTCCTTTTTGTCCGCCAGCACCGGCACGAATTTGAGCATCGGCCCGTAGGCTTGGTTTACAGTGAACTGGCGTTTGCGCTCCAGAGTGTTTTTCGTGCTTTCTGCCTCAGGGAAAAACACATTGGTCACAACCATGTAGTTTTCTTTGATGCTGGAGTTGCCGCCGCTGAGATCCCCGGCATAGGTCAACGCATCAC
>NZ_JAWOWM010000571.1:0-601 GCF_033340475.1 Vibrio sp. 1078-1
GCTACACCATCAACTACATGAACAACTGGTTGGTGAAGGCCGGGCAAACCTCCAGAAGCTATGACGCCAATGGCAACCTGACGAAGCAGGGGGCGGATACCTTCACCTATGACAGCCAGAACCGGCTGGTGGCCGCAACGGTCGCGGGAGTGACTGTAAGCTACACATACAACCATCTGGATCAGCGTGTAACCAAGACCCTAAACGGGCATACCCGGCTGCTGGTTTACGACCTGGCAGGAAACCTCATCGAGGAGCTGGACGCGGCCACTGGAGACGTGCTGGCGGAGTACATCTGGCTCGATGGGACACCCTTGGGCTTTGTTCAGTCAGGACAGACCTACCAAGTCCACGTCGATCACCTGGGCACCCCGAAGGCACTGACCGACGTCAGCGGCCAAGTCGTTTGGAAGGCGAGCTACAGCCCGTTCGGTAAGGCCAGCATCATCATCCAGGGGCCAACCTTCAACCTGCGATTCCCAGGACAGTATTACGACGCGGAGACCGGGCTCCACTACAACTGGCGGCGTTACTACGACCCGAATACCGGGCGTTACATCACCAGTGACCCGATTGGGCTGGCTGGTGGGATTAACACCTA
>NZ_JAWOWM010000572.1:0-601 GCF_033340475.1 Vibrio sp. 1078-1
AGGAGATGTATTTGAAGATCCGAAGGCATATCTCCAATCTCATCGAGAAATAAAGTGCCTTTGTGTGCTTTTTGAATAAAACCAATCCGGTCAGAAATGGCACCTGTAAATGCCCCTTTTTCGTGGCCAAAAAGTTCGGAAGCAATCAAGCCACTTGGAATCGCACCGCAGTTAACCTCTACAAAGGGTGATGAGCGTCGACTAGATAACTGATGGATCAGTCGAGCACATAACCCTTTACCCACACCAGTTTCACCTTGTATGAGTACTTCAGCGTCACATTGCGCGTACTTTTTAATGGCATTTCGAAGCTCGTGGATACAAGCGCTATTCCCAATAAGAGGATATAGCTCCGCCTCGCTGAATTGCACCGTTTGTTTGGTACTACCTTTTCGCAGTTTCATCATTAATCACTATTTTTGCCCCACTGAAATAATAGTTTTGAATTAGCCGTCTCAATCGTGAGTGAATGTCTCTTTATTGAGAAGTTTGTTAATTACTGTGGGTGGTAAAGTCTAAATGTTTGTTTCGGAGAAAATTTATACTAGGGACTTTTTTTGCTAGGAAAATCGTTGTATAGCAACTTCATTTCTTGCACTCT
>NZ_JAWOWM010000573.1:0-601 GCF_033340475.1 Vibrio sp. 1078-1
ATCCTCTTCCACTTCTTCACCTGGAGCTACCAACAAAATTTGCCCACTCTCTTTTCCGATCACTCGCCAACCATCGTTAAACGCATCGCCTTTTTGTGGGAAAAAAGACAAGGTAAACGGCGTGACTTCTGCGCTCGAGAAAATGAAGACTTGCGGTGGTTTCACTTTCTTTTCTTCAGTTTCGTCGGCAAACATGTCTTCAAACAGTGAACCCGGCTCAAACAAACGATCGTCTTTATCCCAAGCACCGCCACCTAGATCCAATTGCAATGCAATGTCATCTTCTAATTTGGTTTTGCTTGGAATTTGCTTCATTTCTAGCGGCTTCCAGCCTTCAGCGGTCAAGCTAAGCAGGGTGTAGGTCTTTTTGGTATCGTCGACACGCACACCAAAATCTTTACCGCTGAGTACGGCTTCTTCGTTAAGCAACTGCAAACGCTGAAAGAAACTTTGCGCGTATTGTTTAGAGAGGTCTTTTTGACTGGTAGGCAACGTAGTGATCACCGCCACCGCGGTAAGAGATAGCAAAACCAGCACCAATAGGATTTCTATCAATCTAAAACCGTTATGTTTTCGCATTTGTTTCATTAGTGCTGGCTTG
>NZ_JAWOWM010000574.1:0-601 GCF_033340475.1 Vibrio sp. 1078-1
TATCCAGATGGTTTGCAAACTCTCGGCGTTCGGTTTGCGAAAGTGCCGCAGGCCCGCCAGTTTGAATACCGCTTGAGCGCATGGTTTCCATAAAGTCACGAATATTAAGACGCGCTTTGATGGTGTCTTTGGTGTAAAGCTCGCCACGAGAGCTCAACGCTAGAGCGCCTTTAGTGATGACTTCATCGGCAAGTGGGATATCGGATGTGATGACCAAATCATTTGGCTCTACACGACGAACAATTTCGTTGTCAGCAATATCAAAACCTGCAGGGACTTGAAGTGAGTGAATGTTGGCTCTTTTTGGCACTGGTACAACGTGATTGGCGACAAAGGTACACTCTACGCCGGTTCGTTCTGCGGCACGCACGATGGTCTCACGGATCACTTTAGGACAAGCGTCTGCATCTACCCATAACTTCATTCTTATTTCTCACCCAGTTTTGCTTCTAGCTCTTCAATACGAGCGGTTAATTTTGCGACTGTGTTTTCAAGTGCCGTCAGGCGATCTTCTTCTTTCGATAGTGGCGCAGTGACTTCTACTTTTGGGACGTGATTCGCGCTCTTCCAGCTTTTGATAACAGTAATGAGTGCAGGCATT
>NZ_JAWOWM010000575.1:0-601 GCF_033340475.1 Vibrio sp. 1078-1
ACGCTTGGTTTGCCAGAAGGTCTAACAATCAACTTCTTCCCAATGATCATCTTGTCATGGACGATCGAACGTATGTCGATTCTGTGGGAGGAAGAAGGTGCGAAAGAAGTAGCAATGCAAGGTGGTGGTTCACTACTGACTGCGGTACTGGTTTACTTGGCGATGACCAACTCGTATATCCAGCA
Organism: Vibrio sp. 1078-1; assembly: GCF_033340475.1. NCBI lineage: Bacteria > Pseudomonadati > Pseudomonadota > Gammaproteobacteria > Vibrionales > Vibrionaceae > Vibrio > Vibrio sp. 1078-1. Next base: position 186 of record NZ_JAWOWM010000575.1, read on the forward strand.
CTTAACGTTTAACTTTATCGGCCTACAGCTAATTGTTTTGGCGGGTATTCTATTACTAGGGACTTACACTGGTTACCGTCTAACAGAACTACGTCGTTTCAAACCGCTAGCGGAGGATTAAACGATGTTTGAACGTTACACTACGCCATCAAAACTTCGCCACAAAGGCATTATGGGCATGAACAAGCGTAACCATAGCTACATTGGTCGCTATAACGATCGCTCTAAATACCCATTGGTGGATGACAAGCTAAAAACCAAGATCATCGCTCAAGCTGCAGGGGCAACCGTCCCTGCCCTTATCGGCGTGATTCACAACCAAGCAGAAGTACAAACCATCCACAACATGGTGAAAGATTGGCCGGGTTTTGTGATTAAGCCAGCTCAAGGCAGCGGTGGTAAAGGTATTTTGGTGG
>NZ_JAWOWM010000576.1:0-601 GCF_033340475.1 Vibrio sp. 1078-1
GCTTGCTTCCATCTGGCAGGCTCGACGCCGGCCGGCTGCAAGAAGTGCTTAACAACGTCCAATCTTTGTTTTTGAACCGGATAAGAGAGCATAGTTTGATCGGCAAGATCTTGTGGTTCGATAATTTCTTTGTCAGCTAATGGATGATTGGTTGCAGTAATCAGGCGCATTTCGAAGTCAAACAACGGTTCATAATGTACCTCAGAACGAGGTTGAATATTCGACGTGATAACGAGATCTAACTCGCCAGCCAACAATGCGGGTAGGGGCTCAAACCCAAATCCGGACGAAAAATCCAACGTGACGCTTGGCCACGCCAATTGATATTCCCTTAGAGCAGGCATGAGCCATTGGAAGCATGAGTGACATTCGATCGCCATGTGTAATCGACCGTTGACGTCCTCTTTCAAACTCGCCAGTTCGTTTTCTGCTCTTGCCAGCTTTGGCAAAATATCTTCAGCGAGGCGCAAGAGAATTTCACCCTCAGAGGTAAATTTTACTGGGCGAGTTTTGCGTAAAAATAACTGACCGCCAATACGAGATTCGAGATCTTTGATTTGGTGAGAAAGAGCGGATTGCGTTAAGTGCAAGGCAGTAGCCG
>NZ_JAWOWM010000577.1:0-600 GCF_033340475.1 Vibrio sp. 1078-1
CTCTTAAATACTCTGCAAATACGACTGTGCCAGGGTAAACCGCTTTAACTTGTTGACCATAGTTAGCGGAAAGCACCATACCTTTCCAGTTTACTTGTCCGGTTTGACGCGTACCGAAGTTATGTAACACACTGCCTTTGAGGGGCCATGGTAGTTTGCCGCGCTGTTTGCCGAGCCCGTCCATTGGTACCGCATTTCGCTTGGCGGCTTTTGCAATCTCGGCTTTTAGACGGGTTTCATTGCGTTGTAGTTCAGCAAGGTAACGTTTGTCGTTTTTAATGCTGCTCTGAATTTTGTTCAGCGTTTGCTTACGATTCGACTGCGTACTGGCCAGTGCGGTACGCTTTTCTGATTGCTGCTTGAGCAGGGTTTCGATCTGCTCTTTCTCTAGCTCAAGTTGGTTTTTGTTGTGCGCCAACTCTTGAGTGGTTTTGGTGATGGCATCAATCACTTCGGCACGAGCCTTGGCTAAGTGCTGAAAGTATTGGCTAATGCGGTCTTCTTCTACACCTTGATTCAATAAGTGCCCATTCGCTTTCGCTCGCTCGGTCACGTAATACGTTTGCAGCAACTGCTTGAGCTCTTCCTCTTGTGCTTGGC
>NZ_JAWOWM010000578.1:0-600 GCF_033340475.1 Vibrio sp. 1078-1
AGCTTACGAATGGATTCTTGCCACGAGTGCTGGCTTCCCTTTTACGGTCAGTTGTGACAATCTACACGGCGATTTTGAACCAGATAGGCTTGGCTTTATGCAAAAAGTGCATAAAGAAGTATTAGGTATTTTGGAAGCAGGTTTGCCACCGCGAGTGAAAATGCTTTCGGACGCCTTACGTGCGTTTTACCAAACTAAGCAGCTGGAAGCGTCTGATTTTAGCGTTAAGTAACCCAAATAACCTCAGAGAAACTCCATGATTATTGAATTTGAAGAAAAACTACTAGAACTGATTGATGCTCGTATTGAAAACGCATCTGATGATGAACTGTTTGCTGGTGGTTATCTACGTGGTCACATCTCTCTGTCTGCCGCATCTTGTGAAGAAGACGGCATCAACGATGTTGAAGAGCTAAAATCTCGTATCGCGAACAGCCTAGAAGAAGCACGTGCAGAACTGACGCCTGCGGATCGCGTGATTGTTAGTGATCTATGGCAAGAACTGCAATCACAAGCATAATATCTACGAATTGCAGTAAATGAGTGCTCAGTGTAGCTGAATGAAAGCCTGTTAACCTTGTTGTGACTATTTTTTTCAAC
>NZ_JAWOWM010000579.1:0-600 GCF_033340475.1 Vibrio sp. 1078-1
AGATGATTTTTGGCCACATGGGGACAACCGAATTGGCGGTGTTTAGTATGCTCGGCCCATTTGAATCACTCTGTTACTCGATTTTCTTTGGGATCTCTGTGGCATGCTCTGTGATGATTGGTCAATCCTTGGGGCGTGATGCCTTTGAGCAAGCTGAGCACATGGCAAAATTCTTTATCAAAGCAGTCTTTGTGTTTGGTATTTCCATCGGCGCACTGTTGCTTCTTAATCGTGAGTTGATCATTGCAGCATTGAATTTGGACAACCCTGAGCTTTACCCACTCGCAGCCCCTGCGGTGATGATTTTGTGCTGCGCGATTTGGTTGCGTATGTTGAACATGATCATCATTAACGGGATTATTCGAGCTGGTGGCGACAACGTATTCTGCTTACGCATGGACTTTATCGCCATGTGGATGACAGGCTTACCACTTTGTGCAATCGCTGCGTTTGTTCTTGGTTGGGAGTTTAAGTACGTGTATGCACTGATGATTGCAGAGGAAGTCGTTAAGTTGGCGTTGTGTTATCGTCGATATACGCAAAAGTATTGGATAAAGAATCTAACCGTCGTTACGACTTCTTAGTATCGCGTTCTTCATT
>NZ_JAWOWM010000580.1:0-599 GCF_033340475.1 Vibrio sp. 1078-1
AGCTATGCGTACACGCTGAGTAAAAGTGATGTGCTGCAGGACTATTTTATCAATCACGACAATCCCTACCGTGAGCGAGTGCTTTTTAGCCGCTTGGATGAAACCGCTGATGTCCTGAGTCATGGCTATAAAGGGGATGCGAGCATGGCGATCCTCGACGGCAAGCAAAATCTGCTTTATTACACCGAAAACCAATATTATGAATCGTCCGGCGTTGTTGACCCAAAGGTGCTGGAGTACATAGCAACCAGCTTCGCGGCTCGTGGTGAATACAGCCACACAGGGTTCATTTATAACTCCAGTGGCCAAAGCATCTTGTTGCGATACGAACTCATTGACAAACGAACGGGCGTACCGCCAGTTAGCTTCGATCCTAGCAACGTGTTTTTTGTTGTCGTGTCCGTATCTTTAGAAGTGTTTAACGACATCAAACACGACGTCGAATTTGATACTCATAGTGTGATTACGTTTGCCGATAAACCCATTTATCTAGACAACCCTCTTGCGCAAACCATTGAACTTCTGCCCCACTTTGATGCGGTGCTCTCTCCAGCGGAGTATCTGATGTGCAACAAAGTGGACAAAGTATGGCTAGAGCT
>NZ_JAWOWM010000581.1:0-599 GCF_033340475.1 Vibrio sp. 1078-1
AAGAGGAAGAGCAAATAGACCTATGGCGTACCATTCTGGCACTTTGCCTGTCGAAACAGTCAGAAACACGACCGCGAAGATATCTTGCATAACCAAAATACCGATGGCCAGTGTGGCGTATGTCGCGTTGAGTTCACCTTTTTCCTGCAGTGTTTTTACCGCGAAAACAGTGCTAGAGAAGGAAAGTGCAAAGGCTAGGAGCAATATCTGCCCGCTTTCCATACTTGCAAGGGACGTTAATCCAAGCAGTTTCAGCCCTGACAACGCAAGAGCAAAAAAAGCGGTTGAAAGAATATTGTGCGCTGTTGCGCCGCCCCAAATTTCTTTGGAAAGCAATGTTTTTACATCGACCTTTAAGCCAATAGTAAAAAGCAAAAGAGTAACGCCGAGATCAGCCAGAGTGACAATAACGTCATTACTTTGATAGCCAAAGGCATGTAAGCCAAAACCCGCTAGTAGAAAACCGACTAGAGGGGGAAGGCTGCATTTGAGCGCGATGAAGCCTGCTAAAAAAGCCGTTGTAATTAGAATAATTTCCATACTGTTGAGCTAGATTCCTGATATACGAAAACGGGCTGTGAAAACACAGCCCGAGATTG
>NZ_JAWOWM010000582.1:0-599 GCF_033340475.1 Vibrio sp. 1078-1
GCACAAACTCTGCGACCGTTTCTGCATTAAACACCTGGCACAAACGCACCAACTGAGAAGCTATTTTGCGCTGCTTTAAATCCTTATCGATGTCTCTAATCAAGCTGCCATGCAGCTTTATCACTTCCGGCTCTAACTTTAAGATCTCATCAATATTGGAGTGTCCAGAACCAAAATCGTCCACGATAATGCGCGCACCCAGTTTTCTGAAATGGCTGCACACTTCTATCATACGACCGTAATCTTTAATCTGTTCAGACTCCAGCACTTCCAGCCCTATCCGCGTCGGGTCATTCAACTGGCTGATTTCATGCTCCAGCAACATCAACGTTTTGTCGCTCAACAAATCTTGCGGAGACAGGTTAATCGAGAAATCTCCTTTCTTATCTCGCATGTAATGCAGCGTCGAGCGGATCATGTGACGACTCAATCTGGTGTACAAATGCGTGTCTGAGATGATCGGTAAAAATCGCCCTGGAGCAATCACTGTTCCGTCTTCTTCTAAAATCCGCACCAGACATTCTTGGCTGGCAGGAAGATGACTGTAAGCGTGCACAATCGGTTGGCTATACGTAATGATATTCTGCTTGAGAATCGCG
>NZ_JAWOWM010000583.1:0-599 GCF_033340475.1 Vibrio sp. 1078-1
GGCACGGTAAGGCCAGAACACGTCACTTTCGTTGAGTGCTTTGCGGTCTTTACACGCGTTGTAGTCCATACCGTCTGGGATAGACAGCGCCATGTTCTCGTCCAAACATTCGGCTTTCAGGTTGTTTGCCCAAACCTTGCTGCCGCTGTTCATGTAAGCCGGACGCATAAAGCCCGTTGCACCCAATGCGTTGCCTTTGGTGTCTTGCAGTTTGCCGTATTGTTCTGGGTTGTAATCGAAGTAGTTCTTGAACGATTCAGAACGTGCCATGTAGCGGTCGTACTGCTGGTCGTTGCCCGCAAGTTTAGCGATCTGAGCGATACACCAGTCGTAGTAAGCGTTCTCAAGACCGTAAGACACCGACTCGTTCACGAGCTCGTCGTATTTATCGACTTTTAAGCCCTCTACGTAACCCGGTTTGTCGCCAGAGTCCGGCGCCCATTTGGTGTTGGCTGGAATAAAGCCGACGTCTTCTTGGTAGTCGTTGTGACGAGTCATGACCGTGAAGCGTTTGTCACCGTTCCAAGCATCTTGGTAAGGCACCCAGCTTTCGGTTTTATCAAGGTTGAAGTTGACTGTTTCGTCAGCCGCTTTCAGTG
>NZ_JAWOWM010000584.1:0-598 GCF_033340475.1 Vibrio sp. 1078-1
GAGTGGCATCGCCGTTTTAACCGCGCAGAGGATGCTGTGCGAGGGTTTGGGTACGATGACCGGTTTGTCCGCATGTGGCGTTATTACCTTAGTTATTGTGAAGGCGGTTTTCTTGCACGTACGATCAGCGCCGTTCACATGACTTTCCAGCGCCCATAACAATTATGAGAGTGTTGATTGCGTCCACTTGGTTTCAACTGTGCTGGTTTATTGCTGTGCTTGGTACGTTTGAGTGGCAATGGTTGATGATGATACTGGCGTTGGCGACTTTGGTGTATTCCATTCTGACGGCGTTTCACTCGGTGAAAGCGATCTCCTTTGTCACCATTTTCGGGCTAGTTCTCGATACGCTAAATCAACACTTCTCGCTTTTGGTTTTCCCTACCCCTTGGCTCCCTGTGTGGTTGATTGGTCTATGGGTATTGTTTGCATGGTATGCCTACCAACTGAAAGTGCTTTTGCACCGCTTCGCCAAAATCTACGTATCAATATTAGGTGGGCTTGGAGGAATGCTCAGCTACTTCGCTGGCTACAAGCTTCAAGCGGTAGAGTTTGGATTCGATACAAGTATTACGTTACTGGCCTTGTTTGTGGAATG
>NZ_JAWOWM010000585.1:0-598 GCF_033340475.1 Vibrio sp. 1078-1
GGCATGGGCATGCTCGTGAACAAAAATGACATCGGTTTTGGTAAACGTTCTTGGCGTTACAGCATGTTGGTAAAAGATGGCGTGATTGAGAAGATGTTCATCGAGCCAAATGAGCCAGGAGACCCGTTCAAAGTATCGGATGCCGACACTATGCTGAACTACATCGCACCAGAGTACAGAACTCAGGAATCGATCACTGTATTTACCAAGCCTGGTTGTCCTTTCTATATGAAAGCTAAACAAAACTTGATTGCTCACGGTCTTCAATATGAAGAAGTAATTTTGGCGAACGATGCAACTTCCACCAGTCTTCGTGCTATTACAGGCCGTACGACCGTCCCGCAAGTATTCATCGGCGGTAAACACATCGGTGGTAGCGAAGAGCTAGAAACTTACCTAGGCTAACCTGTCCATAGCCTACCCCCCGGTCTCCGGCGTCTTTGACTCGGAGGCCACCCTGTCTCTTCCCGCTAAAATCTAAGTTATTAGTTCTTAAATCGTTCTACTACCTGAATCAGCGATTTTAAATACAACACTTTTTGTTCATCATAACGTCTTGTTTTTATTCACAAGCCAAATACAAAAAACCTCGCAGATA
>NZ_JAWOWM010000586.1:0-597 GCF_033340475.1 Vibrio sp. 1078-1
ATGCTCTAAACGCGCAACCGATGCTAAGCGGTTAGCCGTTGCCGATTTCAAACCCACTTCAGTATTAAGATTGTGGTAAACGTCAATCAAGGTGCTCGATTTACCATCCATCATTTTGTTGGTTTGTAATTGCTGCATCTTTCTCAAGTTGCCGTTACCACCTTCTGACGGCACCAAGTTGGCCGTAAATTTGTCGTTCAGCAGTGCGCCTTCTGTCAGTTCAAAGATGGTTGCATCGCCATTTTTGTATAGCGGATGACTCTTCGGCACTGAGATTTCAATCAGCGGATCATCTTTGTCTAACGGATAAGAGTATTTATCGGACAATAAGTTACCTTTGTTATCGGTAATCTTTAGCCACGCTTTGTCGTGCTTTTCATCGGGTGGCTGGACCGTCACTTCAAACTCTTTTACATCACCCGCTTCACGAATATTGAATTTTGCACTGCCTTGAGCAAACGTCGTAGACGCTTCATAACTTTGTGCGGCAATGGATTTAGCGTCGTTGGTTTCCATCTTGATGATGGCAGCACCACTGCGAGTAGGACGCAGCAGCACTCGTTCGCCAGCGGCAAGGCCTTCGCCGATTTGCACTCT
>NZ_JAWOWM010000587.1:0-597 GCF_033340475.1 Vibrio sp. 1078-1
CACCGTTATCCACGTTGCCGTGACGGCGAGAAAGAGCACCAGTAGTGTGGGAGAAAAGTAAATGTCTCCCCAAGAGAGTTCATGAGGCATTAGAGATCCTCCGTTTTGTTCTTATCGCCGTTTTCCGTCGGTGTTTCGATAGGCAAAGGTGGCAACGTGCGGTTTTCTTCATCCAGATAACCGTCCCAATCGGTACGATCTTGCATCTGCTTGGCGATGGATTCTTCAAGGAATGGTTTCCCCGTTTGTGCCTGCCAGCCGCCGCCCAACGCTTTGTACAGCGCGATTACTTGGTTCGCGACATTGCCTTTAATTTGCGCGTAACTGTCTTCCGCGCGGGTCATTTTTTCAACTGAGTTGAGCAGTCGCTCAAAAGAAATTTGGCCGTTTTCGTACTGCGTCATGGAGATGTTGAACGCACGAATGGAAGAGTTGACCGATTGCAAACGTAAATCTTTTTGCTGCAAATACAGGTCATACGCTTCGATCGCATTGGTCACTTCGTTCACGGCTTGCAGCACTTTTTTGTTGTAGTTGGTCAGCGTTTCTTGGAAACGAGCATCTTCGAAACGAATGTTATTTTTCACGCGTCCGTAT
>NZ_JAWOWM010000588.1:0-596 GCF_033340475.1 Vibrio sp. 1078-1
GACAGAAGGTCTTGCAAATGTTGGTTAACGGCGCTTTGCCTCACCAGGAATTTGTCGACCAAGAGATAGCCTCAACTGTACTAAAGTCTTTAGAAGAGAAAGGCTGGATTGAACGTATCGAGAAGAAGCCTGTAATCACCAAGTGGGGGCAGCACGTTGAATGCGACGTCGAGAAGCCCAAGCTCAACCACGAACAAGCGCTGGCTATTGCGAGTGTAAATAGCCAAACAGGTTTTGCCTGCTATTTATTAGAAGGCGTCACGGGCTCAGGTAAGACAGAAGTGTACCTCAACCTGATCAAGCCGGTCTTAGAGAAAGGTAAACAAGCCTTGGTTTTAGTACCAGAGATTGGCTTAACACCACAAACCATCAACCGCTTTAAACGCCGTTTTAATGTGCCAGTTGACGTCATCCACTCCGGGTTAAACGAGACGGAGCGTCTGAATGCGTGGCTTTCTGCACGCGACAAAGCGGCCGGAATCATTATCGGCACACGCTCTGCCCTACTCGCGCCTTTTGCTGATCTCGGGATTATCATTGTGGACGAGGAACATGACACCTCTTACAAACAGCAAGATAGCTTGCGTTATCATGCA
>NZ_JAWOWM010000589.1:0-596 GCF_033340475.1 Vibrio sp. 1078-1
CGAACAGACATGGCGATGTCTGCGGCGGAAGCTGGAGTCGGGATCGCGATGGCACGCATGGCGTTGATTGAGGATGAATTGACGACGAAACGTTTGGTTTCTCCATTCGCCCCCATTCCTGCCAATGCTGGGTATTACTTGATCATGAATACAAGAAGCCAGTCAACTGAGCGATTTAGAGAGTGGCTTTTGAAGCAGATTGAGTCACGACGATGATTTAAGTGTTTAAGAAATAATAAAAATAAATTTCTTAATTACATATTATCTTGAGCCACTTCCCACAAATTATCTTCACTTTATTAACTTCTCTCTCTTACTCATCTTTTTCCATATCATCCTAGAAAATAACTAATGGATAGAGAAAGGCTATGGCTAAAAAAAACTCGCTTATACTGGTCCTAGCTCTATTTTCGGTAGGAGCAAGTGCAATGTTTTGGCCGTTTAAAAAATACGATGTGGAAATGTCACCAGAAGTACGTGGTGTTATTAAGCTTGATGGTAAACCACAAGTTGGGCTAACGGTTCATCGAGAACTTTTTTATGAAGGATATAAAAAAGGAAAAACGCTAAAGGATGAAGCCCAAACCAATGAACTA
>NZ_JAWOWM010000590.1:0-596 GCF_033340475.1 Vibrio sp. 1078-1
CCATCTGCTGAACAAGCAACAGATAACCTAGCAGCACTTCTAAACGCTGGCTTCTCTTCTGACGAGTAATCGTTAAGAGCTTAAAAGAAAAGGCACCTTCGGGTGCCTTTTTTGTATCTATTCACTTCACTCGGTTGTGAGGTACAAAAAAGGGCTGATATATAGTCATCAACCCTTTCACTCCTTTCTATTATCATTTATGCACCAGGAGGCATCGCAAGGCTATCCGCGATAAGTTGGATCAAATGGTCTTCTACTTCAAAGCGCGTTTCAATGATCTCTCCGATCAAAGACATATCAGAGTCGAAATCCTCTAACTCATCATCTTCTGTCACGTCTGAATACTTATCGGTGAAGTTTAACAACGGTTCTGTGGTTAGCACGATTTTGCCGTAAGTTTGGTTGATTTCGTTTGTTGCGACAAAGCCTGTGGCTTTCCACTTATCCATCACCATATCGTAGATTTTGAAGTGGCCTTCGGAAATATAATCGACTAGGTGTTGGCAGAAGTTTTGTAGCTCGGAGGGAGAAGGAAGTTCTAGAACGTTGGATTTCGAACAAGGTTGCAGTGCTGCAAGCTTACAGTATTCGACAAT
>NZ_JAWOWM010000591.1:0-596 GCF_033340475.1 Vibrio sp. 1078-1
ACTTGCGGAAAAAGCTTGAGAAGTTTAAATGGCCAATCGCTTACTACTTGATGCCACAAGCCTTGTTAGAAGGTGGAATTAAAGTCTCGCGTAAAGCGGTAAAAGAGTGGCTGCTTTATGAGTTAGATAATCAACGTTAAATAGCTGGCGCTCATTCTCCCGGCGGAAATGAGGCGAAGATTAGTCAATTTTGCTATGTGTTAGTCGGAAAGGGAATTTCGTAACCTTATAACTCTGAATCATAATCATGTCTTAACGTAGAGCAGAAAGGCATAAGCTTCAGAATGGTGAAATTGGTTTTATTGATAGCAGTGGTATTACAAATTGGCATCGCAATCAGCAGTGAAGGGCTCACTCGCTCGTTAGCGGAATTGACGGCGTTTTTAATCGCTATCGCGTTGGTGTTTGCGCTCAAGAGTGACAAACCAGAGTCAACCTCCGACCAACGCGATAAGTCGACAACGATTATCTAAGTACTAGCCAGCTTAGTGACGTGGTGGAAATTAATACCCATAAAGTCACACCAAACAACAGCGGTTTAGGGCCAGAAGATTTCAGTTTCGAAATCGAAATACTACATCCTATCAAGAATAAGC
>NZ_JAWOWM010000592.1:0-595 GCF_033340475.1 Vibrio sp. 1078-1
CAGGTGATCAGCGGCGCAGCAATACTGATGGACAAAATCAATTGGCGAATTGTACGGCCACGCGAAATACGCGCGATGAAGATTGCCATCATTGGCCCGTAACCAATAAACCAACCCCAGAAGAACACCGTCCACCAGCTTAACCAGCCAGTGTCACCGCGATAAAGCGCCATCGGGAAGAAGTTATCCACCATGCGGCCTACGCCTTGCACATAGCCATCAATAATAAAGCTCGTTGGGCCAAAGAACAGGATGTAACCGATCAGCAGTACCGACAGGATGATGTTGTAACGGCTCACAAGTTGGATGCCTTTGCTTACGCCACTTAGCGCCGAAAGCGTGTACATCACGATGGCAGCGACAATCACCATGCTTTGGGTAATGAAGTTATCTGGGAAACCAAATAATGAGTTCAGCGCGTAGCTGATTTGCAAACCAAGAAAGCCAATAGGGCCGATAGTACCAGCGGCAACGGCGATGATGCTGCACGCATCCGCCAGGTTACCAATCCAGCCATGAATCGCTTTGTCGCCAAAGATTGGGTAAAGCAACGTGCGTGGTTTAAGTCGCAAGCCTTTGTCGTAGTGCACGTGAT
>NZ_JAWOWM010000593.1:0-595 GCF_033340475.1 Vibrio sp. 1078-1
CCGATTCCAACATCAACAGCCCCATCACGCTGTCTGCGGTGGCGGTTTTGTCTTCTTCGTTGTCGATGGTTACTACAGCATCAAAGCTTTGCGCAAGTTCTACCAACTTAACTGCGGCGCGCGCGTGTAACCCAAGACGATTTTGAATCAATACTTTACGACTTAACTCCACTGCTGCTCCTTAGCATTTTTCTCGAGCGAGGTGTGACGAATCTGAACTTGATGCCCTTTATCCGCAAAGTACTCGCCAATCTGTTGGGTTAAATACACTGAGCGGTGCTTGCCGCCAGTACACCCAATGGCTACGGTGAGATAGCTGCGATTATTTTTTTCGAGCAAAGGTAGCCAAGTTTCAATAAAACTTTCTATCTGGTACTTGAGGCTCAATACCGACTGGTGCTGTTCCAAAAACGCAGCGATAGGAGCATCTAAACCCGTCAGTGGGCGCAGTGCAGGTTCCCAGTGTGGGTTCGGTAGGAATCGCACATCAAATACGTAATCTGCATCAGACGGAAGGCCGTATTTAAAGCCGAATGATTCAAACACCATCACCAAGCCTTTGCGATCACGTCCTTCTACTCGCATGCGAACTGTT
>NZ_JAWOWM010000594.1:0-594 GCF_033340475.1 Vibrio sp. 1078-1
CGACCTTCGAACGACTCGTTCCATTCGAAGACAATGAAACGTACAACGGTTCTCTTGTGACTTCGATGGAAGAAGGCATCAAGCGTGTGCTTGGTGAATCTGGCTACGCTTACCCTCAAGTAAACACCATCCCTGAATTTGACGATGAAAACAAACAAGTCTCCTTGGTTGTGAATGTTGATCCAGGTAATCGAATTTACGTTCGCGACATTCGTTTTACTGGTAATAACTCAACGAAAGATGAAGTGTTGCGTCGTGAAATGCGCCAAATGGAAGGCAGCTGGCTAAACTCCAAGTCGATTGAAACTGGTAAGACACGACTTAACCGTCTTGGCTATTTTGAAAACGTAGAAGTACAAACGGTTCGTGTACCAGGTAGTGATGATCAAGTTGATCTGGTTTACTCGGTTAAAGAAGCGAACTCAGGCAGCGTAAACTTTGGTGTTGGCTACGGTACCGAATCGGGCGTCAGCTTCCAAGTTGGTCTGCAACAAGACAACTTCTTAGGTAGCGGTAACCGCGTTGGTATCAACGCGATGATGAACGACTATCAAAAGAACGTGAGCTTAGACTACCGCGACCCATACTGGAACC
>NZ_JAWOWM010000595.1:0-594 GCF_033340475.1 Vibrio sp. 1078-1
GATTAATGAAGTGATGCAAGAGCTCGATTTACCACGCCGCACCCTAAATCAGAAAATGCAAAAATTTGGTCTGAATCGCTCCGATTACACCGATTCGTGAATGGAATAATAGGAGCGATGTCGTTTTACCTTTCCGTTATGCGCTTTTAGTCGGTGTTTGGATGAACTTACCACCCACCTCGCTTTCATCTTGGAATGTCGTGACTTGATTTCGCCCGGTATGCTTCGAACAATACAGTGCTTCGTCGGCTCGGGTGAGTGCATCTTGTAAGCTGTCATTGGGCATTAGCTCGCTGATGCCGAAGCTCATCGTGACTTGGTTTTTAAAAGCAAGCAGCGACGTTTCACGTTCAATGCTGCGACGTACTAACTCGGCATAGGCTTTCGCGTTTTCGGCATTGGCAAGCAACACAATCATAAACTCGTCACCACCAAAGCGAACGGTACATGCTGACTCTGGTAACGTTTGTTTAAAAATCGTGGCGATGGTTGCCATGACTGAGTCGCCAGTGGTGTGTCCGTATTGGTCATTAATGGTTTTAAAATCGTCCACGTCAGTCATAACGATGCTGATAGGCGTATTTTTCTCGCGTG
>NZ_JAWOWM010000596.1:0-594 GCF_033340475.1 Vibrio sp. 1078-1
CAGCTAATGCGCCAGCAACGTAGAAATCAACTTTAGCAACGCTACCATCCGCGTCTGCCGCGTTAGCAGTAAGCGTAACAGTACCGCCTAGCTCGATTGAAGTAGCTGAAAGCGCAACATCCACTGTAGGCGCTTCATTACCTGGTTGAGCTGAAGCAATCGTAAGCGTTACTGAACTTGCAGTACTTACCGCGCCAGCGTCATCATAAGATTTAGTTGAAAACTCGTGTACGCCTTCAGTTGCAGTCCAAGATGCAGTGAAAGGAGCCGAAGTAGACTGACCAACTAAAGCACCATCAACAAAGAATTCAACTTTGCTAATTGTGCCATCAGTGTCTGCAGCATCTGCGGCTAGGTTAACCACTTCACCAGCGGTGATAGATGCCGACGCAGAAGGAGCGGTTAGAGTCACCGTCGGGATTTCATTTTGTGGTGGATCAACAGGACCTGTTCCATCACAAGCACCAAGAGATTCCCACTCGCCCCACTGGCCAGCTTGTGCAGGGTTATTGTTTTGCGTCCAGTAACGCGCTTTGTATGCGTTACCTTCGTGCTGAACTTGGTCGCCGCCATTATAAACTTTTGACGAATCCC
>NZ_JAWOWM010000597.1:0-594 GCF_033340475.1 Vibrio sp. 1078-1
CGTTGAGGCAATCGCATCCTGATACTCTTCAGACGTTCGACACGCACCTAAAATGACCTGATTTTGCGTAGTAATGTTGGTGAGTGGCGGTTTTAACTCATGTGCTATATCAGAAGAAAACTCGCTCAAACGGCGAAAACCAGTTTGCAACCTATCGAGCATCGCGTTGTGTTTGTTGGCTAACTCACGCAGTTCTATTGGCAACGAATCGGGGTCGAGACGAATGCCCATTTGCTCTGGTGATATCTGTTGAATGTGCTGATTCAATCCCACAATCGGCTTCAACCCACGTTTTACCATCCAACCGCTCAACGCGGAAGAAATCACAAACGCCAAACCGAGCGCCCAAAACAAAATCCAGTCGAGCTTATCCAAAAACAAAATATGGTGGTTGATACTCATGCCGAGCACCACCTGATACTCCCCAGCTTGAAACGCAAACGCACGAAGATTCAGCGAGTCCTCCCTCCATTCGATGGCGCGCTCGTGATTTAAGACCTGAGGAGGGCTAATGCTGTCGGCTCGGTTTTGAGGAATCGTCAGGCTCGAATTCTGATAGACGTTCTGCTTGCCTTCAAACACCCACATGTAGAG
>NZ_JAWOWM010000598.1:0-594 GCF_033340475.1 Vibrio sp. 1078-1
AAAGCGTAAAAACTTGGTTATCTTGTTACAAGAGAGCTTGGGCGCACAGTTTGTGGGCTCTTTGGGTGGTCTGCCTCTTACACCAAACCTTGATGAACTGATGCAAGAAGGCTGGCAGTTCACACAAATGTACGCAACGGGCACTCGTTCAGTTCGTGGTATCGAAGCGGTAACAACAGGCTTCCCGCCATCGCCTTCTCGCGCGGTTGTTAAACTGAGTAAGAGCCAAACGGGTTTCTTTACTATTGCTGATTTGCTGAAAGAGCAAGGCTACCACACACAGTTCATTTACGGCGGTGAAGCAAACTTCGATAACATGAAGACCTTCTTCTTCGGCAATGGCTTCGACCAAATTGTTGAAGAGAAAAACTATACGAACCCAGTTTTTGTTGGCTCTTGGGGAGTCAGTGACGAAGATCTTTACAATAAAGCAGATGAAGAGTTTGAGCGTCTTTCAAAAGGTGACAAACCTTTCTTCAGCCTTGTGTTCACATCAAGCAACCACAGTCCTTATGAGTACCCAGAAGGTAGAATCGACCGATACGATTCTGAACACATGACGCGAAAAAACGAGGTGAAATACTCAGATTACGC
>NZ_JAWOWM010000599.1:0-594 GCF_033340475.1 Vibrio sp. 1078-1
TTCGTAACTGATGCTCCCTGATCCAGATCGATAAGTACCAGGTGGGTGTCCGTCTGGAGTGCCACTTCAAAGGTCGCTCTTACATCAAAAATCACTGGTCGCGCTCCTTGTAAAAAGTGGGCATTCAGCACCACCTATCCTATTCCAAAAACTCTACTTTTTCAAAGATACATTTTAATAAGTAGAACAACAGCAAGAAGAACTTAAATTTATTTACCGTAATTATCATAATTACGGTAATACGGTAATACGGTAATTTTACAGATTTAGATGGAATGGTATAAGATGTCTCGCTGGAACATACTTGCTGAAAAAACGCTTAACAACGATAGTGAAAACATCATGTACAGGTGCGAGAGATAATATGTATAAGAGCCTTGAAGATCTGATGGCGGGTATTTACGAGATGGCAGCGCCAGATGGCATCATCTGTAACGAGGTTTCCAAATTCCTTGCGGCCAACCAGGTCAAGCCGGAAGACATAAGCTCTGGGATCTGGTTTTTCCTGTGGCTGAAATCAGCTCCCAAGGATGCGAAGCCAATCCAAAAAGAAATCCCCGGATTTGGAGTTGTTCTCAACATGCCGACTTATGG
>NZ_JAWOWM010000600.1:0-593 GCF_033340475.1 Vibrio sp. 1078-1
GTCAGTCAAAGCAAGTTTAAGCGAACGCTTAGTTGAAGTTGGTGATTACAACTCTGCCCTCACCGAGTACATCGCCTCCACCAACATCGCAGTGGAATACGGTTTTATCGACGAATACGTTTTAGCGATCATTGGTATGGGCAACTTATGCGATGCTTATGGCGATCACAACCGTGCTCTACGTTACTACCAAAAGATCGACGCGATTGATCATGCCATCAGCAGTCGCTCACTTCGTTTGCGTTACAAACTGTATATGCTCGCCTGTTACATCAGTCTAAAACGCGTGGCCGAAGCCAGCGAATTATTGGGTGAATGTGAAGAGCTCAGCATCCTAGTAAGCGACAAAAACCTCGCCGCTCAAACGCATTTGTATCGCGCTAAATTACATCGTCTGCAAGAAGAGTATTCCGAAGCGCTGCTCTCCATATCCAGCATTAAGTACACCACCGGAAGTGCGACCACCTATTGGCTCTCAACCATGGTCAAAATTGAAACGGCCTATTGCTTGAATGGTGTTGGCCACACTTCGTTGGCTAATTTGCTGTTGGAGTCCATTGGGAAGCGAATTAAAAAGCATTCTTCGCCCATTC
>NZ_JAWOWM010000601.1:0-593 GCF_033340475.1 Vibrio sp. 1078-1
CGATCTTGACACCAACTTCCTAGATAAACCATTTGATCCAAACAACAACTACTCTATCCCTTACATTTGGGGTGCGACGGGCATTGGTATCAACGCAGATATGCTAGATAAATCGTCTGTTTCTAAATGGGACGATTTCTGGGATAGCAAGTGGGAAGGCCAACTAATGCTGATGGATGACTCTCGTGAAGTCTTCCACATTGCATTAACAAAGCTTGGTTACTCGCCAAATACAACGAACCCAGATGAAATCAAAGCAGCTTATGAAGAGCTGAAAAAGCTAATGCCAAACGTATTGGTATTCAATTCTGATTTCCCAGCAAACCCTTACCTTGCAGGTGAAGTGTCTCTTGGTATGCTTTGGAACGGCTCTGCTTACATGGCTCGTCAAGAAGGTGCGAATATCGACATCATCTGGCCTGAAAAAGGCACCATTTTCTGGATGGACAGCCTAGCAATTCCAGCTGGCGCGAAAAACGTAGATGCTGCTCATAAGATGATCGACTTCCTACTACGCCCTGAGAACGCCGCTAAGATTGCACTAGAGATTGGTTACCCTACTCCAGTTAAGACGGCACATGAGCTGCTACCAA
>NZ_JAWOWM010000602.1:0-593 GCF_033340475.1 Vibrio sp. 1078-1
CAATAGAGATACCCAGACCATTTAGATTTTTGAAAGTAACTTTAGACATAACGAAATTCTCCTGTAGCGTTTCACTGTTTTGTCTCGTGGGGCGTAAGCCTTGGGTTAATACTAGTGAACGAACTGTATTAGATAAATATCGTTTTACACACATGACTGTTAAGTTATACTTAACAAATGGCTATTGAACCTTCCCTAATATCTTCACTAACGTGGTTTGCGCATGTAGCGCGCCATCGCAGTTTTACGAAAGCCGCCTCCGAAATGGGAGTGACGCGGGCTGCATTGTCGCAGCATGTGAAAGGGCTAGAAAAACAACTTCAAGTCAGGCTGCTAAATCGCACGACACGAAACATGTCTCTGACCGAAGAAGGGCAGCGTTTGCTCGACACCCTTCATCCTTCATTGACCAATATTGAGCAAGCCCTAAGTTCGCTGAATGATTTACATATCGAGCCAGCGGGGCTCATTCGTATTAGCGTGTCTAGAACAGCCGCTCGGCTTCTTATCGAGCCGCACTTGGGGGAGTTTTTATCTCGTTATCCGAAAATACGTTTAGAGCTGATCATGGATGACGGTCTGACAAATATTGT
>NZ_JAWOWM010000603.1:0-593 GCF_033340475.1 Vibrio sp. 1078-1
ACGAAGTACACCAGCGGATTGCTGCTTACGTTCGAGATGATTTGTGTCGGGGATAAACCGTTATCGCCGCTCACCGTCCAAGCAACACCAATAAACGCGAGGATTACTGCTGGATACAACAGCCAACTTGGCTTTTTGTTGCTACCCAACACTGCAAACAATACAGTTAGCGCGGGCCATAAATAGTTGACGATAGATACCTCAATCGCTTGAGCTCGCGAATTCGAATACCCAAGAGCAAGCGCAAGAAAGATCTCATAGCAAACAAACATTGCGCCGCCAACTATCAGATACTTCGGAGAAAAGTAAGACAACTTTGGGATGCCCACCACAATCAATAAAAAGATTGAACTTAGCGAATACAACATCGCCGCCCCACCTACTGGCCCTAAACTTTCGGTTACGAGCCTTGCAATACCCAGTAAGCAACTCCAAGAGAGGATGGCAATGCAGCCATAAAGTGTGAAGCGAAATTGCACGGATTTCATGTGACCTGCTACTCACGAATGCCAAAGGAAACGTCAGCTTAACTCAAAAATGATCCGCTTCAACGTACTGTTTTATAAATTTCAGTATAAAAATGATTCTGTTAT
>NZ_JAWOWM010000604.1:0-592 GCF_033340475.1 Vibrio sp. 1078-1
GATTGGAACCACAATCCGGCTAACCCGCCGATAATCAGTGCCCAAGCAATGCCGTTCAGAGCTCCAATACCCAGTTCATTTTTCAATAGCTTGAAACGGTTACCTGGAGTGATCTGATTAAGCGCCATCGCACGAACCATCAGAGTGAGCGTTTGGCTGCCCGCGATGCCACCCATCGATGCAACGATTGGCATGAGCACGGCCAAAGCCACCACTTGAGCAATCACATCTTCAAACAGTCCGATAGTGACAGAGGCTAAAATTGCAGTCAGCAAATTGATGCCCAACCACACGCCACGTTTTTGTGAGCTTTTTAGTACTGGCGCAAATAAGTCATCGCCTTCATCCATACCAGTACCGGCCATTAAGCGCGCTTCGTAGATTTCTCGTTGCGTACTTAATGCAAATTGCCAATCGACCTCACCAATGAGAGTTTGGTCAGCATCTGTTACGGGGAGCGCGGGTAGGGCGCTATGCTCTAACGCCTCTACCGCCTCTGGCAGTGTCATTTTGCTGTCCAACACGGTAACGGTTTCAATCTCAAGTGTTTTCAAACGCACGCCTGAATCACTTCTTAAGATCTCGTAATAGT
>NZ_JAWOWM010000605.1:0-592 GCF_033340475.1 Vibrio sp. 1078-1
ATGGTAATTAGAAAGATCGATGCCATGCGTTGGCTTCGCTACATCGGTATAAACCGAGATACCGCAATACGGCCAAGCATAACTGCTTTTTTTCAGCTCACAATTGAGTACCAAGCTTTGCGCATCATAGGTGATATCGGCCGAGCTTAGCCCACCTTCGCTCGCATCTTTTGTCGCATAAATATTGAATTGTTCAGGTGTAATGACGAGCTTACGCGTGTCACCTAACACACTGTACAGAGCAACTAAACTGATCGTACAAATCGAAAGAGCGAAGATTAATTTGTGTATCCACTTCATAGGCAAGTGACCTGCTTAACTTATATACAACACAGTGTACTCAATGATATTTCGAACTTCAAATAAAGTCATTTATCAAGAAACAAAATTACTTTTGGCTTGGGTTCTTATTTCCGATACATGATAACGCGTTTTGAACCGTTATCACGGTTTAAAATCGTCCAATTTGATGACTTACTTGTTATTTGCGAAGCAATTCACAACCACTCAAGAGAGGCACCATCAAGCTTTGCGACGAGAAACAATGGTCATTCATTGTGGAAACATTGCCAGTTATTAGCCCTGTCAACCC
>NZ_JAWOWM010000606.1:0-592 GCF_033340475.1 Vibrio sp. 1078-1
CTCACCTGGATGAACATTCATCGAAATGACTTTCGGCTTAAACTCCCACGGCATATCTGGGTTGACGTGTGCCATAAACTCCACACGAATCGTCCGGCTCAAATCGGGTTGCATCCCCGTAGGTTGAATCGCTGCAACATCACTGGTTTTACCGTTGATGCCTAACGCATCACACATCACGTCATAGAGCGGCACGAGCGCAAAACCGAACCCGAACATGGCAAAAGTGGCCAGCACTAACCTTATCGTGAGCTTTTTGTGGGATGATTTTTCTGCCATGTTCTTCGCCTCTCGTTCCGTTAATCCACTTTAGGCGGCGTACTAAAGGTGTGATGAGGCGCAGGGCTTGGCACAGTCCACTCTAATCCTTCTGCACGCACCCAAGGCTTGGCCGACGCTTTCTCTCCGCCACGAATACATTTGATCACGACCCACAAGAAAATCAGTTGCGACAAACCAAAGGCAAAACCGCCGATGGATACGATTTGGTTCACATCCGCAAATTGAATCGCGTAATCAGGGATTCTTCGCGGCATGCCCGCCAAACCTAAAAAATGCATCGGGAAGAAAAGGACATTGACGGAAATGACTG
>NZ_JAWOWM010000607.1:0-592 GCF_033340475.1 Vibrio sp. 1078-1
CCCCTCGGGGCATGAGTGCCCCCGTGGGGTTTAGTAAGAGTTGGCGGTGTTACCCGCCAGCCAAGTGGTGCAGCCGCATGAACGGGATGTCATCATCCCAGCCATCAGGAGCGGGACCATAGCCTCCGCCCATACCACCTTGCGGTGCTGATTGCTGCACAGGAGCAGATTGCGTACCGGCTCCTGTACGTTGCCCTTTTTGGGGCGCTGCACGTTGAGAGTTGTCCTGAGGTGCATTTCCACGACCACCAAGCATCTGCATTTCAACGCAGTGTCCTTCGGTGGTGTAGCGCTCGATTTGTTGGCTGTCAGTCCACTTCCGGGTGCGGTTGCTCCCTTCGAGATAGACTTGGGAGCCCTTTTTCAGGTACTCACCAGCGACTTCTGCCAAACGACCTTTAAGCACAATACGGTGCCACTCAGTATGCTCTCTTTGCTCGCCAGACTGCTTATCGCGCCACGTATCCGTTGTTGCAACGTTGAAGTTGGCAACGGCAGTTCCGCTTGGCATGTAGCGAATTTCCGGGTCAGAACCGAGATTACCGACCAGAATTACTTTGTTGACGCCTTTAGACATCATGACCTCCAAGTT
>NZ_JAWOWM010000608.1:0-592 GCF_033340475.1 Vibrio sp. 1078-1
ATTTGTGCCGCTGCCAAGCAAAGAAAACCGTTCGAGCACTCGTCGCGATAGAGCATGCTGGGAAAAAGCAACCAGCGCCGATTCTGTTCCGTTACGCCAACTTAATGGCCAATGTCATTTACAGCTTGGCTTCCTACATTAATCATGTTTACCAAGTGGAAGAAACTGAGTTTGTGTCTCGCAGCTACGCTATGCCAAAGAAGTAAACGCTGTAAACAAGTCGCTTTAGTACACGTGCCTTAAGCGTCGCAGTGTCATCAATAGTCAGCAATAAATCGTTGAAATGACGACAAAGTGATAACGATTTCGAGTGAACACAAAGCCACATATTATGTTCAGTTAAACGTGCAGTTAAGAAGCCATGGCATTGGCTTCTAGCTCTTTTGCCCCGCGGAGCATAGCTTCGATGAGCTCACCAGCATTAAACTTTTCTAACGCTTCGTGAGCGCCAACTTGATGCGCTCTATCGACACAAATCTCACTCGACAGTGAAGTATGCAGAATGCGGTACGAGTGATTAAGAGCTGAATCATTTTGCACCTCAAACGCTAACTCGTAACCATCCAACCCCGGCATTTCAATATCACTGACC
>NZ_JAWOWM010000609.1:0-592 GCF_033340475.1 Vibrio sp. 1078-1
TTTCTCGTTTGAATATCTGCCTGAAAAACTGTGTATCAACATAACCAGACCGACTTGCAACTTCATCAATTGACAACTTTGTTGACCTCAACAGTTCTTTTGCAAAAGATAAACGCCCTAACTGAATAAACTTTAGCGGACTGATGGATGTCGCCTCTTTAAATCGGCGTTTTAACTGCCGTTCTGATAAGCAAGCTTCATTCGCTAAATCACTGATAGAGACGATGTCTAGATCCGTGGTGAGAATCCATTTTTGGATTTTTAGAATCAGCTCATCTCTGTGTTGCATGTAACGGAAAACATCACAGTATGAATGAGAGTTTCCACTGCTCTCTATTGTACTTAAAAACTGGTTACCAAGGTTTCGAGTGTGCTTTCCAAAATACTCTTCTACTATTTCCAGCATCACACTTGAGTGAGAGTAAGGTCCAGACGAAAGATAGACGTTTCCGTCAATGAGTGCTTTCTGCTCAGTCATGAGCATTATCTCAGGGAACAGTTCGCCAAAGAGGTGGGCGAAGTAAGAATGCATTACAGCTTTGTTTTGCTGCAAAAGACCGGCTTTCGCGACGACAAAAATACCAGTGTCAAT
>NZ_JAWOWM010000610.1:0-591 GCF_033340475.1 Vibrio sp. 1078-1
CGTAAAGAGCCAAGCATGAAATTTACTATTGAACGTAGTCATTTAATCAAACCGCTACAACAGGTTTCGGGCGCTTTGGGTGGCCGACCAACCCTGCCTATTTTGGGCAACCTACTGATTAAAGTAGAAGAGAACGTGCTATCAATGACCGCGACTGACCTAGAAGTGGAATTGGTGAGCAAAGTGACTCTAGAAGGGGATTTCGAAGCGGGTAGCATTACCGTTCCTTCGCGTAAGTTTCTCGATATTTGCCGTGGCTTACCAGACGATGCGATCATCACTTTTGTGTTAGAAGGCGATCGCGTGCAAGTTCGTTCTGGTCGCAGCCGTTTCTCACTGGCAACGCTACCAGCGAATGACTTCCCGAACATTGAAGATTGGCAAAGTGAAGTTGAAGTATCACTGAGCCAAGCGGACCTGCGTACGCTTATCGACAAAACTCAGTTCTCGATGGCAAACCAAGACGTACGTTACTACCTCAACGGTATGTTGTTTGAAATCGATGGCACGACACTGCGTAGTGTGGCGACCGACGGTCACCGTATGGCAGTATCGCAAACTCAACTAGGTACTGACTTCGCCCAAAAGCAA
>NZ_JAWOWM010000611.1:0-591 GCF_033340475.1 Vibrio sp. 1078-1
ATATCAATAGGATTTACAAGATGGAATTTAATAATATTTATATTACTTATTTTTTAAGGACAAATTGAATAACACGATGAAATAAAAAGAGTTGAGAGAAAAGAAAGTAATGAAGCAGTCTTTACTTCATTACTTTGACATAAATTACTCAGAAATAGGCTCCACAATGAGGATTATTCCATCGATCGCGACGATTTTTACGCGAGTACCGGCTGGGATATTTTGCTCACATTGTGCTGACCAGGTGGTATCGGCGATGCGAATTCTGTTTAACCCAATTGAAAAATCTTCCTCAAGTATCACGCTGCGGCCAATCAACTGCTTGTACTTTTGGTTGAGATCTCTTGTTTGATCATCTTGTTTGTCTCTTGACCACTGGCGTCGCCACCATAACCAAGTTGTCAGCAAACTGAAAGTCGCGAAAGATAACCATTGAAGTTGCCAGCCGAAAGGGAGCACTGCCAATAACGCTCCCACTAATAACGCCGATAACCCCAACCACAGAAAGTAACCCGCTGTACCAAGTAGCTCAACGGCAAGCAGCACAAAGCCGAATGCAAGCCAGTGCCAAAATGTTATGCCATCAAGCAG
>NZ_JAWOWM010000612.1:0-590 GCF_033340475.1 Vibrio sp. 1078-1
TTTCCATTGTCACTGGAATGGTCGCGTTTGATGATGCCGTCGAGAAGGCAAACATGATTGCGTCTTCCATCTTACGTAGGAACGTAATTGGGCTAAGGCCAGTAAAGCCTTTTAGCATTAGACTGTAAGTCACTAGGCCGTGAAGCAATAGTGTGCCCGCTAACACAACAAAGTACTCGGCTAGGTTGACGATGGCACTTAAGCCAAGACCAGTAAACAACTTCGCCATCAAGAAGAACACGCCATATGGAGCTAGGTTCATCAAAATTGCTACAAGCTTCATGATCACTTCGTTTAGATCAGAGAAGAATGCTGCAATTCGCTCACCAGGCTTACCTGCTGCGCTGATCGCGACACCAAACAGAACCGCAAACACGATCACTTGCAGGGTTTTACCTTCTGCCATCGCGCTGATTGGGTTGGTTGGGAACATATCGATGATCACTTGACCCAAAGAAGGCGCCTCTGCCGACTTAAATGAGCTTGCTGCTGTCAGATCAGCGCCAGCTCCCGGTTGGAATAGCGTGCCCATTGTAAGCGCAAGTGTGATAGCGATAGCGGTCGTTGCTATATAGAAAGCAAGGGTTTTA
>NZ_JAWOWM010000613.1:0-590 GCF_033340475.1 Vibrio sp. 1078-1
AGGCTTTGTAGCCACCCATACTGAACAATTCTGCGCGCGCTTCTGAAGTTGATAAGCGCTCATCATGCAATTCAACAGGCAAGCCATAACGACCTTGCAGACGCTTCGCGAATTTTTTCGCTCGTGGGGTGATGGTTTCTAAATCTTTACCATGCAAATCCGTTGGCAGGCCTACGACCAATAAGTCTGGCTGCCATTCTTTAATTTGTTTTTCGATGTCATCCCAATTTGGAATGCCATCATTGGCTTTAAACGCTTTCAGTGGTGAAGCGGTGCCTGTGATTTCTTGACCAATCGCGCTACCAATACTTTTAGTACCGAAGTCGAAGGCCATTATTGTGCGTGACATACAGTGTCTCAAATCTTAATGAAGTGGAAGTTAAGGAAGGCGGTTGTGTTACGCATGACCTGCGTCTGCCGACAATTGGCTTGGGTCGATACCTAGCTTTTCTACCGCTTTTTTCCAGCGCTCTGTAATGGGCGTATCGAAGATGATTTCTGGTGTGGCTTCGATGGTTAGCCAAGAGTTTTCAACCAGTTCATTTTCTAACTGACCAGCACTCCAACCGGAATAACCAAGAGCAACCAAA
>NZ_JAWOWM010000614.1:0-590 GCF_033340475.1 Vibrio sp. 1078-1
ATTGTTTTGCTCATGCAGTTGTAAACCCTAGCAATGACCGCAATTTGACGTTTTTGAACATTAACCACACACGGTGGGAAACAAAAGCAAAAACTGTTGCACGGCCACGAAAGCGTTTGCACTTTCAGTGAGCTATATCTCATAAATGGAAACTTTGATTGCTCAGCAAAGAGAGAGATAAGCATCTGTTATAAGGGTGATTCGAACAAATTACACTTGTAACAAAGTGATAACAAATGTATAAAAATAAATACACAGCATCAGTTCAGCAGCCGGAGTACGTATGATCCAACCTTCTTTTGCATCCAATGCCGAAAAAGCACTACTTTCCGAGCGTATTAACAAGCTTGCAAAAGCGTTAACTGATGGCGTTTATGAACGCGAACACACCATCAAACTCTGTCTCCTTGCCGCTTTGGCTGGGGAGAGCGTCTTTCTTTTAGGTCCTCCAGGTATTGCAAAGAGTCTTATTGCAAAGCGTCTTATCCAAGCTTTTGATAACAGCAGTTACTTTGAATACTTGATGACTCGATTCTCGACACCAGAAGAAGTGTTTGGTCCTTTGAGTATTCAAGAGTTGAAGGACAACG
>NZ_JAWOWM010000615.1:0-590 GCF_033340475.1 Vibrio sp. 1078-1
CCTGCTGCGGATCATTCTGGTTCTCGCCTGACTTTGAGCATCAATGACCAGTTCATTGAGGCGTTTAACTTAACCACAAAAGGCCAAGGTGGTGAGTCTAACCGTGTGCGTGTTCCTCTATTAGATGACAGTATTCTGAGTGGCGATGCGC
Organism: Vibrio sp. 1078-1; assembly: GCF_033340475.1. Lineage (NCBI taxonomy): Bacteria > Pseudomonadati > Pseudomonadota > Gammaproteobacteria > Vibrionales > Vibrionaceae > Vibrio > Vibrio sp. 1078-1. The sequence continues at coordinate 152 of NZ_JAWOWM010000615.1, forward strand.
TTGTTCGTATTCCGGCCTTTAAAGTTGGCAGTAAAAACCAAATCGAGTTTGAGTTTGGCTTTGCGTCGGTGACCGATGGTCAATGTCAGGTGACGCAACCAAGTAAGCAATACGCGGTCATTGATGGTGACTCTACGGTTGATTTTAGTGGTTTCCCTCACTACATCGAAATGCCAAATATGCGCGCTTTTGCTACTTCTGGTTTCCCTTACACTCGCATGGCCGATTTGTCAGAAACTGCGATTGTTGTTCCAGAGAGAGCTCCAAAAGAAGTGTTGCAGACCTTCTTAAACGTCATGGGGTCGTTAGGGCGTGATTCTGGGTACCCAGGTATTCAGGTGCTTTTGACAGACAAATGGAATGCTGAGCAACTAAAAGATAAAGACATCCTGACGATCGGTGTTGTGGATGCACTAGAAGAAGCCGCTAATAATCCTGA
>NZ_JAWOWM010000616.1:0-589 GCF_033340475.1 Vibrio sp. 1078-1
GCTCATAATCGCATAAATAAAATTTATGATCGAGGCAAAGGCAAGACCTGCCCCCTCCCTGTTTGATTGCAACGTTAGTGAACTTTGGAGCAGTTAGAACAGATTTAAAACTAAAAATAGCTAACCTGTGAGTGGTTTGGTAGGGAATAGTAATGATAAAAAATGAATATTTGCGCTTTTTGCAAACATTGAATGCCGAGGAGGTGTCAGCAGGCGTACGAAAAGTTGCAAATCTTGTTTTTGCGCACTTTGAAGAGGTTTATCCATTAGGCACGACACAAGGCAAACGAGTCAAGAAAGTTGCTAGCCTAGCATCAAATCAGTGGGCTAACCTTTCAGATGCCATTGCAGAAGTTACATACGAGACTGGTAACGCTGGCAAAATGTTCAAGCAGCTAAAGTCTATTGAAATTGGTCCTTTTCGTGGTTTTGCCAAAAAAGAGTCTTTGAGCCTACACAGTCTGCTTGTTTTGATTTACGGGCCAAATGGTACAGGTAAATCAAGTTTCTGCGAGGCGTTAGAGTATGGTTTGCTAGGTGCTGTTGAAGAAGCGCAAAATAAGCGGTTCCGTAATCAGGATGATTACCT
>NZ_JAWOWM010000617.1:0-589 GCF_033340475.1 Vibrio sp. 1078-1
AATTGAGTTTCGCCAGAAAGCAGGGCTGCCATTGCTTTGCCACACGCATCATAGCCAATGTAACGGACTTTACGCGCATCAAAGCCTTCGCCTTTAAATGCCGCCGCAATGACAAGGTGATCCATAGAGCCGCGCGCTGAGCCACCAGCAATCTTCACTTTGCGAGGATCGGCTTCAAACGCTTTTACAGCATCTTCCCATGTGTTGTATGGCGAGTCCGCAGAGGCAACAATCGCGCCGTAGTCTGCAACAGTTGCAGCAACAGGCGTTAGGTCACGGAAGGATTGAGGAAAAATACCGCTAAGAGAACGCACAACGATTGGTGTTGAGTTCACCATGAGCGTGTCTTCTTGGCGATCTGCCGTTTCAATTAAGTGAGCGATGGCTTTACCACCGCCGCCACCTGATAGGTTTTGAAACGACACGTTTTCTACGATGTCTGATTTTACTAACACATCACCCGTACCACGGGCGGTCATATCCCAACCGCCGCCAGCGCCACCTGGGATCAAGAAGTGCATTTTTTCAATATCCGCAGCAAAAGCGTTGAATGAGAATGAAGCTGCGATGATTGAAGCGGCGAGCGTTG
>NZ_JAWOWM010000618.1:0-588 GCF_033340475.1 Vibrio sp. 1078-1
TGTTTTATATGGATGAAATATCTACATTTATGCAAATAACTGGTTATAAATTTGCCATTGATTTACAATTTGTAACGTTTTTGGCTTTTAATTGACTCTTTACTCAAGTACCCTTCGCTCGCTTTGTGACATTTTTTTCACAATTGCACAGGAATAAAAACAAGGAGGGAACAGATGAGTTCATCTGCTTCAATTAAACAAAACTCACCTAAGAAGCCGTTGTTTACGCGCTTTTTGGATACTGTCGAATATTTGGGGAACCTGTTGCCCCACCCGATCACACTATTTGCCATTTTCTGTTTAGCCATTTTGGTGATGTCGGGTATAGCTGGTTACTTCGAAGTATCGGTTGTCGATCCTCGTCCTGAGGGAGCAAAAGGTCGTGCTGCAGACGGCATGATTCAAGTGGTCAGCTTACTTAACGCTGACGGTCTAGAGCTTATTGTTACCAATCTAGTGAAAAACTTTGTTGGTTTCGCACCGTCAGGCACGGTATTGGTTGCGATGCTTGGTGTTGCAATTGCGGAATACTCGGGCCTACTTTCAGCAGCAATGCGTGGCCTAGTAATGGGCGCGTCACAACGTATG
>NZ_JAWOWM010000619.1:0-588 GCF_033340475.1 Vibrio sp. 1078-1
CACTGCATTCCGTGCGCCTAGCTTTGTTGACTTGTATTACCCTGGCTATGAAATGCCGAACTTAAAGCCTGAAGAGACAAAAAACACGGAACTATCGTTATCTGGTGTGGCATCGATTGTTGATTGGACTGTAACTGGGTATTACAACCAAATTGAAAACATGCTGATCTGGAAAGGTGCGGGCATGCAAAACATTGGTGAAGCTGAGATTAAAGGTATCGAACTAGAAGTTAAACTCGATACTGATATTGTCTCTCATGAGTTCTACCTAGATTACAAAGATCCTGTCGACAAGTCGGGTGCAGAAGATACCCAACTAGCATACCGCTCCAAGCGCGGTGCTAAGTGGAATGCTTATGCGACATTTGACCAATGGACGTTGGGCTCGCAGTATCTTTACCAAGGTGAGCGCTTTAATGGTAGTACAAGACTACCGAGCTACAGCCTATGGAACTTCACCGCTTCTTACGCTGTAAACTCAAGTTGGGACATCAACGCCAAACTAAGCAACGCTTTCGATAAAAACTACGAGATGTACTCAGGTTACGCAACTCCTGGGCGTCAGTACTTTGTATCCGCTGACTACCG
>NZ_JAWOWM010000620.1:0-588 GCF_033340475.1 Vibrio sp. 1078-1
TTCCCTGCATAGCTAAACTGCTTTTCGATTTGCAGCGTGTCGACAAAATACGCGGGGAAATCCTCTACTTGGTAGCGAGAGGAAAAATAAGCGTGAATGAAGGCTTTTTCAATGCAGCATCCGTGGGCGAGCACCACTTTTCCTGTGATGCGTTCCAACAACCGATTCATACCTTCATCCAATGGCAGTCCTTTGGCGAGATCTTGCGGAGTTAAGCCATTAATTTGCGCTGTTTCTGGTTTGATGAATTGTCCATGACAAATGTACCACTCTTTGGAGCTGGCGATATCAATGCCGTCCAGCGTTAGGTCAACCACGCCAATCGATAAGATTTTATCGCCTTGCGCGTCCACGCCTGTGGTTTCAAAGTCCAACGCAACAAAACTCAAATCCTTCAAGGTCGTTGAGTCATCCACCAAAGGCTGTTGAAGATAGTCTTTCAGCACCATTGGCCAATCGTCAACAACGTGAATGGCTTGGCGTTTTTGCTCAGGAGAGAGCGGCGTTTCCCACCGCTTAAACCAACGTTTAATCATGGTTACGCCCCTTTCACAAACTTCAGTTTCGCGACTTCTTGCATCTCACTGA
>NZ_JAWOWM010000621.1:0-587 GCF_033340475.1 Vibrio sp. 1078-1
GGAAAGACATCACGGTTTTCACTCGTCAAATCTCAACGATGCTGGTAACCGGTGTGCCGCTAGTACAAGCATTGAAATTGGTCTCTGATAACCACAAAAAAGCGGAAATGAAATCCATTTTGATGAGTGTAACTCGGGCTGTTGAAGCGGGTACACCGATGTCTAAAGCGATGCGTACCGCCAGTAACCATTTTGACCCGCTGTATACCGACCTGATTGCGACAGGAGAACAATCGGGCAACTTAGCCGAAGTGTTCGAACGCTTAGCCACCTACAGGGAAAAAAATGAGCAGCTTAGAGCCAAAGTGATCAAGGCTCTAATATATCCAGCCATGGTTATTCTAGTTGCACTGGGAGTATCGTTTATCATGCTAACCAAGGTCATTCCCGAGTTTGAAAAAATGTTTGTTGGCTTTGGTGCTGAACTGCCATGGTTTACAAGGCAAGTCTTAGATCTTTCCGCTTGGACACAAAACTGGAGCCCATTTATCGCACTTGGCTCCATCAGTTTATTTATCTCCGCGAGAGTACTCTCTAAGCGTTCAGATTCTTTTCGTTTAATGCTCAACCGATCTGTACTTAAGTTT
>NZ_JAWOWM010000622.1:0-587 GCF_033340475.1 Vibrio sp. 1078-1
TGTAACGCTGATTTATGACTTCCTGAAAGGTCGTTTTTCGCCTTGGTATTTAGTCACTGCGCTGATCGCAGTCGCGGGTGCCGCATGGATCAAATTCGCTGGCATTAACGAAAACTTCCTAATGGGCTTTTTGGTCGTGCAAGGGGCGAACCTCTGTTTTGCCATCGGTCAGGTGGGCTACAAATACATCATGGAAAGTGAGCCCGTCGATTTACCACAGCACACCGTGTTTGGTTACTTCTACTTGGGTGCGCTTTGTGTAGCAACCGGGGCTTTCGCGCTCATGGGCAACCTCGACAAACTGCCAACCACTGCAACCCAATGGGGCATTTTGACCTACCTTGGTTTGATTGCATCAGGCTTTGGTTACTTTGCGTGGAACAAAGGGGCAACCTTAGTGAATGCCGGCGCGTTAGCGGTAATGAACAACGCGTTAGTGCCAGCAGGCTTAATTGTGAATATCGTAATTTGGAACCGAGACGTCGACATCGTACGCCTCGCGATTGGCGGCGCGATCATCATGCTATCGTTGTGGATTAACGAAACGTGGGTGAAAAAACGCGTTGAAATGAGCTACGCCAATAAGT
>NZ_JAWOWM010000623.1:0-587 GCF_033340475.1 Vibrio sp. 1078-1
CTTAATGGTGGTCTCCCGGCTTGGATTGAGGCTGGACTGCCTGTCACGAATACCTTGTCCGAAGCTAAGCAGCTTGGAAAATTTACCGGAAAATTAAATAACCATGCTTTTTTGGACGCAAATGCAGTATTAGAGTACTCAAACAATTGCAGTGCGCATATTGTTGATGCTCGCTCACGAGCGCGCTTTTTTGGTGAAGTGCCTGAGCCAAGAGAAGGATTGCGCAGTGGCCATATTCCAAACTCGTTGTGCCTGCCTTTTCAAGAACTGCTGGATAACGGTTACATCAAACCGAACTCAGAATTGAAACAAGCATTTAGCGAACTGTCGCTATATAATGACAATTCAATCATTTTCAGCTGTGGCTCAGGTGTGACTGCCTGTATTTTATTGTTGGCAGCTCATCAACTAGGCTTACGCAACTTATCTGTTTATGACGGTTCATGGACAGAATGGGGTGCAGACTGCTCACTGCCAATTACGCGTTAAGCTAGGGGTTATCAAAACAATATGGTCGGATTAAAGAAGAACATTTGGACTCTTTACATGATGCTGCTCACCGTCAGTATCGTGACATTTTCGCTATT
>NZ_JAWOWM010000624.1:0-587 GCF_033340475.1 Vibrio sp. 1078-1
GATCAGCAAAGTTAAAGACAAGTTGGAAGATTTACAGCGTAGCTTGCCGGATGGCGTTGAAATCGTCACCACTTACGACCGTTCTACGCTGATCAATGCAGCTGTCGACAACCTTTGGAAGAAATTAGCGGAAGAGTTCATCGTCGTAGCCATCGTCTGTGCGCTGTTCTTGTTCCATATTCGCTCTTCATTGGTTATCGCCCTGAGCTTGCCTGTCGGCATCCTTGCAGCGTTCATCGTGATGCATTCTCAAGGCATTAATGCCAACATCATGTCGCTCGGGGGGATTGCCATCGCCATCGGTGCAATGGTGGATGGTGCCATCGTGATGTTAGAAAACGTCCACAAGCACATTGAGCGAACGCCACTCACGGATAAGAACCGCTGGCAAGTGATTGGCAAAGCCGCTGAAGAAGTAGGTGCGCCCCTATTCTTCTCGCTGCTTATCATCACGTTAAGCTTTGTTCCAGTGTTTGCACTGGAAGGTCAAGAAGGCAAGATGTTCTCTCCTCTCGCCTTTACCAAGACGTATGCTATGGCGTCAGCGGCAGCACTTGCGATCACACTCGTGCCAGTTCTAATGGGTT
>NZ_JAWOWM010000625.1:0-586 GCF_033340475.1 Vibrio sp. 1078-1
CACGTTGTTGTGTCGCGATTTGTCAGAAATTTCTCTGTATGCGCGCGTGGACAACGGAGCATTTCGACTACTGAAAAACAACACTCCTGGTCCTTACACGTTCATCTTCAAAGGTACGAAGGAAGTTCCTCGTCGCTTGATGAATGCGAAACGTAAGACTATCGGTATTCGTGTGCCAAATAACCAAATCGCATTGGATCTTCTCGAAGCACTGGGTGAGCCATTGATGTCAACGTCATTGATTCTACCTGGTAGCGATGTGACAGAGTCTGATCCGGAAGATATCCGCGACAAACTTGAACATGCAGTTGATGTGATCCTGAATGGTGGTTACTTAGGTGAGCAACCTACTACAGTGATTGACTTCAGCGAAGGTGACCCAGAAGTGGTTCGAATTGGTTCTGGTGACCCATCACCATTCGAATAAGTCGAAATATCAACATAAACAAAAGGAGGCTATCAGCCTCCTTTTTCATTATTTATACTTGAGCAGTGTTTACGCCGAGTAAAGATGGCTTATGCGAATTCGAAAATGTCGATACCGTGGTGTTCAGCATAGTTTATGTAAGCTGAATTAACGCCATTT
>NZ_JAWOWM010000626.1:0-585 GCF_033340475.1 Vibrio sp. 1078-1
TATCGGTGTTGGCTCTGCGCTAACCATGCACGTAACATCGTCAATTTAGGGTGGCTAAATAGCAGCTCTGCATCCAACTTATTGATGGCATGCTCGAGTGTGCTTAATTCGCCTTGGTTGAACATCTTCCAACCGAATTCATTCAAAATCTCAACGACTAAGTCTTTATCGTTGGACTTTTGTGCGTGATGAATGGCTTGGTGTGGCGATTTTTGTTGTAACCAAGCGACCGCAGCATTGCGGTGAAGATCTTTTTCTTGTTGAGGAATACGTGCTTGACGCTCGTGAGACAAGAACTCGCCAAACAAGTTGTGGAAGCGGAACCAGTTATGCTCGCCTTCAAGTGGATAAATGAACAAGCCGTAACGGTTAAGCGATTCAATCAGGCCCAGCGCGTCTTCGCGTTGAGTGAGGGCAAATACCAGTTCATCGTTAAAGTGATCCAGCACGGACACTTGCATCAAGAAGTGACGAGTTTCGTGATCGAGCAGGTCGAATACTTCTTCGACTAGGTAATCCCACAAATGCGCGTGATTGAACTGCGATACCGACTCGACGGTTTGCGGCAATGTGCGGTTTTGATGT
>NZ_JAWOWM010000627.1:0-584 GCF_033340475.1 Vibrio sp. 1078-1
TTATCGAGATTGCCAAACGATTTTGGCGGGTCACGAACAAGCCGAGCTCCTGTTGTGGCGTGGACGAGAGATGATCGAAATTCTGATCACCTTGTCGATGGACAAAGCAACATTAGTGGCGGCTCAACTGTTTCCTTTGGTTTCAAGTGGTGCTTTCAACAGAGAACTTCTTGAAGAAAAATACAGCAAAGAAATCATTAAGCTCATTGATGGCGTAGAAGAAATGGCCGCTATCGGTCAGCTTAACGTTACGATGGAAGGCAGTGCTGCGTCGTCTCAAGTAGACAACGTTCGTCGCATGCTGCTTGCCATGGTGGATGATTTTCGTTGCGTTGTCATCAAGCTAGCAGAACGAATTTGCAACCTTATTGAAGTCAAAAAAGCACCGGACGAAGTTCGACGTGCTGCGGCAAAAGAGTGTGCCAACATTTATGCTCCACTGGCTAACCGCCTAGGTATCGGTCAGCTTAAGTGGGAAATCGAAGACTACGCTTTCCGTTATCAACAACCGGACACTTACAAGCAGATTGCAAAGCAGCTTGCTGAGCGTCGCATTGTCCGTGAGCAATACATCAAAGATTTTG
>NZ_JAWOWM010000628.1:0-584 GCF_033340475.1 Vibrio sp. 1078-1
CATTGGATAAATGAATCGAAAACATTTTAATTCATCTTAAATGATAATAAATAAAGTATGTAATATAATTAGATTTTTATTTAGTAAATTTTATTTTCAATTGTTTGTTTTATCACAATAACTGCTAGCTATAGTGATTGAAATCACATCAATGAATAACCTGTATGGAAAAAATAACACAAAGGAGCATATTTGCACCATAAATTTTATTTTTACCAAAAACGAAAGGCGTGAAATTTTATGGATAATAATAAATTTAGTAAAAAACTATCTGCTCTCGCAGTTACTGCTCTATTTTGTTCGCCAATGGCGTTGGCGCAGCAGTCCTTATTAGTCTGGGAAGACATGCAAAAGTCTTTTGGTAATGAAGAAGCGGTCGCAGCGTTTGAAAAACAACATGATGTGAAAGTGAATGTGCTTGAAATGCCATATGGCGGTCAGGTTGAATCTCTGCGTATGGACGGCCCAGCGGGTACCGGCCCTGACGTCGTCTTGATTCCCCATGATCAGATCGGTGGGGCGGTTATCCAAGGTTTACTTGCTCCAATTCAGGTCGATAAAGCCGTTACCGATACATTTAGTCA
>NZ_JAWOWM010000629.1:0-583 GCF_033340475.1 Vibrio sp. 1078-1
GATTTTCTGATTTGCTCTGGCCCACTCCCAAGTTTCACTTTTAAGTTCCCTACATAAGAAAGAAAATAGGTTTCTAAGCGACCTTGGTTTTCGAGCTCAAAAACCTTTTGGATCCGATTGAGTTCCAAAGAGGTTTCTTCCAGCGCTTCTCTTTTCGCCGCTTCAACAGGCAGCTCTCCAACCTCAACACTACCGCAGGGGAAAACCCAATAGTGTCTATCGTTTTGAAAACGCTGGATAAGCAAAAGTTCTTGCTGATGATTAACCAGTATAAGGCTGGCTCTTTGTAATAGTCGCATGATTCATTCCTTTGAATTCGCACAACATTCTAGCCATCTTGTTTTACCGACATAGCATTGACACCACGTAGTGATAACTCAGCCCTTAAGAAATGAGCAAGATGCGATATAACTCACTTTTGCGATTTGAATAGCAATGAGAAGGTGCGTAGAAGCAACAAAAAAGCAGAACCGAAGTTCTGCTTATAGAAGATAAAAACATGTCACTTAGGCGGACTGATGTAGCTCGTATTTATGCAACATCGCTTGTTGATGCCCTGCAATTTCTGCCACTTGTTCAGAGC
>NZ_JAWOWM010000630.1:0-583 GCF_033340475.1 Vibrio sp. 1078-1
TCAAGCGCGAAATCATCGGAATTCGGCTTAAACTGGACACACGTTGATGGTGTTGCCATCACTCGAATACCTTTGTGTATTACGTTCATGTCTTGATGAACATGCCCACACAAAATGCCTTTTACATTGTCGAATCGATCCACAACTTGCCAAAACGCTTCTGCGTCTTTCAACGTATGCTGATCAAGCCAAGCGCTCCCCACCAGCAAAGGATGGTGATGCAATAAAACCAGTGTATGACGCTCAGGAAATTCCGTTAATTTCTCTTCCAAAAGAGTCAACTGCTGATCGCTTAAACGCCCATGAGGCACGCCTACTACTTGAGAATCAAGCAAAATCAATTGCCACTTTTCACCCAGCAACACATGTTCTGCCGCTTGAATTTGTGGTGAAGGTAACACACTGCCCATATTGGGTTTGTAATCGTGATTTCCCGGCAGCCAATAACAATCCTTTTGCAGCGGCGCAATGCCATCAGCAAATCGTTGATAAGACTCGGCGCTATGATCCTGTGAAATATCGCCAGTCGCTAAAATGTAATCAAACCCCACTTTGCGGCGCAAAACTTCGTTAACCACAGCAG
>NZ_JAWOWM010000631.1:0-583 GCF_033340475.1 Vibrio sp. 1078-1
TGTTGATGAAAGATCTGAACCATCACGAGCTACCCGCATTTCTTAACTGGATCAAAGACCGTCCAATCCAATTGCGCTTTATTGAGCTAATGCAAACGGGCGAGATGGATGACCTCTTTTCAAAGCATCATGTTTCTGGTGTTGCGATCCGTAATCAACTGATTGCGAACGGCTGGTTACTGAAAGTGCGTTCGCACAATGATGGCCCCGCTCAGGTGTTTGTTCACCCAGATTATAAAGGTGAAATCGGTCTTATCATGCCGTATGAAAAAGACTTTTGTGAAAGCTGTAACCGTCTGCGTGTTTCTGCGCTGGGTAAGCTGCACCTTTGTTTGTTTGGTGAACATGGCGTTGAACTGCGTGATTTGTTGGAGCGTGATGACCAAGAAAACGAGTTGATTGAACGTATCCAATCGCAGCTGCAAACAAAGTCCGTAAGCCACTTCTTACACGATGGCAATACTGGTATGACGCCGCATCTTGCGTCTATCGGCGGCTAACTTTATTCAATTTTTTAGAGAGAGCTTAGTGCTAAGCTGGATCTAACTTTTTCCGAATCGATACCAAGCGTATCAAAGCTAAT
>NZ_JAWOWM010000632.1:0-583 GCF_033340475.1 Vibrio sp. 1078-1
TAAGAAACGCAGCCAGAAGTCGCATTGATAATTGCAGTACTAAACAGTAGTTTGCGGAAAAACATATTCATATCCTTTGTGAATGTTTACGGACATATATATGTGGGTTTGCGCTACTTTAAAACAAAACGGTGTTCAAAATGTATGTGTATTCACGAAATGAACAATGTTTTATATGGGTTGATTGGTTTTGTGATCTGAGTACTGGACAGACCAGGTTATGCCATCAAAACCAATCCATGCATCAAAATGACGCCGCAGGTGAGCTTATTACTCATGCCTTGATAGCCTTTGGGATCAACTTCCAGTTCGACATTCCGTATCAGCTTTTCTGCATACCAAATGGCAGCGTATCCGGTTGCGAGCAACAATATTGCCGCGATGTAATGTGTATTCCCTTGTAACAAGGCACCCCACGCAAGCAAAACAAACAAATTACTGAGAACTAGGATATTACGGCTCAAGCGGTGGTAGTAATGGTCGATACCATTTCCCCAGAGCACTCCCGATAGAAAACTCAAGATAACGGCGCTGTAGGCAATAAAAAATTGTTGGCCGCTTAGGTTAAATAAGGTGGTGTCAG
>NZ_JAWOWM010000633.1:0-583 GCF_033340475.1 Vibrio sp. 1078-1
GTGGAGGGTGACACCACCACAGACTACACCGTAACACTGAGCGATCCGGCTCCTGTGGGTAGCATCGTGACCTTAGCTTACAGCTACACCACTGCGTCAGGTGATGACATCACCGAAACCACTCAAGCAGTGATTGGAGCGGATGGCGTGACGGCTACATTTACCATCGATACCGTGGACGATGTGTATGCCGAAGGCGATGAAGTATTCCGTGTCAGCGTATCAGGCATTGTCGATAGCGACAGTAATCCAATCTTTGAAGCACTGAATTTAGACAATGCGTTTGTCGATACCACCATCAGTGATGAAACCGATCCTGGTCCAGAAGATACGGTTACGGTGACCATGACTGGTCCAGCGAATGTCGTGGAAGGTGACACCACCACAGAGTACACCGTGACATTGAGCGATCCGGCGCCAGTCGGTAGCATCGTCACGCTCGCTTACAGCTACACCACTGCGTCAGGCGATGACATCACCGAAACCACTCAAGCCATTATTGGTGCCGACGGCATAACTGCCACGTTTACCATCGATACGGTAGATGATGTTTACGCGGAAGGCGATGAAGTGTTCCGCGTCA
>NZ_JAWOWM010000634.1:0-582 GCF_033340475.1 Vibrio sp. 1078-1
GCTATTTACCGTCCTCAAATTTGCCGGCGGTGCGTATTTGCTCTATTTAGGTATCGAAATGTGGCGATCTCGAGGCAAACTCGCGATCAATTTGGAGAACTCAACTTCACCACCTAAAGGTAACTGGAATTTGGTTCTGCAGGGCTTCGTTACCGCCATCGCGAACCCTAAAGGTTGGGCGTTTATGATCTCACTTTTGCCTCCATTCATCGACCAGAGCAAAGCCCTAGCGCCACAGCTCATGGTTTTAGTCTCGATCATTCTGCTGTTCGAGTTCATCTGTATGTCACTTTACGCGACAGGCGGTAAAGGACTTAAACGTGTTTTAGGCCAATCAAAAAATGTGCGTTTGATGAACCGTTTCGCAGGCACGTTGATGATGGGCGTTGGTGTTTGGCTGTTTGTGAGTTAGAGCGGAACTAAAAGTAATGAAAAACCTCTTTCAAAAGTTCACGCAAGTGATGAGTGAAGTACTAGATTTTCAGGCCCGAGTTTGGGTTGTGAACGTCTATGCAGGAGAGCATAAAGGCGAGTCTTATGTCGTTAATGAAGATGCTTTCTCTGAGCCTCTTCAGTGGATGA
>NZ_JAWOWM010000635.1:0-582 GCF_033340475.1 Vibrio sp. 1078-1
ATGTTTGGCGAATAAAACGAATGGCGTTACTGATTTCACGCAGCGCTTCTACACTGTCGCGCTCTGAGTAAATTTGTTCGTGGTAATGCCAATGCGATAAAGCATGTTCAAGTGAATTGATTAAGCAGTATTCAACGGTGTCTGTTTTGTTACTGTCCACTAAAGAAAGCGGCTTCACTTCGTCGCCAGTGTAACCAGTCGCTAAACGGTAGCCTTTTGCGGCTTTGCTCAAGTTACCCAGACGCATCCCACCTTGTTCGCAGAAACTGCGCGCCAAAGTAAATAGTGCATCGGTCTGGCCAGATTTGAGTTCAAGTTCGACTTCACAAATCGGTTCTTGTCTCTCTTCTCCGTCTTCCCCTTGCGCAACAACCATGCCTTGGTCAAACGCGACCTCTACTTGGCTGCCATCTGGCATACCAATCAGCCACTGCTCACGCGTGAAGTTGGTCGAAAAAAGCGGAACTAACTCGGATTGTAGAGTCGCGACATCTTTGCCTGACGGCCAGATATCGGAAGGATGAAGCGAAAGATCCGGTTCATTATTTGTGTGCTCAGCATTGTATTCTGGTCTTTGATGTA
>NZ_JAWOWM010000636.1:0-582 GCF_033340475.1 Vibrio sp. 1078-1
GACATCGCGTGGTAACTTTCATCCGCAATATTGTTGATGTCTTCAATGTTGCGCGCTATATCTGCTGAGGTTTCGCTTTGCTCTGCTGCCGCTTGAGAAATGTGCGTACTCATTTGGCTGATTTCGATAATGAGTGCTTGGATCTCTTCCATTGAACTGTTCGCTTTCGAGGCTTGCTCAACCGACATTTCCATATCACTCATGCAGCTTTGAATCACTTGGTTGGCTGACTGAGAGCTCGATTGCAGATTGCTGATCATCGATTCGATTTCTGTGGTGGATTGTGTGGTTTTCGATGCCAGCACACGTACCTCATCGGCTACCACGGCAAATCCGCGTCCTTGTTCACCCGCGCGTGCTGCTTCGATGGCCGCATTGAGAGCGAGCAGGTTGGTTTGCTCAGCAATGCCTTGAATCGTAGACAGGATTTGGTTGATGCTTTGGGTGTTCGCTTCCAGTTCAGAAATCACATTTGCCGCATCACTCACTTGCTCAGCAAGCGACACAATCGCTTCTCGGTTTTTCTGAATAACGCTTTGACCTTCCACACACGCAGATGCGGAGTTTTGGGATGCACTTGCT
>NZ_JAWOWM010000637.1:0-582 GCF_033340475.1 Vibrio sp. 1078-1
GACAAAGCCATCATGGACAGCCGTTGGAAACCTGAGAAAGTGTTTGTTTTCCAGCGTCCAGAATGTGAAGCCGAGTTAAATCAGGAAAGAGATTTGGACTGGCAACAGGAATACAAAAAAGCGCTGCCTCATGCTTGTGTTCCTGTATTAGCAACAGACCCACTGTATATCCTTTATACCTCAGGCACGACGGGTAAACCGAAAGGGGTGGTACGTGATAACGGTGGCCATGCCGTGGCACTGAAGTACTCAATGAGTGCAATCTACAACATCCCGCAAGGTGGTGTTTTCTGGGCGGCATCCGACGTGGGCTGGGTAGTTGGTCACTCGTATATTGTTTATGCGCCATTGATTCATGGCTGCACCACAATACTGTTTGAAGGTAAGCCAGTCAGAACTCCGAATCCGGGGGCATTCTGGCGTGTGTGTGATGAGTATAAAGTGGATGCTTTGTTCTCGGCGCCAACGGCTTTCCGTGCGATTAAGAAAGAAGACCCGGAAGGCGAGTTCTTAAAGCAGTATGATCTGTCAAACCTGAAAACCATCTTTATGGCTGGTGAGCGTTTAGACCCTCCTACGCTG
>NZ_JAWOWM010000638.1:0-582 GCF_033340475.1 Vibrio sp. 1078-1
AGCTATTCAAATGCCACCTGGCTATTCTCTAGAGTGGGGCGGTGAGTATGAGTCTTCAGGTGATGCTCAAGAGTCTCTGTTCACAACGATGCCAATGGGCTACTTGTTCATGTTCTTGATCACCGTGTTCCTATTCAACTCGATTAAAGAACCGCTGATTGTTTGGCTCACTGTGCCACTGGCATTGATTGGTGTCACCACGGGCTTGTTGGCACTCAATACGCCGTTTGGCTTTATGGCGTTACTGGGCTTTTTGAGCTTATCCGGTATGGTACTCAAAAACGGCATTGTTCTGCTCGACCAAATTGAAATTGAGATGAAGTCGGGGAAAGAGGCGTATGACGCAGTGGTTGATGCGGCAGTCAGTCGTGTTCGCCCAGTGTGTATGGCAGCGATCACCACCATTTTGGGTATGATTCCTCTTCTACCTGATATCTTCTTTAAACCGATGGCGGTAACGATTATGTTTGGTTTAGGTTTTGCCACCATCCTGACACTTATTGTCGTGCCAGTGTTGTATCGTCTGTTCCATAAAGTGTCGGTGCCGAAATAGGCTTAATGTAAAGTAACGATGTAAAGTTC
>NZ_JAWOWM010000639.1:0-581 GCF_033340475.1 Vibrio sp. 1078-1
CTTTTTGCTCTTTGTCGTTAACCATTTTGCCTAGGTAGTAGCTGTTACCCAAAGAAACATCACATAGACCTTCTTTGATCGCTTTTACTTGTGCACGGTCGTTACCTTGAGGTTTACGAGCAAGGTTCGCTTTTACGCCTTCCAACCATTCTTTCGTTTCTGCTTCGCCGTAGTGAGCGATCATCGAAGAAACAAGAGATACGTTGTATGGGTGCTTGCCGCTGCGAGTACAAATCTTACCTTTGTATTCTGGTTTGGCTAGATCAGCATAGCTAAAGTCCGCACCTAGTTTGCCAACACGGTCGCGAGAAGAGTAAACACTGCGAGTACGTAGCGTAAGTGCAAACCACTCATTCTCTTTGTCTTGGTACTGAGCTGGTACATTTTCTTCAATGATCTTGCTATCAACTTTCTGAACTAGACCTTTGTTTGTCAGTTCTGCTAGACGGCTGATATCAGTAGTCAGGACAACGTCCGCTGGGCTGTATTCGCCTTCCTGAGCTAGTTTCTCTGCTAGACCTTCCTTCGCAAATTTAACGTTTACTTTGATGCCAGTTTCTTTAGTGAACTCGTTGAACATT
>NZ_JAWOWM010000640.1:0-581 GCF_033340475.1 Vibrio sp. 1078-1
CATTGCGTGAAGACCCAGATGTGATCCTTGTCGGTGAGATGCGTGACAAAGAAACCATCAGCCTTGCGTTAACGGCGGCGGAAACGGGTCACCTAGTTTTCGGTACGTTGCACACCAGTTCAGCAGCAAAAACCATCGACCGTATCATCGATGTGTTCCCAGGTAGTGACAAAGACATGGTGCGTTCCATGTTGTCTGAATCCCTTCGTTCAGTTATCGCGCAAAAACTGTTGAAACGTAATGGCGGTGGTCGTATCGCTTGTCACGAAATCATGATGGCAACGCCCGCTATTCGTAACTTGATTCGCGAAGACAAAGTCGCGCAGATGTACTCAATCATTCAAACGGGTGCCGCGCATGGAATGCAAACCATGGAACAAAATGCCCGTCAGTTGATGGCGCAAGGCATGGTTTCGCGCGAAGAAGTCGACAGCAAGATTGGGCTTGAAGTGCAGCAATTCTCGTAACGTTCATACAGATAATGGTGAATACGGAAGATGGATCTGAATAAATTTCTTGAAGGTATGTTGACGTTAAAAGCGTCGGATCTTTACATCACGGTTGGTGCGCCAATTCTATTT
>NZ_JAWOWM010000641.1:0-581 GCF_033340475.1 Vibrio sp. 1078-1
ATCGTTTCGCCGTTACGAATTTGGTAGTCTTCGTGGCCCTTACCTGCCAGCAAGATAATGTCTTGAGGCGCAGCGTTTTCTAACGCGTAAGAAAGCGCTTTAAAGCGATCATGCTGGACAATCGCTTCTGCTGGTTTGGATAGGCCAGCAAGCATATCTTTGACGATGAATACAGGGTCTTCACTGCGCGGGTTATCATCGGTCAAGACGACTTTGTCACCCAAACGCTCAGCGATTTCTGCCATCATCGGACGCTTACCCGCATCGCGATCGCCACCACAACCGAAAATAGCCCAAAGCTGTCCGTCACAATGCACGCGCAGTGCTTGTAATGCTTTTTCAAGCGCATCAGGCGTGTGAGCGTAATCGACCACAACTTTGGCGCGATGCTCAGCTTGGAATAGCTCCATTCGGCCTAACACCGGCTGCAATTGAGCAGCCGTCGCTAGCAAATCGCTCTTATCAAAACCAAGGCTCAATAAGGTCGCAAATGCCAGCATTAAGTTGGCTGCGTTGAATTCACCAATCAACGGCGCATGCAGCGTACCTTCGCCAAACTGACCATCAAAACGAATCGTAAT
>NZ_JAWOWM010000642.1:0-581 GCF_033340475.1 Vibrio sp. 1078-1
CTGCCTACATTGACTATCGTTGGCGGCGCAGTTGGCGGTTACTACACGGGTGCACAACGCCTAGTGGACATCGGCTTGAAAGGTAAAGAGAATGTACCTTCCATCACTTCAACGGCGTGGGCTGGTATCTCTATTGCGGTGGTTATTCGCGTCCTACTGTTTTTAGCGGTGTTTGGCGTTATCGCGACAGGCGCAACGTTGGATTCAGCTAACCCGGCAGCCGACGCTTTCCGTCAAGGTGCTGGCCAGCTTGGTTACTTCATCTTTGGCTTAGTACTGTTTGTTGCTTCCATCACGTCTGTAGTGGGCAACTCTTATATGGCTATCTCATTAATTAAGACGCTTTTCCCAGTTGTGGCGCGAAACGAAAAAGCGTGGTGTGTCGGCTTCATTATCCTAACCTCGCTAGGCACGGTTACCATGGATATGCCAATTCTTCTACTTATGTTAGCGGGTTTAGTGAACAGCATTATCCTTCCTATCGTTTTGGGTACCGTCTTAGTTGCGACAAAACGCAAAGATATCGTCGGTGACTACCAACACCCAATGTACTTAACGCTAACTGGAGCAGCGATTGTTAT
>NZ_JAWOWM010000643.1:0-581 GCF_033340475.1 Vibrio sp. 1078-1
GGCATTAAGGTGACATATTTCCCCATCTTCAGCGTTCCAAGCAAGATCTGAAATGCACCCGCCATCATGACAACAGTAAACGTCATCGCCATACCTGTTTCAGGGTACTTCGCCATCATACTGGTCAATACGGCTGTCATGATCACCGTCATCGGACCCGTGGGTTCTGAGATAAGTGTATTTGAGCCACCAAATAAGGAGGCAAACAAGCCCACCATTATGGCGCCCCAAAGGCCAGCTTCTGCACCCGCCCCCGAAGCAACCCCGAACGCCAACGCCAAAGGGAGAGAAATAATGGCCGTGGTCACCCCGCCAAATATATCCCCTTTGAAATTGATATCTTTAAAACGACTACCGAACACCGTTTAGCTCCCTGCATTAATTTCAAAATTAAATAAGTAAAATGTCATTACTTTAACGAGGAATGTGAAAAATTAAACCATAAATAAATTATGGCTTAATTCGTTATCTAATAAGCGGTCTGAATTGTACGAATTTATTTCCAAGAACACGTCAGATGAGTCCTGTCTGACGCATATTTAACGGGATCGAAATTGTAACATTGTGTATAGTTACAACAC
>NZ_JAWOWM010000644.1:0-580 GCF_033340475.1 Vibrio sp. 1078-1
TATTAATCCGAGCCAACACTTCCAGTTCTGCTGTTGGGTCACCGGCTAATGCACCAACTGAGGCGGCAATTTTGAGGCCTATCTTGCCCGTTCCGGGTACGAAAACACCCATCGAGTTTTTAAATAGGTTGTCTGAAACACGCACCTCTATCGCATCAATATCGGATGTGCCTAACTCTTTTCTAGCAACTGCTGCCGCGTATGCAGCAGCAATGGGTTCTGTACATCCTAATGCAGGTTTCACAACTTGCTTAATGATTTGGATATATTGTGTCCATTGCTGGTTCATGCTCTGTTCTCCGTATTACTTTTTATGAGCAATCGCTTCGACTTCAATTAACACGCCAAGAGGCAAATCTTTCACTGCGAAGCAACTGCGTGCCGGACAATCTTGTTGGAAAAACTCTGCGTAGACCTTGTTAAACTCGGCAAAGTCATTAATATTCGATAGGTAACACGTTGTTTTTAAAACAGTATCGACACTGCCACCACCAGCCTCTAAAACGTGCTTCAAGTTAGTAAGAGATTGATGACTTTGTGCACTGATGCCGCCTTCAACTACTTTTCCTGTTGCCTTATC
>NZ_JAWOWM010000645.1:0-579 GCF_033340475.1 Vibrio sp. 1078-1
GGCGTTATACGAAATCATCATTTACATAGTTAAGAGTTAACAATTGGATATCTTAGGAATTTTTAAAGACTACATATTTGCAGTCCTAATGGCACTGTTTTTAGCTTACATTGCTTATCAACAGTTGGTAACTAACCGTCAGAAACTCAAACTAGACCTCTACAATAAGAGATTCGAGGTATATACAGCTACGTTAAAATTTTACCAAGAATTAATAGGTGATGGTGTTACCTCAGAAACTCACAAGGGCTTCATCGAGAAAAAGGAAGCTGCCAAGTTCTTGTTCTCAGAAGATGTATCAATTTACGAACTGCTCAATGAATTGCACGAAAAGTCATTTAAGGTAAAAGCTTTCAAAGGGCATCGTGAAGAACTCGAGTCCAACCCTGAAATATTCAGCAAAGCGGCACAAGAGTCTCTAGAGGTAGTTAACTGGTCAGTCGAAGCAGTCAAATCTCTAAGCAGTAAACTAGAGAAATATTTAAACATGTAGCAAGTTTCGTATAACAAAGCATTTAAGAGTGATTCGCAACGCTTGGCAGTTTCGCTTCGCTCAAGTATAGCCAAGCGCCGCTCACA
>NZ_JAWOWM010000646.1:0-579 GCF_033340475.1 Vibrio sp. 1078-1
ACTAACGCCGCGTTAAGGTGTGAGCAACGCTTTAAACTAGACTAGCTAGTTACACCGTAAACACATAAGCGAATTAAAACGAAAATGCTAAGCGTTGCGAATCACTCTTGAACGCTTTGTTATACGTTTTTTCCGTCGCCTATCTTTTAACTCAATCAAGTCTCGAGTAAAACCACGTTGCTTGAGCCACAAAGCTTCAAAGATATAGATCGGCGAGAATATTAAATGCTGAACTTCTGGAGGAAAACCACCAACGTCACCAAAAGCACCTAACTTTACGAATACAATGTAAAAGAGCATGCACATTATAAATACTGTTAAATAGAAGTAAGTTCTTACAATATTCCATGTTATCTCATATGGATTACTAGAAAGTAGGTAATAACTTTTAATTCTCTTCCATTTCCGCAAGCGCCAGAAATTTTTGAGTATCACCGGAGTCCGAGTAAACCCTGAAACAATGAATTTACCCAACTTGCCAAGGTATGGGGAAAATACCGCTAATAACAAACTTATAATGACCGTAGGGTCAAAGATCAGTTCTAAAACTTCCATACTTCCTCAAACGTATAACGCCGC
>NZ_JAWOWM010000647.1:0-579 GCF_033340475.1 Vibrio sp. 1078-1
GCAAGTTCACGCACGGGAGCTTGAAGTGGCAAACAGCATGACTCAGCTTTGGTTGGAGCTGGGCTATCAGCAGAAGGCAGAGCAAATTTTGCTAGAAAACCGTCGGCTCATGACGGAAATGGAAAACTTCATTCAAACCAATTACTCAATCGGAAAAAGCGAAGCGCAAGATTTACTGAATGCACAGCTTCAAGTGAGTAAGTTGGATGAAAAGCTGCAAGCCAACGCACAAATGCAGCGCCGTTTGGTCTCGCAACTCTCAGAATGGTTGGGCTCTGACTGGCTCAATACCTATACCCAAAACGGACGCTCAACACTTCAAGCCAGCAACACACTGACTTGGGCGTCATTGAACCAAAAGTTGTCTGCAAATAGCGAAACGACCAAGCACTACCAACAGTTGAGTGAGCACCCGATGGTGAAAATGGCAGACGTAAGTATTTCTGCCAATGAAACTCAAGTGGACATTGCAGAGCAAGCTTACACGCCTCAATTCGGTGTGGAAGTGATGTACGCCTATCGTCAAGCCAACAATATGAAAGGCGAACCTGCATCGGACTTGGTAAGCGCGTATCTAAC
>NZ_JAWOWM010000648.1:0-579 GCF_033340475.1 Vibrio sp. 1078-1
TTTTAAATCCAGTTAGCAATTTTATCGAAAAGGCGATTCTTATCTGCGGGTTTAACGATAAAGTCGGACATGCCGGATGAGCCAATTTTATCTAGCGTCACAGGAGAACTGTCTCCCGTATGCGCAATAATCGGCACAGTTGCATACGGCTTTTCTGAGTTACGGATACGTCGCGACGCTTCTACTCCGTCCATGATTGGCATCTCAATATCCATTAAAATCAGATCGATATTTTCTTTTTCAAGAGTGTCCAATGCTTGCTGACCATCTTCCTTTTGTACCACTTCAAATCCCTGCTTCTCTAGTAACATCGCCGTAAACTTACGCAGAGACTCGTTATCATCCACAACCATGATGGTTCGCTTGATGGATTTATCTAAAGGCGCAGATGGCAGCGTTGACGAGATATAAGTGGAATCGTAAAGCAAACGTTCAATCGTAGCTTTGGTGTTTAGCAGCCACGCTTGAGTCTCTACCCAAATCGGGTCATGGCCTACTTTTTTAGCTCGTTGTGCAGGTTTGTGTTCAAAAAGATACACCACACGCGCCTCGGTAAATGAAAGTAACAATTCGATTCTG
>NZ_JAWOWM010000649.1:0-579 GCF_033340475.1 Vibrio sp. 1078-1
GCCACCAGATAGTGCTTCGCCTGCGAAGTTATTGATACGAGGGTCGAACGTAGACGCTGTATAGCCAGAGTATTGAGGCTCCATCGCACTTAGGTTTGCGATCATCTGCTGGTAATCTCCAGGGAACTTCAGCTTGTTTACATTAAAGTCACCACTGTAAACGACCGTTTCGTTATTCGGAATGTTGAGAGACTGCGCCATAGTGCGCATTTGTTGAAATTGACGCTGACGATACTCACGCGCTGTATCAGTATCGAAAGACGCGGTATGTGTAGCAAAAACATGGTAGGCCTGACCACCTTTGATGATCTCTGCGTAGTTTACGCCTTTATCAGCGAAGCAATCGGTACCCGAACAATCTGGGAACACGTATTGTGCCTCGTTGACGATAGGGTAACGACTCACAATGATTACGCCTCCGTCGTAAACGTTGAAGCCATCTTTATCCAACATCTTCGTTTGGTATGGGTAATCTTTTGCAAGCTCACGTAAAAATGCATCACGACCACTAGCAAAAACCTCTTGCAATGCCAGTACGTCATAGCCTTTTACGTAATCGGGGATTAACTCGTAACGCTC
>NZ_JAWOWM010000650.1:0-579 GCF_033340475.1 Vibrio sp. 1078-1
GGCTAAAAATGCGCGCTCATAAATCACATCAAACGCTCGGGAAAATTCCGTGCTAAATACATCCCCCAACATCACTTTATCTTGATATTGACCAAGCTGAGATTTCGCAAGATTGACGGCTTCTTCGCTGTAATCCATTGCGATAACGTCATGCCCGGACTCTACAAAATGCGACACCTCATAAGCTGCGCCGCAGCCAGGGATAAACACCGAGTGAGCCTTGTCAGCAATGCGTTTTAAGTAGTGCTTCAGCTCGTTTGGCGTTTGGTTACGATCCCAAGGCATCGTGCCGTTAAAAAACAGCGCATCCCAAAATTGTTCATTGATGATTGGTAAATCTTTGCTTTTCATCGTTCTTGTTCTCGCTCACATGCACACATTCAACAAAAGCATGCACTCAAAACAGAAAGGGATACACGATGAATCTCGGTATCCCTTTTTCTTTTATAGCCTAGCGTTAAATACCTAGTGTTGATGTTTAACGTTGTTAATGACGTGACTGTTCTTATTATTCATCTAACTGCGCAAATCATTGATCAAGGGCTGATCCGCATCGTTTGCAACAAACTGAACATTGCC
>NZ_JAWOWM010000651.1:0-578 GCF_033340475.1 Vibrio sp. 1078-1
CCCACACGCTGACGCATTTCACGACGGTCAACGATCATATCAATCGCACCGTGCTCAAGCAGGAACTCGCTACGTTGGAAACCTTCAGGAAGATCTTCACGTACCGTTTGCTCGATTACACGACGACCTGCAAATCCGATCAACGCTTTAGGCTCACCAATGTTGATGTCGCCCAGCATCGCCAAACTTGCCGATACACCGCCCATGGTTGGGTCAGTAAGAACCGAAATAAATGGTAGACCTTTTTCTGACAGACGCTCAAGTGCCGCACTGGTTTTCGCCATTTGCATTAGAGACATCAGCGCCTCTTGCATGCGAGCGCCGCCACTTGCAGAGAAACACACAAGCGCGCAGTTGTTCTCGATTGCTGCTTCTACTGCTTTAACAAAGCGAGCACCAACCACAGAGCCCATTGAACCGCCCATGAAAGAGAATTCAAACGCACACGCTACTAGAGGCATGCCTAATAGCTCACCTTGCATAACGATCAGCGCATCTTTCTCGCCACTGCTCTTTTGTGCTGCAGAGATGCGTTCTTTGTATCGCTTAAAATCTTTAAACTTCAGTTTTTCTTGAGG
>NZ_JAWOWM010000652.1:0-578 GCF_033340475.1 Vibrio sp. 1078-1
CGTAAAGATGAAGATGCCATGAAGAACTGGACACAAGCGTCCGTTCTAGAAATCGCAGATACGCAAAAAGATCTCATTGAAAGCGCATTCCACGCACTTAAGCCAGGTGGCGTGCTAGTTTACTCAACGTGTACGTTAAGTACCGAGGAAAACCAGCAAGTTTGCCATCACTTAAAAGAAACCTTTGGTGACGCGGATGAGGTTGAGAGTCTGGATGGATTATTTGAAAATGCAAACGCCGCATTAACAGAAGAAGGTTTCTTACACATCTTCCCTCAGGTTTATGACTGTGAAGGCTTCTTTGTTGCGCGTATTCGCAAACACCATTCTGTAGAGGCGCCACAAGTGAAAAAGCGCATGGGCAAATTCCCGTTCGTAAAAGCGTCGAAGAAAGAATCAGAAGAGATTTCAAAGCAACTACACAACGCATTGGATATTGAGTTACCTTCCGAAAGTACGGTTTGGCTCCGAGATAAAGACGTTTGGCTATTCCCAGATGCGCTTGAGCCTATGATTGGCGAATTACGTTTTTCTCGCATGGGCATTAAAATCGCTGAAGCACATAAAAATGGCTACCG
>NZ_JAWOWM010000653.1:0-578 GCF_033340475.1 Vibrio sp. 1078-1
TATTATTACTCACTACTTTTATAAAGCGCAATAATTTTAAGAACATCAGCTGTAATATTAATTGCTTTAGAGCCTGATGGTATATCCATCTTATCTTGGTATTGCACCCAAACTTCACCATTTTTTGATATACGGATCATTGCAAATGTTTGGTTAAGAAATGACTTATTGACGCCAAGCTGCTCATGAATATCATCATTCATAATCATCCCTATTACATGTTGGTAGCAGAATATGATGAATACTAATCCATGATGTTCAGTAAAACAATACTATTCATCCATTATGTTTAAAAATGGACACTTGAATATAATATGAAAAGCCAGATCTTTGATCTGGCAGATATCAATGAGGTTTTATTAAAGACTGGAACACAAAGACTCTAACACCTTTCTTTCAGTGCTTAATTTTTTAACTCTATTACCAGTCTCAAAACTGTCTATTTTACTCATGTGTTTAACAAAACGATCAGCATTTGCTTTACTTGAAATTTTGAAGTTAGATAAATGATTGTAAGTCTTAATTTTATCAGTTAATTTTTTATCATAGAAAAGCATATTCTGAAAAAGAATATCAGG
>NZ_JAWOWM010000654.1:0-578 GCF_033340475.1 Vibrio sp. 1078-1
TATTTGGTTATGCTCTCAAACCTGTGAGGAGAGATTCCATCGTATCGCTTTGCTTACGCAACTGTTCGACGTTTTGCGAGGTCGTACTGATCATATTGCACACATTATCTGCTTGAACTCGGATTTCTTCGACACTTGCGGCGATGTTATCTGCAACGACACCTTGTTCCTCAGCTGCAGTCGCAATTTGAATACTGCTGTCTGAGATGGTTTGGTTTTTATCGGCAAGCGAGCCAATCTCTTGGTTTACTTCTGCCATCAGGTTTTGACCTTCGTTGGCATTGTTTACCGTAACTTCCATAAGTTTGGTAAGGGATTGACTGTTACGCTGTAATGATTCAATCATCGCTTGAATCTCAACGGTTGCTTGTTGAGTACGGCCTGCAAGAGCACGGACTTCATCAGCAACAACCGCAAAGCCACGACCTTGTTCACCTGCACGAGCCGCTTCAATTGCAGCGTTCAAGGCGAGTAGGTTAGTTTGCTCAGAGATACCGTTGATGGTTGTCACAACTTCATCAATTTGCGCTGCATTTGCATCTAGCTCTTCAACCGCTTGAGAAGCAGATTGAATCTCA
>NZ_JAWOWM010000655.1:0-578 GCF_033340475.1 Vibrio sp. 1078-1
ATGGGGGACTTCTGGTGCGAAGGAACTGGTTAGTGCGCTGTTGGCGTTGTTGGAAGAACAAATCATCGACAGCAAACCAACCACGCAAATCTGCCCTCATCTCGAGCAAATCAAAGAAGCTTGCAAAGGCGTAGACTTAAACCTCATTGCTCAACGCATTATGGCGATGGAAGACAGCAGCCCGTGGATTGCCGGTGCGAAAGAAACATTTTCGTCAGGCAGCCGGATTACTGCTCATACCTGCTTTCGACAAGTCAAAGAATATCACCGCTTACCGCTTGCAGACTGCTTCCGATTGGAGCTGAGCCTGTCGGTTCGTTGTGCGCTCTTAGGGGAATTTGAAGAGGGCGTTCGCGCTCGCCTTATCGACCGAGATGGTGAGCCAAACTGGATGTTTAAAACGGTCAGTGAAGTCGATGAAGATGTCATCGACTTATTGTTTACCTCGCTTTGGGCTGACGATGAACACCCGCTCGCCAAGCTCGGTGAACAGCCGCTAGGTTAGCCGTTAGGTCAATAAGGAGAATAATCATGAGTACCATCGCATTTATTGGGTTGGGTCGAATGGGAAATCCAAT
>NZ_JAWOWM010000656.1:0-578 GCF_033340475.1 Vibrio sp. 1078-1
CGCATCAGAGTCGTGCCCGGCGTGAGAACAGTTAGGACACTTCACTAATACTTTGTGCGATTGCATTTCTTGGTGAAGCTCTGCTGTGAAAATACCAGTAGGGACCGCCAAAATTGAATAACCCAACAACATGGTGAGTGAGGCAAGTCCTTTTCCGAGATCTGTTTGAGGTACCAAGTCACCATATCCAACCGTTGTGATGGTCACAATAGCCCAATAAATACTTTTCGGAATACTGGTAAACCCGTTTTCTGGCCCTTCAACAATAAAAATCAATGAACCGAAAATCGTGACCAAAATGGCGACGGGTGTGAAGAAGATGAAGATCTTTCTGCGAGCCATTAGTAATGAGCGCAACAAAATGTTGGACTCTTGCAGGTACCTCACCAACTTCAAGATACGAAAAATACGCATCACACGTAGTGCTCTGATCACGCCCATGAAAGAGGCGGATGGGAAGAACAATACTAAGTAAGTTGGGATGATCGCCAACAGATCGACAATACCGTAGAAACTTTTTGCGTACGCCACCGGTTTTGGCGAGCAATACAGACGTAGCAAGTACTCAATGGTAAACA
>NZ_JAWOWM010000657.1:0-577 GCF_033340475.1 Vibrio sp. 1078-1
CACTCCGCCACATTTAGCAAAAGACCACTAATACGTTAGTGATCTTTGTTCTGCCTAATTGCCTTCTTCAACTATCAAGAGGCAAAGACTTCTGTCGCCGCTTTTATTAACTGCATGTGAATAGGTACAAGGTCTGCGTGGTTTGTTCTATATCCACCACCCACAACGGCGGCAACAGGAATCCCTCTGTTTTTCATCAGTTGAAAAAGAAACCGATCACGCTCAAAAATTGCTTGAGTCGATACGTCAAAGTAACCAAGCTCATCATCTTGATGAATATCTACCCCAGCGTCGTAAATCACCATATCTGGACGATGGAGATTCAACGCCATCTCGACCACCTCTTTAAACGTCATCAAAAATGTTTCATCGTCTGTTCCTTTTGCTAACGGAACATCCAAATCAGACTGTGGTTTTCTCGCAGGAAAGTTTTTATCGCAATGAAAAGAGAGCGTCACGATGTCCGGCTCTTCTTGGCACAAGGTGGCGGTTCCATCACCATGATGAACATCACTATCAATAATTAAAATCTTATCAACGTGCTCGTTATCCAACATGTGTTTAGCCGCAATCACTA
>NZ_JAWOWM010000658.1:0-577 GCF_033340475.1 Vibrio sp. 1078-1
CCAACGCGACAAATTCAACCTCTGAAATGGGGGTATTGGGCGCTGGTAATTCGCTGCCGTAAAAGGCGACAAGATTCTCATCATTGACGAGCTCCAACTTTTGCTGAAACTTGGTTGGCCATTGAATCGCAGGCTTTTGAAATAGCTTTTTGATCATGCCAAACCTCACTTAAAGCTCTTATTTGCTTGATAACGGAACTTAAGGAAGTTCTGCCCATTGCTGAGAATTTGGAAGGCATCTTTCAAATTACGGCGTTCAAAATCGGAGAGGTTTTCTGGCTCGATGTTGTTATCTGGCTCAATTCCGAGTTCAACATCGGTCGCTTGATGGCGAATTCGTACCATAGAGATGAATTCTAACGCGTCTTTTAAGTCCTGAGCTCGACCTTTTGGCAAGATGCCTGCGTCAATAATGTCGTCGAGACGTTCAAACGAGTTTTGTGCACGAGAGCCCACTGCCAAGGCATGCACACGAATCAGATCAACCAGCGGCGCGGTGCCACGACGTTTTAGGTTGATCGAGTTTTTGTGCTGGCCGTCTTTTTCCATCACAAAATCTTTGAAGAAGCCTAATGGC
>NZ_JAWOWM010000659.1:0-576 GCF_033340475.1 Vibrio sp. 1078-1
TCCCAGCATCGTTCAGAAGTGAATACTCCACTTTTCAAAGAAGCTCAAAAAATCGAAGGCGTGACATGCGTTGACTTGTACGGTGAGTACCCTCGTTTCAACATCAATATCGACCGAGAACAACAACGCCTTCGTGAACATGATGTGGTGATTTTCCAATTTCCGCTTTACTGGTACTCAACACCAGCGATTTTGAAAGAATGGCAAGATTTGGTGTTGGAATACGGCTTTGCATACGGCACCGAAGGAACCGAACTGCAAGGCAAAACCATGCTGTGCGTGCTTTCTGCCGGCGGCAAAGAAGAAGCCTACAAAGCCGAAGGCTACAACCATTTTACGATTCGGGAACTGCTCGCTCCTATCGAGCAAATGTCCGCACTCACGGGCATGCACTATATTGCGCCTCTTGCTTTGTTTGGTTCGCGTACCGCAGCCGAAGAAGGTCGTATCCCGCGCCATATTGAACGCTATAAAAAGCTCTTAACGGCACTGGTCGAAGACCGATTGGATGTCGAGGCCGCCGCTTCGCTCATTAAACTTAACAGTGCATTGCCGGAGCTCATCAAGGAGGCGTCA
>NZ_JAWOWM010000660.1:0-575 GCF_033340475.1 Vibrio sp. 1078-1
ATTGTGGCGGGGATTATGGCTGCTATTGCTTTGTTTCTCGTTGCAAAGTATGCGGGTTGGATGAGTTAGTACATCACCTATCACTCGAAGAACAACAAGAATTAAAAAGGGATACCATTGGCATCCCTTTTTGCTATTTAATTGCTTACTTCGCAAGGTATTCCGCAATGGATTTTTCAATCCCTTTTGCGTCTAAACCAAGTTCTTCGTGAAGCTCTTCTTGAGTACCTTGATGGATGAATTTATCAGGTAAACCAAGATTGAGTACTGGTTTGATGATTTTCTCTTTCATCATGAACTCAACTACACCTGCGCCAGCACCACCTGCGATTGCGTTCTCTTCTAGTGTGACAAGAACGTCATGTTCATCAGCGAGTTGGCGAATCAATGCTTCATCAAGAGGTTTGACGAAACGCATATCAGCAACCGTTGCATTGAGGTTTTCAGCTGCTTCTAGTGCATTCGGTAAGAAAGTACCGAAGCTCAGGATTGCCACCTTTTCACCTTTGCGTACCACTCGACCTTTACCAATCTCAAGAGCGGTAAACTCTTTTTCGATCTCTGTACCCATACCA
>NZ_JAWOWM010000661.1:0-574 GCF_033340475.1 Vibrio sp. 1078-1
GCGATTGGATGTTCTCATTGATTTCATCCGTGACGTAGACCTGCTCTTCGATGGCGACAGCTATCTGTTGATTTCTTTCTACAACATCTTGGATCAACGACTCTAATTGCTGAATGCTCTCAAGCGCCGTTCCAAGCAAAGTGACCGTCCCTGTAGACATCTCGTTGCCTTTCTCCAACGCAGAAACCGCAGACTTACTGCCATGTTGAATGCTCTCAATCGCAGATTTGATCTCTGTTGTGGACTCTTGAGTTCGTTTGGCAAGCGTTCTCACTTCATCCGCGACTACCGCAAAACCACGCCCCTGCTCGCCTGCCCTTGCCGCTTCTATCGCAGCATTCAATGCCAGAAGATTGGTTTGTTCGGCAATGCCATTAATCACCTCAATAACCGTCCCTATTTGATCCGTTTGTTGATTCAAACGCATCACCACTTTCGAAATCTCACCCAACTCGCCAACAAGGTCGAGAACGGAATGGTTAACGTTATCGATAACATTGCGGCTATCGGTCATGGTGTTTTGCGCTTTCAGCGTCGCATCTGCGGTTGCTTGAGCATTATGAGATATCTCGGA
>NZ_JAWOWM010000662.1:0-574 GCF_033340475.1 Vibrio sp. 1078-1
TGGCTTAGATCAGCAAGGTTGCGAGACCGAGGAAAACAGACAAGCCAATCACATCAGTGACAGTCGTCAGTGCCATACCGCCAGCAAGGGCAGGATCGATATTCATCTTCTTCAGAAGGACAGGGATGGTTACCCCTGCAACCCCGGCGACGAACAGGTTGGTCAACATGGCGGCAGAGATGATACCTCCGAGCATCCAGTTACCTTTCCAAACCACAACGATACCACCGATGATCAACGCCCACATGATGCCGTTAAGCAAACCGATTGCGGCTTCTTTCATCAACAGTTCACGTTTGTTTGAGTCACCGATATGACCTAAAGCAAGGCCACGAATAACCAGTGCAACGGTTTGGTTACCTGCAACACCACCCATGGATGGCACGATGGTCATCAAGACCGCAATTGCCGCCATTTGGTCCAGCGTGGCTTCAAACATGTTGGAAACCGAAGCAGCAGCTAATGCAGCTAGGACATTGGCTCCGAGCCAAACACTGCGTTTACGCGCGGATTTGAAGACGGGAGCGAAGGTATCTTCGTCATCGTCCATACCCGCCATACTCATCATCGAGTG
>NZ_JAWOWM010000663.1:0-574 GCF_033340475.1 Vibrio sp. 1078-1
TCTATCTTGAGGTTTTAGCGATGGTGCAGCAGTTTGTGATGAACGGTAAGATCCCCGTTCGCTATCCTATCTATATCGCGATGATGGCCATTGCTCGCTACATCACTTTAGGTATGAAAGAGTTGGATGCCACTTTGGTGGTTTGGCTTTCTATAGCGGCGTTTATCTTGGCGGCAGCGACCTTGGTGATTCGCGTTGGACACCACTATTGGCCGTATGTTGACAACCGAACCTTGGAAAAAGACGAATAAAATAAAGCCCCGCACTAAGCGGGGCTTTCAATATGTAATCTAAATGTTTTTAGATTATTCGATGTTTTGGATCTGTTCGCGCATTTGCTCGATCAGAACTTTCAGTTCTACGCCCGAAGCAGTGATGTCGGTGCTGATCGATTTAGAAGCGAGCGTGTTTGACTCACGGTTGAATTCTTGCATCATGAAATCCAGACGACGACCGACTGCGCCACCTTTTTTCAGGATGTTGGTCGTTTCTTTCACGTGAGAATCCAGACGATCCAGCTCTTCTGCAACGTCTGACTTTTGCGCTAGCAAGATAAGCTCTTGTTCTACACGAG
>NZ_JAWOWM010000664.1:0-573 GCF_033340475.1 Vibrio sp. 1078-1
ATATCAATCTGTTAGCACTTCTCGTATCTTTTCACTGTTGAGAACTTTCTCTGCGAAAAGTGTTGTTTGTTGTAATACATCCCTTAATTGACAGAGCTTATTATCCGGTACCTCTTTGCCCTGTTTTATCAATAATTCTATCTCACCTGAGATGTAATGCAGGGGCATTGCACCTAAACTTCCTGACACCCCTTTCAGGCTGTGCGCTGCGCGCTGCGCGTTGTCTATATCTTCGTTTAGAAGTTTATGTAATTTAGAACCATCTTCAGCATGATCTTGAATAAAGACCTCGAGCAACATTCGGACAGCGCCTTCATCGCCAGAAAGCGAATCCAGCATTCTGTTTATATCGATAAACGGTTCTTGCGGAGCCAGCAATTCTTGTCGCGAATCAGGGGTTAGCTCTTGCGTTTTATTCGCTTGAGCATCACTTGCCAACTCACGCGCTTTGTTCTCGTGTTCTAAAGAACTGGATGCGTTTTCAGTTTGAGAAACGGCAGGCTCTGATGAACTTGAATTCGCCACCGCATTTTTAGAGAAGACAGCCCATGAGACCAACGCCAACAGACAACC
>NZ_JAWOWM010000665.1:0-573 GCF_033340475.1 Vibrio sp. 1078-1
TAGAGCCAATTTCAATAAAGTTATCGTTGATGAGACCAAACCGTTTAAAGATAACGCCAAGCACCAACATTAAGCAGATGGGGCCGGTGATCGACAAAGAGAATTGCAACTGATGTAAAACAGAATCCATGTAAGTATCCGCAGCAAAAAAGAAAAAAGTCATTATTGTTTCGCTATTAAGCCACAAACTAGGGGGCGGGGAATAGGGAAGCGATGAAATTTTATTCTTATGTTGATTAGGATGTACGTTGCATTCCGATATGAGCTTAATATCTCAGTTTGACCAAGCTCGACAGGTCGAAGGTTGCATATATTGGTTTACTACTCCGACTTATCGCACTGGAGATAAAACAGAACTCCAGCGCCGACAAGTGAAATGAAGTTGAGCCGCGCTCATTCCTTGTGCGGTTCTGGTGGTGATAAATAGGAGTCCATCGATGAAAAGTAAACACAACAAAACCGTTCTATGTGCATTTGTTTCTGGTTCGGTATTTGGTGCTGTTCTCGTTATCGCAATGTCCTTGCCGATGTAATCGGGCAAATTTTCACACACTGCATTTTCTTCACATTGGG
>NZ_JAWOWM010000666.1:0-573 GCF_033340475.1 Vibrio sp. 1078-1
TGAAACTGGATATGGGGTAATCGTACCCAATGTCACGGAAAGCCACTTTTCCGAAACACTGAAACTGTTGAATGACGTCAGACGGCGAGCCTATGACACAGGAGTTTTTACTGCGCTTAACTCAGCAAATGGAGGCGGCTATGTTGACGTGAGGCGTTCCTGGAACAATTACATTCGGGAATGCACGTTAACCAAAGTCGATCTCAACCTAATGTCCCTTGATGAGTTGATGAACCGTTCAACTGACTCAGCTTTGCGATTCAACTCACAGCTCTACGGAACTAGGTTGTATTTGTCTACAGCAAACCCTGACGGCGCTGACTACACATGTACTGACGGATGGGTGGCTATTAGCACTGCAACCGCCAACCTAAGCAGCCCGGTTGTTGTTGATGCTCTTAACAGCCTACTGGGTATTGACACGTCAACTGGAGACAACGCTCTAACGAAGCTGACCGATTCGCTTCAAGCGATGGGTGCCACAACTACGTCATCAATCGACTATCTGAAAGCCGCCGTTCTGGAGCCCCTCTATTATGAAGCCGCAGCAGGACGTTATCAGGACCTCCAGGA
>NZ_JAWOWM010000667.1:0-573 GCF_033340475.1 Vibrio sp. 1078-1
AACAGACGTTCCCTGACCACGCTGCATATTGTGGGACTAAGTTCGCAGTTCATGCAATTTCAGAAAATGTGCGCGAAGAAGTAGCCGCATCAAATGTGCGTGTTACGACTATTGCACCGGGCGCAGTAGAGACGGAACTGCTTTCTCACACCACTTCACAAAACATTAAAGATGGATACGATGCTTGGAAAGTGGATATGGGTGGTGTACTCGCCGCAGACGATGTCGCGCGTGCAGTAATGTTCGCTTACCAACAACCACAAAATGTCTGTATCCGAGAAATTGCGCTCGCGCCGACCAAGCAGCAACCATAATCTGGTGACAACTTAATTTCCTATATACTAAGCAAACGATTTGTTCTATATCAAAACGTTTGCTTTTTTTATATTATTAACTCATCGGATAACCTTATTCTTTACAAGCTTTATTTGAAATAACTCGCAAATTTGTTTAACTTTCAGTGATATCAAATACAGCACACATCACTTACATGAACGAACAAGAAATCAAGCCATCCCTTATCATTGTCGAAGACGATCCAAAACTACAAGATATGCTCGGTGAGTACTTTGT
>NZ_JAWOWM010000668.1:0-572 GCF_033340475.1 Vibrio sp. 1078-1
GCGCAACTTCTTGAACCGAGTGAGACATCTCGGTCATAGCCGTTGCCACGTTGGCGGTCTGCTCACGTTGTGCATTCAGCTTAGATTGCGCTTGAGAAGACGTTCGTTCGTTGGTTGTCGCGGTTGAGGCTAAGTTTTCTGATGCTTCATTTAGCTTCACTAGAATGTCGTGCAAGCTGTCCGCTAACGTGTTGATATGACCACTAACGCGGCTGAACTCGTTGTTAAAGCGAATATCAATACGTTGCGTCATATCGCCTTTAGTTAGGCTCTCTAGCGCATTGAGAATACGTGTTAATGGCTCACGCACACTTTGCGCGATGTGATAGCCGATAGCCGCCGCAAACAAAACCACAACTACACCAATCACAATCGCTTTCGTCACGCCAGCAGAGTAAATGTCACCGGCATCATCAAGAGATTCGTTTAGTTTGTCTGTTGCTGTCGTTGTGAATTGCTCAAGGATAGCCATCGTAGAATCGACTTTGTTAGCTAAGTTCGCAATGTTGTCGTACAGAGCTGCGCGAGCGTTGAGGTAGTTGTTGTGTTGGTCTAGCACACCGCCACGCATA
>NZ_JAWOWM010000669.1:0-572 GCF_033340475.1 Vibrio sp. 1078-1
ACCCAGCAACAGAGCAATTTGCGCAGTCGGTGTTTGCACAGTTACAACAGCTAACTCAGCTTGATGGCATTAAAGTTTTAGATTTTGGATGCGGCACCGGACAATTAAGCCAATTGTTGTCACCCATTGTTAAGGATATTGTGGCGTTAGATGCGTCTGAAGCCATGATTGAAGAGCTCGACAAGAAAGAGTTACTCAACGTTGAGCCAGTCGTAGATGCATTATCACGAGGTTTAGTGGCGCAACATCCTGCTTTCCGCGGACAATTTGATCTTGTGGTTGCGTCTTCTGTCCTTGCTTTTGTCGATGATGTGGAATCATCGTTAGACATTGCTCATTCGTTGCTAAATGAAGGTGGTTACTTCGTTCATTTTGATTGGGTTGCAGAATCCGAGCAAGACGGTTTCACCTTAAGCCGCTCCAAGAATGCATTGAGCAACGCTGGTTTTGTCGATGTTGAAGCGAAAAAAGTGTTCGATATCACCTCTGATGGACAAACCATGTCGGTATTAATGGGCGTTGGTCGCCGTTAATTTGCCAAAAAGATTAAAAAAAGCGAGCCAAGGTGCTCG
>NZ_JAWOWM010000670.1:0-333 GCF_033340475.1 Vibrio sp. 1078-1
TGAACAGTGGGTGAGTACCTACGAAATTTCTTGGTTGATGATTCCTGATTTCGTCTATGCACTGTTCATTGGTGTGATTATTACGAACTTCTTAGAGGTGACTAAGATTCGTAAACTGGACGCTGAAACCGTCGATATGCTCGGTACGGTGTCGCTGTCTCTGTTCTTGGCAATGGCTCTCATGAGCTTGAAGCTATGGAACATCTTTGATTTGGCGATCCCATTCTTAGTGATTCTGGCGATTCAGTCGGTGATTTTGGCCATCTTCACCTATTACGTGACCTTTAAGGTAATGGGCAGCAACTACGATGCGGCGGTTATCTCGGGTGGTCA
>NZ_JAWOWM010000670.1:343-572 GCF_033340475.1 Vibrio sp. 1078-1
TGGTTTGGGTGCGACGCCAACAGCGGTGATGAACATGGGTTCTATTGTTAACCGTTTTGGTCCTTCGCCTCAGGCATTTATGGTGGTACCAATTGTTGGCGCGTTCTTTATCGACATCGTCAACTTAATCATCTTGCAAGGTTACATTTCTTTCCTTGGCTAGACGATGGGATAGATGAGCCCCTAAGGGTTAAAATAAAAACGGTCACAACGCAGGTTGTGACCGTTT
>NZ_JAWOWM010000671.1:0-572 GCF_033340475.1 Vibrio sp. 1078-1
TAGAGCTAAAAGCACCTAAAAGTGGTTTAGTGATCGGTCAGCAAACGCTGCCATTGGTAAACGAAGGCGATGCCATTTTCCACCTCGCATACTTCAGCCAAAGCGACGATGAAGTAGAACAAGCGGTAGAAAGCTACATTGAAGGATTAACTGAGTTTGACGTCGAACAGGTAACGACGGGACAAATCCCACTCGACACTCAGTCATAATTGCATGCTCTATGATCTCAAAGCCCAGTACCTGTTGCCGGGCTTTTTTTGTTATGTTTACTCACCAATATTATTTATTACAAACACTTAAACACGAAAACCCAACGTTTGTGCTTCGTGTTTAGCTTATTTCAATTCATCTTGTTCATCGCACAATTGCACAGCGTTTTATTTATTCGTATTATGTTTTCTTTTTTGCTTGCACACATCTATGAATAAAACACAACTCATTGGTTGTTTGTTGGGACTTGGACTTTCTGCAAATCTCCTCGCTCAAGAATCTGAAAACATCGCTCAATACTTACAAGAACAAAGTCAACAACATTCACTAGAAGATCATTATGCTTCATCTGTTCCAGATGA
>NZ_JAWOWM010000672.1:0-571 GCF_033340475.1 Vibrio sp. 1078-1
CTCTTCTACTGTCAGAGCATTAACGCTCGCAGAGTTGTCAAGTCAATCCACTTCCGAATAGCGCTAAGGGTTCCCTTATCGCCGCTTCGGTACATTTATTAGGCTGCAATCATAAGCACATTGGCTTGGAATTTAAAGCACTGTTCGATTAAATAAAGCCGACCAAATTCAAGCTATTCTCCATAAATTATGGCCTGATCGTCACCAAGTGTTTAAATCCTAGACCAGAATCGTCACTTTATTTGCAATGATTGAATGAGTGACAATTACATACATTTTCGTTACTAACCTTTAATTTATTCGTTGTTTATCTTCCATTTTAAGCTGCAAAAGGTCAAAATTAGCGGTTACTCATTTCACTCATTTAATACTTAGGAATTCTCATGCTCGAAGCCGTAGCGTTGCTTATCGTCGGTCTTGTTTTACTTGTTTGGAGCGCAGATAAACTTGTTTTTGGTTCTGCAGCTATAGCCCGCAACGTCGGTATTTCACCTTTAGTGATCGGTATGACCATTCTTGCAATGGGCTCATCAGCACCAGAAATGATGGTGTCAGCAACAGCCGCTTGGGA
>NZ_JAWOWM010000673.1:0-571 GCF_033340475.1 Vibrio sp. 1078-1
TGTGAAGTGTTTTCAATCAGAGCAGGTAAATTACTGGGCGTTGGTGAGCTCTTCATTTACCCAGTATTTTGAACCAGATACGTTTGCATCGATAAGTAAGCCTTTTGAGTTGAGCTGATAAACGGCAACGCCGCTGTTGAACTGTGCAGAGAACTCTTCGGCATCTTCGCCTGCAACTGCTGAAGCTTCGCTGGTGGCTTCCCAGCCTTCGTTGACGAACGTATCGAAGTCCTGTTTGCTTTCAAACAAAACCACTTGCTGATAAAACTTGCCGCCGAGCCCTAGCGCAACCCCCATACCAAACATGTTCATGTAGGTGCGTTTTTCGGTGGTCTTATCTACCGCCACACCAGAGCCTGAATTAGTGTGGAAAAGCAAAGAGAGTTTACGAGAATCAAAAACGGCGTAGCCGTAAGCTTTATCGTAAATCGCTTTCGCTTCTGGTTTTTCATTAAAGAGTTTGAGTAAGGTGCTATCGGCCATTAAATCAATCGCTTGACGCGCTTCTTCTGGCGTGTCGCCTTCCATCAACTCATCAATTTTTTTGTCTGCGGCATCTATCCATTCTTTG
>NZ_JAWOWM010000674.1:0-571 GCF_033340475.1 Vibrio sp. 1078-1
AAGCGAAGCGCATGTTGACAGAAAATACCATGACAGAAAATGTAACCAAGGTGCAGCAGGCTTGTGGTAATGAAGTACTAGAAACCAATATCGATTGGGCTCAGTGGGATAATTATGATTTTTCTGAAGCTCGACTTGATAAAGTAAAAACCACAGGTTGGTTAGGTGGTCTTATTAACTACATCTATGATGATATGGTGAAGTTGTGCACGACAACTGAGCACGCAGCTTTGTATAAAGAAGAGTTTCAAAAAGTTCAAAAAATCCAATTCGTAGGTCAAGATTCAGTGAATGCGAAAAAAGCAGGTTTCGCGTTAGATGAAGGTGGTAGCGTACTCAAAGTTGCTCTGAATCCAAATGCGGCTTACGACTCTTCAACGTTGAAGTACCTTAAGCAGGCATGGAACTAAAACGATGAAGAAAACGTTATTGTCGTTATTCATGGTGTCCGTCAGCTTTGCCGTGGTCGGTGAAGAAGCTCGTTACACCATGGACGACTTAAAGGCATTGAACGGCTCTAAAAATTGGAACGAGCTATTAGCGCATGCGGAAGATATTCGTCCATCTCAAC
>NZ_JAWOWM010000675.1:0-571 GCF_033340475.1 Vibrio sp. 1078-1
GCATCATCATTACCGCACCAAGGAAACATACAGGTAAGCCGATCATTACCCACATAGCCAAACGGAAACGTAAGAAAATCGTCAACATGATCGCAACAAGCACCGCGCCTTGCAGCAAGTTTTTCAGCATCATGTCGAGACGACCATTTAGGTAGTACGTCATGTCGACCAGAATTTTTAGCTGAACATCACTCGGCAAGGTTTTGTTTTTGGCTTCGATGTAGTCACGAACTGACTGAGCAACCGGAATGATGTTTTGATCGCGCGTCGCTTCGACTGACATGTAGATAGCATTTTGACCTGAATACTCGAAGTGGCGCTCTTCTTCGGTAAAGCCATCTTTGATGGTAGCAATGTCTTGCAACAATACCTTGGCACCATTGGCACCTAGCTTCACGGGAATATTTCTAAACTCATCTCCACGGTAATATTGGTTCTCGATTCGAACCGCAATCATTCCAGAGTTTGTTTTGACTTCGCCCGCCGAGAAGTTTGCCGAGTAACGACGAATGGCATTGCTTACGTCATTCAACGTTAGGTCATACTTACGCAGCACGAGGGGATCGACTTC
>NZ_JAWOWM010000676.1:0-570 GCF_033340475.1 Vibrio sp. 1078-1
CTCGAATACCAACCGTAGCTTTAAGAATCGCCCAAACCACTAGGCTTGCACCAAATACCCAAGCAAAGATCACTGCGGCACCAAGAAGCTGCGCACCAAACGTCGCTTCACCGTTGCTTAGAGGAACAACCATTAGACCGAAGAAACCACAAACACCATGAACTGAAATTGCACCTACAGGATCGTCAATCTTCAGTTTATCGAGACCGATGATGCTAAATACCACTAGCGCACCCGATACCGCACCGATTGCTACAGCATACAAAGGTGATGGTGATAGTGGGTCTGCCGTGATAGCGACCAAACCAGCCAGCGCACCGTTAAGGATCATGGTTAAATCTGCTTTACCCCAAGTGGTTTTACACACAAACAATGCAGCAATCGAACCCGCAGCCGCAGCCGCGTTCGTGTTGAGGAAGATTTGACCAACCGCCGTTGCGTTTTCAAAGTCTGAAACCATCAATTGAGAACCGCCATTGAAGCCAAACCAGCCGAACCAAAGAATAAACGTACCCAGTGTTGCTAATGGCATGTTCGAACCAGGAATTGGGTAGATTTCACCGTTCTTAC
>NZ_JAWOWM010000677.1:0-570 GCF_033340475.1 Vibrio sp. 1078-1
ACCGAAGATGTAAGACAGTGAACCTGACAACATGCCACTACATCGTTCACGCTCATCGCCTGCTGCAATCAGGTTTTGTAGGTTTTCGATAACCGGTAGGCCTGCCCCTACGGTTGTTTCGTACATCAACTTGCGACGCGAGCTACGAGCGACATCTCGAAGCTGATGGTAGTACGCCATGCTTGCTGTGTTTGCTTTTTTGTTTGGTGTGACCACGTGAAAACCTGCAGCTAGAAAGTCTGCATATTGATTTGCGATGTCTTCACTAGACGTACAATCCACAAGTACAGGGTTGATGATGTGATTGCGCTGAACCAACGCGATTAAACGAGCTAGACTGAATTCTTCTGTTGCCGCAGACATGCGGTCGCGCCAGTGTTCTAGTGGTAAGCCTTCACTATCGAGTAGCAAGCCTTTGCTATTTGCTAAACCACACACTCGAATCACGATACCTTTTTCTGCCAGTTTGGATTGTTGACGTTGGATCTGATCCACCAGCTCACCGCCAACACCGCCAACACCAACAACAAACACATCGAGGAAGTATTTCGAGTTAAATAGGTTTTCGTG
>NZ_JAWOWM010000678.1:0-570 GCF_033340475.1 Vibrio sp. 1078-1
TTTCAGACACATCCACCACGTTGTGGCTAGGCTCTTGAGGGTCCAATTTAATGAACAGCGCCAATAGACCCATTGCCGCCATACCCCAGAACACCAACGCGCCCCAGTGCTCGTATCCCCAACCACTGAGCACCGTCATCAGCGCGATAAATGCGCCAAGCGGAATTGCATTGTATAGCGCTTGCAGCGCCACCATTTTGTGTTCTTCAGAGTTTTGGATGTATTGAATGGCCGCAATGTGCGCCGTCGCGAATGTCACGCCATGCAGAAGTTGCACAATAACCAACGCAACGATAGACGTTGTTGCTGCGGTCATGCCCCAACGCATCATCACACCACAAGCTGCAACAATAAACAGCGTGCGCAGCGCCCAACCAGCAAACAGACGCTTACTCAGAGCAAACACCGCCACTTCGGCCACCACCCCTAAGCTCCACAGATAGCCGATGATCTCTTCGGAATGACCCGCCTGCTTCCAGTAAATGGCGCTAAAGCTGTAGTAAGCCGCGTGGCTCCCTTGAATGAGCGCCGCCAACAGCAAAAAGGTCACGACGGGTTTGTCGGTGAGTA
>NZ_JAWOWM010000679.1:0-570 GCF_033340475.1 Vibrio sp. 1078-1
AATTGTTGGTTTGGGACTCTTTTTCTTAGCTATTTGTACTGGAATTAGATTCTTGAGTAGCCAAGTTAAAGATCCGGGTAGAACTTTGAGCATTGAAGAAAAATGGTATTGGTATAAGCTCCATTCGTTTTTTGATGGCTTTTATCCAAGGTATCCCAAAAAGCCAAAAAAATAGCCAGCCAACCACAAGCTGGCTACCTTCTATTTTCAGTTCCTTCCTGATGCCTGGTTATAAGCCCTAATATCGATCAAGTTGTTCTGAGCATAATCTCCAGCAAGGGATGCATTTGAGATCACTGCAATCTGCTTATCCACAAATGCTTTATCTTCTTCGGACACACTGTCGGGGATGTAAGCACCGCTCTCATCTTTTTGACGATACTCATTTAGCATTTGCTCCCTTAGACCAAGCATTTCAGGCGACCAACTCGATGAGTCTTCAGAGTTGAAAACGCGCCCCGCCAAACCTTCATTGAAAGCTTGAGCGAACACTTGACTTTGAATCGGGGTCAATCCCATTCTCTGCCCTTCGCTGTATGCTTCCTGTTTAAAGTCAGACGCATGCTGTTC
>NZ_JAWOWM010000680.1:0-570 GCF_033340475.1 Vibrio sp. 1078-1
GGCCAATCTTGAAAGCGCCCTTTGGTCAGGCGCTTACTCATCAACCAGTATCCGGAACCATCGTAGCATAGCGCCCTTAACATGGTTCGGCGTCGATTGGTGAACACAAACAGGGTACCGCTACGTGGCTCTTGTTTGAGCTGATGACGACAGAGGGCGACAAAGCCATCAATTCCACAACGAAAATCGGCAGGCTTAATGGCCAGAAGGATTTGGGTCTGCGCAGTTAGATGGATCATGCTAATGCCCCCACATCTTGCAGCAAGGTTTGGAGCAGATGAAGTGACAGCTCTCCGCTAATACGAATTTGACTTGAGTTTGGTAGCGTCATTTCAATGCTCAAACGATGCTCTGTATTAGGCTCAAATTCGTGTTCGATAGGCAATGACATAAAGTCAGAGGGGGCGGTGGAATTGACAGCAGCATGGTCACACCAAATCTTGAGTTGTCGAGCGTTAATCCTCAACGCAGTAGCAATGTGATTATGGGAGTGACTGTCTGCTAATTCAACGGCCAATTGTCGAAGTTCGTTAGGAGTGTGAGTGCGTTTAGTTCGGTTTTGGCGCCAGT
>NZ_JAWOWM010000681.1:0-570 GCF_033340475.1 Vibrio sp. 1078-1
CCTGCGCCAGTACCGCGGTGTACACTGACTAAGATAGAGTCTTGGCAATCTTGGCTAGCACCAAAATAATGCTCCGCAAGTGCCATACCACGGACGTCGTTACCGACAAAACAAGCCGTATTGAACTTCTCTCGGATAATTTCACCAAGCGCAAGGTTATCAATATCCGTATTTGGCATGTACTCAACGACGCCTGTCGTAGGGTTAACTAGGCCTGGTAACGTAATACCGATAGCAATCAACTGGTCAATTTTATCTTGGCAACGACTTACGAAGTTTTTTAATAAATCAATAAGACCTGCAATCAAATCGGCTTGGTTGGTGTAGTGAAGTTCGTGTTGATCTTCTGCCCGTGCAGTGCCGCCTAAGTCATAGCGACAGAATTGACCGCAGTCTCGACCCAAACGAACGGCGATAGAGTGAAAAGGCTTCACTTCAGTGGTCAATGAGATTGCTCGACGACCACCTGTTGAAGCTTGTTGGGCGACCTCTTTAATGAGGCCGCGTTCCAATAGTTGACGGGTGATTTTGGTAACACTCGCTGGAGCGAGCTGGCTAACATCCGCGACT
>NZ_JAWOWM010000682.1:0-569 GCF_033340475.1 Vibrio sp. 1078-1
AGCCAAGTTGAGCGAATATTTGCACTGATGCTGCACACCGCAATTGGTCACCTTGAACGTCCCGAACGGTTTCTTGCCTGTTTAGACCGCTTAGATGATCGCGCCATTACCGAGAGTTTGGCGTTTCAACGTAGCATCGCCGTTGCACGCTTTTTTGTCGATGGCACTGAGGATGTGGCATTGCTAGAGGAGCAAGATCAGCGTCGCGTGTTCTCTCTTATTGCGAACGAACTTTCTGCTCTTACTCAGCTTGAACCAGCGAGTCAATGGTTGGCGAAAGCCGCATTAGGAATGACACCACACGATGCAGAAGAGGTGCTAGCGCGTTCGATCGCAATCACCGCAAACAACTTGGCTTGTCAGTATGAAGAGCTCTCAGAGCGTACTGACGAGCAGAAAGCGAGGATGTTAGAGTCTGCAAGGCTAGCACTGGATTATTGGAAAATAGCGGGCGGTTGGATGCAGGAAGAGCGCGCAGAATATCGTTTGGCGATGAGCTTGCTGAAAGCCGATGCACCTAAAGAAGCCAAAGTGCATGCTGAACGATGTGAAGCCATTTGTCTGCAAAA
>NZ_JAWOWM010000683.1:0-568 GCF_033340475.1 Vibrio sp. 1078-1
TTTAGTTGGTGCGCGTGGCAAAGACGGCAGTGTTGAAGTTTACCCTCTAGCAGAAAACGTTCATACCAATGGCGTATTGAGCTTATCCACCGCGATTGATGCGCCAGAGCTGCAAGCCCAAGCCAAGCAGATGTTCACGGCCGTCGCAGATAGCCTGGATTACGTTGGCGTATTGGCACTCGAGTTCTTTGATGTCGAGGGCACACTGTTAGTCAATGAGATTGCCCCACGCGTGCACAACTCCGGTCACTGGACACAGCAAGGTGCGGAAACTTGTCAGTTTGAAAACCATCTGCGCGCCGTGTGCGGCTTGCCGTTAGGCTGCACCAAACTGATTCGCGAAACCTCAATGGTGAATATTCTTGGTGAAGATACGTTGCCAGAAGCGCTGCTCGCCATGGATGGTTGTCACATCCATTGGTACGGCAAAGAGAAGCGCGAAGGGCGCAAAATGGGTCACATCAACGTATGCGGTGACTACCCAGGAGAATTGCACCGTAGGTTGTGCGCTCTCGCGGAGGTCTTAGATCCAATGACATTCCCAGCCGTGCACGAGTTTGCGAAACAA
>NZ_JAWOWM010000684.1:0-568 GCF_033340475.1 Vibrio sp. 1078-1
TGAGGAGTTACCCGTCATACTCTTCTTATTGTGCCTCCAGCCAAAATCGAACTTGGCTTCCGTCTTCAGTTTGGTTTTGATGCGTAATATGAATGACCTGTCCAAAGTGTGCAGCACAGCCTTTGAGCAACCCCAAACAAACATGCGCCATACACCTTGCACTATGGTAGTCGAACACCAGTTCTGACTGTGTTTCGCTGATAAAATCGAACTTAGGCGGATTGGCGTCTGGGTAAAGTTTTTTAACTTCTACATGAATAAAGCTTTCTACATGTCGAACAAATTGAAAGGTATTGTCGCACTGCTGCAAGCTTGCATGACTGGGAATGGAGCGTAGCAGGTTCAAAAATACGCTTTCACCAAACACTTCTTGTAACTGCTCTGGGGGAATATCAGAAACTTTGCTGAGATTGACGATCAGTTTGACTAAGTCTCGGTGATCATAACTGCCGACAGAGGTATATACCCCTTCGTCATCGGAAAGTTCGAGCACTTGGTCAAGCACTTCAAGTCCAAATTTGCTTTCCACTAACTCCATGAACTCGGTAAGGATTATCCCTTTCATTGG
>NZ_JAWOWM010000685.1:0-568 GCF_033340475.1 Vibrio sp. 1078-1
TTAGCAAAGAGCAAGAGTTCAGCTCTCTTCACCAATTGCGCGGCTTTTACCGCGATACGGTACACAGCTATCAAGGGCTTGGCTCTGCATATCAGGATGTTGTCGAGCGTTTTGGTGAGCAAGAAGTCTCAACTGCGGTGGACTTCATGCTGCAAGGCATGAGCGCCGACCTTAGCGTTCAAGGCAGCAACATTGACTCCGTCAAATTGCAGCTGCTGATGTCCGACATGCAAAAACTCAAAACGTTAAACACCTTGCAAGATCAGGTAGGGCGGCTATTTCAAATGTTCAAACCAGAAAGGATGAGTCATGGCTTATCAGGCTTCTGATTTGATGGCTGACGTAATTGCTCTGGTCGAGCAACGTTGGGTTAGCAGTGAAGAGATTTGGAAGATCGCAACATCAATGGAGTTGGTGGCAATAGAACAGAAAATCGATTTTTTTCGAGAGCTGCACAAGTTGATACGACACATCCCCGTTGATGTATTTGCTGACGACGAACAGAGACAAAACCTAATACAAGCCGCACAAAAGGCGCTAGACGAAGCCATTGATATAGAAGAAGAGG
>NZ_JAWOWM010000686.1:0-567 GCF_033340475.1 Vibrio sp. 1078-1
TTCACATCACCAGCTTCGTTTTCAATCTCGACCCAAGCACCAAAAAAAACTTTGCCTTCTTGTTGAGGTGAGTAATCTACGATGGTGACTTCAGGTAAAAACTTTCTGAGAAAACGAACACGTCGATCGATTTGACGCAGCAGTCGTTTATTGAAGGTGTAGTCAGCATTTTCCGAACGATCGCCAAGGCTGGCCGCCCACGTCACGATCTTGGTGATTTCTGGACGCTTTTCATTCCAGAGGTAATCGTGCTCTTGCTTGAGTTTGTTATAACCTTCACGGGTAATCAGCTTAGTTTTCAATTTGGCTCCTATTCATTTCGGCATAAAAAATGCCGCACATTCAGCAGCATCGACGCTTACGCGATCTTCATCCTAAACCTAGAATTATACCCAAAGCCACAAGATTCTCAGAGCGGACTTTGGGTATTGGCAATTAGGTTAGGCGACGGTTCGACTATTTTTCGTAATCTGGTTTTTTCGTCACGATGTAATTGGTTTCACTCGCCACTAACGCACCGTGCTTTAAGAAGTTTTTACCCAAAATCATGCTGTAATGAAAGCGTCC
>NZ_JAWOWM010000687.1:0-567 GCF_033340475.1 Vibrio sp. 1078-1
CCTAAAAGCGTGGGGTGCGAGTCACTTTAACCAGTATCAGTGCGGTGCTGATACCACTTCGAAAAGCAACGGCAATGGCTCGGGTGGGAGTGGCTCACCTTGGGCGCTCTTTGGCTTGCTTGTGCTTTCAATGTTGAGAGTGGTTCGCTCTCGTAATAACGATTCATCAAAAAGAAGATAAGACCTATGAAGTTTCAATATTCTCTCATTGCAGTCTCACTGGCCCTTGTTGGTTGTGGTGGCGGTTCTGGTGGTGGTGACGCAACGGCGCCAAGTTACAACGTAGCGGGAACCATTTCTGCGAAAGGTACGTTGTTAGATACACCAGTGTGCATCGATCTCAACCAGAACTTTGTGTGTGATGTGACTGAGCCGAGCACAAAAAGTAATAACGCAGGTGAGTTCTCGATTACCTCGACAAACAAGAACATTTTAACCAGTCCAATTTTGGCTCAGGTTGACCAAGGCGATGAGCTCACACTGAACATGATGACGCCGGGACGTGGTTTGAGCAAAGGTAACGACATTAATGGCGTTACCACATTAATCGCAGCGCTGGTTATTGAT
>NZ_JAWOWM010000688.1:0-566 GCF_033340475.1 Vibrio sp. 1078-1
CGATGGGCATGTACATCGTGTTGGTGTTCTTCGCTGCGCAGTTTGTTGCTTTCTTTAAGTGGACGAACTTTGGCCAAGTATTTGCCGTTGCAGGTGCTGACTTCCTGCAAAGCATCGGTCTGACTGGCCCTATGTTGTTCTTCGCATTCATTCTGATGTGTGGCTTCATTAACCTGATGATCGGTTCTGCATCGGCGCAGTGGGCCGTGACAGCTCCTATCTTCGTGCCAATGCTAATGCTAGTGGGTTATGCTCCAGAAACCATTCAAGCGGCTTACCGTATCGGTGATTCAACCACGAACATCATCACACCGATGATGAGCTACTTTGGTTTGATTTTGGCGGTAGCGACTCGCTACATGAAGAATCTAGGTATCGGTACGCTGATCGCGACCATGCTGCCTTACTCAATCTGCTTTATCGTAGGTTGGAGTCTGCTGTTCTACCTATGGGTATTCGTATTTGGTCTACCAGTCGGCCCGGGCGCTGCAACGTATTACACACCGTAATACTTAGGGCACCTCACACAGCTCCAAAAAAAGCCTGCGATATTCGCAGGCTTTTTT
>NZ_JAWOWM010000689.1:0-566 GCF_033340475.1 Vibrio sp. 1078-1
CAGCAAGACGGCTAATCACTTCTTTCGCTTTCATCACAACTTCACGACCCGTCTGAGTATTATCAGACGCTTGGTTTGCAGTATCGGCTGCCGTCGCTGCGTTAGACGCAATTTCACTGATCGTCGCACCCATTTGGTTGATCGCTGCAACCACTTGAATCGTCTGGTCACGTTGCTCTTGGCTATTATCGTACGTTGACGTTGCTTTGCTCGACACGCTGTCTGCGGCTTGGCTCAGTG
Organism: Vibrio sp. 1078-1; assembly: GCF_033340475.1. Classification (NCBI taxonomy): domain Bacteria; kingdom Pseudomonadati; phylum Pseudomonadota; class Gammaproteobacteria; order Vibrionales; family Vibrionaceae; genus Vibrio; species Vibrio sp. 1078-1. Next base: position 241 of record NZ_JAWOWM010000689.1, read on the forward strand.
CACCGCTCGTCAAAGATACCTCTTTCATGGTTGCGTGGATTTTCTCAATAAATCCGTTGAAACCTTTAGAAAGTTGCGCGATTTCATCATTGCCACGAATTTCAATACGCTGTGATAAATCACCTTCGCCTTGACCAAGATCGGTAAAGCGATCTGCAATCAAACGAATTGGCTTAGTGATACTGTTTGCAAGCAATACGCCCATCAAAATGAACACCAACGCCACTATAATGGTTGTGAGCATCATTTTTTGACCAGTGGCATTGAGATCAGCAAACACTTCATCAACAGGCACGACGCCAATAACAAACCAGTTCATTGACGGC
>NZ_JAWOWM010000690.1:0-565 GCF_033340475.1 Vibrio sp. 1078-1
GTTTTTGATCGCTATTCAATTCCCCAATCCATTCTTCCATCCACTCCTCAGTATTCTCTAAAATAATCTCTCTGATCTCTGCTTCGGTTTTATCCGCATATTTTGCGTTTCTTTCTTGATAGTCCTTTCGCACGTTTTGCAAAAACTCTTGTTGTTGCTTTGGCGTCAGTTGTAAGCTCAAAGAGAACAAATCTGGCGCCGATCTCGACACAATACGGTCATAGTGCGCTTTCATTTTTTCTCGGTTTTGCTGCAAAAACGCGAGAGTAATATTGTTTGCATTAATATTCTCAAGCTCTTTTAAGTGATCGATATATAACGGTAATTCTTCTTTCTTATGCCAATCTGCTAATAGCAATAGTCGCTCTTCTAACAACGTTTCTTGTTCATCGTTAAGCGATACGTAGTCATCTAAATATTCAATAACAAACCAATCGATGTTGCTATATAGAAACTTTTTCGTACATCCGGCCAGTAAAATAACCAACAAGAACACGAATCCGTATTGAAGAACTTTATTGGATAAACTCGATAATTTAATCACTTATTCGTATTCCCTTTTCTA
>NZ_JAWOWM010000691.1:0-565 GCF_033340475.1 Vibrio sp. 1078-1
CTTCTCCAAGATGGTGGCGAACCTCCTGCCGATCATGAATATGCTGACGTCCGGGGAGCTAGGCCCTCTGCTGTCTCCAGACTCATCTGATCTGAGCGACGAACGCCAGATCACTGATTCCGCAAAAATCATCAACAACGCTCAAGTTGCTTATCTGGGGCTCGACTCCCTGACCGACAACATGGTTGGTAGTGCTATGGGGTCCATCTTCCTGTCAGACCTGACAGCGGTTGCCGGTGACAGATACAACTACGGCGTCAACAACAGACCCGTAAATATCTTTGTTGATGAGGCTGCTGAGGTGATCAACGACCCGTTCATCCAGCTCCTGAACAAAGGTCGCGGTGCGAAACTTCGTCTTTTCGTTGCAACTCAGACTTTTGCTGACTTCGCAGCTCGACTGGGTAGCAAAGACAAAGCGCTCCAAGTGTTGGGGAACATCAACAACACGTTTGCTCTGCGTATCGTCGATGGTGAAACACAGGAGTATATCGCGGATAACCGGCCGAAGACCCGGCTCAAGTACGTGATGCGGACTCAAGGCCAGAACTCGGATGGCAAGGAG
>NZ_JAWOWM010000692.1:0-564 GCF_033340475.1 Vibrio sp. 1078-1
TTGGCAGATCTAAAGAGAAAAAGTCGACAGGTTTACCCAATTTTTTGTTCTTACGGATAGCACTAGATACACGACCGCCGCCACTATTGTAGGCTGCGATTGCGTGTTCCCAGTTTCCATCAAAACGTTCATTTAATTGAACAAGATAATCCAATGCAGCATCGGTAGAGGCAGCGACATCGCGACGCCCGTCATACCAGTAGTTTTGTTCAAGCCCCATCATTTTCCCGGTGCCTGGCACAAACTGCCACAAACCTGCTGCGCTACCGTGCGAGTAGGCGAAAGCGTCAAATGAGCTTTCCACAACCGGTAGAAGAGCAAGCTCCATTGGCAAACCACGTTCTTCGATACGTTGCGTGATCATGTAAAGAAATGGCGCTGCACGTTTAGATACCGTGTACAGGTGGTTTGGGTGTTTCAAATACCACGTACGGTAATAATCCACTTTCTTGTTGTTTGGGATGTCCATTTCAAGCTGCATAGCAATACGTTGCCACACATCTTCTTGTTCCTGAGGGGAGAGAACTTTTGGCGTATCCTTAGCAGAATCTTTCGCCAAAGATT
>NZ_JAWOWM010000693.1:0-563 GCF_033340475.1 Vibrio sp. 1078-1
TGGTCACTCATTCCAACAGCCAATTGCCAACCGCTTACAAGGTTGCAGCGGCATGGGGGGGGCACCAAGGCTCCATGCTGTTTTGGGTCGTGACGCTTAGTTTATGGGCATCATACATTGCTCTTAGTTCTCCGATTAACCAATGCTACACCGCAGATTGCCTTGGCATTATGAATGTTCTGATTGCCGTTTTTGCTTGGTTTACGTTAACAACGTCTAACCCTTTTGAGTTCGCAAAAACATTGGCGGTAGAAGGACGTGATTTGAATCCAATGCTGCAGGACATCGGATTGATCATTCATCCGCCACTTTTATATTTAGGTTACGTTGGTTATTCCGCCATTTTGGCGTTTGCACTTGCGGCGTTATTAAGCAAACGGCCTGTCAATGAATGGTACTGTTGTACGCGAAAAGCCGCGTATTTTGCCTGGGGAACTCTGACTGTTGGTATCCTTGTCGGCTCTTGGTGGGCATACAATGAACTAGGCTGGGGAGGCTGGTGGTTCTGGGACCCAGTAGAAAATGCCTCTCTATTGCCGTGGTTAACAGGCACTGCACTCCTG
>NZ_JAWOWM010000694.1:0-563 GCF_033340475.1 Vibrio sp. 1078-1
ACGAATTGCACTTTCGCTTTCCAATGCGTAGATGGTTTCTCCTGGGGAAGAGAGTATACCGCCGCCATAGATTTTGGTTTTCGTGCCTTCTTTCACTAAACCAAATTCAACGGTAAACCAGTAAAGACGAGCCAAGTAAGCTCTCTGTTTTGGTGTTGCCGCTTGTCCGAGCTGACCATAATGTTCCGTAAACGCAGCAAACTCTGGATGCGTGAGCATGGCACAATGGCCGAAAATTTCGTGGAAAAAATCCGGCTCTTGCAAATAATCGAACTCTTCTCGGGTTCTTAGGAAAGTCGCGACTGGAAAACGTTTGTTACCCAACAAATTAAAAAATCGGTCGAAATCGATCAGAGCAGGCACAGGCTCAACCTGCCATCCTGTTGTTTCCATTAAGACTCGATTGATTTCCGGCAACTGAGGCACGCGATCCTGAGGTAAGTTCAGCAGTTCCAAACCACGTAGATAAGCATCACACGCACGCTCTTTGATCACGCTCATTTGTCTCGTGACAAGGTCACTCCAAATGGCATCTTCTTCGCGGCTCCATTCTACCCTTCCAT
>NZ_JAWOWM010000695.1:0-563 GCF_033340475.1 Vibrio sp. 1078-1
GATAAATATTCGGGCTGTTTTTTCGATAACGCAATTTGATGTCATAGGCGAACGAGTAGTGAACGTCACCAGACAAAATCACAAAGTTGGTTGGTGTTTTGGTATGCGTAAAAATACTGATGAGCGTATTGGCACTGCCCGGATGCGCCATCCAGTTTTCGGCATCGACCATCAACGGTTTGCCAAGCATTGTTACCACACGCTGCAAGGCTTCAATGAATTTCACACCAAACATGGGAGCGGCAGAAACAATAATCACTTTGTCTTGATGCACCAGCTCTTGGTGGAAGTCAATCATCGCTTCCCAATCCATCAAACCCGATGGTTTATTCATGCGAGATTCAGACCGCCAGCGGCGAGTTCGTGTGTCGAGTACCCCAACCTTTGGTGAAGTAGGAATAGTATAATGCCATTCTTCAAAGCGATAGACATGTTGAATAAAGGCATCTTGAGCTTGCGAAGAGGGCGCGTCGAAAAAGTGGTTCGCGTGTCGCCAAAACGGCTCGTTAAACTTTTCTGGCGCGTTTCCCCAGCCTTGGCAAAGCCAGTACGCGATCAAACTG
>NZ_JAWOWM010000696.1:0-563 GCF_033340475.1 Vibrio sp. 1078-1
CGGATACACACGAGAAGCGATTGTTGGAAAGCATCATTCGATTTTCTGTGACCGAGGCTATGTTCATTCCCCTCGATACCAACAATTTTGGGATGACTTAAAAATGGGTAAGCATAAGCGGGGTACGTTTGAGCGTCTAACCTCACAACGTGAAAGACTGGTACTTGAAGCCAGTTACTTTCCCATTGAATCTGAACACGGACAAATTGAAAAAGTAGTCAAGATCGCGTCAGACGTGACACAACAGAGGCTAGAATCAGAGCAAAAAGAAGCCATTTTGAATGCGTTAGATCTGTCTCTAGCCACGATTGAGTTCGACCGTGAAGGATACATTCTGACCGCCAACCAAAACTTCTTAAAAACCTTGGGATACGAGTTGAGCGATGTTCAAGGAAAACATCACAAACTATTTTGCTTTGACGATTTTTACCAAGAAAATCCCGGCTTTTGGAAAGATCTCGCCGCCGGCCAGTTTAAGTCCGGACAATTTTTAAGGCGTTCAGCCTCAGGTGACAAAGTGTACATTGAAGCCACTTACAACCCCATCTACGATCCGTTGGGCT
>NZ_JAWOWM010000697.1:0-563 GCF_033340475.1 Vibrio sp. 1078-1
TTCGGAAGAGTTACGCACGGTCGTAAATGAAGCTGGCGGACTTATCCCTCGGCGTCACCAAGACATGTTGGTGTCTATTCTCGATCTCGAACACGTTACTGTAAATGACATTATGGTGCCACGTAATGAGATTACGGGTATCGCTCTTAACGATGACTGGCAATCCATTGTTCGTCAGTTAACCCCCTCGCCACACGGTCGAATCGTTTTTTATCGCGACCAAATCGATGAAGTGGTTGGTATGCTGCGTTTACGTGAAGCGTACCGTTTGATGCTAGAAAAGAACGAGTTCAACAAAGAGACGTTACTACGCGCGGCAGATGAAGTGTATTACATTCCCGAAGGAACGCCGCTGAACGTACAAATGTTGAAGTTCCAACGCAACAAGCAGCGCATCGGTCTGATCGTAGACGAGTACGGTGATATCATCGGTCTAATCACTCTTGAAGACATCCTAGAAGAGATCATTGGTGAGTTCACGACGTCTATTTCTCCTAGTTTGTCTGATGAAATCAGCCCACAAGGCGACGGTAGTTTCTTAATTGAAGGCAGCACCAATATCC
>NZ_JAWOWM010000698.1:0-563 GCF_033340475.1 Vibrio sp. 1078-1
CGGCGCGTTGTGCTGTTTGTCACCAAGCTAATGGTGAGGGTATTCCGGGGGCGTTCCCTTCAATTAAAGGCAGTCCTGTCGCGACAGGTGATGTCGCCGAACATATCGGCGTGGTTGTTGATGGCCGCGCAGGGACGGCGATGCAGTCTTTTGCTAACCAACTTAGTGATCAAGAAATTGCTGCGGTAATTACCTACCAACGCAATGCTTGGGGAAATGATACTGGCGATACGGTTCAAGCGGCCGACGTCAATGCCTTTAAGGCACAAAAAAGTGCCAAGGAGGAAATATGAGTAAGCCAGCAGACAAAGCCGTAAAGTCGGCACCCGTTGAAGCGCATACCGCAGCAAACGCAACAATTGCGCTAGACGACCACGATTCGCACGACGCGCCAAAAGGTATGGCTCGTTGGTTGTATTCTACCAACCATAAAGACATCGGCACGTTGTATCTTTGGTTTAGTTTCACCATGTTCCTGACGGGTGGTGCGATGGCAATGGTCATTCGTGCGGAGCTGTTTCAGCCGGGTTTGCAGCTTGTCGATCCGCAATTTTTTAATCAGA
>NZ_JAWOWM010000699.1:0-563 GCF_033340475.1 Vibrio sp. 1078-1
AGACGCTGAGCTAACATCATGGTTTTCTTAACGCCGTAACCTAGACGGGTACTTGCCGCTTGCTGCAATGTTGATGTGATGTATGGCGCAGAAGGCTTGCTCTTCGTCGGGCGGTCTTCGCGCTTACACACTTCGTAGCTTGCGTTTTCAAGGACAGAAATGGCTGCCTTAGTTTCTGTTTCGTTAACAGGCTTAAACGCAACGCCATCTTTCTGCGCAACCAGCAGTTTGAAATCTGACTTATCTTTAGTTTTGGTATTTGCGTGAATATCCCAGAATTCTTCTGGCACAAATGCGTTAATTTCACGCTCACGTTCTACCAATAGCTTCACCGCTACGGATTGAACACGACCAGCAGACAGGCCACGTGCCACTTTCTTCCATAACAATGGAGAAACCATGAAACCTACAACGCGGTCCATGAATCGACGAGCTTGCTGCGCATTAACGCCATCCATATTTAACTCGCCAGGAGTCTGGAAAGCTTGTTGGATAGCATTTTTAGTAATTTCGTTAAAGACTACTCGTTTGTATCGCTCTTCATCGCCACCGATGATCTCACG
>NZ_JAWOWM010000700.1:0-563 GCF_033340475.1 Vibrio sp. 1078-1
CGACCATTTTGCCGTCGTTCTCAGTCAGCATCAGACCCATTGAAGAGATACGCTCTTCAGCTGTCGTTGCTCTGTCTTCGAATGGCAGACGTACCGTTTTCTCGACGTATTCGCCTTCGAGGTTTTGTCCGGCAACACGTAACTCAATGGATTCTCCTACATTTAGGTTTTCCGTGATTTGAGCTATCTCAACCCCAGGAGAAAGAACTTTCGCTGGGTATAACATGTCCCACCAAAAACCAGGTCGGAAGAATGAGAAAGTTAATACTAATAATAGGACGGTTTCCCACCACTTGTTACGAGTCAGCCACCATCCCTGCGTAGCGGCAGAGAAGATCAGCATCGCAATGATGGAAGAGATTACCGTGAGTGCTAAATGCCACCAAGAATCGATACCCATCAACAATAATTGGGTATTGAAAACAAACATGAATGGCAGAATGGCGGTTCGAATATCGTAAGTAAAACCTTGGATACCGGTACGAATTGGATCGGACTTCGCGATTGCTGCAGCGGCAAAGGCAGCCAGACCGACCGGTGGTGTATCATCGGCGAGAATACCG
>NZ_JAWOWM010000701.1:0-562 GCF_033340475.1 Vibrio sp. 1078-1
TCACAGCACACTTTCAATTGGTGCAACTGAACCTGACGAAGCTGAGCAGAGAGGTAGTCTATCGAACGTTGTAGCTCCAGAGACAAACTGTCCATCTGTAGCTCGCTTGACGGTACGCCAGTAAGAGGAGGTGTCACGCTACGAATCGAACGATGGAATGCAATGGTGTGCTCAACAAAAGCACTGATGCGGAAATGCCCACGAGCGCTGCGTTGCAGCAACAAAAAGTTACCAAGCTCACCAGCGGTATCACCCCAAACATCATCTTCCGGAATGATCGCTTCTAACGGCAATTGAGCACGACTAGCCAGTAGCACAATTTTATCAAGCATCTTTCTTGATAAAACATAAGCTTGCACTTTACTTGAGTTTGGTAGCTCTACCGCATCAGCGATGATGTCGATGGCACGCTCAGAAATAAGCTCTTTGAGTAAAAACGGCAGCGCCGCCGACCACTCTTGGCGTGGCATGGCTGGCTTGTCGATTTGATACATCTGATAGTAGTTGTGTGACAGCACTACGGTCAGAGAATCATAAGCGCTCGCGGCAACGCTTAACGCTT
>NZ_JAWOWM010000702.1:0-562 GCF_033340475.1 Vibrio sp. 1078-1
GTGCTTGATCCTCGTGACAATGGGGTGCTAGCTATGGTGTCGAGCCCAAGTTACGACCCGAACGCTTTTGTCCACGGCATTTCTGGTAAAGCCTATCGCGATTTGTTGAACGATAAAAACCGCCCGTTGGTAAACCGCACGACGCTAGGTATTTATCCGCCAGCTTCAACAATCAAGCCATTTATGGCAGTCGCAGCGTTGCAAGAAGGCGTAATCACGCCAAATACTACTCGCAACGACCCAGGTTATTGGCGCATTCCTAACTCAGACACTCGTCCATTCCGTGACTGGTTGCGTTGGGGACATGGCCGCGTGGATGTCATTAAATCCATTGAAGAGTCTGTTGATACGTTTTACTACCAAATTGCTTATGACTTGGGGATCGACCGAATTTCAAACTGGATGATGATGTTCGGTTTTGGTGACTACACAGGCATCGATATCTACGAAGAAAGTAAGGCTAATATGCCAACTCGTGATTGGAAGATGTCTCGTCACAAAACGCCTTGGTATAAAGGTGACACCATTCCTGTTGGTATCGGCCAAGGCTACTGGACGGCGA
>NZ_JAWOWM010000703.1:0-562 GCF_033340475.1 Vibrio sp. 1078-1
TGGCATTAGCCCAGCGTCTTGTTGTGGCTAAAACAGAATTTAGCCGCTCATTGACGCTGCAAGAAAACGAGTATTGGTTTTCCGGTGAGGCCGCAACGAGTTTCGACTCCCGTTATTGGAATGCCGTTAAGCGCGAGCAGATTGTCGGTCGCGCTTGGCCGCTTTGGTAGGAGGTGGATGATGAGAAGACTATGCCTCTTATTTTTGTTGGTTGCTCCATTGGCTTGGGTTCAAGTGTCCTGGGCACAAGAGCCTTATCCGTTGTCTGACGAGGACAAAAAGATCGTTGAAATGAGCCGCAGCATTTTACAAAGTGCTGTGGATGGTGCATCTGAATTTATAGAGCCTTTTGCACCGGTTGAACAACCTGCGTCGCTCAAACACAGCGATGAATGGTTGATATTTGCGTCGTCCTCATTGGGTGATTCCTCACTGAAGCAGCTATTTAAAGAGGCCAGTGCTACCGGCGCTATTGTGTTGTTTCGGGGAATTCCTGAAGGAAAGACCTTGGGGGCGGCTATCCGTGATTGGCATACGCTGATGGTGGGACTTGATCCTGTTC
>NZ_JAWOWM010000704.1:0-562 GCF_033340475.1 Vibrio sp. 1078-1
AATTTGGCAAACGCTGATGGTGTTTCCGAGTTTGCTGCTAATCGCTCGGTTTTTTTGCGTCATATCGAAGATCTTGCCGCCAAATTGGTAGCCATTACAACAAAACAATACTTTGGGTGTCACTTGGCCGAATCGCTCTAACACGCTGTCGACGCCAAAATCTGGAGAGGTCGATGTCCAAATAGCACCGAGGCTGGTGGTCGCAAGCATCGCGATGACGGTCTCAGGAAGGTAGGGCAAGTAGGCCGCCACGACATCTCCTTTGCCGACACCATTTGCAATCAACCATTGTTGGACGATGGACACTTGCTCAATCAACTGTTGACCAGAGAGCTGTTTTTGCTCGCCATTTTCATTGCTGAAAACAATCAATTGTCGCTCTGGCGATTGCTCTGCGTGTACAAGTAAATTCTGAGCGTAGTTAAGGGTTGTATCGCAGAACCAACCCGTATCTCTGTTGATATTTGGTGAGTTTGAATCGCTCCATTTTGGCTCGCCTAAACTTTTGACTTGTGAACCTAACTTGCCAACGACTTTACAAAATTGCCAAGTGTGCTGCCAA
>NZ_JAWOWM010000705.1:0-561 GCF_033340475.1 Vibrio sp. 1078-1
TTTTCATGCTGACTTTGTCCCTGGAGTTTTTAACCACTTGGTTTTGAAAGCTTCTCGTTCTTGCTGCGAGTAAATATGGCGATAAAGCGGTAAGTCATACATGTAAAACAACTTAGAAAAATCGTAATGCTGTTTAAAGTATTGGTGGATGTTGGAATACCATTTGTTCTTTGCTTCATTGCTGTTTTTCAGAACAAAGTTGTCGACATTTAGGAAGTCTCCAATCTCTTTGTCAAGGGAACTCAGTTGCTCGCACTTAATCAGAATGACGCTGGCTTTGTCATTGTTGAACGTAAAAAATGGTTGAGTGTTATCGATCTCTTGGCGCATGACATCGATGCTGAAGTTACGTTTTAGCTCGTTATCGAACCAATCTGCGAAGTAGTTCAGGTTGATGTAGTTATCAAAGCAATGCTCGAGATGCTTGTAGGTCACTTCCATGTCGCGGTGGATGGCATCGTTCTTTTTGCCTTCGATAAATTGTAGATGTAAATCTTGGAAAAAACGGGAGAAAACCGTCGCAATCGGGTCACGGATTAATGTAACGATCTTGATTTGCTC
>NZ_JAWOWM010000706.1:0-561 GCF_033340475.1 Vibrio sp. 1078-1
AACAAGGTTTGGGGAATATTCAGTTCTCGCTGATATTGCGGCAACTTGAGGTAATCCGGACGGAAGTTATGTCCCCACTCAGAGATACAGTGCGCTTCATCGACTACCATCAAAGAGATTGGCACTTGACGAATGAACTCGCGAAAGCGCTCGTTTTTGAGGCGTTCGACAGAAATCATCAAAATTTTGATTTCACCGTTTTTGACTCCAACCATTACGCATTGCGCTTCTTCTCTGCTTTGGCTGCTATCAATAGAAGCGGCGGCGATCCCTTTGCTTTGCAAAAAGCTCAGCTGATCTTTCATTAGTGCCAGTAATGGCGAGATCACTAAAGTGAGGTTTGGCAGCATGGTGGCGGGGAGTTGATAACAAAGAGATTTGCCCGAGCCCGTTGGGAATATTGCTGCTGCAGAGTAACCATCCATGACCGATTCAATAACTGGTTGTTGGCCTTGGCGTAATGAGTCAAAACCAAACACGGATTGAAGCGTTTGTAGTAACTGGGTACTTTGCATGTTAGGGAAACCTTTCTTCGGTGATAGACTAGGGTACATTAACATA
>NZ_JAWOWM010000707.1:0-561 GCF_033340475.1 Vibrio sp. 1078-1
GTTTATGGCAATTCAACGCTCTCGACACATGCCTTTAACAATTTGCATATAACCTTTTGATGTTGAAACTGTCGCATTTATTGCACAAATCACACAAAAATTGATTGTATATGTAATTATGCAAACGTTTGTGTGACTCATATCGCTTACAAATATTACTGATGTTATTAATATTTGCCCGAATCAATTATAAGGTATGACGTACCCATGAAAACAATTAAAACTTCTCTCGCTCTCCTTATCGGTACCGCTTTACTGACTGGCTGCAATGACGACGACACGAAATACGTAAACGTTCAGCCAACTGAAGTAAAGATTGCCACCTACAACCTCTCTTTTGACCGCGCGACCTTCGAAGCTTTAGTAAATGAAATGCAAATTGAACCAGCGCAGCAAGCTGCATTGGTTACAGCCTATTTAGACGGATCCATCGCAGCTGAAGATAAAACCACTGCGGAAAAGGTCATTCAAATTCGCAACGTTGCTGCGATCATTCAAAAGAATCGCCCTGATGTACTGATGATGGCGGAATACAACAACGACGGAACAGGCGAAGACAAA
>NZ_JAWOWM010000708.1:0-560 GCF_033340475.1 Vibrio sp. 1078-1
TGGGCTCTGTCTTTCTAACAGCAAGTTACGAATAGCTGTACCTGCTTCTAGAATGTGTTTTTTCAGCAGATATTTTGCGCCATCAATATCTCTGTTCTGGCACATTTCAAACAAGGTCAAATGTTCTTGTTCTGCTTTTTTAATGCCTGTGGTGAATAACAACTGCATACGAATGTAGCGATCGCATTTGGTATTTAAGTTGTAAATCACATCCATGGTTTCTGGCATGTTGGCAGGTGCGTATAACGCTTTGTGGAATTCGTAGTTATAGTTACTCCATTCTTCCACTTCGTCGCCACTATTTACCACCGCTTCGAAGCGTTCACGAACTTCACGAGCGCGTTCTAGATCTTCATCCGTCATGTTTTGAATCGCACGTTCCAGAATGTGGCATTCCACAACCGCACGCAGTTCAAATAGCTCATCGATTTTATCTGGAGACAGTTCAGTCACTGTCGCGCCTTTATGTGGCTCGAAACTGACTAAACCCTGCGCTTCCAATTGTACTAGTGCTTCACGCACAGGAATTCGGCTAACATTAAACTCTTTTGCTAACGCAT
>NZ_JAWOWM010000709.1:0-560 GCF_033340475.1 Vibrio sp. 1078-1
CTTCACTCAACAAAGTCATAATGTTTGCAGATAAATCGCGCACGTCAGCGGCTTGGTCTACGACAGGACTCATCGTCAGCGCTGTATTGGCGATGCTCTGCTCTACAGAAGCATCATCGTTGAAATCACCAAGAATCACACCCCAAATCCAACTGGCCGCACCAGACATTCGCGTCCAAGCATTTTCCCAGAAACCAACTTCACCTTTCTTTGTTTCTTCAATGATCAGTTGAGCGTTCGCACTTGGATTGAAGTTTGGGTTGGTCTTAGTTGGGACATTCGGCATAAAGTCGCGACTGTCCTCACCGTACTCTATGGCAAACTCACCCGGAGCAACGCCACCAACAGAAGCCTTACCGTTGTTGTCTAATGTTCCTTCAAATACGGCGCCAGATTGGTCGGTTAGAGTGTAAGTCGCACCTTGAACGGGTTCACCGTCTGAGTATGAGAGGTATAAGTCAACCGTATACGTCCCTTCCTGATCTTCCGTAACAGAAACCGATGGATTTTGTGCGCCACCGAGACACATGGTATTGGCTTTGTTCATGGTCATTTGATCG
>NZ_JAWOWM010000710.1:0-560 GCF_033340475.1 Vibrio sp. 1078-1
TGAATTAGGCTGGCGGTTGCGTGCTGAATGAGCTCTAGAGCTTCTGTTATTTGGGGTAAATAGCGCTTTCCTTCCTCTGTTAGCTCCACGCCGTTTAACCCTCGATGAATGAGAGGAAGCCCAACGAGTTGCTCTAAAGATGCCATCTGTTTACTGACCGCTCCTTGTGTTACGCATAGGTCATCGGCGGCTTTAGAAAAGCTGAGATAGTTAGCCACAGCAACAAAAGTCCTCAATGCACGAATGGAGGGGTACTCACTGCCTTTTATCATTCTTTCAATTCCATTGAATTTGATTAGGCACAGAGTAGAGGATTTGTACTTTTAAGCAAAGCAAGGCACGACGGATGTGTGATTGGCTTCCTTTCTAGTAAACACGCCACGTGATATTTCAATGACTATTTAACAACTCAAGAATATTCACGCTGTGTATTTTTATTTTGAAAAAACTACAAATTAGCGAGAAGCTTTTTCACTAGTTATATTTATCCTACATTTATATTGTTTGTGTAAGGTAAATAAATAGCCTGTATTTTGTTTTTTGTACGAGTGTTTTTAGCT
>NZ_JAWOWM010000711.1:0-560 GCF_033340475.1 Vibrio sp. 1078-1
CATTGCTCACCGCCGTTTCTACGCCAGTACCACCGCTACCGAAGGTAATAAAAGGAGGATTAGGAATGCTGGACGCTAACTCGTCGTTCGCTTCAGTGCCCGCGTCGTAACTGTTCAAGGTCGCTTTGTAAGTGCCCGCTTCGGTTGGAATTTTCCAACTGTCTAAGCCGACAAAACCATCATTGGTTGGCAATAGCATCGCGCTAAGTGAGAGGTAACCGTGATCGCCACTATCCAAAGTAAACGTGGTCGCAACGCCCGGATTGAGAATACCGCCCGCAGGGTTTTCTACGACTGCGCCGCCTGCGTTGCCAATCACGGTCGATAATCCAGAAATATCCCCACCTTCAGCCATCGCTTCAAGCTCTGTTGTGGCGAATTCTCCGACTTTAAACATGTGCAGATCTGAGCCATGCGCCGCGACGATAAGCGGTGTAAAGTAAATGCCTTTGGTTGCGTTGGTAACCGTAATTTCTAGTTCCGCCGCTTGAGCTGATGCCGCGCCAACCGCCAGAGCAACAGACGTCATGACAAGACTAAGTTGGGTACGTTTTTTCATT
>NZ_JAWOWM010000712.1:0-560 GCF_033340475.1 Vibrio sp. 1078-1
CGTTGGCGAGGGCTGAATCATAGCATTTGTCCGTTAAGGCGTGTGTTTTTTCTTGATGGTGGCATGGTAAGCGTGCCATGTACCGTAGCCCAGAATTGGCATGGTAAACAACATACCGATTCCGTAGGTAGCAAAGCCAATCAAGATACCGCCACAAATAATCGCTGCCCAAACAATCATGGCCGGAATATTGGATTTCACCGCGTTAAAGCTAGTAAACACCGCTGTCATCATGTCGACACGGCGCTCCATCATTAATGGAATCGAAAACGCAGAGATACTAAATACGATACACGCCAACATGAATCCAACCAATGAACCTATGACCAGAAAAGGCAAAAACTCAGTCAGTGGTGCGCCTTGTACGGATGGGTACAACGCGTGGAGCAGCGCAGCGATACGCATCCAGAAAATCATACAGACGGCGAGCAATACTGCGAACGCCCATTGTGAGCTGGAGTTACGACCAAGCGGTTTCATGGAATGAAGCAGGCGCGCTTTGTGCCCACGTTCTCTCTCCCAGCTCGCATCATAAAGACCCAGTGCTAAAAGCGGACCTA
>NZ_JAWOWM010000713.1:0-559 GCF_033340475.1 Vibrio sp. 1078-1
CAGTTCCTGAGTATTGAATTCTTGCGTTAGACACGCGATTTGACGCAATTGTGTTGTCGAAGTTGATGTCATCAGGACGAATTGTGCCGCTTAAGCGAATGTACTCGTCACCTGTATTTAGCGTCATCCACTTCTCACCACGGATCACGAGGTTGCCGTTTGCCAGCACTTCGATCACTTCGACCGTAATGTAACCACTGATGCTGTTACTCTGCTTCGCAGAAGAGTCGCCAGCAAAGGTGTTGGTGTTGTTTAAGTCATACGAGAAGTTGTACTTGCCGCCTACTTTCAGCTCTTCACCGCCCACTTGTAACGGATCCATTTGCGCTTCGTTGGTTTTCGACAAGTCCGCGTTAGCGCTCTTCGTCGCACTGGTGGTTTCATCTAACGTGACTGTGATGATGTCGCCAATGCCGCGAGGTTTAGAGTCGTCATACAAATCGGTAATGTGCTCTGGGCTAAACAGAGAACCCGTCGCCGCAGCATAATGCTCAGGCTTTTGTTTTGGATGGATTGGAGCCCACGCTGGATCACCAGCAACCGGATCATTTCTGCCGCG
>NZ_JAWOWM010000714.1:0-559 GCF_033340475.1 Vibrio sp. 1078-1
TCGCGCATCAAAAAAATACGACATTCCTGAAGATCTGATTTACGCCATCATCAAAACCGAGAGCAGTTTTAACCCTTACGCAGTAAGTTGGGCCAATGCTTATGGATTGATGCAAGTAGTGCCCAAAACCGCTGGTCGTGATGTATTTAAGCTCGTAAAGAACAGATCAGGACAACCTAGTCCAGAGTATTTGTTCAACCCAGAAAACAATATTGACACAGGAACCGCCTACTTCTACATCCTCAAAAACCGTTATTTACGCGAAGTTCAGCATCCAACTTCGTTAGAGTACAGTATGATTTCCGCTTACAACGGTGGAACTGGTGGTGTTTTAAACACATTTAATCGCAGTGACCGAAAACGCGCGATGCGAGATCTCAATTCTTTGCAACCCAACCAAGTTTATTGGGCGCTAACTAAGAAACATCCGAACGCTGAAGCGCGTCGTTACCTAGAAAAAGTTACAAATTTCAAAAAGGAATTTAACTCTGAGCACACTTTGTAATGACAGTTGAATAAAAAGCGTTCGAACAACCACTTTTTTGAAATTATTTAAAAA
>NZ_JAWOWM010000715.1:0-558 GCF_033340475.1 Vibrio sp. 1078-1
ATTTCAAACACTAGATTATGAGATTCCTGAATCCATGCAGCGAAGCTGGCAGGATATCGTCAATCTCCTCGCACAGATTGCAGACGTGCCAACCACGCTTATTATGCGAGTGCATCAAAACCACATCGAAGTAAACACCTCAAGCGACACTCAAGGTAATCCATATAAAGCTGGTGACAAAGAAGATCTTGGACATGGTTTGTACTGTGAACATGTCATTGAAACCAAAAGCCAACTGGTTGTTCCCGATGCCCTTGCCGATGAAAAATGGTCGAATAACCCGGACATCAAACTTGGTATGCTCTCCTATTGTGGTTTGCCGTTGTTTTGGCCAAATGGCGAAACGTTTGGAACCATTTGTATGTTGGACTCCAAAGCCAATGAGTACAGCGAAACTTACCGGCAATTACTCAACACGTTCAAGGACTCGATAGAAGCTCAACTTGCTGTTGTCTACCAGCAATACAAACTGTTGAGACTTAACAGCGAACTTAAAAATCGCGTAGAAAACCGAACCACTGACCTCGCCCAACTCAGCTTTTCACTCACTCAAGAAAT
>NZ_JAWOWM010000716.1:0-558 GCF_033340475.1 Vibrio sp. 1078-1
TGTTGGTGGTGTTTGTCGGGCTAATTTATTTCTCTAACCACATTTATGAGTTTATCTCCGCACCTTTGGTTGAACGTTTACCAGAAGGCGCGACGATGATCGCAACCGATGTGGCATCACCATTTTTCACACCTCTAAAACTGACGCTTATCGCCTCAGTATTTGTTGCGGTGCCGTTTATTTTGTATCAGGTTTGGGCTTTTGTTGCGCCAGGTCTGTACAAGCACGAACGTCGTTTGATCATGCCATTGCTGTTTTCTAGCTCGTTGCTGTTTTACTGTGGCGTGGCCTTTGCGTATTACGTGGTATTTCCACTGGTATTTGGCTTCTTTACTGCGATTTCTCTCGGTGGGGTTGAGTTTGCGACCGATATTTCGAGCTACCTAGATTTTGTGCTGGCGCTGTTTATGGCGTTTGGTATTGCGTTCGAAGTGCCAGTGGCGATTATCCTACTTTGTTGGACTGGGGCGACCACGCCGCAAGACCTAAAAGAGAAGCGTCCATACATTATTGTGGCAGCGTTCGTTGTCGGCATGCTGCTGACGCCGCCAGACATGA
>NZ_JAWOWM010000717.1:0-558 GCF_033340475.1 Vibrio sp. 1078-1
GAAATAGAGGCAGGTAAATTATGCAGACATCCCCAATAAATGTAAAATACACAGCTCCAATATAACGAAATACCGATAAGTATTCTGCAATGTTAAAGACTACACCAGATCAATCGCAAGAATAAGGGAAGCCAGGTAATACGGGCGTAAAACGCATTATCAAAGCAACAGGTTACTCTATACAGGGATTAAAAGCCACTTATAAACAGGAAACTGATGTTCGACAAGAGCTCGCTTTGCTAAGCATTACTGTGATTTTGGCGTGCGTGGTTGATGTCGGGATGATAGAGCGCATCTTATTGATTGGTGTCGTGGTATTAGTTCTGATTGTCGAACTGATTAACTCCGCGATAGAAGCAGTGGTGGATCGCATTGGTGTTGAACGCCATGAATTAAGTGGTCGCGCTAAAGATATAGGATCGGCAGCCGTTATGGTTGCGTTAGCGTTCGCAGCTTTTAGTTGGCTATACATATTGGCCAGTCGCTACCTAGGCTAGAGGTTACAACATGATTCAGCAGTATCGAGATAGCAACCAAGTCATTTGGTTTGATGAGGAG
>NZ_JAWOWM010000718.1:0-557 GCF_033340475.1 Vibrio sp. 1078-1
TTAGTCAGCGTTGGCAGAGACTGCGCCAGTGTAAAGCTCTGGCTTTCACTCACTTCAATGCCCGCAGAGTTCGTCCCCGTCACCATCACGATGTAAGTGCCATTGGTTTGGTGACTCATATCAATCGCGTCACTGGTCCAAGTGCCACCGGCTTGTACCGTTGCACTGCTGCTTTTCAATACCGTCGCGCTGCCTTGGGCTTTCACTTCAAGACGCAGGGACTGACCGTCAAAACGTGTCGACGTGCCTTCGAATTGTAGTGTGGCGGCATGCGTTTCATCCACATTGCCCACTGGCGTAATAGCTAAGGTCGGCGTGATCGGCATGGAGTAAGCCGTGTTCTGGCTACCGGTATTCCCTGATAAGTCTTGGTAGTCACGAACTAGTAACGCCACATTCAGCTCTGACGAGTCTGGTACCACTACATCACCAGTCCAAACACTTGGGTCCGCGGTTGCCACTAACGAGGTGATCGTCGTGCCACCTAACTCCGCTGCGGCGGATTGCAGATCTTTATCGAATTCCAGCGTCACCGTCACGCTTTGGCCGATGGCTTG
>NZ_JAWOWM010000719.1:0-557 GCF_033340475.1 Vibrio sp. 1078-1
CACTTTCGATTCACTTTCTAGTGCACGTTCATCAACCAAACCACCTAGCACCAGCATCTGACCATCTTGGATCATCACGGAAGTGTTAAGTTGGCGCTTCGCGAAACGAACGTCAACGGCACCATTGGCACCCAATACGTTAGAGACTTCTTGTTCAATATTTAGCTGAACAGAATCACCTTCGTTGATCTGTGGTACAACTTTGAGCTTGATACCGACTTCTTTACGATCAACGGTTTGGAATGGGTTGTCGTTGTTTGAACCAGCAGTCGAGCCAGTAATAACAGGCACTTCTTCACCCACGATGAATGAGGCTTCGCCGTTATCCATCACAGTGATACTTGGAGAAGACAGGATGTTTGAGTTGGAATCCGAAGCAACCGCACTAATTAGCGCCGTCCAGTCACCCATCACGATGCTCATTGCGGCACCATTTACGCCGCCAAGAGCAGATGCAAGTGTTGAGTAGTCACCTTCTTCAGTGTACTGACGGTTTTCCCACTTGTTCGTATCACTATTCCAGTAGCTTTCCGTTTTGGTAACGTCTTTCGCTTCTT
>NZ_JAWOWM010000720.1:0-556 GCF_033340475.1 Vibrio sp. 1078-1
TTGGATGTTTTTCTCAACCACTTTGACGGCAGAGAGGCTACGTTCGTAGCTACTGATGGCTCGGTCTAAGTTTACGCTGGCAATGGCATCATCAGAAGTCGCTTGTTTTACGCGCTTTAACTCGGCTTTCGCGAGTTTGTGGGCTGATTGTGCTTCTAACATGCGTGCTTGTAATTCTTCTAGTGAGACTTGGTAGTCGTGCTTGTCCAGCGTGGCAATGACTTGGCCTTTTTCTACCACGCTGCCTTTATTTACGAACACGCTTTCCACGGTGCCGGGTACACGAAAAGAGAGTGAGGCGGTTTCTTTTGCTTTTACGATCCCGCTGAATGATTTGTTGAGTTCTTCATTCCTTTCGTTGACTTCAATCACTTGAACGGGTCTGGATGCGCTTGGCTCCTCAACCTGAGGTTGAGCTTGATTACAGCCGAGTAGAGAGAGCGCGATAGTGCTCAGCGCAGCGGTTTTGATTTGATGATTCATAAGATGGCTCCATAATTTCGGCGCCATCTTATAATTCACAGATGTTCAGATAATCATGCGTGCGCATGATTCA
>NZ_JAWOWM010000721.1:0-556 GCF_033340475.1 Vibrio sp. 1078-1
TTCTGCCCGGCCTAGGGCGAATCACATGTTCAAGTTGCAGTTCTTGTTCGGTTTCAATTCGATCTTCTTCTATCTTCACTGGTACAAAAGTTTCTTTTTCACTGAATGTCTTTTGCGCCGTTAACTCTGGTGAATCCGATTGCTGCTCTTTCTCTAGTGCTTTTTCAGAGAAAATTTGTTTCTGCTTCAATTCGCTCATTTCAATTTGTCTCCTAGCAGATAATCCAGTGCTTTATCTAGACGTATGTGTTTCATCGGTTCATCACTTGCTGACGGCATAGGACGGAAGGAAGTAAAGTCAAAACCACTGTTTTGCCAATAGGCAGCATTGGGTAGCTTCTTCGGCACCTCTCCTGGGAACATCGTCATTGCCTCACCGTTTAAGGTCGTCCCTTGTAACGCAGAAATGGTTTTGTCGCCTGAGGTAATAAACCCAGAAGTGGTCGCTTGGATGGAAGCAATGCTCATACAACTCATTTCAATGTTCTCATAAGCAGCGGTTTGCCATGCTGGGTGCACCATTTGTTGCAGTAGAGAGACAAGGTGCGGATGCTGA
>NZ_JAWOWM010000722.1:0-556 GCF_033340475.1 Vibrio sp. 1078-1
AATAGCCGGGGATTTGGTCTGGAAGAAAAATGACCAATGATGCTTGGATTTGATTTACTATGTTTCGAAAAACTTGAATAAGTAGCTCGAATCGCTCTGCTCATGATTATTTTTCTCCAAACTAAAATAAAACCATGTCGATAGCCTGAGCTGAAACGCGATTTGCAGACAGCCATCAAGGCGAACGAGGAGAAGAAGTATGAGCACATTCAGAGAAATTCGTCAGTTGATTCCATCGCAACCTACCGCTGACGGTGATGGTGTTAAAATTCGTCGAGTTGCAGGTTTTAACAACACGAGCTTTTCACCATTTTTAATGATGGATGAGCTGAAATCCGATCAACGTTCTGACTACATTGGTGGCTTTCCTCCTCATCCTCATCGTGGGATTGAAACGCTGACTTATATGCTGAAAGGTCATTTTCAACATCGTGATCACATGAACAATGTCGGCGAATTGCGTTCAGGTGGTGCACAATGGATGGCGGCAGGTCGCGGAGTAATACACAGTGAAATGCCAATTATGCAAGACGGTGAGCTGCATGGTTTTCAGATA
>NZ_JAWOWM010000723.1:0-556 GCF_033340475.1 Vibrio sp. 1078-1
CGCTCTGGTTACCCGTCTGGCTTCAGCCCGTTCTTGCTGAAAGGCTGAAGAGATTTTGAGGTATTGCTACTGAGCCTTAAACTTCGATTTGTCCAACTGATGTTTTTTTAGTTTGTCGTACAAGGTCTTGCGTGACATCTGTAATTCTAGTTGATCCTCTTTAAGTCTGCCTCTGTGTCGCTGCAATGCATCAAATAACAGACAATATTCAAAGTGTTCTGTGCGTTGAGTCATGCTCTGAATTTCGATGCTCTTTTCACTGTCCCAATCTTCCATGCGAAAAGTCTCAGGTTTGAGAGCGCGCAGCTCCGCAAATTGGCGCAGTTGTTTAACGTTTTCTGGCCAAGAAAGCTCTGTAATTCGGCGTACTTCGTCCAAACTGATGTGCGGTGGTTGCAGCTGATAACGGCTTGCTGCATGACGTACGAAGTGTTTGTAAAGTGGGCCAATATCTTCTTTGCGTTCATCCAGCGTTGGTAAGTGGATGAGCGTTGCGAACGCTTTAACATCGGCATCAACCTTGGTCGTCGCACCAAATACGCGCTCCAATTTCGGG
>NZ_JAWOWM010000724.1:0-556 GCF_033340475.1 Vibrio sp. 1078-1
TATTCTTGCTGGCGCAGACATCGTAAAAGTGGGCATTGGCCCAGGTTCAGTATGTACTACTCGTGTCAAAACGGGTGTGGGTTATCCTCAGCTTTCTGCAATCATTGAGTGTGGTGATGCGGCGCACGGCCTGGGTGGTATGATCATCGGTGACGGCGGTTGTTCATGCGCGGGTGACGTATCAAAAGCGTTTGGCGGCGGTGCAGACTTCGTGATGCTGGGCGGTATGTTAGCGGGTCACGAAGAGTCAGGCGGCGAGATCATCGAGAAAGATGGTGAAACTTTCATGAAGTTCTACGGCATGTCTTCTCAGTCGGCAATGGACAAGCACTCTGGTGGTGTGGCTAAGTACCGTGCCGCTGAAGGTAAAACCGTACTACTGCCATTCCGTGGCAGCGTTCACGGCACGATCTCAGATATCCTTGGTGGTGTGCGTTCAACCTGTACCTACGTAGGCGCAGCGAAGCTTAAAGAACTAACGAAGCGTACGACTTTCATCCGCGTACAAGAGCAAGAGAACAACGTATTCGGTAAAGAGAAGTAATTTAAAACTTCG
>NZ_JAWOWM010000725.1:0-555 GCF_033340475.1 Vibrio sp. 1078-1
ACAAGGGTGGCACGATTGGTAACGGCTTCAAGCTAGGCGGCGAGGGGATTCCGGTTCCACATGTGGTGAAAAACAGCTTGTCTTTCAATAACAATATGGACGGATTCACGGACAACTTTAACCCTGGTGCACTGGTATTGAGCGACAACGTGTCGATTGATAACAAGCGCTTCAACTACTTGTTCCGTAAGAGCCCATATTCCGGCGAGATTGAGCAAGGCACGTTCACCAATAACCGTTCTTACCGATTCCATGTCAGCAGCAAATATGACGACGTGATCAACAGTGCGAAATCGACTGGCAATGCGTTGGTCGAAAATGGCACGACTTATACCAGTGATGGCAAAGCGGTCGACAGCAAAACGCTCGCGCCATTAAAGCAAGCGTCAGTGATTGATACCCAACAAGCCATTCCGGGTAAGCAAGAGGCGATGCAGCTTAAGCAACTTATTCACTAACGAGTAACCACGGGCTCTCAGGAGCCCTTTTTTTCGTCAAAACTCACCTTACAACGGTCGCATTTTTACGCTTTTCGACTTGTCAGTGACAATCTCT
>NZ_JAWOWM010000726.1:0-555 GCF_033340475.1 Vibrio sp. 1078-1
CACTTCTAAGCCAGCCAATTGATGCCAGTAACCGTTGCATTGGCGGCTTGATAGTTTGTCTGGGTCTGAGCCTTGCTCGTTAGAACGGAAGCGATCCAATTCTGAGAAGGTACTTACGCCTAATGGACTCAAGCGAACGACATCAACGAGTCCTTGCATGCTTGGCAGATCGTTGATCAGGTTGTAACAGTAGCCCGATTGCGTTTGGATGCCATTCAAGTTGAAGACTTCTTGTCCCTCTTGGCTGCTTACTTGGATACCGGTTGGGTATTTGATGCAGCAAGTTTCGCAATCATCCTTCGCTTTATTTTCTGCACGCGCCGTGAAGCAGCGACCCGAGTAGGCTAATGGCAAATAGCCGTGGCTAAAGACTTCGACTTCGAATTTGTTACGAATCCCTAAGTCTTCACATTGTGTCAGAGTATCGCTTAGCCATTCACGAGATAGCTCAACCGGCATACACCAACGAGTCATCCCTTGTTTTAAAAACAGGTTCAAGGTGTGTGCGTTGTAAGTGTTAATTGCTGGGCCAACGACAAATGGGACTTTGTGTTC
>NZ_JAWOWM010000727.1:0-555 GCF_033340475.1 Vibrio sp. 1078-1
GACGGACAGGTGTCGATTGTTGGTGACCGCATCAGTATTGAGTTTGAGATGCCGGGTACCGATATTGGTGGTAACAGCATTCGTACGCCAATTGATTTTGTCACGACGATTATCGATGGCGATAATCCAGCGCCGCAAGACATCTCGTTTGAGAACGAAGAATCTTCATCGACGCCAATCACGGGGACGTTTGTCGAAATTGGCAGTGACCAGTTGGCTTCTGTCACCTTTAATCAGGAAAGTTTGTCGCAATTTGATGGTTTGTTAACTGACAACCAAGCGACGGTTGCGACCTTGTCTGAAGATGGCAGTAACATCACGTTAACCGTAGCTGGCACGGGAGAGGTGGTATTAAGCATCACGTTAAACACCGACGGCACGTACCAATTTGAACAGTTCAAACCGCTTGAGCAGACGAATGATAGCGATACGATAGCGCTTTCTCTTCCAACGACGATCGTGGATTACGACCAAGATACGGTCAGCAATACCTTTGTGATTACAATTGCTGATGGCGATAACCCAGTCATTAACAATGTCACAAGCTTGTCTTTG
>NZ_JAWOWM010000728.1:0-555 GCF_033340475.1 Vibrio sp. 1078-1
CGATTTGGTGCGGGAGTGACAATCGGTGCATTTGTCTGCTTGCATTTCGGCAACCATCATCGGATCGTCTTTTTGATGCAGTTGGTGACAGCTTGCACAAGACAGCCCTTCAAAAGCGTGCTCGCTACTATGCCAAGTCGAGCGTTTCGCATCTTGGTGACAAGATAAACACACGCTGTTTTGCTTTTCGGCCGGAACAGGGGAGTTTGGTCCAAAAGTGATCATTGGCTCACGAACTTGTCCTTTTCGTGGATTGCGCTCGTGATTGTTTACTGGGCCATGGCATGCTTCACACTGTTTATCATTCATTGGCCCATGCAGGTTTGCGGACTTGCCATGAATGTTGTCGAAAATACCCGTTGCAGGTTTATCTGATGTATCGTCATGGCAACGAAGGCAGCCATCTGGCCCGCGGCGTGAATATTTCCCCTCGGAAAACTTGGTGTCTAATATGGTTTCAATTTCTTCTTGAGTTAACGTCGCCGCTTCGGGTTCTGGCTTGGCGACATCTTCCGAACTGACGGTGAAGATGACGCCTAACCCAAGTATCCCAGC
>NZ_JAWOWM010000729.1:0-554 GCF_033340475.1 Vibrio sp. 1078-1
TAAAGGTCAGTTGCTTTACGCGCCACAAGGATGCATGACGTTTGCCCTAGATGATTCCATTTGTATTTTGCCGCCAACCAAAGCAGTGTGGATCCCACCTCATACTCCACATCGCGCCGTAATGACGAATGTTGTGGCGTATCGTTCTGTTTATTTCGATTGTGACAAATTTTCTTGCCCGAAAAGCATCGTGGTGATTGAAGTTAACGATCTCCTAAAAGCACTGATCAATAAAATGGCTTTGTGGGAGTGGGACATAGAACAAACCAAAACGAATGCGACAACCATATTGTTTTGGGAAGAGTTTTATCAAGCAAAGCAATTCGAGCTCACTTTACCATTGCCATCGGATCGTCGTTTGGCTTCATTTCGAAACGCGATGACAAAAGACGGATTCATTGCTCCTGATCTCAACCATTTATCGAAAACAATCGGGGCAAGCAGTAAGACAATTACAAGACTGTTTAAGTCAGAAACAGGCATGTCTTATCAAGATTGGCGCCAGCAATGGCGATTGTTAAAGGCAATAGAGCTGTTGTGTGAGGAGAGACAAG
>NZ_JAWOWM010000730.1:0-554 GCF_033340475.1 Vibrio sp. 1078-1
GAAGAAACGCAGTTGCATTTTCACACTCATCCAATTTCTCCAGTAATTCGTCTTCACGTGACAACGTCTTATGACCTCTCCATTATGTGGCAGCGCAAAGGCTACCACACATGTTCGTTGCAACTAAACCGTTAAGCTCACGTCATAAAACTCAAGTAACGCTTTTTCTGCATGCGCGTTCCACACATAGTTGTTCGCGCACAAAATCGCATCGAGTTCCGCAAAGAACGGGTCTTGGTCTGCCAACGATAAAAAGTCATCAATCGCCGTCAATGGCAGGTCAATATGTGGGTAAATCAACTTCTTACCGCCCGGAATATCCAACTGATTCAGAATCGTATGTGGCGCAGCTTGTAAGCCACCAACATGTGTGATCATGAACGATGGATTGATCTTGCCTTGCGAGGAAAGCTCAATAGATTCCACCATGTCACCCTTTGAACCACCAGACGTTCCTACAATATGGGTTGATTCGTAATGCACGTTGTAGAAGTTAAACGGCACTTTGAAATTCTTATCCGTTGGGCCAGCAAAGAAGTTGAGGCAGCCATCAT
>NZ_JAWOWM010000731.1:0-554 GCF_033340475.1 Vibrio sp. 1078-1
CGGTTACGAAAAATGATGCCAAAAAACAGTGCGGAACAGAACAAACGTAGCGGCAAGTTTTCATAGGATTGCGGGAACATGAAGTCCCAAACGAAGTAGTAGAGCGGGAAGCCAATAAATCCCATCCAACCAACTAATGTTAAATTGGGCTCTGCGTACTCATATACCTTACGTATCGAATCCATACTATCTAATTTGTCTACTCCGCCTGACGTTCAAAGTTGTGACTTGCTATCTTTTTTATAATCACGTTGTTTTGTAATTATATATTACTTGCCAAATATAAGCAGCGCGAAATCCGTCAATTTATTCGCGATGCTTGTCTTTAAATTCAGTCTTTTATCTAAGTTCAGCTTGATTTCACGAATTTTTTGGTAACGAGTTCAATTGCATATTATTTTATTGTGATTCAAGTAGAATCAACTTATGCGAGGGCAACGCGAATGTTGTTCTCACTCATCTTCGTTTGATTACTCTGCCCAACTCACAAATCAAAGGTGTTCTATGGAAAGCTCTCAAATTAAAAATGTTGTTTTCGATGTCGGCAACGTACT
>NZ_JAWOWM010000732.1:0-554 GCF_033340475.1 Vibrio sp. 1078-1
ATCTATGCCACTATCGCCCGTCGCAAAATGGCGGTCAGGTACAAAATAGAGGTTCTCAAGCGTAACGAACTCACCATTGAATGATTGAATGACATTCGAACCGTCCAACACAACAGAGCCATTGACTGGCGTAAGTTCAATGTACTCACCATTGGCATTTCGATAATAGAACGTGCCGTTGTGCGTGCTCGCATCGCGAATCGTGATATCGCCTAGGCTTTCATTTCTATCGAGGTCGTGCAAGTTAATCACTAGATCGACTTTCGCTGGCGTAGTATCTAGACCAGATAAGTTATCTTGCGTATTGGCATTCTCAGTACCAAGGATAGAACCATCACGGCCTTTATCTTCGAAAGACAACACCGATGAGGTATCGATTTGTGCATTTCTGTCGGTCACGGAGATGTCTAGATCGGCGGTACTCGTATCGCCGTCACCATCGGTAGCCGTAACATGAACCGTGAAATCGATTGAAGCCGCATCGGTATGATCAAGATCGTCATTTGGTCTAAAGCTAATAGAGCCATCAGTTCGAACAATCAAACGCCCAATTT
>NZ_JAWOWM010000733.1:0-554 GCF_033340475.1 Vibrio sp. 1078-1
CAATGGCTGGCCTTAACCTATTTCCCGATAAAATGAGTGCTTAGTCTAGTAGCGACTTCACATATTCTGCAATTTCAGGTACTTGGCAGTGCGCAAAGAAACACTCTTGGAATTGCGTGCTGCCTACTGCAGTTTTCACTAGCTCTTGGTCGATAGCACGTAGACCTTCAACCACGTCTTTTGCTACCGCTGATTTCACGTTGTTTAGGATAGCCGCGTTCGCTTGCTGAGGTGCTGCACGCTCAATTGGGTAACCTTCGCCGCGTTTGCCTGTGAACGCTTTTTCGAAGATGTAACGAACGTTCAATTCACCCGCCCAACCAAAACCTTTCGCAAATGCCAAAGAAATCGCATTGCCGTTATTGATTTGGTTGAACAGGAACGCGTCTGATGGCTCAAGGCAGTAACCACAAACAACGCCTGGGTGTAGGTTGCAAGACATCAATGCACCTTGGCCAGTACCACAACCAGTTACCACGAAGTCCACGGCTTTTGAGTTCAGCAGAATGCTCGCCATGATACCTAGGTGGATGTAAGTTAGGTGATGGTCGTTT
>NZ_JAWOWM010000734.1:0-553 GCF_033340475.1 Vibrio sp. 1078-1
AGCTGATTTCTAACGCATCAGATGCATCAGACAAATTGCGTTTTCAGGCACTTTCGAATCCTGATTTATATGAAGGTAACGCAGATCTTGGCGTTAAGCTGTCATTTGATGAAAGCGCAAATACCCTAACGATTTCTGATAACGGTATCGGTATGAGCCGCAATGACGTTATCGAACATTTAGGCACCATCGCAAAATCAGGCACCGCGGAATTCTTCTCAAAGCTTTCAGAAGAGCAAAGCAAAGACTCGCAATTGATCGGTCAATTTGGTGTTGGCTTCTACTCTGCATTTATCGTTGCTGATGCGGTGACCGTGCGCACTCGTGCAGCAGGTTTGCCAGCAGACGAAGCAGTGCAATGGCATTCTGCTGGTGAAGGTGAGTACACCATTGAAAACATCACTAAAGAATCTCGTGGTACTGACATTATTCTTCACATGCGTGACGAAGGTAAAGAGTTCTTAAATGAATGGCGCTTGCGCGATGTCATCAGCAAGTACTCGGATCACATCGGTATTCCTGTTTCTATCCAAACTGTAGTGCGTGATGAAGA
>NZ_JAWOWM010000735.1:0-552 GCF_033340475.1 Vibrio sp. 1078-1
TTGTGATGCATCAGTGATTTATTTTCGTACAACTTAGCCAGAAGACTCTAAACTTAACAATAACCTTTTGTTTTTATAACGATAGTTTGGTTAAGTTGTACGAGGCCACTATGATTCCCTTCCCACTAGAACTTGAAAGAATAAAAGCCGTCATTTTCGATTTAGACAACACGCTCGTCAGTTCAGATATGAACTTTCAAGATCTTCGTCAGCAACTCGGTTGCCCTCAAACAGAAGATTTATTGGATTTCGTAGAGCGCATCGATCACCCGCATCACAAAGAGCATGCACATAATGTCATTTTTGACCACGAGATTTCCGATGCTGAACAGTCTAGCCCGATGATTGGCTGTCATGAATTGCTGAACTACTTGGAGAAAAAAGCGATTAAAACCGCCATCGTGACGCGAAACTGCCTAATTGCGACACAAAGAAAATTGGAACATAACCAAATCACCGTTGAGCAAGTGATCACGCGTGAATGTTATCCACCAAAACCCGATCCTTTATCGCTACAAGTGCTCGCCAAGGAGTGGCGTTTGATGCCAAATG
>NZ_JAWOWM010000736.1:0-552 GCF_033340475.1 Vibrio sp. 1078-1
CGGCGAAAAACTGGCAAGAGCTCTACGTGGATTACTACGGCATGTCCCATGATGAAATGCTGCAAGCTGGCGGTTTATGGGCAGAGCATCAAGAGAAAAACCAAACACCAGTAACCCTGTTTGAAGGCATTGATGGCGTTATTAAAGAGTTTGCGCAGCTGCCTCACGGCATTTGCTCTCAAAACTCACAAAGCAATATTCGTCGAGTGCTGTCCGACAACGGCATCAGCGCGCCGTTTAAATCCATCATCGGGTATGATGACGTCTCGAACGGACACCAAAAGCCCGATGCGTACAGTGGCATCAAATGCGTTGAGTCGATTTTTGGTCACGCAGAAAATCGACAGCTGATGTACATCGGTGACCATGAAGCCGACACGCAATTCGCACGCAACATCGAACAGCAGTTGGGTGGCCAAAGTAAAGTGATTGCCGTTGCAGCAGCGTACAGCGGCGCGATGCCAGAGCATTGGAGCGTGCAACCAGATTACGTGGCAAGAACGGTTGACGAGCTGTTTTCGATTATTGCTCAACACACGTAATTTTTGACTG
>NZ_JAWOWM010000737.1:0-552 GCF_033340475.1 Vibrio sp. 1078-1
TTTTCTTAATTTCAGCCTAGAATTTTACTGCCGTTTAATAACCAATTTCCTGCTCGACTCTGCTCAAATCGACTTTATTTTCTTCTGAAACTTCAGCAAAGCTTCACTTTCCGTATTTAGAACAACCAAATAACCTTTTTATTTTTAAGTGTATTTTATGGTTTTATATCTTGTAAAAATTGCATTTTGTAGTTGTTTATTTTTTGATCGTGCCTGTTTTTATACCTAACTTACTTCTTTTATATGTTTCGCATTTTATATGCACTTAGTTTGTCATACTTGAGCTATAACTAATAAAACAATCATCGATATACAGTGGAATGTGAGAAAATGGAGCTTTATATGAAAAGAATATATTTGATGATGCCTCTGTTATTAACGTCATTCAGTTGGCAAGCAAACGGCGCCTCAGTGAGCGGCACCATTGATGTTTCCATTAACCTTGTACAAGGTTGTGTGATCAACGGAAATAATGCGGTAGACACTGCATCTGGTATTGGTTTTGGTTTACTTGATTTCGGCGACGTGCCAGCGATCTTTACTGAGCAAGAT
>NZ_JAWOWM010000738.1:0-551 GCF_033340475.1 Vibrio sp. 1078-1
GTGATTTAGGAGATTGGATGAAAGTTGCTATTGAGAGCGTTAGCAAAAGTGAGAGTGTTAGCAACAGGAGCTCTTAGCTGAGTTTCTCCGAAGCGTACCAGCGGTTAGGATAGGCGCTGCTGTAATCGGGTTCTTCGATGCCTTCATACAAATCCGAACATGGTTCAAGAGGCCCCACGACGGTTCGATATGGCAGTACCCCCGCCCAAACCGGAATATCCATATCTTGCGCGTCGTCGTTGACACCAAAACGACTGATTTTTACCGATGCTTCCTCTAAAGAAATACGCAGAAGCATGGTGGCGCTGAGCTCTTTCTCGTTACTCAAACGGACATGCTCTGTTCTTCCCGGCGCGATTTGTTCGAGAAAGTGATTCAGTAAACGATCTTTTTCCTGATTGTCTTCAACAGTTTCAAACTGACCAAACACAACCGCACTGCGATAATGCGCGCTGTGGTGAAATGCGGAACGCGCCAATACCCAACCATCAAACAAGGTGAAGGTGAGACATGTCGGTTGGCCTTGTTTGAGGGAGCGTAACAGTCGGCTG
>NZ_JAWOWM010000739.1:0-551 GCF_033340475.1 Vibrio sp. 1078-1
CGCAGCTTCTCATCATCCTTTTGCTCGTAACCCTTCGGTCAGTTTAGCTCAATTAGAGCAGGCGAAATGGGTGTTGCGTGAGCATGGCTCAGGTACTCGTAAAACCTTTGATAGCTCCATTCATCATTTGATTGAAGATTTAGATGTATGGCGTGAGTATGAACACGTTCCTGTGTTGCGCAGCTTGGTGGCTAACGGACAATACTTAACTTGTTTGCCATATTTGGATGTTGAACGTTACATTGAGGCTGGACGTTTAGTCGCGCTAAACGTACCAGATCTGAAAATGGAGCGCACATTGTCCTTTATTTGGCGTGCGGATATGGCCGAAAACCCGTTGGTCGATTGCATAAAGCGTGAAGGTTTGCGCATGATGAAGGGCAAACCATCCGTCTTATAGGTACTATCAATTTTAATGGGCTCTGCATTGCAGAGCCTTTTTTATTTCTTTTATTCGTCCATCTCTGTTTTTTATTATTTTCTAAATCTGTTGATTTATCGGTTGCGTCAAATAATTTGTGTAAAACATGAAACGAAAGGTGATATTGTTG
>NZ_JAWOWM010000740.1:0-551 GCF_033340475.1 Vibrio sp. 1078-1
GCGGTCGGAAAGAACCACTAAGACGGTACCTTCTCGCACCACTTGTTCAGCTTGATCACATAAGTCATCAATCGCTTGTTTGAGATCTTTCTCTTGTGGATCGTAGTTTATGTCGAGAATGGTATTGCGGTAGTGATCGTCACCCAGCTCAAGCAACTGCTGCATGTCAGAGTAAAGTAGCACTGGAGAATCAAATGTCACTCGATGCGCGTGGCCGTCGGCTTCACAGAAGACGTTCATCTCCTGACCTATACTGGTGGCTAACGACATAACATGCTTTTCACGTAGTGGATCGATAGGCGGGGTGGTGACCTGAGCAAACTTCTGGCGGAAGTAATCGGTAACCAAACGCTCTTTCGAAGACAGTACTGCCATTGGCGTGTCATCGCCCATAGAGCCTACGGCTTCTTGACCCATATCGCCAAGTACACGCAGCACCTGATCCACTTCTTCATTGGTCATGGCGAACTGCTTTTGATAGGTCTTAAGCAAATCTTCATCGAAGCTTCGCTCACCCACTTGATCTTCAGGTAACTGAGAGAATGGAGTTA
>NZ_JAWOWM010000741.1:0-551 GCF_033340475.1 Vibrio sp. 1078-1
CCCCCGTTGTACCCTTTCAAGATAACATCGAACGCTTCGCTAAATTCTTTTACCGCTTGGCTGTGAACCGAAGTTTCCAGATCCAATGCGGGAAGAAAAATTAATAATTCTTCAATCGCCTTTTGAGCTTCGACCTCTAGCTGTCTCCTTTTTCGATTTCGTTCCCAACGGGCGTAATCTTCTTGGGTATACGTCAATTCAGCTTGACGCTCTCGACGTTGGCGGGCTGCTCGCTCTCTAACTGTTTCTTCTCGAGCTTGTGGTTTTCTTAATGATTCTTCTTCATGGAGTGGCTTATAGCCTCCGCCAGAAGAGCTCAAAGGTTTTTTCTTTCGATCTAAAAAATTGTGTGGCATCCGTTCACCTAACCTCAATTAACGTGATGACATCATAACAACTCTTAAAGGTGCGTAATATTGGTCATATGTTAAATAGGCAACTTCACTATCAAAAACACCATTTAGAAGCCCCTCAAACGCTCTGTAAGCCATTTTCAGCATCAAACCTACCCACGGGTACACAAAACCACTCGGAAAGTTTATGACGCATTT
>NZ_JAWOWM010000742.1:0-551 GCF_033340475.1 Vibrio sp. 1078-1
GCTGATATCCGTACTCAGTCCAGCACAATTCGAGAGGTGGCGGAGCAGTCTACTGTTGGTGTCGCGAACTTAACCAAAGCGTCGGTTTCTCTCGGTGACGTATTAGAGCGTTACCGCACTGCTTGATAACAAGGTAATAACAAATAAAGGCTCCTAATTGGGAGCCTTTATTTTCTACATTTGTATTCACTTATTTGTTTCGAGAATATAACTCGCATTCACTTTCTCTACGTACTTGTCTCGTACTCATTCTTTGGTGTAATAAAACCGAACTTATTGAATAATTTGAAGTCTATTTGAGGAATGAAAGGAAAATAGCATTGATCAAATACCGATTGGGAAACGGTTTATTTTGAAGTGAATCTCAAGTTCTCCTTGTACCTGATGAAATAATGTTCAAGCGGACGGCGTTCCGCTATGCTTAACCTGCCAATTCCAATTTGCTGCTGGAAAACAATATGAATAATTACAACGATACAAAAGACAACGAAAACCTAAACTGCCCTATTTGCCAATGTGATGAATACTTAATCTCATCAAACGGTGAAAAA
>NZ_JAWOWM010000743.1:0-551 GCF_033340475.1 Vibrio sp. 1078-1
AATTTCTCTTTGCCTTCCTTCAAAGAGATAGAGTTCACAATGCCTTTACCTTGAATGCATTTCAGACCCGCTTCGATCACTTCCCATTTGGAAGAGTCGACCATGATTGGCACTTTGGAGATTTCTGGTTCTGAGGCACATAGGTTTAGAAAACGAACCATACAAGCCTGTGCATCTAACATCCCCTCATCCATGTTGATGTCGATGATTTGGGCACCATTTTCAACTTGCTGACGCGCGACTTCTAACGCTTCGTCATACTGTTCCTCTTTGATCAAACGTTTAAAGCGAGCAGAACCTGTGACGTTAGTTCGCTCACCGACATTGATGAATAAAGTCTCTTTCTCAATCGTTAATGGCTCTAATCCGGAGAGACGACAAGCAACAGGCAAATCTGGCAAAGCGCGAGGTGTAACACCTTCAACGGCCTGCGCCATTTGGCGAATATGCTCCGGCGTTGTACCACAACAGCCACCAATCAGATTTAAAAAGCCGCTGCTAGCCCACTCTTTTACATGCTCTGCCATATCTTCTGGAGAAAGGTCATATTC
>NZ_JAWOWM010000744.1:0-550 GCF_033340475.1 Vibrio sp. 1078-1
GTTAGCATCTCAATAAAGTTGTTGAGGAGGTAGTAGTCCCAAGCCAGCAGAATGCGAGCTTTACCTTCTAACCATGCAATTCGGACGTTGTTTGCCACTTTAACTGCAAGCTCATGAGTCGATGCGGCAAGTTTGTGTTCGTTGGTGATGCGCCAAACATTGCCAAGACCAATCAGGGATTCAATCTGAATCTCAATGTCATCGACCAAAGCCGATTGCTCCAAGGCATTAATCCAATATTGCTGCGCCGAGTAATATTTGGCTTGTCCCCAGTATTGAAGGGCGAAGATATGCAGAATTTCTGGAAGGTGATCGTCAGTGTCCAGTTGGATTTGCTTATTGTAGGCGTCTTTGATGAATTTCAGCCCTTGGCGATATTCCATCAAACACCAACAACTGTGCGCCATGACGAGTAACGCTTTGATTTCACCGTCAATAAACAGTATTTGTTCCGCGCGAATGCGGCACTGCTCGGCGAGGCGAAGAGTGCGTTCAGGGTGCGTTTTCACTTGCCCTTTGAGTGAGTTAAGCTCGTCTTCTAGCTGAATTT
>NZ_JAWOWM010000745.1:0-550 GCF_033340475.1 Vibrio sp. 1078-1
AAGTAACTTGGGGCACAAACCCAGGTCAGGTCATTGCCGTTGACCAACCGATTCCAGCACCAGAAAGCTTCACAGATCCAATCGAAAAAGCGTCTGCTGAAAAAGCATTGGCTTACATGGGCCTAGAAGCAGGCAAATCATTGTCTGACTACCAAGTAGATAAAGTGTTTGTTGGCTCTTGTACGAACTCTCGCATCGAAGACATGCGCGCTGCCGCCGTCGTGGCGAAAGGCCGTAAGGTCGCATCGCACGTTCAAGCATTGATTGTCCCGGGCTCAGAACAGGTGAAAGCACAAGCAGAAGCCGAAGGCTTGGATGTCATCTTTAAAGAAGCGGGCTTTGAATGGCGTTTACCAGGCTGTTCAATGTGTTTAGCAATGAACAATGACCGCTTAGGTCCTCACGAGCGTTGTGCATCCACATCAAACCGTAACTTTGAAGGCCGTCAGGGCCGTGATGGTCGCACTCACTTGGTTAGCCCTGCAATGGCAGCCGCGGCAGCTATCGCTGGTCACTTTGTTGACATTCGTGAATTAACTTTTGATAAACA
>NZ_JAWOWM010000746.1:0-550 GCF_033340475.1 Vibrio sp. 1078-1
AACCGGAGCTTTGCGTTTTAGGCCACGAACGGACTCTTCGAATAGCATTACGAATTCGATGTATTCGTCGTACATGCCTTCGCGTACTTGTTTAACATCATCGTACAAACGGAAGTTCGTCATATCTTTGGTAAGAGCTTCGCCTGACTCCATTCCAGGAATGCTATCAAAGGTGACGCCACCAGTAAGAAGGCTTTCAAGCGAGCCAAATTTCACTTCAAATCCTTCCGCATTCAACTGTAAATCGAGGCCTGAATTGAGCCAGAATTTGGTGCGAGTGCGCACTAAACTGTCATAAGGCTTAAAGATGAAAAGTTGGTAAAGAGCACGGCGCGTATCTACGTCAAAGCTGGTTTTCTCTACTCGCCCAACCGTAAAGCCTTTATAAATAACCGGGTCACCCACACCAAGCTTACCTGCTTCACGGTGAGTCAAGACAATGCGCAGACCTTCTGCGTCAGGCGAAGCGACAGGTGGAAC
This sequence comes from Vibrio sp. 1078-1, assembly GCF_033340475.1. Lineage (NCBI taxonomy): Bacteria > Pseudomonadati > Pseudomonadota > Gammaproteobacteria > Vibrionales > Vibrionaceae > Vibrio > Vibrio sp. 1078-1. The sequence goes on from NZ_JAWOWM010000746.1 coordinate 481, forward strand.
ATCCAGAACTGCGAAATGATCTTTTTCGACCTGAGAACTGCCCGGTTGCAATTGAATGTAAGCACTGGAG
>NZ_JAWOWM010000747.1:0-550 GCF_033340475.1 Vibrio sp. 1078-1
AAGAGTTTTCGATGCTCATTGAGATGATTTTGCAAGATGCGGTTGTTCCTCAAGACATCTTTATTGCTCAGCTAGAAGATTTCATTGAGTCGCAAAAGCGTCACCTTGAGCTCGAAGAGAGAAAAATCCTGCCATTAATTGAAGAACTTTTTACTACTGAAGACTGGCAACACGTTGAAAGTCTGTGGACCGAGAGCGAAGACGACCCTGTATTTGGTGACACGATTGCGGATCGCTACAAACAGCTTGCCGAGCGCGTTCGTCAAAGCGATATGGAGTTTGTTTAACTCACTCAAAGCCCGAGTATCTATAAATCTTGCTCGGGTTTATTTGTGGTAATTCTTATTCTTTGAGAATTGAATGGAAATTCAACATAACCAATTCTCGATAAAAAGAACGGCTAATTCTCATTGAGTAAGAATTCCGTCCGCGTAAACATTTAGACGTAGAGAATCAGGACATGTAACCCCGCTCTATACAAAAACAAAAGGCACCGTTAGGGTGCCTTTTGTTCAAATTAGAGTTTGATGTCGTCTAAGCTGTAGTCGTT
>NZ_JAWOWM010000748.1:0-550 GCF_033340475.1 Vibrio sp. 1078-1
CTTGCATTGCTAAACGATATTCTAGATTTGTCTAAGATCGAGTCGGGGCGCCTCGAATTGTCGTTGGTTGAAGCTGACATTCGCGAAGTCGTTTATCAATCGGTGATTTTGTTTCAATCTAAAGCCACGTCTAAACAGCTTGAACTCGATATTTCATTGGATGAAAACATTCCGGCTCGCGTGATGGTCGATGATCATCGCATCAAACAGATCATTACTAATCTGGTTTCCAATGCCGTTAAGTTTACTGAACAAGGCTATATCTCAGTCGACGTGAGCTACGAAGAAGCGTTAGAGCAAGGGCGAGGTTCGCTCACATTCCTTATCAAGGATTCGGGCATCGGCATTGAAAGGGACAAACTGGCGACCATTTTTGAGCCGTTTACTCAAGAAGACGAAGGGGTTTCGAGACAGTTTGGCGGAACAGGGCTAGGGCTTGCGATTTGTCGCCAATTAGTGTCAATGATGGGAGGCAAGCTAGTGGCAACCTCGACCAAGGGGGTGGGCACATGCTTTGGTTTTTCAATAGAAGTAGAGGCGTTACCTCTCT
>NZ_JAWOWM010000749.1:0-549 GCF_033340475.1 Vibrio sp. 1078-1
TATTAGAACATTATAGTCGTTTTGCGCCTCGCTTGATCAGTTCAGCGCTGCTTATCATGTGTTCTCCCATCTTTCAGATAAATTTTCGTGGTGGCTCATCCAGTTCACATATTAGGAAAATGTAACCAAATGTTAGTGGTGACATAAGGTTGTTCACGTTTGTGAGTAGAAATTTATGCCACACTGAGAGTAGATGATAAGGATATCACCGGACAGGTCTCGCCTTCAGAGCCAATAACTTGTTCGTCAAAGGGAGGATTTGCATGGAAGCACTCACTGCTTTGTTCCGCGCTCTGTTTAACAGTGCCCGCGATCTTCTTCCTATTGTAATTGTTATTACCTTCTTCCAATTGGTGGTTCTGCAAGAGCCTTTACCTAACTTGGTCTCTATTCTTTTTGGTTTGTTGTTGGTCATTTTAGGCCTGACGTTTTTTATTTTCGGGCTAGAACTCGGCTTGTTCCCCATTGGCGAAAATATGGCACAAGCCTTTGCTCGAAAGGGCAGTGTGTTTTGGTTATTGATTTTTGCGTTTTGCTTGGGGTTTGGAA
>NZ_JAWOWM010000750.1:0-549 GCF_033340475.1 Vibrio sp. 1078-1
GAAGCGACCAGTCGGATAAGGGCTGATTTTCATGCGTTTTTCTCTGCGCTAGGAAGGATGCGAATCCGGACAAATGAGCAACTCAAAGACTAAGCCAGTTTGCTTATTCATCCAGACAATTACTATTGATAACAATCTCAGATGGATTGTACCCCTTCCATTAAGACGATGAAACCAAATAAAAAAAGCGACAACCATGTGCCGCTTTTGATATTAATCTTAGAAAGAGATGACGCTATGCTTGGGCAATCAACGCTTCTAAAGCCGTGAAAGATGCAAGCTTTTCACCTTCCATCATCACTTTAGCTTCATCTACGTACTGACCTACCCCTTCCTTCACATCTTGTTGGTAGAGTACGACATTGTTTAAAATCGAAGCCACGTGTAGACCTCGTAATCGACCGACCGTAAACAGCGCCGAGGTTTCCATGTCTGCACCTAGAATACCTTTCTTGTTCCAGTACTGACAAATGGCCTCTTCGTCATCGGTGTAGAAACTGTCGTGAGAACGTACTGCGCCGAAATGATATGGCGTAGTTTGCGTCGACA
>NZ_JAWOWM010000751.1:0-548 GCF_033340475.1 Vibrio sp. 1078-1
CCACTCTAAAGCCGATGCTTCATCAGTGATCGCAACACCTTGCTGCAATGCGTCTGCCAGTGCTCTTGTTAACTGCTGAGTTTTAAACATTTGTGGAGTCAGTGCATGCCACAATGCTTCTCTGTCTACGGTATGATCGATGTTGTTTTCTTTGTTCGCTCGTTTCATTGTATCTCTCACGGGCGAGGCAAGAATGCCACCAGTAGGATGAGCACAACAAACATCAATCAGACGATCAATATCGTTTAATGTTACGCAAGGTCTCGCGGCATCATGGACCAGAACCCATTCACACGGAAGCTGCGCACTTACATAGTTTAGCCCTGAAAGCACTGAATCGGCTCTTTCTTTACCACCAGCGACACGTATTACGTCTGGGTGCAGGGCAATCGATAGTTCAGGGTAGTATGGGTCACCTTCTGTAACCGCAACCACAACTTTCGCGATTTGAGGGTGAGCAAGCAGTTTCTCTACAGTATGTTCCAATACCGTTTTTCCATCGATTAACAAATACTGTTTAGGTCGATCTGCTTTCATTCGGCTACCAA
>NZ_JAWOWM010000752.1:0-548 GCF_033340475.1 Vibrio sp. 1078-1
GGTCGCTTGCTCCAGCGCTTTGTTGAACGCTTTAATAGCCGCTTTGTCGTAGGTTTTTGCATTCGCCACAAACACCAGTTCGTCATACGCTGGTACGCCGTATTCTTCTGGGAAGAAGGCTTTGGCTTTGTAGCCTTCTAGCGCAAGTTGGTTGGTTTCGAAGTTACGCAAGCCGCCCCAAATAGCGTCTACTTTGCCTGACGCGAGAGAGGAAGAGAGTGCCCAACCGACGTTGATGATTTGCACGTCAGAAAACTTCACGTTCTCCTGCGCAAGCATGGTGCCGATTGTCGCCTCTTCGTTACCTGCGATAGCAATACCGATTTTCTTGCCTTCAAGGTCGCCAAGGTTTTCGTTCTTGCCGTTATCCAACACCATCAAAGTGTTGAGGGGAGTTGCAATCAAGGTCGCAGAGCGAATTAATGGCAAGCCAGCCGCTACGTCGATGGTTAAGCTCGGCTGGTATGAAATCGCCATATCGACTTTGCCAGCCGCAACTAGTTTGGGTGGTGTGCTTGGGTCGGCGGGTTCTTGGATATTGACCTTCA
>NZ_JAWOWM010000753.1:0-548 GCF_033340475.1 Vibrio sp. 1078-1
AACAGAATTTGATTCAGACGAACTTGGTCGGTGAAAATCTCTACATTGCCATCAAGCCGGTTTTCGATGACAAGCTCAACCCCTTTGTTTTCGCAAATAGGGCGATAGATATTTTCTAGCGTTCGCATGGTATCAGCGAAGGAGAAAGGATGTTTTTGGATATTGAACTTGCCTTGTTCAATCTTTGAGAAGTCCAAAATATCATTCAATACAGCAAGTAAATGCTCACCACTGTGGCGAAGAACATCGATTTGGTTCTTCTGCTCTTCCGCTTCCACGGAATCTTTGAGTAGCTGCGCAACACCCAAAATACCATTAATTGGTGTGCGAATTTCATGGCTCATTTTAGCCAAGAAGTCAGCTCGCGCTTGCGCGGATTTTTCGGCTTCTCTGCGTGCTAAGTTACTTTGCTTTTCAGCTTCGATCAGCGTTGTAATATCTTGCCCTTGAACAATGATGCCGCTGATATCACCATCGACACGAATTGGCGATAAGTTCCAACGAAAGACTTTATCACCAATAGGCACGTTCACTCCCGTCAGTGTCGC
>NZ_JAWOWM010000754.1:0-548 GCF_033340475.1 Vibrio sp. 1078-1
AATCGCTTCGACCAATCCTTCTACATCTCGCTCATCATGGAACAAGTGTGTAGAGATACGAAGCGCGTACGTGTCGTGTCCATCATCTTTGTACAGCTTGAAGTTCGTTGTACGGATGATGTAGCCATATTCTTCACGCAGACGGTCACGGAACTCAGTCAGGATTTCTTCGTTCGTCACATCATAAAATGGGTTGAACGTCGTTAATCCACTCGTCAGCCCTTCCACATTTGGCGAGAACATTTTCGCATGTGGCAGCACGTCTTGGAGTGAGGTTTTACATTGGTCACTCAACGTTAGAATGCGGTCTTGGATTCGGTCACGACCAATCTCATCCCACATTTTGCAGCTATCAGCCAGAGCTTGTTTAGCTGGGTAGTTGTCGTTACCAATGTACTGCATTTGGATTTGCTTACCTAAGTAATCCGCATGAGAAAGCGACGAGTTTATCAACCACAATGGATTTTCACGGTCGCTCCAGTATTCGTTCAAACGATTACCGTTGTCGCGCACGTATAAAATGCCTGTTGCGCCCGGGCCACACTGCC
>NZ_JAWOWM010000755.1:0-548 GCF_033340475.1 Vibrio sp. 1078-1
ATAGCTGCATATATTACCTACACCTGTCGATTTAACTACGTCTAAGTGAGAATAGTGCTCTTTATATACCGCTGCAGCTTGTTTTCCTGAATAATAACTTCCGACAGATGAAGCAACTCCCAATACCAGAGCTCCCACCCAACCAACGGGTGTAGCAACAACAAATAATGATATTGCAATACCAGACACGGTACCTACAACTGTACTTGCTGCAGTTTCCACCAATATTTCGTTTTTCTTTACGTTAGAGTCTGCTCTAGCTATCTGATCGCAGGCAATACCAATATTAACTGCAGTCAATACAGTGCCACCTTTAGCTGCTACTTTTGATAACTTTGCTAACCTATCAGTATTCTTCTGAAGCGCCGCGGTAGTCATAACCCCGCCGTTTCGAGATATCCTCATAGCCTCTCGAGCTTTCTTACCATTAAAGAGAAGCTTCTCAGTTGGCCCAAGATTTTTTGCTACATTCTCTAATAGTTTTTTCCTACGGTAATCATACTGCCCTTTCGAAAACGTTCCTGATTTATAATCTCGATATAAACCAT
>NZ_JAWOWM010000756.1:0-548 GCF_033340475.1 Vibrio sp. 1078-1
ACGAATGGCAGCCAAAGCGGGTTCTTCTACCTATTTAATTTGTTTGCTGGTCAGCAGCCAGATGGTTCGCACAAAAAAGTCCTGTTGCCTATCGCACCGGAATACATTGGCTACGGTGATGCAGGTATCGATGAAGACATTTTTGTTTCGTACCATCCAGAAATCGAGCTACTCGACAACGGCCTATTCAAATATCACGTTGATTTTGAAAAGCTCACCGTCGATGACTCCGTCGCAGCAATTTGCGCATCTCGCCCAACCAACCCAACAGGTAACGTACTAACTGACGAAGAAGTGCGTAAACTGGACAAATTGGCGCGCGAGAACAACATCCCACTGATCATCGACAATGCGTACGGCTTGCCGTTCCCGAACATCATTTTTGAAGATGTCGAACCGTTCTGGAATGAAAACACCATCCTGTGCATGAGCTTATCAAAACTTGGCTTGCCGGGTGTGCGATGTGGGATTGTGATTGCGAGTGAAGAAATCACCCAAGCACTCACCAATATGAATGGCATCATCAGCTTAGCGCCAGGCAGTGTTGG
>NZ_JAWOWM010000757.1:0-547 GCF_033340475.1 Vibrio sp. 1078-1
AGTAGCAGGCATCGTGAAATTGGATGACTTGGGCTTCTACCTTGAAATTCGCTCAAAAGGTAAGGGCTGGATGGCGAAAGTTGGCAGTGCTTTAGTTGCTTTTGCACCAAAGCTGATGAAGTTGTTAACGATTGTGGGAACTGCGGCGATGTTTTTAGTCGGTGGCGGGATTGTAGTGCACAACGTACCCGCCATTCACCACTTTGTAGAACCGATTATTATGAACTTTAGTGGTCATTCGGTTGCTACAGCGATTCTGCCTATTTTGCTTAACGGCATTATCGGTTTTGTAGCGGGTTTGATTGTGGTTGCTGTATGGACGGTGGTAGAAAAGCTTCGCGGTAAATAATCCACATATAAAATGAAAAAGGGCCATGCTGTCTCTAATTCGGAGAACGTCATGACCCTTTTTTATGCACGTTATTTGCGTGAAGCGATTACTTCACTTTCCACTCAATTTGTTCGTTTGCACGAATAGGCACAACGATGTCGTTGCCAAATGGCATAGATTCAGGAACATCCCAAGCCGATTTTTCTAGCGTCACCG
>NZ_JAWOWM010000758.1:0-547 GCF_033340475.1 Vibrio sp. 1078-1
GCCTCTTTCAAGCGCCATTGCCCTTTACCATCGTAACCACCCAATGCACTTTTCAGCACCATAGGCATGCCAACATGTTCAATTGCGCGTTCAAAATCTTCACGTGTCTCAATCACGTAGTACTTTGCATTACGCACACCAGCATTATCGAGTAGCGCTTTTTCAACACGGCGGTCACCGCCTGCTTTGATGGCTGCGGTACTAGGGAGGAACTTGCCACTTAATTCACAGATGTCGAGTACATCGTGAGGAATATGTTCGAATTCTGCGGTGATCGCATCCACTTGTTCAATGGCATTTTCCAAACCATGACCAAGCACCTGTTGGGTAAGAGGATGGACAACGTTACCGCTACCGACATCGTAAGCCGAGATTTGGATGTTCAGTGGTGCACCAGCCAGAGACATCATGCGAGCCAACTGACCTGATCCGAGAACCAGTACATGCATCTGATTAATCCTCAGCTGGATTTGGGTTAGCCAGTACGGTTTCCGTCTGTTCATTGCGGAACGCTTCTACCTTCGCCATGATGCTTTCGTCATGAGTA
>NZ_JAWOWM010000759.1:0-547 GCF_033340475.1 Vibrio sp. 1078-1
TCAAAAGCCTGCAACTTTTCATTCATCTCTGTGAGAGTAAAAGTTTTGCCAAAACCGCTGCAGCCATGCACATCAGTCCTTCTGCCCTCAGTCGGCAAATACAAAAGTTGGAAGAAGAAACAAATCAACAGCTGTTTGTTCGCGATAATCGCAGTGTAGAGCTGACAACCCAAGGCAAAAAATTAATGCCTGTCGCGTTAAAAATTCTTAGTGAATGGCAACAGTATCAAAACCATATAAAAGGAACCGAAGGCGAGCTAAAGGGGGAAATCCGTCTCTTTTGTTCGGTGACCGCCAGCTACAGCCATTTACCAGAGTTAATTTCCGATTTTCGTCTTCAGCATCCTTTTATTGAATTTAAGCTATCAACCGGTGACCCAGCTCAAGCAATCGACAAAATACTAGCAGATGAAGCCGATATTGCCATCTCAGCCAAATCGGAGCAGATGCCAAACAAAATCGCGTTTGAAACGATCAGTGAAATCCCTCTGTCTGTCATCGCTCCTATCGGTGTCAGTTCATTTGCTGAGGAATTGCAAAAGGAGCA
>NZ_JAWOWM010000760.1:0-546 GCF_033340475.1 Vibrio sp. 1078-1
TGTAGCTAAATGAATGGACAAAATTGCTACATTTTTCCGCTGTGATTTTTATCACTAACAAATGGTCAAGGATGCACAAATATGTACAGCGAACACTCACCTCTACCAGTGGATGGATAACAATGAAATTAAAAAAACTACTCACAATCGCTGCCCTATCTGGCATGACAATGCTCAGTGCCTCTGCTAACGCTTTTTTTGGCTCCAATGACGATAACGTCAGACTTGGTTACCTCGTGAAGCAGCCGGAAGAGCCTTGGTTTCAAACCGAGTGGTCTTTTGCGGAAAAAGCAGCGAAGCAATACGATTTTGAATTGGTCAAGATGGCCGTGCCTGATGGTGAAAAAACGCTGAATGCGATTGATACGCTTGCTGCCAGCGGGGCGAAAGGCTTTGTAATTTGTACGCCAGATCCAAAGCTTGGCCCTGCGATTATGGCCAAAGCGAAAAGCTACGATTTGAAAGTTATTACCGTTGATGATCAGTTTCTAAACGCGAAAGGCGAACCGATGAAAGAGGTGCCTTTAGTGATGATGGCGGCGAGTG
>NZ_JAWOWM010000761.1:0-546 GCF_033340475.1 Vibrio sp. 1078-1
TTACCAAGGTGATCGATGTGATCGGCAAGAATCATTTTGGCTTCCGCAAGCCAAGGCGTGTCTTCTGGGAAGGTTGCAAGGTGCAGGAGTAAGCATTCTTGCAGGTTCCGCGATGCCACACCAAGCGGGTCAAACTGTTGGATGCGTTTGCGCACGGCTTCGACTTCATCCAACTCAATATCTTCGTTGTCGAAGCTTTCGTGAATCTCTTCAGGAGATAGGGTCAGATAGCCGTAATCGTCAATCGCATCAATGATGGCAATGGCAATCGTACGGTCGGTCTCACTGAAAGGCGTTAAGTCGAGTTGCCACATTAAGTAATCGTGCAGCGATTCTGTGGTTTCGCCTTGGTAGACCGGCATATCATCGTCTAACGCTAAACCGGTACTGCCCGTATTTGCGCTGTAGACATCATCCCAAGTTGTGTCGATTTCAAGCTCTGAGCTGATTTCGGACTTTTCGATGACGTCAGAACTATCAGGAACTTCGATTTCTGTTGGCTCGTTGGCACTGTTGTCAGCAGTTTCGAGTGCTGATTTATCTTCA
>NZ_JAWOWM010000762.1:0-546 GCF_033340475.1 Vibrio sp. 1078-1
ATCTAACACCATCTTGACCCAAAGCACGCCGTCATGTTCATTCGCATTCGCTCTGTCCGTGACAAGTTGAGCCAGTTTTCGATAACGATTGATCACATCATTTCTGCCCGCTTGCTTTGCTGCATTGATGTTTTCTTGCATCACATGAGGTGCTAAACGTGCAGTTATCACACTGTGCGGAGCATCAAGTTTCCCACCAAGTGCAGAGGCTAGCCCATGAGCAGCGCCCAACTTAGCGTTAGTGATCGCCATCCCTCCAAGCAAAGCCGCAAAAGATAAATCCGAACGAGCCTTATGATTATCCTGCTTACAGCCTGCAATCACTGATCGACTCAATCGACGAAGCCCTTCTTCGCATACCATATCAGTGAGAGGATTCGGCTCGCCGCACACATAAGCTTCCATCAGATGCGTAAACGCATCCATAGCGCCTCGTCCAGATGTGTATTGATCTGTCCCATAAGTCAATGTTGGGTCGACAATCGCAACGTCAGCCAACATGTCCGGACTTCTTAAACTTACTTTTACTTTGTCCTGCCCTGACTT
>NZ_JAWOWM010000763.1:0-546 GCF_033340475.1 Vibrio sp. 1078-1
GAAAAACTCTGGCTAAGTTCAGCAGTTAACATTAAACCGTTATCGAAGTTCTCAGCGGCGTCTTCTTGCTCATCCGTTGGGTTAACCATTGCATAGTCAACACCGAATTCAGTCCAGGAGCCTTCCCATGGGCTAAAGCCAGCGTAACGTAAATCTAAGAAGTAAGTATTCAAATCTCCGTAACTCGTTTTATTGCCAGTATCATCCCACTCGGCCAACTCATTATCGGCTCGGATAACCGCTGCTGAAATCGCACCGGTATTTAACTTGATGTTTTCGATACCCACACCGTAGCCAGAAATATTCCAGTATTTAGTGTCTATAATGTGGATATCATGACGTTGATAAAAGCGTTTACCAGCCCAGATAACGGCATCAGGAGAAGATGGGATATAGCCTTTAGCTTGAACATTTAACTGCTTAATACCAAAGTTGGCACTGTCATCTTTACTATTTTCAGACTCTAGGTTCCCCTCCGATGACATTTCAAACATACTTTCAAAGTACATTGAACGACCATCTGCATTAAATAACTCTTGGCCTAAT
>NZ_JAWOWM010000764.1:0-545 GCF_033340475.1 Vibrio sp. 1078-1
CTAAACCAGTTCCACTGAACAATGGCAGTTCGGTGTCTGGGGCTACTTGAATTGCATCGTTACCTTTTGGTGTGAGCAGGTAATAACCACACCATGCGACGACGAAAACCAAGAGCAAATAAATAAGGCGAGTAAAACTCATATATTAAAGGCCTTTTGTTTAGCTCAGTACTTCCCTGACTATTGCCTTAATCTGTGTAATCAATCGTTTGAATGTTTCGTGTTGCCGATATTACATCACACCAGCTTTTAGTAAATCATGCATATTTAATGCGCCAACGATTTTATCTTCTTTGCATAGGATAAGTGCGTTGATGTTTTTGTTCTGCATTAAGTTCAATCCTTCCACTGCTAACATTTCTGGATGTGCCGTGGTTGGATTTTTCGTCATGACTTCGCCAATAGCCGTGGTATGAATATCAATGCGCTTATCCAAAGTGCGGCGTAAGTCACCATCGGTGAATATACCAAGCATAGCATCGTGCTCGTCCACGATTACGGTCATTCCCAAACCTTTCTCTGAAATCTCCAAAAGTGCATCGCGA
>NZ_JAWOWM010000765.1:0-545 GCF_033340475.1 Vibrio sp. 1078-1
GCTAGATTTATCGACGACGATGCCGTAATCACGGTCGTGATCCATCAAGATTTGCATGGCAGAGCCAGGGCCGTCGTGTTCGGATTTCTTGAATACCGCAGCGGGCTTCTTGCGCGCAATATCTTTGACGGTTAGCACGCTGGCGACATTAACGCCGCGGAAAAACGCCTCGACATAATCATTGGCGGGGTTATGAAGAATTTCATCTGGTGTGCCGACTTGCACAACTTCGCCGTTTTGCATGATGGCAATTCGGTCACCGATGCGCATGGCTTCGTCCAAGTCGTGCGAAATGAATACGATGGTGCGTTTATCGTCATTTTGCAGACGAATCAATTCATCCTGCATTTCAGAACGAATCAAAGGATCGAGCGCTGAGAACGCTTCATCCATCAGCAAAATATCGGGGTCGCAAGCTAGGGCGCGGGCAAGACCGACACGCTGCTTCATACCACCTGATAGTTCATCAGGAAATGATTCAGCGTAGGTGTCTAACCCAACTCTCTGCAACGCTGATAATGCACTTTCGTGGCGAGCAGTCACAT
>NZ_JAWOWM010000766.1:0-545 GCF_033340475.1 Vibrio sp. 1078-1
GGGTACTCTTCCTGTAAACGACTCCACATGCTGTCATGGTGCTCTGCAAGCCGTCCCGGAACTGATAACAAACCAGACGGCTTATTCACAGCCAAGATATGGTCGTCCTCAAAAACGATGTCGATCCAAGGATCAGTCGGTGGGTTGTACTCAAGCATTGCCATGGGTGGGATCTCTAGAAAATAAAAACGCCGCGATTATAACGAGGGCTCAGCCAAAACGCATTTTAATTTCGCGACCAATGAAAACACCAAAACCAACAGGGTTAATCAAGTCAATAAATTCGAAAAATAAAATAAAAACTGATTTGTAAATATAGTTTGACAAGTACTGCGGGAGTGATATTTATAGAGTGGTTACCCAAATAACTTTATTCCGTTCGGAAAAGCACCCCATAACATTAAATAAGGTTTCACGCCGTTTGGATTCCCGCGAACCGTTCTCGCGGGGAAGGTTATGCCGCTATACACAACATCAAAGGACAATAAGAAATGGAATCCGCCGTACCAGATCAACCCCAATCCAGAATATCGCTATTTTTCCGC
>NZ_JAWOWM010000767.1:0-545 GCF_033340475.1 Vibrio sp. 1078-1
TTGTGCCAACACGCCCGGGTTACCCACTGCAGTTTGCACGGTTGCGATAATGTCTTTGGCAATATCACCTTGATAGAAGGCTTGAGCACCTTGTTTGGCGATGGCTTTCAAGGTTTGCGCGTATTCTGGATTCTTTAATCGTGTGCCTTCGGCTTTTGGTGAGCCATCGGCGTTAAAGAAATACGCTTTTGTGGTCGGAAAACGTGATAAACGCTCGGCGTCGTTGGCAATCAAACTGGCGAGACGAGGACTGACGGCAAAACCTTCCTCAGCTAAGCTGATCACTGGCTGAATGATCTTTTTCCATTCCAGCTTGCCGTATTTCTGGTGAGTATCCCACAATAGTTTCACGGTGCCTGGTGTTGCGACAGAGCGTCCACCAACCACGGCATCGTAGAATTGCAATGGCTGGCCGTTCTCATCTAAAAATAGCTTTGGCGTTACGGCGAGGGGGGCGGTTTCACGCCCGTCGTAAGTGGTCAGTTTTTGCTTTTCGCTATCCCAATACACTAAGAACGCACCGCCACCAATACCTGATGACTGGG
>NZ_JAWOWM010000768.1:0-544 GCF_033340475.1 Vibrio sp. 1078-1
GTTTTGGTGCGCGTTGATTGCCATTATCGACCATCCACGCCATAAAGCTAAACAAACTCACGGCGATCAATAATGACGCTGGTAACGCAATTAACAGCCTACCCATTAAGGTTTCTCCGCTGCCAGTGCAATGTTCTTCACGCCAGCACCTTTAGCGGCATCCATCACTTTCACAACGGTGCCGTTGTACGCGTGTTCATCAGCCTGAATAACTAACGATGCATCTGGCTGGTCTAGCAATAGGTGCTCAATAGATGCTTCTACGCGTTCCAGATCGACCAAGCGTTTGTCGATGTATACATCGTTTGCTGCCGTAATGGCGATGAAAATACCTGCGTCTTTTTGACTGACCACGTTCGATGCTTGAGGGCGGTTCACTTCCACGCCAGACTCTCGCACGAAAGAGCTGGTAACAATAAAGAAAATCAACATGATAAATACAATATCAAGCATCGATGTTAAATCGACTTGAGCTTCGTCTTGTTGATTTGGTCTGCGTCCGAGTCTCACTTCTGACTCCTTAAAGATTGTTCTAATTGGATCG
>NZ_JAWOWM010000769.1:0-544 GCF_033340475.1 Vibrio sp. 1078-1
GATGTTCAACATTAATGAAGTGTTGCTGTTTGGTTTGCCGATCATCTTTAACCCCATTCTCATCATCCCATTTGTACTGGTGCCTTTGGTGAGCTTCGTGATCACTTATGCGAGCATTGCGTCGGGTATGATTGATCCGGTCGAGAAGATCGTGAATTGGATGACGCCGCCGTTGATCAGTGGATATGTCGCAATGGGAAATCATATTCAAGGCACAATACTTCAACTGATAGTGATCGCGGCAGGGGTATTGATCTATTGACCTTTTTATCTTGCTTATGCTGGTAAACACGCGAGTCAATTCGGGCTGAACAATGCTTTGAATGGTATTGAACAATCGCTGTTTAAGTCTCTGCTTAATAGCGTGAAAGATTCAAACATATACATTATCAACAAATCATCAGCTCAGAAGCGTTTGACTTCAATTCTGCGAGAAGGGGAGCTGGTGATGTTTTATCAAAAGCTACAATCGACGCATGAAGAGAAAGTGTTCTCCTATGAAGCGCTGATTCGTTACATCGACAAAGAGGGAAAACTGTGCCCT
>NZ_JAWOWM010000770.1:0-543 GCF_033340475.1 Vibrio sp. 1078-1
TGTATTTACTTCATAGAATTAAGGGCACGACATGATTTACACAACAACAGATACGATTCCAGGCAAGGAAATAGCAGAGGTCAGAGGAGTGGTGACGGGCAACGTTGTTCAATCTAAGCATATAGGCAGAGACCTAATGGCTGGTCTAAAAAGCATTGTTGGTGGAGAGATCCGCGGATACACCGAAATGATGACCGAAGCACGTGACATTGCTATTCAACGTATGGTCGAGCAAGCGAACCAGAAAGGCGCTGATGCGATTGTAGGAATTCGCTTTACTACAAGCTCAATTGTCGATGGTTCATCTGAAATCCTTGCTTTTGGTACCGCTGTAAAGCTCGTGGAATAGAATTGCTTTTGATTGGCGAGGCAACATCGGTTCTTCGCCTTCTTTAGACTCTCCCTCAAGTGGTTTGAGTAAGCCATAGCTTCACTCCTAAATGTTAAAAAAACTCAAATTCTAATCCTAGGGTTTTATTGGTATATTTTTTATGAATGTGAATTTTTATTCGTTTTATTGGCTGACTTTAAGTAGGGTAAATA
>NZ_JAWOWM010000771.1:0-543 GCF_033340475.1 Vibrio sp. 1078-1
AAGACGATGGACCGCAAAAGCAAGTAGAAAGCCATAAACTTAATGCGATGAGTGCCTTTGCGGAAGCACAAACCTGTCGTCGTCAGGTTCTGCTCAACTACTTTGGTGAGTACCGCGAGAAGCCTTGTGGTAACTGTGATATCTGCCTCGATCCACCCAAACATTTTGATGCGACAGAAGAAGCGCGAAAAGCGTTGTCGTGTGTTTACCGTGTTAACCAAAGCTTTGGTATGACGTATGTGGTTGAGGTGCTGCGTGGTATGCAAAATATCCGCGTGCGTGAACATGGCCACGATAAGATCTCTACATACGGCATTGGCCGCGATCACAGCCATGATTACTGGGTGAGTATCTTCCGCCAGTTAATCCACAAAGGACTGTTGTTTCAAAACATCACCCGAAACTCGACGTTGCAATTGACCGAGGAAGCTCGACCATTATTGCGCGGGGATGTGTCGCTCGAGCTAGCGGTTCCTCGTTTGGATACCGCAGCACGCGCTGCGAAGTCGGACAAACTGACCAGCAAAAACTACGATAAGAAGC
>NZ_JAWOWM010000772.1:0-543 GCF_033340475.1 Vibrio sp. 1078-1
GATTTCTTGATTAGTCAGAGTCACTTCGATCCGAGCATCTTCACCCGCGTATTTGATAGCGTTGCCAACTAGATTATTCAGACAACGCACCACGAGAGTATCTTCACAGTAAGCTCTCGGCTCGGTCACACGTGAAATAAATACAATGCTCTGTGATTCCCTCAAATCGATTTTGCAACGCTCAACTTGTGGGGCTAGTAGCACTTCAAGATCACTACGCTTGGTCTCTTTGTCGTAGCGAGCATTCTCAAGGCGACTAAATTCCAAAATGTCACTGATTAGATGATTCAGCTCTTTGGCTTCGTCTTCCAGCCGCGTCACTAATTCTTGTTCGCTTTCACCAACTCGTTTACGCAAAAGGTGCAAAACCAAGTTCTGTCTAGCAAGAGGCGTTCTTAGTTCATGGGACACATCGCGAATCAAAAGACGTTGCTTCTCCGCTAGCGAGTGAATCTCTTTCGTCATGTGGTCAAAATCTTGCGCGAGTTCATTAAATTCTCGCGTGTTGGACTTTAGCTCCTGCACAACACTGACATTAAAATC
>NZ_JAWOWM010000773.1:0-543 GCF_033340475.1 Vibrio sp. 1078-1
CGTTCTGCTCGCTCCTGCACCTCGGCTTTTATGGAGAGGATCGCTCATAGACCACAGAGAATTACTTCTTGAGATCGCACGTAGACCAGCAGCCCTTAAATAAATAACAAAGTAAATACAATTGGTTATAGCCATACCCATCTAGGAGAGGATCACTCCTAGACCATAGTAATTTGCTTTTAGAGATCGCTCGTAGACCTTAGGGGGGCTGAATCGAAAGGGTTCGATGAGAATAGGACATCATTGTTTCCCTTGACCTCTCGATCATGAAAGTGGCGTCAACTGGTATCGTTGTTTTCCTTGACCTCTAAGATAGATTTTTGAATCTGACCCAACGATGTTTATGATCGGTCAAAGGTTACGTGATCGAAAAATATCACAATTTCCATTACTATCAGTGATTTAATGACCATTTGCAGTACTTTGGCATCGTTGTTCTTCTATTCTATCTAACCACTCACGTACTCGTTCTGCTCGCTCCTGCACCTCGGCTTTTATGGAGAGGATCGCTCATAGACCACAGAGAATTACTTCTTGAGATCG
>NZ_JAWOWM010000774.1:0-542 GCF_033340475.1 Vibrio sp. 1078-1
AATTCACAAGCAACATAACCGTATTTTACGTAATGAGTATTCAGCTCTAGAGCTAACTGGAAAAGATCCTGAGCAGTTAGCCGATTTTGCTGAAGGTTTCATGTCGGTTTGGCCTTTGATTGAAGAGCAGTGGCAAGAGGTTGAGCTAAATGATGGTTTACAACGTATGCTGCAAGCGCTGCTTACCACAATGATGCTAGCCATTGATGAAGAGTCTACTCAGCAACATATGCGTGACGCGGGCATTGAAACACGGCCAGCGTTAACAGGCCTTGTTGATCAACTTGATTTGATGTTAGTTGAAGTCGCATTGGGTGCAGATGAACTAATGGTTGGCAATAAATCTCAAAGCTTAAACCCATTTAAAGATGTAGGTCGTAACGATCCATGCCCTTGTGAGAGCGGTAAAAAGTTCAAGCAATGCTGTGGTAAGTAACACTATAAAAGCCAGTTACTGAATCGAACCCAATAAACAGCCGACCCTAAGGTCGGCTTTTTATTATCTATATTTTTATACGCCTTAACGAATCGGATTCTTACGT
>NZ_JAWOWM010000775.1:0-541 GCF_033340475.1 Vibrio sp. 1078-1
CGTCATGCGATTAATTGGATTGATACCCAAATCGCCTGTGGGCGCTCTGTGGTTGTGCATTGCGCACTTGGGCGTGGCCGTTCGGTGTTTGTGGTGGCGGCTTATTTACTGAGTAAAGATCCGTCGCTCTCGGTGGAATCGGTGATGCAGAAAATCAACCGCGTGCGCAGTACTGCAAGGCTCAATAATCTGCAGATCAAAACTCTGCGCGCGATCAGTGAGAAAGGCGTGCTAACACTCGATGAGCCGACCTGGATGGTGGTGAACCCTGTCGCGGGCGGTGGGAAATGGCTGCAATACGAACAACATGTGATTCGTGAGTTGACCAAAAAATATCGTCTCAGCATTCGCCAAACGGACGAAACCACCAGTGCAGAAAGCCTCGCACTGCAAGCTAAACAAAGTGGTGTGAATCAGGTGATTGTCTCTGGTGGCGATGGCACGGTGACTGAAGTGGCGAGCCAATTGGTCGGCACGGACATCCAGCTCGGCATCATACCGTTGGGCACGGCGAATGCGCTTTGCCATGTGCTGTATGGCA
>NZ_JAWOWM010000776.1:0-541 GCF_033340475.1 Vibrio sp. 1078-1
AATCCCACTCAAAACTCAGCTCATCATTGGCCGTAACAGGTGCAACCATCCATAATGAAGCGGCAATGAAGCTAATCGCAACGCTGTTTACATTGACGATGGCGTTAAAGAATCGCACTTTCATAAAACATCCTTGATGGCGTTAATAACCTTAAATTACAGCTCCGATGTATTGGCTTTCGGCAAATAACTCGGGTTGTAGAATTTGTTATCCAACTGCCACGGGACGATTTCTTGATACTCAATCACCGTCTTTTTGCTCGGTTGAATGCTGTCGAGCAGGGTCATCTCACTGACGTAATCTTCGCCGCGGTTGGTCGCTCGTCCGTATTGCGCTTGCTTGGCAAGCTTGCCTGAACGCAAATAAAGATCCGCTTTGATCGGGAACGCATCTTGCTCAGACAACCACAAATCGATCTTCTGATAACTCGCTCCCTTGGTTTTGGCCGTTAGGGCAAGGCGATAAGCCGCGATGCTCTGTCCATTTATCGTGAGGGTTTCCGTCGCTTTCCACTCGCCTTGGTAATCCTGGCTCCACGTC
>NZ_JAWOWM010000777.1:0-541 GCF_033340475.1 Vibrio sp. 1078-1
CCAATCGATCTCTTGCTGGAACTCTTCAAACTTCATAGGTTTGGTTTTGCTGTAGTTCTTCACGCCTTCTGGGTAAGGGTGCTCATAGAACCACACTTCTTTGGTCGGTTGGCCTTTGGTAAAGAACAGAATGTTGGTCTTAATACCTGTGTATGGATTGAACACGCCATTAGGTAAGCGAACAATTGTGTGCAGGTTACACTCTTCCGTCAGCATCTTTTTGATTTTGGTTTTTACACCTTCACCAAACAAGGTGCCATCAGGCAATACCACACCAGCGCGACCATCTTTATCCAATACTTCGACAATAAGCTGCAAGAACAGGTCAGCCGTTTCACGAGTCTGCATTTCGGCAGGGAAGTTCTTTTCAATCCCGTCCTCTTCTGTGCCGCCAAACGGTGGGTTAGTCGCAATCACATTGATATTGCTATCCCAACTTGAAAGCGGCTTATTGAGCGTGTTGCCGTGCTTGATCTGATCAGGGACTTCGATGCCGTGGAGCATCATATTGGTGATACACAGCAAATGTGGCAGTTGTTTC
>NZ_JAWOWM010000778.1:0-541 GCF_033340475.1 Vibrio sp. 1078-1
TCACGATGGTAGCGCCACCAAGTACAGGCTCTGGGATCAGCTGAACAAAACTGGCCACGCCCGGGAATAGACCAAGAATCACTAACATGCCCGAGATAAAGTAACCCACGTAACGGCTTGCGACGCCCGTTAGCATGATAATGCCGTTGTTTTGACTGAAGGTAGAGTTTGGAAAGCTGTTGAATACCGCAGCGATAGCCGAGTTCAGACCATCCGCTAATACCCCACCTTTGATGCGCTTCATGTAAATAGGGCCTTTAACAGGCTCGCCAGATACTTCAGACGTTGCGGTAATGTCGCCGATCGCTTCCAACGCCGTGATAAAGAAAATCAGCACGAGAGGGATAAACAGTGACCAGTCAAATGACAAGCCGTACTGCATCGGAATCGGTAGCGCAACGAGGTTGGTTTCCCCCAATTTTGAGGTGTCGACCATACCCATGAAGTATGCCATTACATAGCCAACCAGCATGGCAATCACGATCGAAGCCACGCGAATGTATGGGTTTTTAGAACGATTCAAAATCACAATTAACCCAAG
>NZ_JAWOWM010000779.1:0-541 GCF_033340475.1 Vibrio sp. 1078-1
CGCAACTCGTTTCTACTAAACCATTAGGTAAAGATAAATTAGCGCTTGAGACAAATTTGATTGGCTTGACGGGGGAGCAGGGTGTACTGCCTCAGCATTACAGTGAGCTTGCATTGCATCGACTGAAAGAAGGCGATCATGCGATGGTGGACTTCTATGACATTTTTAACCATCGGCTTTTATCCCTCTATTATCGAAGTTGGCAATTGAGTCAGTTAACCATACAAGCGCGTGCGCATGCAAAAAATCAGCGCTCCCCATTAACTGATTGCATGTCGTCATTGACTGGCGATGGGAATGATCTTGCACTGCATTATGGCGGCATGTATGCATCTCCAACACGAAGTAAAGGTGCATTGAAGAGCATTTTGGAATGTTTGTCTGGTTGCCAAATTCGTATTCACGAGTTTCAAGGTCAATGGATGCGACTGTCTAAATCTGAACAAACACGTTTGGGATCGAAAAGTATGCCCGAAGGCCAGTTTGCACAACTCGGTGCTGGTGCGTCACTAGGAAAAAGAGCCTGGAATATCAATGCAAG
>NZ_JAWOWM010000780.1:0-540 GCF_033340475.1 Vibrio sp. 1078-1
GAGCGACATTGCGGCGGCGGCTGGCGTCTCTCAGTCGACCGTATCGCTGGTATTGAATGGCTCAACTTCCGTAAAAATCGCGGAAGCGACCAAACGTAAAGTGCTCGAAACCGCAGAATCACTTGGCTACAAAAACAAAAAGGTTGCCCATGCTTTGGGACGCCCTAAAAAGATCGCATTGGTGATCAACGGCTTAACCAGTTATGACCCATTTATCGATGCCATCAATGCAGCGAGAGAAGAAGCTTGGTCGAACGACTACATATTGGTGACGTTCAATTACAGCCATGATGAAGTGTTGGCAAGCAAGATTGAGTCGGAGATCAACGGCGGTGATTACGCAGGTTTGGTTTACGCATCCAGTATGACGCGAGAGTTGGAGCAGCAACGCGTCACAACTTCCTTACCGACTGTGCTGCTGAACTGCACCAACGAAGAACACACCGAAACGCCAAGTATTTTGCCAGCCGATATGATTGGAGCTTACAAAGCAGTTTCACACCTCACAGCGCAAGGTTATCGTCGCATTGCCATGCTGTC
>NZ_JAWOWM010000781.1:0-540 GCF_033340475.1 Vibrio sp. 1078-1
TGCGCCAGCAAAAGCGACAGCTGCTGTACCGCCAGCGCGGTTGTAATCTTCGATTTCACGCACGTAATCACGGCCGATTTGCATACCCGGTTTGATCAGCTTGTCTTGGTCAACTGCGACTGCTTTGCCTGAACCATCAACCAGTTTCCAATCGAGATCTTTGATGTTTTCTTCCGCGTCACGCATGTTGCGGTATTTTGGAACTTCAATCGTCAACTCTGCATTTGCAGTATCGAAGCGTGCCACGATAGCGTCACTTTCTACGCTTAGACGGTCATTACCTTGGTTGAAGTAAGGTGCGTAGCGGAAAACGACTTGGTTTACGCCATCCGGTAGCGTCAATGTTTTTTCAGAAGCAAAAAAGCCGCCAGAAAGTTTCGCTTTTTCACCGTTTGCTGCCAATACTGAAACGTCGTCAGGAACGCTAACCGTAACGTCTGCGAATGCCATGCCACTCATTGCTAGAGCAAGCGCGCAAGTTAAAGGCTTGATCAATTTCATTGTTTTTATCCTAAGCTTTGTAATTGTCCCAATTCGTCA
>NZ_JAWOWM010000782.1:0-540 GCF_033340475.1 Vibrio sp. 1078-1
TTGTTGAAAACTTAACCAACAGAATCAGCATATACGAGTTTTATAATGGTGACTATTTATGTTTTAATTTTGATTAAAAATTCTGCGGCGTGTTTTTATAGATATGAGGGAGATCACGCAGTGATGAGAACACTGCGCTTTATTGCATTATGAATTGGATGTTAACGACAGATTTCGGCAACGGTGGGTTGGCATAGCTGAACCAAATCGTCGATGGATAACGCCAGCCCTGCCATGCGGTCCCCACTGCTGATGGTGACTTCACGTTCTTCCAGTAAGCTTGGGTCAAACACAATCGGCATCTGTCGTTTGAGTAATAACGGCGTCACAGTGCCAATTTTATAACCAGTGATGGCTTCTACATCGGCCTGGTCGACACAAGTCATGCGGCGACATTGCAGTAAAGCTCGTACCTTTTTTGGATCCACACTGCGATCACCAGGGGCGCAGGCGAGGGCGTATTGATTGCCCATGTCTCGCAGCAATATCGCTTTGACCATTTGAGAAGGGCGAATGCCGCGTTGTTGCGCGGCATCCTCA
>NZ_JAWOWM010000783.1:0-540 GCF_033340475.1 Vibrio sp. 1078-1
AGAAGATTGCTCAATGGTATCACCGTGCTGATAGCGCAGAACACAAACTGGCTCTGCTGAAACATATCATCACAGAGCAAGCTGAGCGCACTATCGTGTTCTTAAAAACTCGTGAACGCTTGGCAGAGCTACGTGCACAACTTGAGAGCGCACAAATCCCGTGTTCGTGGATTCAAGGTGAAATGCCTCAAGATCGTCGTAATAATGCCATTGCACGTTTCCGTGACGGCACTGTGAACGTGCTACTAGCAACAGACGTTGCGGCGCGTGGTATCGACCTTCCTGATGTTTCTCACGTTATCAACTACGACATGCCTCGCACGGCTGACGTATACCTTCACCGTATCGGCCGTACGGCTCGTGCAGGTAAGAAAGGTAACGCAATCTCAATCGTAGAAGCGCACGACCAGCCAATGATGGATCGCGTAGCACGTTACGTGAAAGAAGACATCAAAGAGCGTTTCATTAAAGAGATGCGCCCTAAGCACAAGAAACCTGTGTTTAAGAAGAAAAAGAAAAAAGAAGACAAGAAGAAAACAG
>NZ_JAWOWM010000784.1:0-540 GCF_033340475.1 Vibrio sp. 1078-1
CCATATTGATGAGCGATGCCTTATCCAGCAATCGCCCATCTCTTGGTTATGAAGTCCAACACTGTCTGTGCAATAGTCACGGGCGGCGGCAGTTCGCGGAAGTGCTTCACTCATTCCCAACCGAAGTTGAACAGGTATTAACGTGGTATGGAATGATCTGGGATAACGATCATGAGGCCAAAGTCTTGAGGCTCAGCAGTAAGCAGCGACTTGCGTGGCATAAGAAAGTATCTCTGCCGGTGATGGAGCAGATCCGTGAATGGGGAGAGACAGAACTTAATAGAGGGCGTGTTGAAGAAAATAGTGGTCTTGGCAAAGCGATTGGATACTTCAATAAACACTATGACGGGCTTAGCGCGTTCTGCCACATCGAAGGGGCTCCGATAGACAATAACAAAGCGGAGCAAGCCCTCAAACTGGTCGCCAGAAACCGTAAGAATGCGATGTTCCATAAAACTCAAGCTGGCGCCAGTATTGCTGATGTGGTGATGGGAATGATAGCGACGTCAGCCGAAGCCGGTATCAACGTCTTGGATTACT
>NZ_JAWOWM010000785.1:0-540 GCF_033340475.1 Vibrio sp. 1078-1
CTTCCGTAGGTCTTCCTCTCCAATTGGGCATCCAGGCTGCATAACCTGCGCCAGAGCAGATTCATCAGCACATCCGCGTTCTTTCAGCTCAGCCAAGAGGTAGGGAACTCGTACTACCCCCATAAGCTCAAGCTCCCTGAATCGCGTGGACCACCAGCTCACAGAGTTTCCCGTACACAGGAGCAAGGCAGAGTGAAGCCATCACCATGCCAAAGGCTTTCGATGGAGCCTCTTTGGCGAACTTGGTCAACCACGGCATCATGCCGCACAGAGCAGCAACCATAGCGCCAGCCACCCCCAGGGAAGGGAATGCCATCACTTGGGCCAGAATGAAGAAACACTGGGCGTATGCCGCATGGGTCATCGCCTTCTTATCTGCTGCCGTGAACTCCACGGCATCTACGCTTTTGACTTTTTCCATCACATTGTCCTCATGCAACATCAGGTTTTCCGAAAAATTTCTCATACACTTCGAGGTCGAAGGCCAGCATGGTCTTTGCCGCCTTTTCACTAAGCTGGTGGAGGCTAAGCATCTGAACC
>NZ_JAWOWM010000786.1:0-540 GCF_033340475.1 Vibrio sp. 1078-1
ATTTTCTGCCTTTGTCGCTATTTTGTTTGTCTCGTTACTTGTTCCGCCGCAGCGCAGCCATGTGGCGTCTTGCTCGCAGTCTTTGAGCGTCATTCAATTCAATCTTTTTTACGAAAACTCAGACATCAATCAGTTCATCAACTATCTGTTGAGGCATCCTGCTGATTTGGTGGTAATGCAAGAGCTGACGCCGCGAGTTGGTAGCCTCTTGCACATGTTGGATGATATCTATCCGCATTATTATGGTGGCCAACATGACGTGGGGTACCCTTCAAATTTGATGATTCTTAGCCGACACCCCATCACGGAAGTTTCGGTTTATCGTGCGCCAAATGGACAAGAAGTCATCAGAGCGGTTTGGTTGCCTAAAGGTCAAGCACCGATCACTTTGTTTGCGGCTCATCCGCCATCACCAAGAACCAGCGAGCTTTGGCATCAAAGAAATGCGCTGGTGCGAACCATAGAAACTCTGACCGCGCTTTATCCCGAGCCAGAGGTGTTGGTTGTGGGGGATTTCAATCTCTCCTCGGTTAGCCCTCG
>NZ_JAWOWM010000787.1:0-539 GCF_033340475.1 Vibrio sp. 1078-1
TCACCTATAGTTGTTATAAATCCCTCTCTCCTGAGAGGGATTTTTTGTATCAAAACCACATAAATGACCGACATCACTCGCTCGTTGGACTCATCATTCATACTCCGCACCCAAGACTAAATCATTAACTTCCCTGTAAATAAGTCATCCGTTAGACCATCAAGAAATTAAACCTTAGTTTTTATAATCAAACTCGCTTCTTAATACTTTTCCTCATCCCTGCTTAGCAAGTACCAGCTTTTTCCTAAACAGCAAAACTTAGCCAAAGGTCTAAATTTCATTCTTATTTCCACTTACCTAAACAACGCGAATTTTTAAACTTACCTTCGAATTTATGCGTTACAGAAATTCAGAAACATTCATAGAAATGTCTCTGCTCATCAATTAAAACGTTCGCGACACGGCTATTGGGCAATCACCCCAATGGCGGTAGCGTGCTAGAAGGGAAACTAGGTCATGAAACACAAAGGACTAATTCGTTCTTATGAGATGGAGTTCGCTTTTTTATATCGCCTCTCAGATCTTGCTGTCATTGTCAC
>NZ_JAWOWM010000788.1:0-539 GCF_033340475.1 Vibrio sp. 1078-1
AGACAAACGCGCTTCATCAAGCAGCATTTCGGCGTTGCCTTCAAAGGCAATTTGACCTTTTTTGAGCGCAACTATGTGGGTTGCGTAGCGCAATGCTAAGTTCAAATCATGCAGGATCACGATAATGCCTACGTTCTCGGTTCGATTCAGCTCTGCCAGTAGCGCCATCAGTTGAAATTGATGGTGAACATCGAGCGCGGAGGTCGGTTCATCTAGGATCAAAATCGGTGATTGTTGAGCCAACAGCATCGACACCCAAGCGCGTTGGCGCTCACCGCCCGATAAATCGTCCGCTAATGCTTGAGCAAACGGAGCAACGCCAGTGCGAGCCATGGCTTCAGCGATAATCTGTTTGTCTTCAGGTTTCCAACGACCAAGTGCGCCACGCCACGGAAAGCGGCCTAAGCGCACTAGCTCTTCTACCGTTAAACCAGCCGAGGAGGGCAGCTTTTGTGGCAAATAGGCTATCTGCTTTGCCAGCTCTTTGGTTTTGAGTGATGAAAGGGAAGTGTCATTTAATGCTACCGTGCCTTTATCTG
>NZ_JAWOWM010000789.1:0-539 GCF_033340475.1 Vibrio sp. 1078-1
ACTTCATGGATAAGTTCCAGGTGGATGATAGCCACTCTGATGCTGTCAAAGGTGCTTTTGCCATGCAGGCTATGGGCACACTCGATGTTGACGAAGCTGCGTCCATGCTTATGCCTATGGTTGGCAAGGCCAGGGCAGCAATGAAGGCCGCTGCTGGTGTGAAATCAAACAGTACAGCCCTAGTTCCTGCTGGTGGTAATGGCGAATCAGGCGGCGGCAGTGATGTCCTGGACATCAAAGCGCAAGCGAAGGGAGCAACAGAGTCATCAACTCAAGCCTCTTCAAGCTGGTCAGCGAGTGATGTGTCCCAGTTCATGAAGGGTGTGAGCTATTCGCAAACCGATAGCCAGGCGTTGACAAATCAATTAGCGCAGGGTTTCAGCCGTTCTGGAAGCGAGTCATTCAAGCAAACCTGGGGCGATAGCTTATCCCAGAACCTATCCAAGTCCGCTTCTGAACTGGTGTCTGCATCGGACACCTTCACAACAATGAGTCAGCTCCAAAACCAAATGGGCTCCATGACTAATACCGACTTTAAA
>NZ_JAWOWM010000790.1:0-539 GCF_033340475.1 Vibrio sp. 1078-1
GCCTTGCCCCATTTCTATACGCACTGTCCCTTACAAGTTTGTTTACCATAAGCGCGAATTAAACAACCCTGCTCATATTGCACTTCGCGAGAAGATCAAAACGCACCTAACCGCAGTGCATTATGAACCTATTTCTCTGTAGCCACGGTCGCTTTGAGCTGTTGAATAACTTCCTCAGGAGCATGTGCACCAAGTTGTTTGGTGCACTGTTCAAAGGCAAATGCAACGCCGCCTTGTCGATAGTTTCTCGCCAACACTTCGCACTGGGCATAAAGATGCCGTGGGTCGCCACCAACTTCAAACGCCTTGTTTAACGCCTTACTCGCTTCTAATACGTCGGATTTCTCCAACGCTAAACCGTACACATACCAATACTGAGCGTTATCTTTCGCGCTTTCTGCGGCCTGTTTTAAATACTGATTAGCTTGTTTGCTGTTGCCTTGTCTTAACAGCGCAAGCCCTGCACTGTAAGGCAGCGAACTTGATTTCGGTTGTGCTTTCATTCCCGCATGCAGAATTTGTACCGCTTTGGCTTCATC
>NZ_JAWOWM010000791.1:0-538 GCF_033340475.1 Vibrio sp. 1078-1
TCCACTTTCTATCCCTGTAGAAATCATTCACGGGAAACAAGAAGGTCCAGTGCTGATGGTGAACGCCGCAATCCATGGTGATGAGCTTAATGGCGTAGAGATCGTTCGTCAGATGATCAACCAGTTAAACCCATTAAAGCTAAAAGGTACGGTTATTGCGGTGCCAATCGTAAACGTATTTGGCTTTATCCATAAGTCTCGTTACTTACCCGATCGCCGCGATCTAAACCGTTGTTTCCCTGGCAGCGAAAAAGGCGCACTCGCTTCACGTATGGCGTATGGATTCTTCAATAATATAGCGAAACGTTGTGATTACATTTTAGATTTACACACAGGTGCGATTCATCGTACTAACCTACCCCAAATACGCGCTAACCTGAGCAATCCGGAAACACTGCGCATTGCTAAAGCATTTGCCACGCCAGTGATCGTTGACTCTGCATTGCGTGATGGCTCGCTACGTAGCGAAGCCGAGAAGTGTGATATCCCAGTATTGACTTACGAAGCTGGTGAAGCACTTCGCTTTGATCCGCTATCT
>NZ_JAWOWM010000792.1:0-538 GCF_033340475.1 Vibrio sp. 1078-1
TGACGCGTGCGGCGGACAACCAAGACCAAAACTTTGAATCTACGGTCAATATTGCGTTGGGAGTGTTCACTCCTGCCTTGATCGCATTAATGGCTGGATTGGTGTTATTCATTGTCATGGCGACCTTGATGCCGATGCTAGAAATGAATAACTTGATGAGCGGATAATATTCGAATTAAGGCGTGTCTAAATTAAGACGTGGCTTGAATCTAACTTTCGGAGAAAAAAATGAAATTTAAGCGTAGTAAGCAACACGGTTTCACACTGTTAGAAGTGATGGTAGTTGTTGTTATCTTGGGTATTTTGGCAAGTTTTGTTGTTCCAAACTTGCTAGGCAACAAAGAAAAGGCAGACCAACAAAAAGCGATCACTGACATTGTGGCGTTAGAGAACGCGTTGGATATGTACAAGCTAGACAACAGCGTGTACCCAACGACAGACCAAGGTCTAGACGCATTGGTTACTAAGCCTTCTAACCCAGAACCGCGCAACTACCGTGATGGTGGTTACATCAAGCGTCTTCCAAATGACCCTTGGG
>NZ_JAWOWM010000793.1:0-538 GCF_033340475.1 Vibrio sp. 1078-1
TAAAACGCTATTTGTTAAAGCGTCTGACGAAATCGATGCACCAATCATTGCGTTGATCGTTCGTGGTGACCACGAGCTAAACGAAGTGAAAGCAGAAAACCTACCTCAAGTGGCTTCTCCACTAGAGATGGCATCAGAAGAAGAAATTCGTGAACTGATCGGTGCTGGCCCTGGTTCTCTTGGCCCTGTAGGCCTTGAACTGCCATTCATCGTTGACCGCAGCGTAGCAGTCATGAGCGACTTTGGCGCTGGCGCAAACATCGACGGTAAACACTACTTCGGTATTAACTGGGGTCGTGACGTTGAACTGGGTCAAGTAGAAGATCTGCGTAACGTAGTGGAAGGTGATCCAAGCCCATGTGGTAAAGGTACGCTAATGCTGAAACGTGGTATCGAAGTTGGTCATATCTTCCAACTTGGTAACGTTTACTCAGAAGCAATGAACTGTAGTGTTCTTGGCCCTGACGGTAAAAACGTAATCTTAGAGATGGGTTGTTACGGCATCGGTGTATCGCGTGTTGTTGCTTCTGCGATTGAA
>NZ_JAWOWM010000794.1:0-538 GCF_033340475.1 Vibrio sp. 1078-1
ACACCAAATACTTTCGGCAAGTAATGAGTTGGGATCCATTCGGCAATGTTGGCACCAACAAAGCCGCCAATCACCACTCCGGGCATTAGCCACTTCACAACAAACATATCTACGTTGCCAAGTTTAAGATGGTTGAGAGCAGAAGAACCTGATGTGACGATGATGCTTGCCAGAGATGTCGCAAGCGCCATGTGCATGCTCATTTCTGGAGAAATGCCCGCCCAAGGCAGCAAAAATAACAACGCAGGTACGACGATTAATCCGCCCCCAATGCCGAGTAGCCCCGCCATCACACCAACAAAAGCGCCCAGCG
Organism: Vibrio sp. 1078-1; assembly: GCF_033340475.1. Classification (NCBI taxonomy): domain Bacteria; kingdom Pseudomonadati; phylum Pseudomonadota; class Gammaproteobacteria; order Vibrionales; family Vibrionaceae; genus Vibrio; species Vibrio sp. 1078-1. The sequence continues at coordinate 314 of NZ_JAWOWM010000794.1, forward strand.
CCAGCAATAACAAAAATAAAGAGACGGTCACGATTACCTACTTTTTCCCTGCACGAACGAAGCCTGCAAAACCTTGTTGGATAAAGAAATCATGCATCATTTGATGAATCTCCTCTCCGTACGATTTTGTCATCGCCTGTTCTGCTAGTTTTTCTAGTTCCTGTTGTTGGCTATGACGAATCAAATACTTCACCTTAGCCACGTTAGATGTGTTCATACTTAAGC
>NZ_JAWOWM010000795.1:0-538 GCF_033340475.1 Vibrio sp. 1078-1
TTCGCTGGTGGATATTTCTGAACGTAAAGCGTTGGAAGAGCAGCTGCGCAACTTAAGTGAGAAAGACGGTTTGACTGGACTGTGGAACCGCAGAAAGTTTGAAGAACAATTAACCCACTACGCGAATATTGTAGAACGTTATCCTGATACACCGACGACGTGTTTGGCTTTGTTTGATATTGACCACTTTAAGCGCATTAACGATGAACGCGGTCACGATGAAGGGGATAAAGTCATTTGTAGCGTCGCAGAAACGTTACTACGTGAAGTACGCACTACGGATTTTGTTTCTCGTGTTGGTGGTGAGGAGTTTGCGGTGATCATGCCTCATACCACAGTCAAAGAGGCTGAAGTGGTGCTCAATCGTTTGCGAGTCGCGGTTCAGCTGCGAAGCAATATGACCGTTACCGTCAGTGCGGGTTATAGTGACCTCACTGCCGATCGAACTCGAAGCTATAAGTGCGCAGATATCGCGCTGTATGAATCCAAAAGCGCTGGTAGAAACTGCGTTTCTTTGTGTCATAGCATTGATGATATT
>NZ_JAWOWM010000796.1:0-538 GCF_033340475.1 Vibrio sp. 1078-1
TGTTACGGAAATGACGGCGGATACCTGGTTATGGCAATCAAATAATCCTCAAGGTTATTCCGCTGAGTAATTTAAGCCGATCTGCAGATCCAGTCTCATCGAGATGTGCAGTGAAAAGAACGTATTTTGAAAGTTGAGTAAATAAGATGTCGAATGTTGAATTTAATCCAGTGGATCATCCACACCGTCGTTACAACCCGTTGACTGGTCAATGGGTTTTGGTATCACCACACCGGGCAAAACGTCCATGGAGTGGTGCTGATGAAAAGCCTGCGATGGACGAACTGCCGACTTACGACGGCAAGTGTTTCCTTTGTCCGACCAACGAACGTATTTCAGGTGACGTGAACCCTGATTACCAAGGAACCTATGTGTTCAATAACGATTTTGCGGCTCTGATGGTGGATTCACCAGATGCACCAGAGTCAAACAACCCGCTATTCAAAACGCAAGGCGTGCGTGGTTTGAGCCGAGTGATTTGCTTCTCGCCAGATCACAGCAAAACCTTACCGGAGCTGCCAGTGGATAAAATTCGTGG
>NZ_JAWOWM010000797.1:0-537 GCF_033340475.1 Vibrio sp. 1078-1
ACCAACCTATTAACCAAATCTTTGGAGATTACTGGAGTGGTGGCCTACAACGACTACATGGCCGCTGGCGCACTCGCAGCGTTAGATCAAAATGGCATTGACGTACCAAGTAAGGTTTCTATGGTCGGGTTCGATGATGGCTTGATCGCCCGCTTTGTTCACCCTAGCTTGACTACTATTCGCTACCCAATCGAGATGATGGCAGAACGCGCCGCCCGTTTGGCTTTGGCGCTGTCTCGTGACGAAAAAGTTGAAGACGAAACCATTATTTTTAGCCCAACGTTAGTACGAAGAAATTCTGTTGAGCGTTGTTGATGGTGGATAATCTGTAAATTGAAAACGAAAAGCCCGCTCAGTTTATTGAGTGGGCTTTTCTTTGAGCACTTGTCGAGACGATATGGATTCTAGCTCAAGGCTTCATGCGGTTTTACAGACTTAACGTCAACGCCTTCCGCAAACTCACCACGCTGTAATTTTTCTCGTAAAATCGCATGTTGGTCTTCGGTAAATGTGTAGCGAGACATAATGAAGATGCGC
>NZ_JAWOWM010000798.1:0-537 GCF_033340475.1 Vibrio sp. 1078-1
TACGCGAGCAACTTCACCACGGGCAAAATCACCGCTCACCTTGATGACCCCTTTTGCTAGCAAGCTGCTGCCTTTACCAACAACCGCATTCACCGCACCATCATCGATGATAATGTCACCCGATGCTGCAGGACCTGCGAGGATCCAACGCTTACGGTTTTCCAATGCTTCTGAACAAGGTAGGAAACGCGTACCTTGAGGCTCTGTGCTCAACGAGTCAAAAATTACGTTTGGCGCGCTACCTGCTGCGATAATAACTTCAATACCCGCGCGACGTGCGATGTCGGCTGCTTGAAGTTTCGTCGCCATACCACCCGTACCGAGTGTTGTACCGCTGCCGCCAGCAATTTTACGCAACGTGTCATCAATGGTTTTAACTTCTTTGATCAGCTCTGCATTCGGATCTTTGCGTGGGTCTGCAGTAAACAGACCTTTTTGGTCTGTCAGTAGCAATAACTTATCTGCACCACACAAAATACCCACTAAAGCCGATAGGTTGTCATTGTCGCCGACTTTGATTTCACTGGTGGCTACTGC
>NZ_JAWOWM010000799.1:0-537 GCF_033340475.1 Vibrio sp. 1078-1
GCGTTCTGCGTGAAGTCTTGACGCCGAGTCGTAAGCTTGCGCCGTTGTTGGTGTCGCGTGTGAAGGTTATGGCGAAGCTCGATATTGCTGAAAAGCGTGTGCCTCAAGATGGTCGTATCTCGCTACGTATTGGTGGCCGAGCGGTCGACGTGCGTGTTTCTACCATGCCATCCTCTCACGGTGAACGCGTGGTAATGCGTCTGTTAGATAAAAACGCAACGCGCCTTGACCTGCATAGTTTGGGCATGACTCCTTCGGTACACGACAACTTCCGCCACCTCATTGGTCGCCCGCACGGAATCATCTTGGTGACCGGCCCTACGGGTTCTGGTAAATCGACCACTTTGTACGCCGGCTTGCAAGAAATCAACAGCAACGAGCGCAACATTCTGACGGTGGAAGACCCAATCGAATTTGATATCGATGGCATTGGCCAGACCCAAGTTAACCCGAAAGTCGATATGACATTTGCGCGTGGTCTACGTGCGATCTTACGTCAGGACCCGGATGTGGTGATGGTCGGTGAGATCCGTGACT
>NZ_JAWOWM010000800.1:0-537 GCF_033340475.1 Vibrio sp. 1078-1
TCCGAACCGGTATTAAAAATACCAGCCACTGTGAAGTTGCGCTGACTAGGGATTCGACCAAGAGGGGTAAACTGCGTGGCGTTTGTCACCATTAAACGAACTTTGTCGCCAATAGAAACCTTAAGAGAGCGCGCTAAACTGTGGCCAAGAAACACTTTGTACTCTCCCGCTTGAAGAGAAGACAAACGACCCGCAATCAAATGGTTGGCAATCGGGTCGCCTTTCTTAGGCTCAATCCCAATCAAATAACCTGCCGTCAGTTGTGCCGAACTTTGAATTACCGCCTCTCCGCGAACAACAGGTTCTGGCTCAGCAACATCCGACATCGCTTGAATGAATTGCGGCGCAGACTCCGTCAGTGGAGTGCGACCATCATGTTGAGAAATCACCGCGTGAGGAAGAACACCAAGAATGCGCTCTTTCAGTTGCGCTTCGAATCCGTTCATAACCGAAAGCACAGTGACCAACGCCATCACACCGATCGTGATGCCCGCCGTCGACATATAAGAAACAAATCGGCTAAACCTATCTCCGGAG
>NZ_JAWOWM010000801.1:0-537 GCF_033340475.1 Vibrio sp. 1078-1
TGCTGAGGTCTACAACTGATCTGTGATCTGAATTACTTTGGGTTTATTTAATTATTTTGTTGTTAGGCCAGACGCGTTGTCTGGCCTTGCCTGTAAGCCGTTATTTATTTAGGAAATAGCCATCTTCGATGGTCACTTTGAGCACCACTTTTCTTACGCGGTTGTCTCCGTGGAAGCGGTACGCTTCACTGTTTTCAAAAATCGCTACTTGGCCTTCGCAAAGCTCACGTATTTCACCCTGACCAGAAAAAAATTCGCGGTCGGTTTCATCACGATAAGCTTGTTCTAGTGTCAACGCGGTTTTATCCGCGAACTCAACGGTTTCTCGACCTTCGAGGTAGTAATGCACATCGAAGTAACGACGGTTACCGATGAACGTCGCGGTTTGTTTCGCGATGCCATCTTCAACCATGTAAACCAGTGAATCGCCAATCGAGTGCATCACGCCATCTTTGATGTTGCCGATGTTGCCAATGGCTTCCACACAGCGGTTCCATTTACGACCGTTGCGATATACCTGTTTGAATTGCTCTAAGC
>NZ_JAWOWM010000802.1:0-536 GCF_033340475.1 Vibrio sp. 1078-1
CTTGAGCACCACGCTTTCGGCATGATGCTTGGTAAAGACGGTAAACCATTCAAAACTCGTGCGGGCGGTACGGTTCGTTTGGCGGACCTTCTTGATGAAGCCGAAGTTCGTGCTGCACAGTTGATCGAATCTAAGAACCCAGAGCTAGATGCTGAAGAGAAAGAGAAGATCTCTAAAACAGTTGCAATGGCAGCGGTTAAATATTCTGACCTATCTAAACACCGCACTACTGACTACGTATTCGATTGGGACAATATGCTAGCGTTTGAAGGTAACACTGCGCCGTACATGCAATACGCATACACTCGCGTTGCCTCTATCTTTGCTAAAGCTGGTGTAGCGATGGATGAACTTCAAGGTGATATCCAAATCACTGACGAAAAAGAAAAAGCGCTTATCGCTAAACTTCTACAATTTGAAGAAGCCGTTCAATCTGTTGCTCGTGAAGGCCAACCGCACATCATGTGTAGCTACCTATTCGAACTAGCAGGTCAATTCTCAAGCGTCTACGAAGCATGCCCAATTCTAGTAGCAGA
>NZ_JAWOWM010000803.1:0-536 GCF_033340475.1 Vibrio sp. 1078-1
TAGTAATATATATTGCTATGTTACTTCTATAATTCTGGTTGTTAAGTTTGAATGCACCTTGAGGGGGAGTATTATTCTCGTTGTCCGTTTTTATTATATAATTCATGGAATATTATGTATAAATTTTCATTGTTTTTAACAAGTCGGCATGAAAAATACTAATTTGTTAGCAGAGTGTCTGGTACTAATATAGCTAGTAAACGTTTAAAATATATTGATGCATATTTAAAGAACAAGAGTTAGAAATATGAGCCTTATTAAAATTTTTAAAGATGGATTTCGAGGAAAACCAGATTTTTCAAACTTGCTACATAATGTATTCCAAATAAATGACTTAGTATTGTCATTTGAGTGTCCGAACAATATATATGAAGGGCATGTATACCAAGATCTTGTGGAGTTAAAACAATTCGATATTGACTCAAAAGTAGAACGGCATGAAAAGTTAATAAAATTGGCTTCTATTTATTTCTCATTTCAAAAAAAAATATTAAACCCTCTATTACCTATAAATAATCAAGGTGGTTTATATATTA
>NZ_JAWOWM010000804.1:0-536 GCF_033340475.1 Vibrio sp. 1078-1
TGGTGCCGTTGCACCACCGTTACCATCCATCACGATTGAGTGACCGGACTGCGATTGACCGAGGAATTTAAAATCTTCGACCCATTTAACTTCTGCTTGCATGGTTTACCTCATTTTGGCATCGCTCGTTGGGTGTAACTTTTGCCCGATTGAGCGGTGTATTTCGTGCCGATACTGTATCTTTCTTATCAAAAAGGGCAACGGAATTTTAAAAATCGCTGTAATTTTTTCGCTCTGTTGCCTTTCTATTTACGTAGCACTTTTTATTTCAGTCACACTTTCTACGGAAAACAACGTTGAGGTAGCTATGAAGAATATATCTAAGTTATTGGTCGGATTCTCTTTCGCACTTCCTGTCTTGTTCCTACTTTTGAGTAAAGCAGGCACCGCCGATACGATGGATAAGATGAAGGCTTTAGAGAATACAGAAATCGCCACACTGGCTGGCGGCTGTTTCTGGTGTACAGAATCGGATTTGGAACAGTTGACTGGCGTAGTTGATGTCGTATCAGGCTATTCTGGTGGTCATATTGAAA
>NZ_JAWOWM010000805.1:0-536 GCF_033340475.1 Vibrio sp. 1078-1
TTTAGAAGAGCGCAGTGCATCAAAATTCGATATGGCCGTGGGCGACCTCGATTTGCTTCGACAGGTCGTGCTTGTGCTATCGATCTCTATCTGTGTTGCGTTAATCGTGATGTTGTTCTTCTGGGTAAAAGAACCAGAAATGCGTCCGCTTGGCGCTTACGACACTGAAGAACTGATCCCTGTTCTGGATTACCTTGACCAGCAAAAAATCAATTACAAACTCGATGGTAATACTGTTTCGGTGGAGTCGAGCGAGTACAACTCAATCAAATTAGGCATGGTGCGTTCGGGCGTCAATCAAGCGACCGAAGCGGGCGATGACATTCTGCTGCAAGACATGGGCTTTGGTGTTTCTCAGCGCCTAGAGCAAGAACGTCTTAAGCTCAGCCGTGAGCGTCAGCTAGCTCAAGCCATAGAAGAAATGAAGCAGGTTCGCAAAGCGCGAGTGTTGTTGGCGTTGCCGAAACACAGTGTGTTTGTGCGTCATAACCAAGAAGCTTCCGCCTCAGTATTTTTGACGCTATCGACAGGCGCCA
>NZ_JAWOWM010000806.1:0-536 GCF_033340475.1 Vibrio sp. 1078-1
CACCAATGTTCACCATTGGATCTTTCTTGGCAGACATCGTGAGCATATCGCCGTATTGATACATTTCACGAATGATTTCCAAAATCGACTTGTCAGCGTAGCCTTCTTCACGCTGTTTGATGAAATAAGCATTCTCACAATAGCGAGCCGAGTCAATCACCACTGGGATATCGTATTTGGTGGCAATTTCGTACACGCTGCGCATGTTTTCCATCGATACCGGTTGGCCACCCGAGCTGTTACACGTCACTGTCGTGATGATGGCACAGATGTTCTTCGAGCCATGCTCTTCAATCGTTTCTACCAGTTTGTTGAGGTCGAAGTTACCTTTCCAATCGTAAGGCGTCGTGGTATCGAACGCTTCTTCCGTCACAACGTTGATAGCCTTACCGCCGTTGAGCTCAATATGCCCCGCAGTAGTATCAAAGTGATAGTTCGAGATGAACACCGGCGTTTCACCGCCACGTACTTGGCGCATACGTTCAATCAGAGCAGGGAACAATATCTGCTCCGCTCCTCGGCCTTGGTGCGCAGGC
>NZ_JAWOWM010000807.1:0-536 GCF_033340475.1 Vibrio sp. 1078-1
CCAAATTCGGACTCACACGTTTGAGGAGTACAATAATGATTTCCCCTTGTTCGACACGAAATACCAGCTCCATGCCATCAACTTCAATGCGATAACCAAGTTGAATCGCACTTTTTTGCCAAAAGTACGGCGTCACTTCGATCCCCGTTTGTTCAAACGATTGTACAAGTGCTGCGTTCATTACATCCCTACCCGTCCAAGTGGCTGAATGTTGATCTGCTGAGTGAGTTCTTGAAACGATAGAACGGGCAAATCGTAATATTCGGATTCAATCAGCTTTCGAACATAACGACGCACATCCATAGAAACCACCAGAACAGGCTTGTTCGGCATACGGCTTAAATCGCCTACAGTCTGTTTTACGTCGCTAACAAATTGCTGCGTAACCGAAGGATCAAGCGCTAAGTAGCTGCCCGCCGAGGTTTGTCTAATACCGCTGCGAATCGTGTCTTCGAGGCTCTGATCGAGAAGGTACGCCGGCAGCATGTTCTGACCGCTCGCGTACTTGTAACAGATGTAACGCTTTAAGCTTGAAC
>NZ_JAWOWM010000808.1:0-536 GCF_033340475.1 Vibrio sp. 1078-1
GATATGCATGGCAATGATTGAACCAAAAAAGAGTAATACCAACGCAAGTTCAACGATAAAGGCTCCGGTTTGTTTCGACTTAGCCACCACAAGTGATCTCCTCACCTAATTTGAAAGTGCATCGTTCATATTCTTGAACTGCGACCATCTCTCGATTAATGCTCATGCTTGGCATAACAAAGTTAAACAAAGGGTGATAAGTGAAACTCAATTGATAGATGGCTATCGGCATATTGACTGAGTTCGCCACTGCATCGCCTTTTTTGACATTAGGGCAATCATCTAAGGCTTGGCCGCTACGGTTACACTGCACAAAATCAGACAAATTTTTAAAGTAATAGACCGATGCCGATACCGATGAATGGTCGACAACCTTCGACCATAAGGCACCACCGCTGGTTTCTAGTTTGGTTTTGACCACATCTTGATAGTCCACTTTTTCCGAGTGGCTAGAGCTACCTTGTTTTTGACTACTCATCACAGCGGTCGTCAGCGCATGGTCGGTTACACCCATCGAATACGTAAGTACAGACAAG
>NZ_JAWOWM010000809.1:0-536 GCF_033340475.1 Vibrio sp. 1078-1
ACAAACTTGAGCCGCAATGGCGACAAAAACATAGCTCGGTATTTTCACTTTTCTGATAAGTTTGAATATCCTCTTTCCCTTGGATAACAAGCAACTTATCCAGAGCAATGCCGCCCGCCGATGAATAGTCAGAGCCAGTAAATTTTCGACATTCAGAGCAATGGCAATTGCCCATGTATTTGAATTCATCCGCCACTTCGAGTCTTACCTTGCCACACAGACATGAGCCTTTGAGTACTTCCATTTGAGTCCCTTTTTTATTATGAACCTACGTGAGGTTGGTGATGGTCTCGTCACCATGCCACCACAAGACGACAAATTAAAGACGGGTAACGCAGGTTTTCAAAAATAAAACGAAAATGTAAAACGGGCTTTTCGGATACAAAAACACCAAGCAAGATGCTTGGTGTTTTCTTAATATTTTGTTTAACCACGCCATCGCTCTTCATGAGAGACATCGTGTTAAGCAAGTTCAGTACTTAGAAAATGCAGTGCTTAGTAAAGCTGGTTGCTTCGTTTGCTGTCCAGTCACCTTT
>NZ_JAWOWM010000810.1:0-535 GCF_033340475.1 Vibrio sp. 1078-1
CGAAAAAGATTTCATTCCGACTCTTGGTGAGCCAAAAGTATATAAGTTAACTCTGCCTTTAAACTCTGGAGAAGCAGAAATCCAATTAGCAACCAGAGTCGCTAATGCACCACCTAAACTGTGTCCAACACAATGTATAGTACCGTTAGCGGTTACCGGATTATCACGAAGAAAACGAGTTAGACCTTTTCTCATAGAATAGAACGTAGTTTGGAATCCCGAATGAACGGTCTCTCCGGTATCTGTTCCTTTCCCACTACACGTCAAGTCAGTAATCCCATCAGCTAATCCAGCTGTACCTCTAAAAGCTAAGACAAGGTCATTTTTATAACGCTCACTTTTTCCCTTTCCTAGCAGAGCAAACCCGGTTTCAGGGCGAAAGAAAAAACCACCACTTGCACCTACCGCTACTTTCGAAAAACCAAAGTGATTATCAACAACAGCTGGCAGTTTCACACGTTCAAGATTGTGCTTCACTTCGTATGCAATATTACATAGTTCACTCGCCATAAATGGAGAAATAGTGCTCATTAGT
>NZ_JAWOWM010000811.1:0-535 GCF_033340475.1 Vibrio sp. 1078-1
TGGAAATGGCCACATGGGGCTTGGTCTTTTCACTGATTTTAGCCGTCATTTTGGCGAACATTCGCGTATTTAAGCTGCCAGTTCTCGACCAATTGAGTCAACTGTACATCAGCTTCTTCCGTGGTACCCCACTGTTAGTACAACTTTTCCTGCTTTATTACGGCTTGCCACAAATCTTCCCTGTGATGGTGGGCATCGATGCATTTTCTGCCGCAGTGATTGGTTTAACATTGCACTTTGCCGCTTATATGGCCGAGAGTATTCGTGCTGCAATCATCGGTATTGATCGCAGCCAAATGGAAGCGAGCCTATCGGTCGGCATGACAACGCCACAAGCGATGCGTCGCGTGATTCTGCCACAAGCAACACGAGTAGCACTGCCCTCATTGATGAACTACTTCATTGATATGATTAAGTCGACTTCCCTCGCCTTCACGCTTGGCGTGGCAGAAATCATGGCTAAAGCGCAGATGGAGGCCTCTTCTAGCTTCCGCTTCTTCGAAGCTTTCCTTGCCGTCGCTCTTATCTACTGGGG
>NZ_JAWOWM010000812.1:0-535 GCF_033340475.1 Vibrio sp. 1078-1
GGGCGCTAATCTGACGATTTCCATCGCATTCACCAAATCATTCTGGCAGCACCTAAATATTGACGCACCAGAAGAGCTGATTGATTTCCCGCAACTTGGTGAAGGCGACATTATTGCGCCAACAACAGATGTTGATGTGCTTATTCACTGCCATTCTACTCGCCACGATTTGCACTTTTACGTATTGCGCAAATTCCTAACCGATATTGCAGAAAATGTGACGGTCGTGGATGAAACGTACGGCTACCGCTACCTAGATGCACGTGACATGACGGACTTTATCGACGGCACAGAAAACCCGACAGGGGACGCTCGCGCTGACGTAGCATTGGTAAAAGATGGCCCATATGCTGGTGGCAGCTATGTTATGGTTCAACGTTTTGAGCACAACTTGCCAGCTTGGAATCGCCTAAATATCAAAGCTCAAGAGAAAGTTATTGGTCGCACCAAACCAGATTCAGTCGAGCTAGAAGACGTACCGGCAGCATCTCACGTTGGTCGAGTTGATATTAAAGAAGAAGGCAAAGGTTTGAAG
>NZ_JAWOWM010000813.1:0-535 GCF_033340475.1 Vibrio sp. 1078-1
ACATCAAGGATTAAGCTCGATTCACTGTAAGGGCCTCGGAGCAGGACAAAGCAGCGTTGAAAACCTTCTGCAGATCAGTTGCTCATCTAAATCTATGTGCCTAAAAATCTAATGCCAGAATAGTAAAAAATAAGGAGCCATGCGGCTCCTTATTTTAATCGATATTGGATTCTACTTAATATTGAAACGAAGTGTTCTCGCCTCAAATTATAGATCGTCGATGTAACCCAGTGAGCGTAGTGCACGTTCGTCATCTGCCCAACCAGACTTCACTTTCACCCAAGTTTCTAGATAAACTTTACGGCCGAACAGCTCTTCCATATCTAGACGTGCTTCACGACCAATGGTTTTGATCTTCTCGCCGCCTTTACCAATCACCATTTTCTTCTGACCATTACGTTCAACAAGAATCAAAGCATTGATATGGAAACCGTCCGTTTCTGGGTTGTAATCAAAACGCTCAATCTCAACCGTTACAGAATATGGCAGTTCATCACCAGTAAAGCGCATTAGCTTTTCACGTACGATTTCTGAA
>NZ_JAWOWM010000814.1:0-535 GCF_033340475.1 Vibrio sp. 1078-1
TCGAGCTCGATAGCCACTTTTTCTATGGCATTTTAGAAGAGGGTAAATTGATTGCGGCATTAGCGTCATATTGCTACGAAGGAAAGGAGCCATTTGAGTCGTTATCGTTACTGGTTAGCCCTAAAGCGAGAGAAAAAGGGTACGGTAAGCGCTTGCTTTCACACTTAGTGGCGGAGGTTAAAACGCGAGATCGTAAAGTGAGATACCGAGTAAATATCGAAAATACACCTTCGATTAAGTTGTGCGAATCTTTGGGATTTGAAGCTTATAACCGATTGCGCGTATTTACTCAGGATGAATAGAAAGGAAAGTAATGGGATACACAGTAAGGAATGCTGTTAGAGAAGAAGCAGCTCAAATTGCTAAAATACATGTCGATTCGTGGCAGGTGGCGTACAAAGGGTTAATGCCACAAAGCTATATAGAGCAGTTTACGATTGAGCGCCGAGAAAGGATGTGGACACGAGTTATGACGGAGCAACTGGCTCAATTGATCGTGGTTGAGAAACAAGGGGAAATCGTCGGGTTTTTAAGT
>NZ_JAWOWM010000815.1:0-534 GCF_033340475.1 Vibrio sp. 1078-1
CGTGCGAAACTGCGCTTCGAAGAGAAAAAAGCGCGTATGGAACGCGAAAAAGCAGAACGTGAGAACCGCTTCAAGAAAGCCGCGGATGACCGTCGAAAAGAGATGAAGTCAACCGGTGGTGATGATGCTATCGCCGCAGCCATTGCTCGTGTTAAAGCACAAAAATCGAACGAAGAGAATAAAGCTGAGCCAGCAGTTAAACCTGCTGTCGCGGCTGCCATTGCCAAAGCAAAAGCGAAGCAAGCCGCAGCAGCAAAAGTTGGTGCAACTGAGCCTGACAACTCCGAAATGGCAAAACTGCGTGAAGAGCGCAAGCGTCTTGCTCGTGAACGTAAAGCAGAAAAAGAACAAAGCGAAACCCCTGCTAACAATGCTGATGATAAAAAGTCCGCAGTTGCTGCAGCAATCGCGCGCGCGAAAGCGAAAAAAGCTCAGCAGGAAGAAAACGCATCTGAAGAGCCAGAAGATAAAAAAGCCGCAGTAGCCGCTGCTATTGCTCGAGCAAAAGCGCGCAAAGCGCAGCAAGAAACTGAA
>NZ_JAWOWM010000816.1:0-534 GCF_033340475.1 Vibrio sp. 1078-1
TGCGCAAATTAGTACCATTAAAATCCATCTACGCGTTTGTGGCGGTGGCGGAATCAGGCAGTATGACGGAAGCCGCCCAGCTTCTGAGCGTTAGCCACTCGGCGATCAGCCAAGCAATTAAATCTCTCGAAAGCCAAGTAAACAAACCGCTTTTTGACCGAATTGGACGCCATGTGTACCTCAATACCGAAGGCAAAAAATACTACCGCAAAGTCGCGCCAGCGTTAGAACAAATCGTCGATGCAACCGAAGCACTGATGCACGATCAAAACTCTCAACGCATTACGCTAAACATGGTGAATTCCTTGGCACTGCATTGGTGGATCCCACGTATGCCACGCCTTCAAGCCTATGCCCCTCAACTTGATGTGCGCCTATCTAACCTTTCTGGACGGTTCAATTTGGAACAAGAAGGCGTTGATGCTGCGTTAGTGCATGGCAACACTGAAGAATGGCAAGACTACTATTGCGAAAAGCTCAGTGAAGACGAACTGGTATTAGTGTGCAGCCCTGATCTCATCGACCACAGCAATC
>NZ_JAWOWM010000817.1:0-534 GCF_033340475.1 Vibrio sp. 1078-1
TAGTGCAGTCGATGCGACGTCGGTACGCGTGCGTGCCCCGCGTGATGTCAGCCAGCGTGTGGCGTTTTTGTCCGCGATTGAAAACCTAGAGTTTGACCCAGCTGATGGCGCGGCGAAGATCATTGTTAACTCCCGTACTGGCACGATTGTCGTTGGCAAACACGTGCGTCTTAAGCCTGCGGCAGTGACGCATGGTGGCATGACTGTCGCCATCAAAGAAAATCTAAACGTTAGCCAACCAAACAGCTTCTCTGGCGGCCAAACGGTCGTGGTGCCCGATTCAGATATCGAAGTGACGGAAGAAAAAGGCAAAATGTTCAAATTCGAGCCGGGTTTGACGCTGGATGACCTCGTACGTGCGGTGAATGAAGTGGGCGCAGCACCTTCTGATTTGATGGCCATCTTACAAGCATTGAAACAAGCTGGTGCCATCGAAGGCCAGTTGATCATCATTTAATGGTTAGGAGGTTGCGATGATGAAGAATCCTAACGATATCGGTTTTATTCACGATATTAGCTCACTCGATAGCCTGC
>NZ_JAWOWM010000818.1:0-534 GCF_033340475.1 Vibrio sp. 1078-1
TGAGCTAAGCAAAGACCCAATCGCGGACGAGATTGAGTTTGATACTTTTGCTCAAGTGGATTTGCGCATCGCTCGCATCATCTCTTGTGAAGAAGTGCCTAAAGCAAACAAATTGCTTAAGTTCCAACTGGACATCGGTGGTGAAACTCGTCAAGTTTTCTCTGGCATTAAATCAGCCTACAAACCTGAAGAGCTAGAAGGCAAGCTAACGGTAATGGTAGCAAACCTAAAACCTCGTAAGATGAAATTCGGTATGTCTGAAGGCATGATCCTAGCGGCAGGCCCTGGTGGTAGCGACCTATGGATTCTTGAGCCACACGAAGGCGCTCAGCCTGGCATGCGTGTAATGTAATTCCCTTACGTTACGCTTGAAATGAGTTCAATCCCCGCCTCTCTCGGCGGGGATTTTTTTTGATCAAATTCACATTATTGGGGAGATTCTGCACCAATAACGCGCAAAACATTTAGGTTCAAATTTTAACTACTTGTTTTTAAAGTAATTTTAATTGGCATCAAAACTGCAAATTCCTTCTT
>NZ_JAWOWM010000819.1:0-534 GCF_033340475.1 Vibrio sp. 1078-1
AGCATTACAACAAGGCGTGGTGGATGCTGCGGAAAACAACATCCCATCATTTAGCTTGAGCCGTCACAGTGAGGTATCGAAATACTTCAGCCTAGACGAGCACACCATGGTGCCAGACGTATTGGTTATTTCGACTAAAACGTACGACAAGCTAACACCTGAGCAACAAAAAGCACTGATGAAAGCAGCAGCAGACTCTTCTGAATACATGAAGAAGTTGTGGGCTGAGTCAGAAGCAAAAGAGCGTACAAAAGCTGAAAAGATGGGCGTAACTTTTGTTGAACCAAATAAAGCGGCATTCGTTGAAGCGGTTCAACCAATGTACGCGGACTTAGAAAAGACAAATCCTGAATTAAATGAACTGGTTGAGAAGATCAAAGCAGTTAAGTAATTCACAAAGTAATTAGTAATAAACAATCGAAAACAAGGTGTTACCACATTCTGGTACATAGAGGTTGACCAATTGCTATTGGTCGTTATGATGGCGTGAGAAGTTAGATGGAATATAGTGATAATATCATCATGATGCCTTTT
>NZ_JAWOWM010000820.1:0-534 GCF_033340475.1 Vibrio sp. 1078-1
GTTTGATCTAAAGTCTTGCTCGCTGATTAAGCTTTTGCGTCACTACTTACAGCGGTAGCTTGTTTTGTGACGGTTAAGCTAACAGTCACGATGTCACCTGCAACCGCGTTTGGTGGCAAACGTACATCTACCGCTAAATTTTCACCCGCTTTCGGTAAATCGATATCCGTATCAGGTAAATCAATCGCGATGATCACAGGATCGTGGTCAGATGCCGAGAACGCGTCGTTGTATTTCGGCATGTCACCTGTGTATTTGCTGCCGTACTCAAACAAGTTACTTTCTAGTGAGTTAATGTGCCAATCTTCAATCGCTACCACTTTTTGCGCCAAGCTGTTGCTTGCCAAGGCGTGGTCTAAATTGCCCAACTCACCAGAATAGGTGTACGAGAACGTGTCTGTGCCATGCAGCAAGGTATTAAGGTTGTTCAGGCCGTAACCTTGTTTGATTTGCGTTTGCTCAACTTGCAACTCACCACCGTTGATTGTGGTGTAACCCGCTGTGTAGATATCACGTCCGTATTTCTCTTTCGAG
>NZ_JAWOWM010000821.1:0-533 GCF_033340475.1 Vibrio sp. 1078-1
CATGAACCGCGATAGTATGTGTGCCGCGATCGATGTTGTTTAATTGCCAAGTGAGCTGCGTTTGAGGTGCGCCATAAGGTTTCCCATCGAAGAACAGTTGCAGTTGTTCACCAATGCCAAGCTTACGATTGGCTTCCAGCTGGATATTGATCAAGCCACGATTACTACGAATGGTTTCATTGTGTTGAGGTGTGAGCATCGCCAGCTGCAAAGGTTGAGGCTTATCCGTTTTCTTTTCTGGCTCTTCTTCTGGTTCGGGGGCTGCTTTGGCTTGTGGCGCAAGTGATTCCGTGCTCTCGACTTCTGGTGCTGGTGCACTGGCTTCAAGATTGGGCAATGCGATGGTCTTCGCGCCTTGGTTTGGGGTGTCACTGAAGTGCACTACGCCGTTTTCGTCTACCCAAGTATAAGCGACCTGAGCCGAGGCTACAGAGGCCAGTAGCGTGCCGCTGAGTATACATAGCGATGGAATAAGCTGAACTTTCATTGCTCACCTTCTTTTGATCGATGATTTCACGTTTCAATGGCTTAGG
>NZ_JAWOWM010000822.1:0-533 GCF_033340475.1 Vibrio sp. 1078-1
GATGTTTGAAGACATGATGCCAGATTACATTGAGGTATTAGACTCAAACATGACCGCAAAAGATCAGGATGGCATTGTTTCTGAAGCGCATAAAATCAAAGGTGCGGCAGGATCTATTGGTCTTAAACGTATCCAAAGCGTTGCTCAAAAAGCGCAATCCCCGGATATGCCGGCATGGTGGGAAAATATTTCTGACTGGGTCGAAGAGATAAAGAATGAATACCCAAACGATATTCAGGTACTCAAAAGTTGGTTAGATCAAAGGAAATAACATGAAGAAACTTGCACCCGTAGCCTTACTTATTGCATCGCTCGTAGGTTGTAGTTCTGTTCCTCAAGTGAACTGGCAACAAGGCAGCCAAATTACGATGAATCAGGTGAATGTTGAACTAAAGAGCAATCTTTGGGTGAACTTAATGCCTGCGATTGAGGAAGAACCTGTGCAAGACGTTCAAGAGTTGAGTATTCAAGGTGCTTTGTATCTGGAAGGCGACAAACAGCTGCCTGCGAATTTGACTGCTGAGGCTCTGATT
>NZ_JAWOWM010000823.1:0-533 GCF_033340475.1 Vibrio sp. 1078-1
AACACCAGCAACAACAGTTAAGACAGTTCCAAGTGTACCCACTTATTGTGGCGTAAACACATGCGAAACACTGGATGAAATACGAAAAAAGCTCCGCAAATGCGGAGCTTTTTAACGTCATTGTCTTCACAGCCACTTGTCGATTAATCTTCGTCTGTGACAAGCAACACTGAAAACTGGTTCGCCTCAGGAGAATAGCCAATAACATCTCCATTCACGCTTTCGAACGTCATGATTTGTCTAGCGTCAGTGCCGGGCGTGTTGCTCCAGATGTAGCTACCTAAATCACCAGTTTCAAGCGAGTATGCGCTTTCAAACGCCGTACCATTCATCGAAGGATGGAAACACGCTCGCTCTGTGAGTGTAACTAACTCTTTAATATTCGGTAATCGCCACTGTTTTTTATCTGCAAAATTGTGTAGCACATGGTTGCCCGAGGCATTCCGAATTTGCTCCGCAGTAAGCAGCGCGCTTTGCCATGTTACTTTTTGAGCTTCCCCAGAACACGCTTTTTGAGCCATATCCCATGTCAT
>NZ_JAWOWM010000824.1:0-532 GCF_033340475.1 Vibrio sp. 1078-1
TGATAGGGTTGAAGTTTAATATTCTCCTGAATATCGTCACCTGTACTTGCATTTATCCAATTCCCGTGCGGAACTTTCAAATCTCGCGGATCATTCAAAAAGTTCATAATGAACAAATAGCGAGACTGTTCATCTTCACGAGTTGTCACTGACACCCCGTAAGGCACGTTTTCAATTGGCTTGCGGATTCCATGTAAATTAGCAAGAGAGATGTAAAATAACTCGTTAAACTCTGTCTCTGTACGTGCAGCGATGTAATAAGCACAACCTTTACCAAGCTGGTTCTTAGTAATGACCGGACAAGCATCAAATAGATCCTCACGGTAATAAGCCAGAGCGTCTGCCGTCTCTAAATGAATATGTTCCATTAAGTGCTTGGCCTTAAATTCACCACTGAAGCCAAAACCAGAGTGCGTTTCCATTTCAAACAATACGCGTTCATGGTCATAGAGTGAGTCAATCTCTTCAGTCCAAATACCCAACGTGCGGCGCAATGGGCTGCCTTCTCCACCAGGGAAACCTCCCAAGAAGC
>NZ_JAWOWM010000825.1:0-532 GCF_033340475.1 Vibrio sp. 1078-1
CGTATAGTATCTTCAGCAGGTACAGGCCACTTCTACACAACTGATAAGTACAAGCGTAACATGACAGGCAAATTTGAGATCAAGAAATTTGATCCAGTTGTACGCCAGCACGTTATGTACAAAGAAGCTAAAATCAAATAATTGGTTTTGTCTCTTTGACGATTTGAAAAACCCAACTTTCGAGTTGGGTTTTTTATTATCTGAAATCCTCACTATTCCTTCAAATCCACCTTCACCATGTTTACATGCTGATGCTCTAGTCAATTCCTGTAACCTTTGCTAGTTTGTCACTAGAACTAAGATAGTAGGAACCGTTATGCGTATTAGTCCGACTCGCCGTCGCCGTTGGAACAATATTCTAATATTGGGCATTATCGCGTTTATCGTGATCTTAAATGCGCCGATGTGGATCAAAACGTACTTGTTGTCAGAGAACGTTGATCCTTATCCGCATTTACTTCGAACTGATCATTCGGTTAGCGCTATTTATTCCAATAGTCTTGAATTGGAGTTTCGCGATGGGCGATGGCAT
>NZ_JAWOWM010000826.1:0-532 GCF_033340475.1 Vibrio sp. 1078-1
TCAACTTGGACGCGCAACGCTCAGAACTCAAATGGCGAGAGGAAGGCAAGCCAGATCATTGTTACCACACAAAAAATAACGCCGAGGTCACAACAGACTTTGACTACGGTGAGGCCAACGATCTTTCGGATGGCTTACATCATATTGATTTACCGCCTGTGCATACACGTAATAACAAATCATCTCATCGTGTTTACGCAAACAATCCTCACTTACTGCCTGGTAACCAACAGTTTGCCGCACCTTCCGAAGGCTCTTTTGGCTTCTCGGTTTCTTCTGACTGCTTATGAAAATGAGCCAACAAAAAAGCCCTGAAGAAAACTTCAGGGCTTTTTAGCATTACCGACAGATCGAAACATCAATCGGAATATATGCCATTATTCTTCGTCAGCTTCAGCTTCGCGTGCTTTACGAGCTTCTTCTTTGCGAACTTTTGCCGCAAGTTGCTCTGCTTCACGTTCTTGACGCTGTACAGCTTTACGCTCATTACGAACAACTTGGTTTTCAATGAAGCCCGCAAGTTCTTGTTCAG
>NZ_JAWOWM010000827.1:0-532 GCF_033340475.1 Vibrio sp. 1078-1
AAGGTGATACCCATGACTACGCCGTAGTCGCGATTCAGTGCACCAGATACAAAGTGCTGGCCCATACCACCAGTGCCGAAAAAAATGTCGATGATGACAGAGCCCGTCACGACAGATTCAAACGCTGGCCCGAGCATGGCGACGACGGGGATCAATGACGGACGCAGTGCATGGTGGAACAAGATGTAGGCGGTCGATAATCCCTTCGCTTTTGCGGTGCGAATGTAAGGCTGATTGAGGGTTTCAATCATCGCGCCGCGCATGACACGCGCGATGCTAGCGACTGATCCAATGGCCAGACTTAATACCGGCAAAACAAGAAAAGCTAATTGCCCACCTTCCCAGCCACCAGCGGGGAGCCAACCAAGCTGAATCGCAAAAATGCTGACAAGCACGGGAGCCAAAACAAAAGCAGGAACAACCACGCCCGTCATCGAGAGTGTCATTAATCCGTAGTCCAAACGGCTATTGCGCTTTAATGCGGCAATAGTGCCGAGCAGCATCCCAAGTGGGACTGAGATGCTAAAAGAAA
>NZ_JAWOWM010000828.1:0-531 GCF_033340475.1 Vibrio sp. 1078-1
TTTGGTGATCGTTGTTTTCTGGGTGAAGCAGTACGTCCTCGCGGTAGAAACGACCAAAACACGCCAACGTCGCTTCTTTATCGAGAGTGTTCAATAAGCCGAATGCAAAAATTTTGCACGAACCGTTGTTTTCATTCGCGCCATTTTGCGTATTGCCATTCGTAAATGCAGCGGGCGTAAAATCGTAATTGTCTTCAATCACCGCCATCGTCGTTTCAAATTCAATCTTTTCAGGTGACGATGCCAGCGCATCAAGAAATTGTTGTAGTTCCATTTTCATTCCAAATCCTAATGCCATCGCAATCTCGCCAATGACACATTTGTTTCATAAAAAGCCCATATAAGAGTCATAAATCATACATATATTCAGAGCCTTACCAAATCACACGTCAATCAATGTTCTATTATCGTCCACTGCAGTGAATGAATAGATATCTGAAAATCATGCATTGAGCGACAGTATATCGGATTGATAAGGAGATATCATGACCACCCCACTTAAGGCAATAGGTGCAATGGCGTTATCGACGC
>NZ_JAWOWM010000829.1:0-531 GCF_033340475.1 Vibrio sp. 1078-1
GAAGGTTTGGAAGAGCGTCTAGAGGTCCTATTCCCTGATGAAGAAGAGCGCAAAAAGCGCCGTCCAGAATACGACGAGCGTTTACAAATCGAACTCGACGTAATCAACCAAATGGGGTTCCCAGGCTACTTCTTGATCGTAATGGAGTTCATCCAGTGGTCGAAAGACAACGCGATTCCAGTCGGTCCTGGTCGTGGTTCGGGTGCCGGTTCTTTGGTGGCCTACGCGCTGAAAATCACCGATCTTGATCCGCTTGAATATGACTTGCTCTTCGAACGTTTCTTGAACCCAGAACGTGTATCCATGCCCGATTTCGACGTCGACTTTTGTATGGATAAGCGTGACCAAGTGATTGATCACGTTGCCGAAATGTACGGTCGAGATGCCGTATCTCAGATCATCACATTCGGTACGATGGCGGCGAAAGCGGTAATCCGTGACGTTGGTCGTGTTCTTGGTCACCCATTTGGTTTCGTTGACCGTATTTCGAAACTGGTTCCGCCAGATCCGGGTATGACGCTAGAAAAAGCG
>NZ_JAWOWM010000830.1:0-531 GCF_033340475.1 Vibrio sp. 1078-1
AATGTGCGCGACCATAATCAGCCTGCAGTAAATGAAGAAGTGGCTCCTCAACCTGCGCCGATTGTTCTTCAGCCAGAAGCTCAAAAACTGTATGACGAGCTAATCGGTAAGATCGGTGAAGTGATCCATACGGGTGACTGGGTTCATGTATCTCAAGAGCGTATCAATCAATTTGGTGCGGTAACAGAAGATATGCAATGGATTCATACTGACCCAGAGCGTGCATCTGTTGAATCACCTTTTAAAACAACCATTGCGCATGGTTTCCTGTCGTTGGCTCTACTGCCTAAACTGACGGACTCAGTTGATGCGGATAAACCATTATTTCCGACAGCGAAATTGGTTGTGAATCTAGGTTTGAACCAAGTACGTTTTCCTTACCCAGTTAAAGCTGGTAACAACGTGCGAGCAGTAAGCACACTGACTAAAGTAACGCCTATCAAAAAAGGTTTAGAGATCGAGCGTGAAATCAAAGTGGAAATTGAAGGCGTAAGACGCCCAGGTGCGGTAGTGGTATCTGTGATTCAATTG
>NZ_JAWOWM010000831.1:0-531 GCF_033340475.1 Vibrio sp. 1078-1
GGTGCGGCATATTTGATTTGGTTAGGCATTCAAGCATTTCGATCAAAACAAAACGATTTTGCGAAGTCCGACTCTGCACAGGTGTCAACCAGCCACGTCAGCGCCTATACCAGTGGTTTTATCGTTGGTTCCAGTAATCCGAAAGCCATTATTTTCTTTACGGCACTATTCCCACAATTCATTGACCCAACCGCTTCGCTGCTGACCCAATATGCGATTTTCGCGGGTACATTCGTAGTATTCGAATTGAGCTGGTTAACCTTTTACTCCTTATTAGGGGTGAAAACATCCAATTGGTTATTTGAAGCAGGACGAGCTAAGTTGTTCAATCGCTTAACGGGTGGGGTGTTTATCAGTGCTGGTGTGATGCTATCTACGGCGAATCGCAGCTAGATTGTGAGGTAACCCCTAATTTAGGGATAGCTTATTTCCAATATGGAAATTAACGGTTTGTTTTTTTTCATTAGTGGCAAGGCTTAACTAGGCGTAAAATTCAATCTAGCCCTTTAGGGGTAATGGTCTGTACCTACC
>NZ_JAWOWM010000832.1:0-531 GCF_033340475.1 Vibrio sp. 1078-1
TTGTTCTGCGGTTCAGCGGAAAGATTGCTCCACCACTGTCACTTCAAGCCCAGAAATGACTCGCTGCCCTTGTTGCATTTCACCAACAGGTGCAATCTTTATGCCTTCAATACGTGGTGGCACAACTTGTGGGTTGTCTAAACGGCGAGTGTCGGCCTTGATGATCAGTTGCATGCGTAAATTCGCAGATTGCTGCGTATATAGCGTATGGTTATCGACACTCATATTGAAGCTGAACAAATCATCCAGATCGGGCGCCGATTTGTTCGCCGTGACTTTTAGCTGAATTGGCTCGGTTTTCATGCCATCGGCCGAAAAACTCGGGATCGTAATTATCCCTTCTTTCATTGGCGCTATAGAAATGCTCCATTCTGTGCGCTGATATTTTCGACCATTGATGTTGTTACTCGAACGCCCGTAGCGAGGCTGTCCTAGGAAGAAGTCTTTTTCCAATACGCTGAAGTCGATGGCGTCGGACGCAACTTCTGAATCTGCCATTATCCGTAGGTTGATGACTTCATTTTTAGCCAC
>NZ_JAWOWM010000833.1:0-531 GCF_033340475.1 Vibrio sp. 1078-1
ATCGTCAAAGTTAAAGCCGTTGAGTTTCATGAACTCGTCTTTAAAGCCTTGGTAATCACCAATCTCTTTAAAGTTCTCCGCATTCATTTGTTCTAACAAATGACTCACTTCAGCCTGCGTTTGCGGATCCAGTTCTAAGTCATCAATTCGAATCAATCGCTCGCCATCAACAGGAACTTTAGGCTGATCGTAAAGCTTCGTCGTGGACAGACGTTGCATTTGTTCGATGCAGCGTTCATGCGTGCCTTTCTCTTTCATTACTCGGTACAGAGCTAAAAGGTAAGGGCTCAGAGCAGGGATGAAAACACTAGCTTTGGTTACCAGCGCTTTACACACAGTGGCGTAAGCACCACCGTCGAAGTTAGCCAGTTTCAGATTCAATGCATGGCTGGTTTGGTGCAAATCAATTTTGGCTCGGCCTAAAGTACCATCGAGATAGATTGGGTGAGTAACTTCTGGGCCCATGTATGAGAATGCAATAGTTTTGCAACCTTGAGCGACGGATTCCGTATTGATGAGAGTATCAATCCA
>NZ_JAWOWM010000834.1:0-531 GCF_033340475.1 Vibrio sp. 1078-1
GAGCTGTCCGATGTGTTTTTCATGCTGGCGTCTCCAGATGGTGATGATCATCATCACATTGAAGTATTGGCACAAATTTCCACCAAAATTATCGAAGACGGCTTTGTTGACAAGCTTAAGTTGGCTCAATCGCGAGAAGAAGCGCTTGAGATGCTGACTGATATTCAAACCCAATCCAATGAATTTCTCCCAACTTCTTTAGAATTTGCATCAGAACCCCTGAGCCCTTGGGCGCAAAAACTTGGTCGCATTAAAGAGCACTTGCTGTTTGGCACATCCCACATGATCCCGTTTATCGTTGCGGGAGGTGTGTTGTTGTCGTTGTCGGTGATGATCTCTGGTCACGGTGGTGTACCACAAGAAGGCATTTTGGCCGATATTGCCCAAATGGGGATTGCTGGCCTGACATTGTTTACTGCTGTTCTTGGCGGTTACATTGCTTATTCCATTGCCGACAAGCCGGGCCTTGCACCGGGTATGATAGGGTCTTGGATTGCGGTCAGTCATTACAATACGGGTTTTTTAGGTGCA
>NZ_JAWOWM010000835.1:0-530 GCF_033340475.1 Vibrio sp. 1078-1
TATGCCTGTTCCTCAGTTCTCGTCAGTTGCAGTGGAAAAACTATTGCAGTACCCATGGCCAGGTAATGTTCGAGAGCTGGATAACGTTGTACAACGCGCGCTGATTTTGAGTGAAAACGGCGATATCGGTGCAGAGCACATCTTGTTAGAAGGCGTGGATTGGCAAGATGCCAACAGCTTGCAATACGTTGTGCAAAGTGCAGAAACATTGGTCCCTGATGTCAAGCCTGTTGCTCAAGCTGAATCCGTCAACCGCGTTAACACTGGCGGCGAGGGGTTGGGTGGCGAGCTGCGCGATCAAGAGTACGCGATCATTCTAGAAACCTTGGTGGAATGTAGTGGCCGACGCAAAGAAATGGCAGAGAAATTGGGCATAAGCCCACGTACTCTGCGCTACAAACTTGCCAAAATGCGTGACGCGGGTATAGATATTCCGAGTTAGGTTTCACACGCGTAGCCATAAGACAAAAGTGTGAGTAAACTATACTGCTGGCGTCTTATGGCACATAAATTGCTGTGTCAATAATTAG
>NZ_JAWOWM010000836.1:0-530 GCF_033340475.1 Vibrio sp. 1078-1
ACACGACCCTCGTCATATCATCATTTATGGTGCAGGCGTTATCGGTTGTGAGTACGCCTCTATCTTCCGCGGACTTGGTGTGAAAACCGACCTGATCAATACCCGAGATCGTTTGTTGGAGTTCTTGGATAACGAAGTGTCTGATGCACTGTCTTACCACTTCTGGAACAGCGGCGTTGTCATTCGTAACGACGAAACCTACGAGAAAATCGAAGGCACAGAAGATGGCGTCATAATTCACCTGCAGTCAGGCAAGAAAATGCGCGCCGATTGTTTGCTGTATGCGAACGGCAGAACCGGTAACACCGACAAACTCAGTTTGGATGTCGTCGGTCTAGAATCGGATTCTCGCGGCCAGCTTAAAGTGAACCGCAACTACCAAACGGCGGTTGAGCACATTTACGCAGTAGGTGATGTGATTGGTTACCCTAGCCTTGCAAGCGCAGCCTACGACCAAGGACGCTTTGTCGCACAAGCGATCACCAAAGGTCAGGCTGAAAACTATCTGATTGAAGACATCCCAACAGGCA
>NZ_JAWOWM010000837.1:0-530 GCF_033340475.1 Vibrio sp. 1078-1
CGTGACCTAAAAGCTCTTGCACCGCACGTAAGTTGTTGCTCGACTCCAGCATGTGCGTGGCAAATGAGTGGCGCAACTTATGTGGGCTAATGTGACTGGCTACAGACTGTTTTTGTCCCCACTCGGCCATGCGTTTTTGCACGCTACGGTGCGAAATACGGGTTCCGAGTTTAGACACAAACAATGCAGGTTCACCTGGCGCTGCTAAGTCACCACGAACGCGCAGCCACTTACCAACCCATTCCGTTGCCATCCCCGAAAAAGGCACTTTACGCTCTTTGTCACCTTTACCGATAACACGAAGCTCACCACTGCGCAGCTGCACATCTCGCACATCCACACTGACCAACTCGGCTAAACGCAGGCCAGCACCGTACATCAGCTCCATCATTGCGCGATCGCGGATCGCCAATGGGTCACCTTCATTCACTTCGAGCAGTTGATTCACTTCATCCACATCGAGGTTTTTTGGCAGCGGGCGCTTTTTACGAGGTGCAGACACCCCTTTGGCAGGGTTGGCTGACATCTCA
>NZ_JAWOWM010000838.1:0-529 GCF_033340475.1 Vibrio sp. 1078-1
CAATCGCGGCACCATGAATCCCTGCAAACCAAAGTAATTGACACATTAGTAGTGCACCAATGATGGCAGGCAAAGTATTTGATGCGCTGATTAATGGCTTGAACATCGCCATAACTGCATCAGGAATCAACATGTCGTATTGGGTTTGAACGAAGATGCTTAATGGATAAAGCGTGACAAACACAGCTAGAACAGGCAGTAACACCTCGAAAGAACGCGCGATCGCAGGTGGCACCTGCTCTGGCATGCGAATCGTGATGTTGTGCTTTTTCATAAATCGATACAGCTCAACAGCAAAGAAGGCACACATTACTGCAGTGAAGATCCCTGTACCGCCCATGTGTTTCATCGCTAACGTGCCATCTTGAGCTGGTGCCGCCACCAGCAAGAAACACATTAAAGATAAAACCGCGCTAGTGATCCCATCCATTTTGTACGCTTTCGCCAGACTGTAGGCGACACCGAGCGACACAAAGATGGTCATGATCCCCATCGACATATTGAAAGGCATCATAATGGTGTCAAAGTG
>NZ_JAWOWM010000839.1:0-529 GCF_033340475.1 Vibrio sp. 1078-1
TGACGCTATGATCAGGGTGAATATTGTAACGAACTTGATAACCGTTATCGCCCGTTACTTCTGAGCCCGACACAGCTTGAGTTAAGCTCGGATCCGTTCCATCTACGCTAACGCTGACATCCGACCAACCCTCAAAGGCACGAACAGGCAAGGCAGAACCCGCTTTTTCAGTACGAATGGTTTTCCACAAATCCGCAATCAATACGTCAGTTGCATAGCCGCTGCCAGTGTTTTTCACCTCAATGTCGTAACCAATAGTGTCGCCCGGATGGTAGATAGCCGCTGGATCGCTAGTGATTTTCGTGACGGCCAAATTGCCCGGTTCAGGAACGATCACTCTTTCGCGTAAGTTATACGTCACATAGCGCGAGCCACTGCTTAACTTCCCTTGCAACTGGTTGGTAAACTCGCCAACCGCGTCGTCACGCACGTGCCCTACCACCTCAATGAGAACCTCGGTATAGGTGTCATCTGGCGCTTTGCCACCCATCTGTATGGTGGTGTCGATGTCGGTATTATCCGCAATGAG
>NZ_JAWOWM010000840.1:0-529 GCF_033340475.1 Vibrio sp. 1078-1
GGTCAAAATCCGCTTTAATTTCAATATCCGCGCCCGCTTTATCGACCATCCGCTGAGCCAAGCCTCTGATGATTTCTAGCTTTTCCGCGCCGGATTCTATGTCCACAAAGTGAATCTGTTTAACTGGCAAGTAATCCAAGCGTTTGATTACCCCTTCAACCAATTCCGGGGTATAGCTACTGCCACCACCAATAATGGCAAGTTTGATCGCCTCTCTAGACATAATGATTTCCTTACTTGTTCGCGAGTTGCTTGTTCAAAGCGACAATCTCAACAGCCATTTCTTGCGCTAGAATCGTTGTCATTAAATGATCTTGAGCGTGCACCATAACCAGAGTCATCGGCACTTTGCCCTCCCCCTGATCTTCTTCGATCAATTGCGTCTGAATTAAATGCGCCTTGTTAATGCACTCTCTGGCTTGCAACAATTTCTCTTCTGCTGCTTCAAATTTTTGCTCTCTCGCCAAACGGAGCGCTTCATAACTTAAACTTCTGGCTTCACCCGCATTGCAGATGATTTCCATTACAA
>NZ_JAWOWM010000841.1:0-529 GCF_033340475.1 Vibrio sp. 1078-1
CTCTAGAAATGCGTCCAACACGCCACTGGCAAAGACGCCGCGCATCGCTCCACCTTCCACTACAATTGCTTTCGTTGCCATGTTTCCCCCATTAATTTCTCGGAAAAGAGTAATGAAATTCGTGCATTAGCAACAATTGGTTATTCTTATTATTGAGATAGGCGAAGTCTATGTATTTCTAGCTTAGAAAGTGAAAACTAAAGATCAAAAAATCCACACTTATGACGCAACACAAGTGTGGATTTAGGAAATATGGGAAGAGTTAGGCAAATACGGTTTTGTAGGCTTCGCCAGCACCATCGATGAACATTTGGGTGCCGATAACTGCCAAAATCAGGCCCATCATTTTTGTCACCACATTCAAAGCACTAGGCCCTACCGCTTTGACCAGTTTGTCCCCAAACAGGAACAATATGTAGGTGATGATACAAAGAACCGCAAATGAAACGATGGTAATAATGGTTTGGTCAAAACCACCTGTGGTCGCAAAGTTCATCGCTGTCGCAATCGTACCCGGCCCCGCGAGTAT
>NZ_JAWOWM010000842.1:0-529 GCF_033340475.1 Vibrio sp. 1078-1
AAATGACTCAGAGCTGGCAAGACGATCAAGGCAATACGCTATCCGCCAATACGGTAAATAACGTGAAACAAGGTTCGTCTATTACTCGTACCATTCAAATCAAAGCTCGCGGTACACAAGCCGAATACTTACCGCGTATTACTATGGATTACCCAAACTCCTTACGCGTTTACCCTGAACAGCCTCAATTCGACACAGCAAGAGATGGCACGGTAATCATGACGGTAAAACAAGTGCTGATCCCAACAGAAGCTGGCGAATTCACGCTGCCAGGCTACGCACTGAATTGGTGGGACAGTAAAAGCGATGAAGCAAAGCAGGCAAACTTGTCTGAGCTGAAACTGAATGTGGAACAAAGCGATGCAGGCTTGATTACCTTACCTGAAACCGCGCTTCCTATACCAACCGTTTCAAATGCAGCTCCTGCCCAACAACATGGCGTCGATAAACTCTGGCAAACGCTCACTTTTGTTTTTGCAGGCTTGTGGATTCTTACTTCCGCAGTTGCATTGATAATCTGGAAAAAGCG
>NZ_JAWOWM010000843.1:0-529 GCF_033340475.1 Vibrio sp. 1078-1
AAGCTCGCTCAACATAAAGAGCAAGCCGATGTTGTATTGGTAGAAGGTGCTGGTGGTTGGCGTGTTCCTGTGTCAGACACAGACAGCTTGTCTACTTGGGTACAGCAAGAGCAGCTACCAGTGGTACTTGTCGTGGGTATTAAACTGGGTTGTTTGAGCCACGCTTTATTAACGGCGGAAATCATCAAAGCAGATGGTCTAAACCTAGTGGGTTGGATTGCGAACCGAGTTAACCCAGGCACAGAGCATTACGCGGACATTATTGAAATGCTTGAATCGCGCATTGATGCACCGAAGTTAGGTGAGATCCCTTACATTCCAAGTGCGAAGCGCAAAGAGTTGGGTAAATACATTAACGTTGAGCCATTACTGAACATCGATTAAGAGCATTTCTTGTAAACGTACTCAAAACCAAAGGGCTGCAATTTGCAGCCCTTTCTATTGGTGTAGCTTAATAAGATTACTGCTACTTTTCTTGGCTAAGTCCCATCAGCGCTTGCTGTGTCTCAGCAACACGTTTAGACAAGTG
>NZ_JAWOWM010000844.1:0-529 GCF_033340475.1 Vibrio sp. 1078-1
CCTCTTGGCTAGAGCAGAAAGATGCACGTCTACAACAAGAAGCATCACAAGAAAGTGCTCGCCAAAAGACCATCGAGAAAGAACTTGAATGGGTACGTAAAAACCCTAAAGGTCGCCAAGCAAAATCTAAAGCACGTATGGCGCGCTTTGAAGAGCTACAAAACACTGAGCACCAAAAACGTAACGAAACCAACGAGCTGTTCATCCCACCAGGTGAGCGTCTAGGTGACAAAGTGATTGAAGTGAAGAACCTGACTAAGTCGTTTGACGGTCGCGTTCTGATTGATGACCTATCGTTCAACATGCCTAAAGGTGCGATCGTGGGTATCATCGGTGCCAACGGCGCGGGTAAATCAACGCTATTCAAGATGCTAAGCGGCACTGAACAACCTGACTCAGGTACCATTGAGATGGGTGACACAGTGAAACTAGCATCTGTTGAGCAGTTCCGTGATTCAATGAACGATAAGAACACGGTATTCCAAGAGATTTCTGAAGGCGCTGACATCATCAAGATCAACAACTTTGA
>NZ_JAWOWM010000845.1:0-528 GCF_033340475.1 Vibrio sp. 1078-1
GTTGGATGCGATTCCGGGTAAAGAGTGGCAAGGCAGCGTCGATTATGTGTATCCAATTTTGGATCCTAAAACGCGCACGCTTCGTGTTCGTCTTAAATTCTCTAATCCCAATGGCGAGCTGAAACCGAACATGTTCGCCAATATTGCCTTACAACCTGTCAGCGACAACGCGGTGTTAACCATTCCAAAGTCGTCCGTTATCCGCTCGGGGGGTATGACTCGCGTCGTGCTGTCTGAGGGAGACGGCAAATACCGCTCAACGCGCATCGAAGTCGGGCGTGAAGCTGACGACAAAATCGAGGTACTACAAGGCCTGACTCAAGACGATCGCATCGTAACCTCAGCTCACTTTATGTTGGATTCAGAATCGAGCCAAACGGCTGATCTATCGCGCATTTCATCACCGACCGAAGCCACTGCACAAACGGCTTGGACGAAGGGCGAGATCACTGATGTGATGAAAGACCATCGCATGTTGACCATCAACCACCAGCCCGTACCAGAGTGGGATTGGCCGGGGATGGTTAT
>NZ_JAWOWM010000846.1:0-528 GCF_033340475.1 Vibrio sp. 1078-1
GCTTTAAGTGGCGTTACGACCACCCTGGCGAACTTATCTACGCGCCGCTGCTGCTTAAGCAGTTATCTGACATGATGCCAGACAGCGCCATCGTCTCGACTGACGTAGGCCAGCACCAAATGTGGGCAGCTCAGCACATTCAGCCACGCGATCCGCAAAACTTCATTACTTCCGCAGGCTTAGGCACCATGGGTTTTGGTTTGCCAGCAGCAATGGGCGCATCAGTCGCGCGTCCGGATGATCAGTCTATCCTTATTACAGGTGACGGTTCATTCATGATGAACGTACAGGAGCTAGGCACGCTAAAACGTCGCCAAATTCCTGTGAAGATTGTTCTCCTAAACAACCAACGTCTTGGCATGGTTCGCCAATGGCAATCGCTGTTTTTCGATGGTCGCCACAGTGAAACCATTCTTGATGACAACCCAGATTTCGTGATGTTGGCAAAAGCCTTCGACATTCCGGGCAAAACCATCACCAAGAAAGAAGAAGTCGAACCAGCACTTAAAGAAATGCTAGCGAGCGAAA
>NZ_JAWOWM010000847.1:0-528 GCF_033340475.1 Vibrio sp. 1078-1
CGCTGCTTTTACCTCTACCGCGATCAGCCGTGAGCACTAAAGGACGCTTGCGATGCCGATTCACCACTTTCTCGATTAATGAAACAGCGTGAGTCTGCTCTATGTATTCTGTATTTCTCTGCGCAATAGCAAACTCAGAAACCTGGGGAATGACTTTCCCCTGCTCAAGCACTATCAGCTTTTGCCATTGGGTCTGCATCCATTGCTCAGCGAAATGTTGTGGCTGAGCAGTATTTGTCACAATAAGTAGCATTCCACCGCCAACGAGAGAGCCAATTGCCGCCATAAAGCTATTAGCATCGAACTCTTTTCGCGCGTCAAACAGCAGCACATCACATTCTCTGCCGAGTAGTCGATTTCCCTGCTTCATTCCAACACAAAAGGCACTCTCGAATGACCAATCCCCAACACAGAACCAACGTTGTGTGGTTTGAGTTTGAAGAAATGCAGAGAGAATGGCCTCTTGCCAATCGGCCTCTCCTTGCAAAACAACGCCTGAGCGTTGAAAAGCATGTTGAGATTGGCGCT
>NZ_JAWOWM010000848.1:0-527 GCF_033340475.1 Vibrio sp. 1078-1
CACGCCGTCTGGCGATGCTTTTGAGTTCAATAAAACCGATACGCTCAATTTCTCAATCTGACCTTGTTGGTACTGAGTACGGCGCACGCTGCTGCCAACCGCATATTGACGATTCACTTCAGAACGCGCATTGGTGTTTTGGCTGTCGTTTGTCGCCGCCTCACCAGTCACTGGAGGCTGGTTGCTGAGAGAACCTGGTACGCCAAGCGCGATTTGGTCAATCGAATTGTTTTGAATGGTGTGTTCGTTACGAACCACTGGCGCGTTATCAAGGATTTCTCGCGTTTCTTCCACTTGGCTGAAATCCATATCGGCTGCAACCTGAACGCGGAAATTACTAGGACCAACAATCGGCGTTAGCATGTCTGCCGCACGTTGGATGATTTGCTTCTCAACGTTCTTTTGGTATTCCAGATACTTCGCGTTTACTTTGCCCGCTTCTGCTGACGCAACATCTGCACTCAACAGTCGGCCATATTGGTCAATGACAGAAACAAACTCAGGCTTCATTGCCATCACACTGCCTA
>NZ_JAWOWM010000849.1:0-527 GCF_033340475.1 Vibrio sp. 1078-1
TTTATGAAGAATTATGAATAGCTAATTTGACCTAAGTTAGGTTTAGCTCAATAAACTCAATATTTACCCCTTGAGAGTAGGGGTAAAGGTTTGATTTGACGAAGTAGGGGGATCAGTTTTTGTGGCGGCGGTTTTGCACAAACAACTCTTCGATTTCATGTTTTGGCTGAGGTCGGTAGAAATGAAAACCTTGAATCGAGTTACATTGAAGGTTGGAAAGCAAAGTAGCTTGCTGATGCGTTTCTACGCCTTCTGCAACGACCGTTAGTTCCAAAGATTTGCCCAAGTTGATGATGTTCTCGATGACGGTCACCTGTTTTGGCAGGGCGTCAATGTCATTAATGAATGCTCGGTCGATTTTTAGTTCATCAATCGGGAAACGAGCTAAATACGACAGTGACGAATACCCAGTGCCAAAGTCGTCGATCGACAAAGCAAAGCCAAGCTTTTTAATCGCATTCAGCATTTGCAGCGTATGTTCGCTGTCACTCATCACCGCGCTTTCAGTTAGCTCAAACGTGATGCAA
>NZ_JAWOWM010000850.1:0-527 GCF_033340475.1 Vibrio sp. 1078-1
TCAACCAGAAGCACCTGCTGCCGGTGAGAAGCCTGAGCAAGAAGAAGAGTTTTAATCTTCTGATAGACTAAAAATAAAGCCCTGCGTTGCAGGGCTTTGTTGTATTTGTCGAAATCAAAATCGAAGAAATTTAAGGCAAACGAAAAGCCTGTACAGCCAAATTACCTTTAGGATCACTATGTACCAAAAGCGACAAGCACCGACGCTATCTAGCAAAGAAGCCGCGATTCAGTTACTTAGTCGTCGAGATCATGGCTTATATGAGCTCCATCAAAAGCTTGCGATGAAAGGCTATGAAGAGGCTGATATTGAAGCTGCGATTAACTTTTGTTTAGAACACAATTATTTGGATGACTTGCGTTACGCCAAAAGCCAAGTGCGTCAACACGTTTACAAAGGTCATGGTGAGCGTCGTATTCGCCAAGAGCTTAACCAGAAGCGCGTTGCAGAATCTGTCATTGAACAAGCAATGGCAGAAGAGCCCCAAGATTGGTTTGAATTGGCAAAGTTGGCAGCAGAGAAGAAAT
>NZ_JAWOWM010000851.1:0-527 GCF_033340475.1 Vibrio sp. 1078-1
TTATCTTTCCTATTGCCAGGGTTAGCGGCTCGCAGTGATAACTTCATCTTCAATGCCATTGGGCCGAATCTTCCGCAAATGGCACCGTATTTTGCTTTTTTGTTTTTAATTCCAGCTCCAATTTCGTTCTTTAAGCAGTATCAGCGAAAGCATAATTATCTTGCGACGACATCTCAAATCAGAGCACACAAAAACACGACTCCGCTTAATTCCCTCAGTTGGATTGAATTTGAAAGCTACATTGGCGAGTACTTTAAGCAGCAAGGCTACGACGTTAAACAATCTTTCTCAAAGCAGGCGGATGGTGGGGTTGATCTTTGGTTAACTAAAGACGGTGAGTTGAGTCTTGTACAATGTAAGCACTGGAAAGCTAGAAAAGTCGGAGTTCAAGTCTTAAGAGAAATGTATGGTGTGATGATCGACAATCGTGCTAGCAAAATGATCATCGTAACATCGGGAGATTTTACTTCTGAAGCTATTGCCTTTGCTCAAGAGAAGCGCCTGTGGTTGGTCAATGGTAGCGAGCT
>NZ_JAWOWM010000852.1:0-527 GCF_033340475.1 Vibrio sp. 1078-1
CTTCTATGTCGGCGAAAACCGCGAAGATGCTCTGGTTAAGCTTTACAACAAACTCTATTCCAACCAAGACAAAGTTCCTCCTTCTGTCACTAACTGGCTTGTAAAGCCTGTTGAAATCGATGATGTACCCA
Organism: Vibrio sp. 1078-1; assembly: GCF_033340475.1. NCBI lineage: Bacteria > Pseudomonadati > Pseudomonadota > Gammaproteobacteria > Vibrionales > Vibrionaceae > Vibrio > Vibrio sp. 1078-1. The sequence goes on from NZ_JAWOWM010000852.1 coordinate 132, forward strand.
TTGTTGTTGCCGCAATTTATTCCACCGATCCAGACATTCTCGATCGCCATCAGTTGAGACGTATTGCAGACCAAGCCACGTTAGGCATTAAATCATTGGATGCCACCAACAAGGTGGAAGTGATTGGCGGTGAGCCGAGAAAAATCCAGATAGAGCTTGATTCCGTTGCGATGGCAAACTTCAAAGTAACCATCGATGACCTAGAACAGGCCATTCAGCTCAGTAATAGCAAAACCCAAGGCAAGAACGTTCGCGTAAACGGGCAAAATTACACATTGGAGTCGGGACGGTTTCTGACCAACGCCGAAGAAGTTGGCGATCTTGTTATCGCGGTGCTCAATGGCAAACCCGTTTATTTGAAAGATGTCGCGCGTATTTACGATGGTGAAAGTGAGG
>NZ_JAWOWM010000853.1:0-527 GCF_033340475.1 Vibrio sp. 1078-1
AAGCCACTTGCTCGGATTTAAAATTACCAAGCAGCGCGTCATACAACTCGTGATCACTCAACACACCAACCAACTTGTCATCTTCCACCAGCAACAGAGGCTGGTTACTGCGCTGCTTAAGCTCTATCGCTTCGCGCATGCTGATGTTCGGGCTAACCTGAACCAGAGAGTTAGATTCGACATCATCAAGGTTCGATGATTCGCTTACCCACTGAATCAGTGACTGTTCAGAGTCCGACAAACTCAGCCCTTTCGACTCTTGCGTCACCCAAATTTCTTTATCAGGACAAATAAGCACACGCTCTTTTTCACGTACCAGAGCATCACTCGACTTCATTAGAGAACGTCCTTTAAGCACATTCAGAGGATTCGTGTGGGCAACAAAGTCCGCTACATAATCATTTTCTGGTGCCAGTATGATTTGCTCTGGTTTGCCATGCTGAATCAGTTTACCCGACTCCATAATGGCAATGTTGTTACCAATTTTAAGCGCTTCATCTAAATCATGACTCACGAACAAAATCGTT
>NZ_JAWOWM010000854.1:0-526 GCF_033340475.1 Vibrio sp. 1078-1
GACGATGCAGCAGGTCTACAGATCTCTAACCGTCTAACGGCACAGTCTCGTGGTCTTGATGTGGCAATGCGTAACGCGAACGATGGTATCTCTATCGCTCAAACGGCTGAAGGTGCGATGAACGAAGCAACGTCAGTGATGCAGCGTATGCGTGACTTGGCTATCCAGTCATCAAACGGTACTAACTCTCCAGCTGAGCGTCAGGCAATCAACGAAGAATCAATGGCGTTGGTTGACGAACTGAACCGTATCGCAGAAACCACATCATTCGGTGGCCGTCGTCTATTGAACGGCTCATTCGGTGAAGCGGCATTCCAAATCGGTGCGAGCTCTGGTGAAGCGATGATCATGGGTCTAACTAGTATTCGTGCAGATGACACTCGTATGGGCGGTGTGACATTCTTCTCTGAAGTAGGAAAAGGTAAAGATTGGGGTGTTGATCCAACTAAAGCCGATCTAAAAATCACGCTTCCTGGCATGGGTGAAGACGAAGATGGTAATGTTGATGATCTAGAAATCAACATCA
>NZ_JAWOWM010000855.1:0-526 GCF_033340475.1 Vibrio sp. 1078-1
TATCTCCTGATGTTTTAAAATGGGTGCTGGTGGTCAGTTTTGTTGCCATGGCAGCTTGGGTTCTGATCCCAGACAAACTGGATGACGACGAAGAGCTCTCGAATCGTGGACCATTCATTGCCAGCTTTATTGCCTTCTTTGTTGCTGAAATCGGTGATAAAACTCAGATTGCGACTTCCATTCTAGGCGCGCAATACGCGGATGCGCTGAGTTGGGTCATACTTGGCACGACCATTGGTATGCTGTTGGCCAACGTGCCAGTGGTGTTGATTGGTAAGCTTTCAGCAGACAAGATGCCATTGGGTTTGATCCGTAAAGTAACCGCTGTTTTGTTCGTGTTATTGGCTATTGGTGCGGCCTTCTTTTAATGGTTTGAAGCAGATAACGTAGCCTGAAAAGGAAAAACGTTATCTGCGAACAATCGTTAAAATGGTGCGAATTATCAATAACTAGCGAATTAGTGGCGCAGCTCAAACTCTGACTTAAAATCGCTCCGTAGCGTGACGGATGACATATTAGTGTCATA
>NZ_JAWOWM010000856.1:0-526 GCF_033340475.1 Vibrio sp. 1078-1
AACTGTTACATGATTATTATTTATTTTATCCCGATTTTTGTTTCTTATTATAGCGTTTGCTAATGAAACTTAGATCTTGAACATAAAATACATTCTTCGTCTTTAATATAACACTTGAAAGTAACCGTAAGTCGAGGCTTTCATGCTCAAGGCTGACATACTGTTTAAAACGCCAAACCACTTTAACTGCAAACGGCGATGTCGTTGCGGTTTTAAATGAGCAATTGCTTCACATTTTAAGTGGCTGATTCGTAAAATGGATTGCGGTCTGCCATGACAATAGGCAAGGTGTTGAATAATACGAATCACTCATATAAGGCCATCCATGACAACAACTGGTCACGTGCATTTTTATATTGGCACTTACACCAACCCACCGAGTACGAGCACGGGCATTGCGCGTCTATCGCTGAACACTGAAACGGGTGAACTGACTCGGCTTGACGATGTTGTAGTTCAACGTAATCCGTCCTATCTCACGACCACCGAACACGGGCTGTATACGTTTAGCGAAATGGATAGAAAG
>NZ_JAWOWM010000857.1:0-526 GCF_033340475.1 Vibrio sp. 1078-1
ATCAACCTCAAAGCGACGTGTTTGTTTCTCGGCATAATCTTGCACCATTCCCCATGCCTTCACATTGCCATCAAAATATTCAAATAAATTAAATGGCGGCGTAGATGCTTGGTAATTGTCTATATCCGCCGAGCAAGCACTCAACGTAACAACAACGCACGCAGCAAAGTATCGCAATAATGTTTTAAAGATGTTCACGGTCTGACTTGTCCTATAAGTTGTTTACGCAGCTTTGGAAATTCCGTTTTTGGTGACAACCAAATGGACAGGAATGCATCATTCATACGTTCGTCCGTTATTTCGCCAACCATTTTTTGCGTTTTAGTTCCTGCTTGGCGATAGATGATCTGTCCCTTATCTCCATCAGTGACGTAGGTCAGTTCATCGCCATTTTTGATATTTGGGAAGATAACGCTCAATTGAGTAATCCATTGTTGTCGACTCGACTTAGGGAAGCCCAGCTTTTGCCACTGTTCATCCGTCACCTCAAGCAATTGCTGCTTGCTTATGTCTCGTTGATAGTTGA
>NZ_JAWOWM010000858.1:0-526 GCF_033340475.1 Vibrio sp. 1078-1
CCATGCAGACAATGCATGGCTTTTTTTGTACCCTAATAAAAAACAAAATTAGGGAAGTGAAAGTCATGCTTATCGTAGTTTCTCCAGCGAAGACCCTCGATTACGAGTCTCCGTTAGCGACAGAAAAATTTACTCAACCAGAGTTAATTGAATATTCAAAAGAATTGATCGACGTTTGCCGCAAACTGACGCCTGCTGATGTTGCCTCTTTAATGAAAGTGAGTGACAAAATAGCGGATCTGAACGTCGGGCGATTCCAAGAGTGGAGCGAAACGTTCACAACGGAAAACTCGCGTCAGGCCATTTTTGCGTTTAAAGGTGATGTGTACACGGGCTTGGAAGCTGAAACACTATCAGATGCGGACTTCGAATACGCGCAAAAACACTTACGCATGCTATCTGGTCTGTACGGTCTGCTCAAACCGCTCGACTTAATGCAACCATACCGTCTGGAGATGGGGACAAAACTGGCGAACGAGAAAGGCAGCAACCTGTACCAGTTCTGGGGCAATGTGATTACCGATAA
>NZ_JAWOWM010000859.1:0-526 GCF_033340475.1 Vibrio sp. 1078-1
CGCTACAAAGAAGCGGAAATGGACATGGTTATCGACAAAGCCAAACGCGCCACTCCTCAGATTGTGGAACAAATCATTCAATACGCGAGAGAGCGTAAAGGCGTGATGATCTTTGCTGCAACAGTTCGACATGCTCAAGAAATTCACGGCCTGCTGCCAGAAGGCGAAACCGCCATCGTCATTGGTGACACTCCAACGCCAGAGCGCGATGCGATCATTCAAGCTTTCAAAAATCGCGAAATCAAATACTTGGTTAATGTCTCTGTGTTAACCACCGGATTTGACGCGCCTCATGTGGATTTGATTGCCATCTTGCGCCCCACTGAGTCGGTCAGCTTATATCAACAAATTGTTGGACGAGGTTTGCGTTTATCGGAAGGTAAAAATGAATGTCTGGTACTCGATTACGCGGGTAACAGCTACGATTTGTATCAGCCAGAAGTAGGAGATCCAAAACCCGACTCCACCAGCGAGATCATTACTATTCCTTGCCCTGCTTGCGGATTTAACAACAATTTCTGGGGCA
>NZ_JAWOWM010000860.1:0-526 GCF_033340475.1 Vibrio sp. 1078-1
GTCGTTTTACCTACCGATTCTAATTACGATGAAGTGCGCCAAATCTGGAATGGCATGATTGATCGCAAGCCGAGTTTGATTGCTCGCTGTAAGTCGACAGATGACGTTGTGATGGCGGTTAACTTTGCGCGAGACAATGGTCAGCTACTTTCTGTACGAGGTGGGGGACACAATATTGCGGGCAACGCTGTCTGTGATAATGGGGTCATGATCGACCTGTCGCTCCTTACCCAAGTCAGAGTCGATGAAAATGCCAAGAGAGCGTTTGTTGAGCCGGGCTGTACCTTAGGCGACTTAGACGAAGTCACTCAAAAACACGGGTTAGCGACCCCGGTCGGAATTAATTCTACCACTGGTATTGCTGGTCTTACTTTAGGTGGTGGTTTTGGTTGGTTGAGCCGTAAATACGGTATGACGATAGATAACTTAGTCTCTGCAAACGTTGTTACTGCCGACGGACACCAATTGCTTGCCAGTGAAACAGAAAACGAGGATCTTTTCTGGGCGCTGCGTGGAGGCGGTGGTA
>NZ_JAWOWM010000861.1:0-526 GCF_033340475.1 Vibrio sp. 1078-1
GTGCTCTAACTCACTGAGTGTTTGTTTGACCTCTGGCAATTCAGGGAGAGAGCTATCGACTATCGCTACATAGTGTTCATCGCGGGTGCTAGGGAAATTGACGTCAGCGCCTTGGGTTAAAAGTACGGGTTTTTCTAGGTTCTGTTCAATAGCGGTTTGCAAGCCGCGACCTTGAATGTTGTTGAAGGTGAACAATAAGACGGTGTTGTTGGTTGTGTTGGTATTCATCATCAATGAACCTCCTGTCGAGACTGCATAAACTCATTTCCTACTTGATGAAAGCGATAGAGCACCAGGTCTAACAGCCCATCAAAGCAATATTTCACCATGGGGTTTCCGAAGATTTGTGTGGCGGGGGCTCTAAAGAACGTAACTCGCCGATGTTGATAGAAGTCCCGAATAAAAATGTCGAAGAGAAGTTGTTTAATCACGGGCTCATGAACCGGGAAATGGATGATCGTATTTCCCATGACTTGGAGAATGTCGGTGACTAAGTACTTCAGTATCGAGCGCCCTAAATGCCAAA
>NZ_JAWOWM010000862.1:0-526 GCF_033340475.1 Vibrio sp. 1078-1
ATCTTATGTAATTGGAACTTGATGTAGCTTTATCTTGGATCATCATTTTTCCTCTAAGCAGCTAACGCCTTGTTAAGGGGTGAAGCACGCAACACCAACGCATAGTAAAAATGCCACGCGTGCTGAATCCCTCTTGAACAATTTGTTATACGCGTCCTATCGGTTGTACTTAACCTTATTCAAAACTTCTTTTAATTCATGCGTTTTCTCAAGGTTTACACCGTGAATATTGGCTAAAGCACAAACATAATACAAGACGTCATATAACTCTTCTGCGATTGAACCTTTAAGTTCATCTAACGTTGGTTGCCCACTTTTACCTTTGCGAATGGATTCAGATAATTCGCCAACTTCTTCGATTAATTTTAAAAAATAGTGTTCAGATTGCTCTGGGGCATAATCGAATTCTTTTATATGACTTTGTAACTCAGATAACTTCATAACGTCCTTTTTGTATCATTTTCCATAAAGCGTATAACGCCGCATTAAGGTGTGAGTAACGCGACCAAGATGCTTAACCTTACCA
>NZ_JAWOWM010000863.1:0-525 GCF_033340475.1 Vibrio sp. 1078-1
ATTTCGGTCCCCTTGTACCAAAGGCTCGACAACCAGCTCTTGAGCTTCGTCCCAGTCGGACACCTTTGCATCACCAAACGCAAAGGCAATTCGCATAGCCACTGTCGGCCTGCCTATTTTCATCAAGTAAGCCGCAGCACCGGCACACATCGACTCTTGTCCCGAAGGTGCATAGTTACCCTCTTCATCCCATTCACCACCTGACTTTGAGTGCACGGTCTTGTGGCAATGAAACGTCGTCATGTCGTTTTCAACGATGTCGTTGATGATGCCTTCTAATCGCCCAGGGGCCAGCTCGATAGCGCCCTCCTTCCGGAATGGACAGTTGGCGCAAGGTTTCTTCAAACGGAGATGATTTGCTTGCTTTGGCATACATATCACTTTTACAGTATCATTTTATGATTCTATGATATAGCCATATTCCGTGTAGTCAATATCTCACTAACAATTACTTTCTATCGGACGCTTACGCGCCCATTTTGGGCAGATAGACAAGTTATTTGGGCGTTTGGGCGTTTGGAGTGT
>NZ_JAWOWM010000864.1:0-525 GCF_033340475.1 Vibrio sp. 1078-1
CTAGAGTTCGAGTTAGACGATTACCGCGAACCCATCCCAGCGAAATACCTATGGCGCAACTGGGCGGCAGATAACCAAGGCATTACAGGTGATGAGCTGCTGGAATTCATCAATGATGACCTATTCCCGACGTTAAAAAACCTTACTGCACCGAAAGACACCAACCCGCGTGGTTTTGTGGTGAAAGAAGCCTTTAGTGATGCCTTCAACTACATGAAAAATGGCACACTGCTGCGTCAGGTGATTAACAAGCTCAACGAAATCGACTTTACTGACTCTAAAGAACGTCACCTGTTTGGTGACATCTACGAGCAAATCCTACGCGACCTTCAAAGCGCGGGGAATGCGGGTGAGTTCTATACCCCTCGCGCAGTGACTCGCTTTATCGTCAATCGTCTTGACCCTAAACTAGGTGAGCAGATTATGGATCCCGCCTGCGGTACGGGCGGATTCCTAGCTTGCTCGTTCGATCACGTTAAAGAGAACTACGTGACCAGCGCAGCCGACCACCAAACGTTGCAAAAG
>NZ_JAWOWM010000865.1:0-525 GCF_033340475.1 Vibrio sp. 1078-1
TGATCGCGTGTTGTTTTCTCTGCCGTTTAAAACCACCTACTCGGATGACATGGCAATAAGCATCATGAGCCCGGTTTATTTCCAAGGTGAGTTAGTCGGCGAGTTTTCAGAACAGCTCTATCTTTCATCACTTTATAACGAAGGTAAAGCCGTCGACGTACAGATCTCCAATGGCAACAAGCAAATGGTGATCTATTTTTCAGGTTATCCGTGGCCATCGTTCGCGTACACCCAATCTGTCGTGGCAGACAACAACAACTTGATTGTCTACATGTACCCGTTCAGTAAAGTGATGGTGGATTACAGCTTTCTGTTTGTTATTTTCTTTTTGGCAACCTTGGCGTATTACAACAAAGCGCATGAATCCAAAGAGAGCAAACTTCGTCTGGCGACGGCACTGACGAATGTGACAAAAGACGATTTAACTGGGTTACTTAACCGCAGAGTCTTTAAAGATAGCGAATTCAAACGCCGCTTGAAAACGGCCCATTATTCCGTCATTGCCATTGATGGCGACAGGATCAA
>NZ_JAWOWM010000866.1:0-525 GCF_033340475.1 Vibrio sp. 1078-1
GGGCTCGAATTGCCATGCGGTTTGCACGTCATCTGCATTACGATAACGCGTCGCATCGTCGGCGGTGGTGTGGTCACTTAGGCGATAACTTACCGCTTCGATCAGTGTCGCCCCTTTGCCTTTTCGTGCTCGCTCTAATGCGGTCATGGTGGCGTCATACATAGCAACAACATCGTTGCCATCGACGGTAATCCCTGGAATGCCAGCACCTTTTGCTTTTTCAGAAAGAAACTCCGCCGCGCATTGCAAACTGCGTGGTACAGAAATCGCCCACTGGTTGTTATTCACCACAAAAACCAACGGAATGTTCCATGTCCCTGCGCAGTTGATGGATTCGAGAAAGTCTCCTTTGGATGTCCCACCGTCACCACACATGACCAGTGCCGCTTCGTGGTTGCCTTGAATTTTCAACGCAGAAGCAACGCCGACCGCATGTGTACATTGTGTTGCGATTGGGACACAAAATGGCAAGTCTCGGCTTGGGATAGGGCTGCCTTCTGGCGCGAAGTCACTGCCGCGCTCATC
>NZ_JAWOWM010000867.1:0-525 GCF_033340475.1 Vibrio sp. 1078-1
CCATGAAGTCTTTATCGTAAGGGTTACCAGCACCAGCCATTGATGTTGGGTATTCGTAGTCGATATCCAGACCATCGAACTTGTACTTACGCATCATTTCAACTGCAGAAGCTGCGAACTTCTCAATGCCAGCATGGTTGATAGAACCATCAGCATTGGTCGTCATTGTGTAGAAGCCACCATCAGCAACACGATCGCCATTTGCATCGAAGTGACCGCCAGTTTCAGCCCAACCACCAATCGAGATTAGCGTCTTAACATCGTGTTTTTGCTTGTAAGTTGCTAGTGCACCAAAGTGACCTTTGAAACCAAGCGTAGGATCGACTTCAACACCTGGCCATGTTTTGCCAGTTGCAGCGTTGTTTGGATCATTAACATCGCCAACGTTCACTTTACCGTCAGAACCAATGCTCACAAACGCGTAGTTGATGTGAGTTAGCTGTTCCCAAGGAATGTCTTTAACAAGGTAAGTCGATTGTGGGTCGTCACCTGCGCGCCAGCTCGTGAAGTAGCCGATGACACGAC
>NZ_JAWOWM010000868.1:0-524 GCF_033340475.1 Vibrio sp. 1078-1
GGAGTGACGGGCACTGGCTGGCAATGTCTAGCAACGGCAGGCATTTCGGCTGAGGGTAAAAGAACTTTCCGCTAAGCGATAGACTGTATGTAAACACAGTATTGCAAGGACGCGGAACATGCCTCATGTGGCGGCCAGGACGGCCAGCCGGGATCGGGATACTGGTCGTTACCAGAGCCACCGACCCGAGCAAACCCTTCTCTATCAGATCGTTGACGAGTATTACCCGGCATTCGCTGCGCTTATGGCAGAGCAGGGAAAGGAATTGCCGGGCTATGTGCAACGGGAATTTGAAGAATTTCTCCAATGCGGGCGGCTGGAGCATGGCTTTCTACGGGTTCGCTGCGAGTCTTGCCACGCCGAGCACCTGGTCGCTTTCAGCTGTAAGCGTCGCGGTTTCTGCCCGAGCTGTGGGGCGCGGCGGATGGCCGAAAGTGCCGCCTTGCTGGTTGATGAAGTACTGCCTGAACAACCCATGCGTCAGTGGGTGTTGAGCTTCCCGTTTCAGCTGCGTTTCCTGTTTG
>NZ_JAWOWM010000869.1:0-524 GCF_033340475.1 Vibrio sp. 1078-1
TAACGACGCGAACTTCGATGCAAACGGATTATTTCAATGCGAACTGTCATCGAATACAAATGACCATGATGAAGCGCTTTTCTTAACCATATTTAAGAACGAAACCACCATCAATTTGCACATGTCGTTGACCAGCCCTGTTGAGTTGCCAACACCTCTGCCAGAAGCCATCGCAATTGCAATCGGTGAACACGCGCTAGAACCATTTCGAGGTGGTTTCGGTGTTGGTTTAATGCCGGACAGCCGCAGACTGACCGTTTATAAGGTTATTTCGTTAGCTAATAAGCCTCAAAGTTATGTTCAAAACACATTCCAACAACTGCTAGAAAAAATTGAGCAGTGGCACCTCTTCATTGAACAAACCGATAACGAAGCAGCAATTCCAGAACAATTACCTGCTGGGATTTTCATTTAATCCCGCTAAAAACGACCATGTTTAGAAATGAGTTTATTTTATGTCGACAATTCAAATTAATAGTCAACATCGAGGTAATTTAGACCTCGCAGATATTCAAAATATCAAA
>NZ_JAWOWM010000870.1:0-524 GCF_033340475.1 Vibrio sp. 1078-1
CAGCACTCATCATGGATCTTATGGGAAACTGCCTTGCCACTTCGATTCAATGAACATCTCGATTACCAACAAGAACAAGCATTAAAACGTTGTATGCAGCTATCACTAAAAACGCTTCGAGATACGCCAAGCGTGCTCACCGCAAACGCTGATCAACAATTGATTTTGCAAGGCAAAGCGATGATAGAAAACACTTCAAATGAGCAGTTTGCAGAACTTCTTGCGCAACATGCCAACGTGTGTGAACGCTACATGGAATGGCTTGAACACGAGCGTGTTAATCACACCATCAGTCATCATGTGTGGTTACCGTAATGCGAACTCTCATGCCAAAAATAGGGCGCATTGCCGCCAAAATGACATTGTGCGCACTGTGTGTCGTTCCGATGTTTTCTGTACAAGCGACAGAGCTCAATTGGCCAGAACAACCGTTTCGTTACTATGCCGATAACGATTCGCTGAAAGATCTGCTTAACAACTTTGGTGCCAACTATCGAGTATCCGTGTCTGTGAGCGACAAAGTG
>NZ_JAWOWM010000871.1:0-523 GCF_033340475.1 Vibrio sp. 1078-1
TTGATGATGTTTAATAGGTTGTTTGCGGACTTCTCAATGGTTTGCAAGTAGTCGGTTTGGCTATTAGAAAGCTGCGTTTTGAGCATTTGACGAGTAAAGCCAATCACGCCATTCAATGGCGTACGTAATTCGTGCGACATATTGGCCAAAAATTCTGACTTCACACGTGCGGCTTCTTGTGCGCGCTTCTTCGCAATATCGAGCTCAACGTTTTGAATTTCTAACTGTTCCAAGGTTTCGCGTAGGTCTGACGTGGCTTGGTCTATACTGTGCTGCATCTCGACGTGGTATTCCGATAGCGAAACCGCCATGGCGTTGATACCGTTTTTCAGTTGGTCTAACTCGCCGTGCATTTTGCCTTCGATACGCACATCTAAGTGACCACGACGAATACGATCAACGACGTTTTTCATGTGCGTGATTGGTTGGGTAACATCATGCATTAAGCGGGAAGCAAACACGCTCGCAAGTCCAAGACCAAGGATCAAAACAAGGAAAGCGGAGAAGACTTCTTGGCATTGCT
>NZ_JAWOWM010000872.1:0-523 GCF_033340475.1 Vibrio sp. 1078-1
TCGTTTTTTGCTTGCGACCTTGACCATGACCCTCATTACAAGGGGCTTTAATGATCTTACCTTTACCATGACAGGTAGGACAGGTTTGCTGAACAGCGAAGAAACCTTGACGCATTTGCACTTGGCCATGGCCATGACAGGTACCACATGTTTCCGCTGATGAGCCTTTCTTCGCACCGCTACCGTCACAAGAGTCACAGTGAACCAGTGTCGGAACTTCAATCTCTTTAGTTACACCACGAACGGCTTCTTCTAGCGTTAGCTCCATGTTGTAACGTAAGTCGGCACCACGTTGCGCACGATGACCACCGCCACCACGGCGACCGCCACCGAAGATATCGCCAAACACATCACCAAAGATGTCGCCGAAGTCAGCACCGCCTCCACCAAAGCCGCCGCCGAAACCACCGCCACCTTGTTCAAAAGCAGCATGGCCATATTGGTCATAAGCCGCTTTTTTCTGAGAGTCGGTTAGAACTTCGTACGCTTCTTTTACTTCTTTAAACTTGTCCGCCGCAGACTC
>NZ_JAWOWM010000873.1:0-523 GCF_033340475.1 Vibrio sp. 1078-1
AACCGAATAGCCATGAATCGACTTCATTGTCATTCAAACAGATTGCAAAACTCAATCATGCAGCGATCATCGGTTGCGTCGTATCTGGTTTAACCTTGGGTGCGATTTACGGTCTTATGCCTGTTGAATTGGCGAACCGTAAAATTACCCACCAAGACATTGGTACGCTTATGGCGTTGGTGATCCTTGGCGGCATGTTGGTTCAACCTATGGTGACCACATTAAACAAATACATGAGCCGAACAGTCTTAATGGCGTTTTTCTGTATTTTGGGTATTTTCTCTATCGGTTTGACGTTCGTCTCTACGTCTACCGCAATGTTGGCGGCGTCGCTTTTCCTATTGGGCATGGCCACGTTTGCTCTATACCCAGTGGCAATCAACCTCGGCTGTGAAGGACTTGATGAACGCTTTATTGTCTCTGCAACTCAAGTCATGCTGTTTAGCTACAGCGTAGGCTCAGTAGCAGGCCCAGTGGTCGCAGACAAATTTATGGGCCAAGTACACGGCTTGTTGGGTTACTT
>NZ_JAWOWM010000874.1:0-523 GCF_033340475.1 Vibrio sp. 1078-1
GAACCACACAATGATTGACTCGTTTCTAATGGAGTTAGCGAGTCAGAAAAGTAAGTGTTAAAAGCAGAAAAGGGATGTTGATGTTTTTGACCACTTCATTTGAGTTAGTCATTTTATGAATAAAAAAACCGAGGCAATTGCCTCGGTTTTGCTTTTTTCACGCCAATTAGAACTTGAAGCGTGTAGTGAACATGATTTGATCACCGTAGAAATCGTTGATGCGAGCTTCAGCACCAAGAGAGAAAAGCTCTGTTGAATGGAAGCGCGCGTAAGCAGAACCTGTCCAATCGTCATCGTTGTCGATTGAAACGTAACCAACTTTACCACCCACTTCAAGTTGAGGACCAAGCCATTGGCGAACACCTAAGTTAAGCTCCATACCAACATCTGTGCTGCTTGAGCTTGTTGGCTGAACCACACGCATTAGCATTTCACCTGTAAGGTCTGCCCAGTTGTTTAGCGGTGAGTGAAAGCCAAAACCTGCAGCAGAATCAAAGTCGCTATCAAACTCAGAGTCGATACG
>NZ_JAWOWM010000875.1:0-523 GCF_033340475.1 Vibrio sp. 1078-1
ACACAAAGAAAAAGCCGTTCGGTTGCGAGTGTTATTTCTCAACGTGACAAACAGAGCATTACGGTTGCCAAGGCCAGTAAGGGGGTCACTCAACGCCAGCTTACGATGGAAGTGCGATTCTCTGTAGAAGAAGTAAGTCAGCGACAAAATCGACAAGACGAAAGTGGCAAACAGCATGTATTGCGCTTTCATCAATCGTTGGCTTTCATCTTTTTGTGTCTCGTACACTTGGCTGGTTAAGCGAAAGTTCTGGTTCACAAACTCCACCAAGTTTAAATACAGCGTTTGAGTGGCGCGATAAAACTGAGCTGCCGCTTGGCTGTCGCCGGTTTTGGCTTCCACCAACAGTGGTTCTAACTCTTTAAACTCATTAAACAGTTGCAAAAAATATTGTTGAATGTGATTGCGAGAAAAAAAGGTGTAGACGTCTTTACTATTTATTAATAAATCAAAACGGCTCCAAGCAAGCTCATACTGAAGTTCTGCACCTTCTATTTTTAAAACATTTTCGTCCAGTCGACGT
>NZ_JAWOWM010000876.1:0-523 GCF_033340475.1 Vibrio sp. 1078-1
CCATATGCTTCCATTGAAATGACTCAGTTAAGAGCGCTTATGGAAAAGCAAAACCGAGATGAATTTACGCCGTTGTGGTGCGGACAAAATTCGTCGGGTTGCAAAGAAGTTTCGGCAGCAGAAATGACACTGTCATTAGTGGAAGGGATTGATTTGAGCTTATGTTCCTCAGACTGATTTGGCCTGAGGAACACATTTCAAGTGAAGGTTATTGAGGCGCTTTCATCGCTTCAGATTGATCGCCCGTCATCACGAAGTGCAACTCACCACCCGGTTTGAACTCGGAATGGTCGAAGAAGAAACCGTTATCCAAAGCTTTGCCATTGATGGTGACAGACTTGATGTACATGTTGTCATCGGCGTTGTTCTCTGTGGTTATGGTGAACGTGCCGCCTTTCACCGGAATCACCGCTTTGTCGAATAGCGGACGACCCACAGTGTAAATAGGTTCTGCTGCGTTCACTTGGTAGAAGCCTAATGCAGACATCACATACCAAGCGGACATTGCGCCCACGTCTTCGTT
>NZ_JAWOWM010000877.1:0-522 GCF_033340475.1 Vibrio sp. 1078-1
AATGCGGCGTTGGGAGCGTTTGAACACTATGTCGCATCTGGAGCAAAAGATGATGCGATTGGTCTGGGTCAGCAGTTAATCCTATCTTACCCATTTCTCTCTCAATCTAAGAGTTTTACTCAGCAGTTCTCGAAAGAGCTGGTGCCTGCAGCACAACCATGTATTCAATATGCGATAGAGGGATGTGTGGAAAATTATGGTCAGCTTCTTAATACCTTGGCCCCAAGCGCTGAGGTGAGTTACGAAGAAGGAGCCAAAGTTTTCCAGAATGTCTCGAAGTCACTGTCGGTTCCTTTTTTTGCAGCAGCAGTGCAGCAAGCTGAGAACTACTGTGCGGATGAAAACGTCGCAAATGCGTTGCTCTACACCTTGGACAGACCAAATAATACCAACTTCGCTTTGGCGAAAGAGGTTGCTACACAAAGGTGTGCTAACACCGCACTAACAAACTTTGAAAATTACATTATTGAGTCGCAGACCGTAAGAGAAGCACTTTGCCCGACATATTTGTCTAAAGGACAT
>NZ_JAWOWM010000878.1:0-522 GCF_033340475.1 Vibrio sp. 1078-1
CAAATAACTCTGCTTTTCCCTGATCAAGAAGGTAAGGGAAAGCAACTTTTTCGCCATTATCCAGCTCAACCGATTTTGGAGCAAGGTAGAGGTAGGCCCAAGCTGGTAGCTGTTTGCTAATAGCTGCGTAGATCGCTTGCTGAGGAGCATGGCTTGCTGCCCCATTACCGACATTCACAAAGTTGTATGCGGTCTCATGGCCTGATGTGAAGGCATACGCTGTACCTTGAACGCCAGAGACAAAATTAGGAGCTGACCCTAGGCGAGGCTCCACGATTTTCACCTTAACGGAACACATGTCAGCTACCTTACTTTGTCCGTTCACCCACGTCGGGCAACCCCATTCATTCTTGTAGAACTGATAGGTTAGGCGACCGTCTTTGTCATACAGAAGCGTGAAATTGGCACCCAAATCAGTCAGCGCTGACTCAATGGAAACTTTCACATGTGAAAGAAATTTGGCCTGAGCGTCTGCCGGTGAAACTGCTTCGTTAGCAGGCATCCAAGCGATCAAGCTATTGC
>NZ_JAWOWM010000879.1:0-522 GCF_033340475.1 Vibrio sp. 1078-1
AATCGATGCATGTATCCTGTTTGCTTCGTTCTTCTTTGTCACTCCAGAGGTGATTGGCCTTTCGATTTTGGGTGCCTTTGCACTGAATGTCGTATTGGCGATGAATCACAAACCACACCGATATTCCGTTACCTACGGTTCATAAACTTTTGATGATAATTGACGCGCGATTTATAAGATTTCGCGCTTCAATAACTATATAATATTTCGCGATTTCCAAATAACTCGGTACGGTATGCGCGACTTTCTACAACAAGCCAAACAAACTCACAGTTGTATTGCGATTGGCGAGTTGGTCTACAATCCGAAAACTCAGACTCTTCATCAAGACACTATCGCGATTGATCTCGAACCTCGTACCATTGAGTTATTAGAACTGCTGCTAACAAGCGTGGGGCATCCGCTCTCTGCCGACACCATTATCGAAACCATTTGGCAGAGCAAATTCATCTCCAAGAATGTGCTCACTAACCGCATTAGCACCTTACGTGCGCTGCTACAGCAACACCTACCCGAGTACGA
>NZ_JAWOWM010000880.1:0-522 GCF_033340475.1 Vibrio sp. 1078-1
GCAGTATAGGCAGAAATGAATATTGATCAACATATTTTCCACATGGATAGCAAATTAATTAGTCAAAGCGTTCGGTTTCTGGTAAAAGTAGGCACGTTGATTAATATTCGGGAAAAATCGAACTATGAATGTAAGAAAGCAAGGCCGACGTAGCGCTGAAGCCGCAGAACAAACTAAGTGTCTGATCCTTAAGGTCGCTGCAGATATGTTTTGTGAGCTGGGTTACGAGCGAGTCTCGCTAAGAAACATCAGCGAAAAGGCGGGTGTATCACATAGTTTGATTCGTCATCACTTCGGCAGCAAAGAGAAAATCTGGCAAGCAGTGAGTGACGCGATGGATGAGTTCCTGCAAAATTATATGGCAGGCCTAATCAACGAAATGCCTGAGAACACCCCATCAAATCGCAAGATTTACCTGTTTATGGTTCGCATGTTGGCGTTTGCACTCGTGAACCCTCATCCAGTGCAAATGATTGCGGACTCAATCAGACAAGATGATAACGCGCTGTTTGACTACTTCTT
>NZ_JAWOWM010000881.1:0-522 GCF_033340475.1 Vibrio sp. 1078-1
CAGTCACCGCAAGTGTTGCTGCAAGCACATCTTGCCCAAACATCACGCTGCGCTCAGGAGACCAACCGTACAACGGATCGGGGGGGTTGTTATTGTCTTTGAATGGCATCTCAATTGTGTACGATAAGCACTTAAATTGCTCGGCAACCCAATTTGAACCAACCGTCAGGTTTGCCTTGCCTGGTTCGTCTTTGTCGTAGCCAATTTCATCTTGGAACTCTGGCGTAATTGTCAACAGTGCTTGTTTGAATGCATCTTCCAGCGCCGCTAAGTTTTCATCGTACGATGGGATGCCTTCAGAGCCTGCAACAAAGTTGTATGGGATCGCTTCATCACCATGAACATCTAAGAACATATCCACGCCCGTTTCGAGCATGCGTTCACGAACAAGGAACACCTCTGGGCTTTTCTCCATTGAAGGCGTTTGCCATTCACGGTTTAGGTTTACACCAACCGCATTCGTGCGTAGGTGACCACGAATACCACCATCTGGGTTCATGTTCGGTACAACGTAAAGCACTG
>NZ_JAWOWM010000882.1:0-522 GCF_033340475.1 Vibrio sp. 1078-1
GCCGAAGAGTTTGCCTCTTCAGGCAAACAGAAAATTCGGTGATGCTTACCCACGATTTGTTCATGTTTGTAACCCATCGTGCTGAGGAAGTTATCATTTGCTTTAAGCACTGTACCGTCTAACGTAAATTCAATGACTGCCATCGAGCGGCTCAGCGCATTCAGCATGTCTTCGTACTCGCGCGATGTCGTGATCGTTCGAGTCAGTTCAGAGGCAAACACAAAAAAGCTCTCAACCTGGTCACTTGTATTTCGCACAGGCTGAATAACCACTCTTAACCACGCCTCTTCACCATCCCCCTTGGTGATTTGAAACGCGCCATTCCAGAATGCTTTTGCTTGAACCGACTGTTTCATGCGGTAAAAGTGGTCAGTATTTCTCACGTTTGATGGTACAAGGTCAGAAATATGCTTCGCCAAGATGGCCTTATCTGCCAGTGCAAGTTGCTGCAAAAACTTTTGGTTTGCCGATGTGACGTTGCCTTTCGCATCCAACGTCAGCCTTAACATTTCTTCGTCTAGG
>NZ_JAWOWM010000883.1:0-521 GCF_033340475.1 Vibrio sp. 1078-1
TGAAGCTGGTTCATTTGACCTTCGCTGATCGCAAAAGTACGTTCACCGTCTTCAGTAATCAAAGCAAAACAACGACCGATAGCACCATCAACACCTTGCAGGTAATTCAGATCCATGCGGCTCGATGTATTACAAAGGTAACGATAGCCGTAGCTGCCGATTTTGATATCCTGGCTCATCACACCAAGCAGCGTAGAACGATCGTCTGCAAGAACCGAGTAGTTATGAAGTGTATTGCCAATCGTACCACCAGCGTATTCGTTAGTGATCAGATTCTCTTCTTTTAGTTGCTGGTATAGCTCTTCTGCTTTTACATCATCAATAACCAGCGAGTGACCTTTACTCAAACCGTACTTTTCAATCACATCTGACGTTACTTTTGCCTCGATATCCACCAAAGTTTGGTCAATACCGATGATGTGAGTGCGCGTCATCTTCTTGCTTTCTTGTGCTTGGCTCACCAAAGGATCACGAGCATGAACAGGAAAATAGTGCTTCGATTTGCGTTGTCCAGGAAATTT
>NZ_JAWOWM010000884.1:0-521 GCF_033340475.1 Vibrio sp. 1078-1
ATCGATGGAGTTTTCTAACTTCTGCACCGACACTCCGCGGCGTTCAAAGAACAATCCGTAGGTTTGGTTACCAAGACGCATCGCTTTAAAGCGGCGGCGTTTTTCTTGCTCCACCGGCTTCAAACGCAAGTCGATGCATTCCGCAAGAAGCTGATACACCATATTACGCATCACTCCACGCATGTTTTTCGCGTAGCAGAACACGTCGACCGATTCTGGTGGCAACGCATCTTGGTGCATTTTGCCCAAAATGGTTTTTAGCGCATCCAACATCGCCGTTTCGCCTTTGAAATGCAGTGTACGCACTTCATGCCAGGAGTTGCGGTAAACCAAATCGACACTGCCGACTAAGTTTTTATGTTCCGGACCAAAACTGAAGATATCGGTATTTTTCACATCCACCTTCAGTGAACGCCCGGACAGCTCTGACGTAGGGTCATTTTCGAAGTTGATGAACATCGCCAACTGGCTGATTTCACACGGGCTCGCTAACGCTTGCATCGTCGGACGACGTTTACGCA
>NZ_JAWOWM010000885.1:0-521 GCF_033340475.1 Vibrio sp. 1078-1
TTGTTGCTACAGGTTTATGGTCAATACACCGCAAGGGAAGAAGATGACATTGATTATGGTTATGAAGACAAAGATATGCAGAGCATCTCTTCAAAACTGATCTATCAAATCAATGATCGTCACTCTGTGCAGTTAGAGGGTGGTACATCGGCACAAAGTCGTCGCGGTAATGTTGGTCTTTCTGTACCTACGACGGGCTGTCGTAGAGGCTGTGAAGATTCATTGAATGAATACCGTCGCAACTACGTTACGCTTAGTCACACCGGGGAGTGGGAGTTATTGGGTAACTCTGATACCTACTTGCAGCGCGAGGAGAGTGAAAACAAATCTCGCGAAATGACTATTGTAAATACCACGTTTAAATCCAGCGTAGTTAAAGGGCTGGGCGCGCATACACTGACAACTGGTGTCGATGCGACGCATGCCGAGTTGGAAGATTTTACGTCCAACAAAGCATCATCTAAAACGAAAGCATCAAATACACAATGGGCTGTGTTCATCGAAGATGAATGGAAGATCGC
>NZ_JAWOWM010000886.1:0-521 GCF_033340475.1 Vibrio sp. 1078-1
TTAAAATAAACATTATATAGTTCTATGGCTACGCTTTAATAAAACTCTTTGTACCAAGTTACAAATGCATCAACACCTTCTCGCACATCAACTTCAGGCTTATACCCAGTAGCTTCATACAATGCTTTTGTATCTGAAAAAGTCTGATATACATCACCAGGCTGCATAGGCATAAAGTTTTTCTTCGCTTCTATACCTAACGACTCTTCCAGTGCGTGAATGTAATCCATCAGTTTCACCGGTTGACCATTTCCAATGTTATACACACGGTATGGTGCAGAACTGGTTGCGGATGACCCGTTTTCTGCAGTCCAATCAGCATTCTTTTCAGGTAGAACATTTTGGATACGGATAATACCCTCTACGATGTCATCGATATAAGTGAAATCACGGCGCATATCACCGTTGTTATAAATATCGATGGTTTCTCCGTTGACAATTTTATGAGTGAACTTGAGCAGTGCCATATCTGGACGGCCCCATGGACCATAAACAGTAAAGAAACGTAACCCTGTCGTAGG
>NZ_JAWOWM010000887.1:0-521 GCF_033340475.1 Vibrio sp. 1078-1
GAGTTTATGGATTTTAAGAAAAATTGGCCGATACCTCAGGAGCTAAGAAGGTGAACAAGTCTCTGACATAAAATGTTGGTGCTCATATGGAGTCGTTTTTCGGGGCCATTATGAGTCATGCTTGGTATTCCAGCCAGACTACAGCCCTTGGGTGAATCACATAGGTCGACAGTGGCACAAGTTAGATAGACGGCTCTTATGTTCCGCGAGCGTCACTAGCACGCCCGAGCTTTTTTGCTGAGTACGGTATCTGCCTCCCAATTGCCAAACTGCTCCCGGCTATCGACGATGGCGGGCGTTCATCAACCGAGCGCTCGTCCTAGATGAAGGTGCGCTTGCTGATGCGCCAGATAGGCAGGTAACCCTCCTGGTGGGCATTACGACGTCGCTCTCGATAAAGGGTGGAGCGATGAACGACAATAGCCTGCGCAGTGGCAGACACAGACACGCCCTGCGCAAAGTGCGCGGGTATCAGGTATCGTTGCCCCTCGCCCAACTGCTGATAACTCATGGTGATACTG
>NZ_JAWOWM010000888.1:0-521 GCF_033340475.1 Vibrio sp. 1078-1
TCCTCCAAAAAGAAATCGCAGATTAGTCGCTACTGATGTTTAGCTTGTTAGAAATCCAGAAAAAGAGGCGCGAACAGCGCCTCTTTTAGTATGTAGTCATGAGCTTTTCATGACAAATTTTTGAGAGAGTTACAAGCTTTTTTGGTGTGCGTCGATCAGCGCGTTCATTTTGGCTTCGGCAGCTTGTTGCGCTTGCTCGTAGCTCATGTCAGCAGGGAAGTCACTGATGACTTCGTAGTAACATTTCAACTTAGGCTCAGTACCAGAAGGACGAACGATTACGCGGGATTTGTCTTCGAGATGATAAATCAGCACATCACTTGCTGGTAAATCAATCGTCTCTTCTGAACCATCCTCAAATGTACGAACGGAAGTTTTCAAGTCCTCAGTTACCGATACTTTCTTGCCTGCAATTTCGCTTGGTGGATTTGCTCGTAACTTGTCACCAATTGGTGGTGAGTTTGGATCCAACGCAATACTACGCTGAGCGTTAAAGTAAAAACCGTGTTGACGGTAAAGCG
>NZ_JAWOWM010000889.1:0-520 GCF_033340475.1 Vibrio sp. 1078-1
TCGCAGCAAAACGCAATGGTTGGGTCACAGACGAAGAGTTTAACCGTACACGTCCGGTACTCAACCTGGAAAACAACATAGCCGAACGCTTGGCCTCACCAGAGCTGGGCTCTGACCTCAAACAGCTATCTCAAGCGAGCGGTGATAAAGACAACTTTGTGCCACCGGAACAACTCATGAAGTACATCCGGGACAAATTACAGGAGAACTAAGATGGTCACGCACAAGACATTAAAAAGGAGCCTGCTTGCCCTGAGTGTGGCGGCCAGTCTCGTCATGGCACCGACAGGGGCGATAGCCGCTAACGGCCTCCAATCACAGATGGACAAACTCTTCAATGAAATGAGCAACACAACACCACCTGGGGTTTATGAAAGCCAACGACGTGGCGTTTTAGCTGGTGGCCGGTTCACTGCAAAGACACGAATCTTCGACGAGAACCTGGTGAGCTTTGCCCCTCCATCATGGAAAGCTGGTTGCGGTGGTGTAGATCTGTTCGGCGGTTCGCTTTCCTTCATTA
>NZ_JAWOWM010000890.1:0-520 GCF_033340475.1 Vibrio sp. 1078-1
GTGTGAGGAGAGGCAAGTCAGTGATGTTGCCCATTGCTTAGAGTTTTCATCAGACAGTGCATTCATTGCGTTCTTTAAAAAACAAACGGGACAAACACCACTGAGCTTTATGAAGCATCGAACCTTACTGTAAGGTCAGCAGTTGGACAATTTACTGTTTTTGATCGACCAGGATCAACTCATCTAGCACAAAGCCTTTCTCTTTGGCGACTCGCTTAAATCGCTCCACCGTCGCCTTATCGACATTTGGTTTCCGAGAAAGTAGCCACAAGTAATCATGGTTAAAACCTGAAATAAAGGCGTACTCATAGTTTTCTCCTAGCTCGAACACAATGTACGAAGAATAGAACGGGCCAAAAAATGAAACTTTAAGATGGCCGATGTTTTCATCTCCAACGAAATACGCTTTGCCTTCGGCTTGTGTCCACTTTTTATCTTCTTGCGAATAACCACGGTTGATAACCGTGACTCCACCGTCTTCACGCAATTCGTATTCAGCCGTAACGTTAGAGAGGCCGCG
>NZ_JAWOWM010000891.1:0-520 GCF_033340475.1 Vibrio sp. 1078-1
TTTCTTGTGCAGATTGATGCTTCAAGCCAAAGGCTATATTTTGCGCAACTGTCAGATGAGGAAATAGTGCATAATCTTGGAAGATCATTCCGATATTGCGCTCTTCTGGCGGCAACCAATTTTCACCATCATCAATCGTCTGACAATTTAAGCTCATTTGACCAGAAGTAAGAGGCAGCAAACCAGCAATCGCTTTCAACAATGTCGTTTTTCCACAACCACTCGCCCCTAGAAGACAAACGATTTGCCCCTGTTCCACTTCAAGCGACAAAGACTCTAAAACGGTTTGAGCATCATATTGGCAAGTTAGGTTTTTAATTGATAGTGCGCAGCTCATCAGTGATTTTGCTCCAGTGAACGGTTAACAACAACAAGCGGGATCAACCCAACAAGAACCAACAATACAGCAGGCAGAGCTGCCAATTCTAAATGCTCATCCGAGGCAAAGTTATATACGTATGTTGCCAGTGTTTCAAAATTGAATGGACGCAGAAGCAGAGAGGCATTGAGCTCTTTCATC
>NZ_JAWOWM010000892.1:0-520 GCF_033340475.1 Vibrio sp. 1078-1
ACCGAGTCGACGCCAAAAGGAGATTTGAACGTACCTTTTCATCATTTGGATTGGCAGCAAACAAGCCATAGAGCAGCTCCATCGCGGGCTCTGGTCTGCCTTGCAACATCATCACTACTGCAATATTGTTGTTTGCCTCACGGTCTGATGCGCCATTCTTCTTACTGTCATTAAAGTGAGAAATTGCACCATCATAGTCTTTTTTACGCGCAAGTATTTTGCCTTTTAGAAGGTAGTAATCCCCCTCTGGACCGCCATTCTCTAAATACTCTTCTAAGTAACGTTCACTCGCATCGTAATTGGATTTTAAATATTCGAGCTTAGCTAAGATATAAATAATATCTGGGTCTTTAAGATCCTTTTTCTCTAGAGTGTTTATGTATAACTCAGCAGATTTTTGGTCTTTATTATCCAAATATAAATTGATCAGTTTTATTTTATAACTCGGAACTTCGACTAAGTTCGCTTTATAAAATTCAATAAGCTGTTCAGTTTGGCCAGAGTTAGTCAGTAATTTTTC
>NZ_JAWOWM010000893.1:0-520 GCF_033340475.1 Vibrio sp. 1078-1
CCGCGTGTTTCAATTGCTCGATAGCTTGTGCGGTCACGATGTCTCGGACGCGGAAGATGCCTAAACGAGAGACGGCGGTAGTTAAATCACTACAAGTAATGTTTCTTCGGTTAAAAATCACCGAGTTGGCTACGCGAATCACAATAGCAGCTAACCCTGGATCTTCTAAAAGGCAATTTGCGACATCAGAAACCGTGGTGTTTTCTTCTATACAAAGTTTTTGAATTTTGATGACTACATCGGGGATGGGTGGTAACGAAATTTTACCCGTAGATATGGATTGTTCGACCAATTGGGCGAATTCAGATTCAAGCGCTTTTATAAGCTTATCTTTGTTATTTGGTAGCCAAAAAAATGATAGATGTTCCATTGTGACGTGGTGTTAGAGAACTTTCGTACAGTGTACCCTTACCCGAAGAACATTATCAATGAAATGCGTACTAAGTTCTCTATAAATGGTATACGGATCATAACGATGCGTGGTTTTTGGCACGCCATGCGTCAAAAAAATATCGCCAAA
>NZ_JAWOWM010000894.1:0-520 GCF_033340475.1 Vibrio sp. 1078-1
GGTCACCGAAGAGAGCATGATTTGGCGACGCGACCGCGTGAAAACCATCACGGTTCAAGCGGGTGTGAGCCGAGACTCCACACCAGCGAATGTAAGAAATGCCATTAAAGATCAGGTTGAAGCTATCCAACTTCCGGCGGGTTACAGCATGGAATGGGGCGGCGAATATTACGATGAAGACAAAGCGGTCACCGACATCATGAAGCAGCAACCAAAAGCAATGCTGATCATGGTGATCATTTTAGTCGCGATGTTCAACGGCTTTAAGCAACCAATCATCATCCTCGCAACGCTACCACTGGTAGCATCAGGGGCTGTGTTTGCTCTGCTTGGATTCGATAAACCATTTGGCTTTATGGCGCTGATCGGAGCTATCACACTGACCGGGATGATCATCAAAAATGGCATCGTACTAATGGATCAAATTGAGCTCGAACGCGCAAATGGCATGAGCTTGTCTGACGCCATTAAAGAAGCCACAGTCAACCGTACTATGGCCATTTCTATGGGTGCGTTAACG
>NZ_JAWOWM010000895.1:0-519 GCF_033340475.1 Vibrio sp. 1078-1
GCTTGAATTGAGTGATAAAGACAAGCCCTTTGGTCTGATAGACGAAAGGGCTTTTTTGCATTCATCGTATAGTTTTTAGGTCTTACGAAACGATATGTACTCGCTGTTCGTGCTCCTTTTGAGCCTGAGGCTGAGCATGTTCTTTCTGCTTGCGACGCTCGCGTTTCGATAGCCAGATCAGTGGCACCACGATCATCACCGTACCGATGGCCATGAAAATATCTGGTATTTCACCAAACCAAATAAAGCCAACGACAACCGCACCAATCAAACCGCTGTATTCTGCACTCGCGATTTTGTTGCTATCGATAGAACGGTACGCCAGCACACAAGTCGCCGCATAGATCATAATGAACAAACTTGACCCTGCCGCGACAGGGAACGCGTCCCATTGCCAAGGTTGATCCTCAATAAGCACCAACAGCAACGCAACCGGAATACCGGCCAAGTTGGTCATCAGCAAGGTTTGCATCACTGATTGGTTTTTTGGCAACTTACGAATCAACAGATTGTTAACGG
>NZ_JAWOWM010000896.1:0-519 GCF_033340475.1 Vibrio sp. 1078-1
GATGCCACTGGTAGTGGTTTCACTTCAATGTAATCGCGATCTCGTGGGTCGATGGCAAAATCAATATCCAGAGTGGTTTCGACCCAAACATTGCACTGGTTCTTCAATGCGCTAACCGCAGTGATAGGTGTTTCATCATGCAGTTTTAGCTCGAAAGGCACTTGTTTTTCTTCATTCGGTTGAATCACAAACGGGTCAACCGCCTTGAGCTGGTCGATAGTGAAGGTTTGATAACTTACGCTATCGTCCACTTCAACTTTCATTTCTGTGTTCAATTTAATGGTGATAGCGTCGATCTGCTGTTCAACATCCCCACCTTTGATATGAACATGTCCCTTCAGCGTCGCACCTTGAAACACGCTCATTTCATCCAAAATAGTATCCACTTTTGCAGATCCAATACCCAACGATGCTTTTAATTTCTTAAACATGCCTTTCCTTTTTTGCGACTGTTTTTATTAGTTGTGCTTTGTTTACACAATTGCCTTATAAGCTGCAAGCAATAGACCGCAAGAATAC
>NZ_JAWOWM010000897.1:0-519 GCF_033340475.1 Vibrio sp. 1078-1
ACATGGATCTATACCTATCGACTTCGTCAATTCACTGGGTGAATCAATTCCACAGTTCTAAGCGTTTCGTTGTGGACTTTAACGGTACCAACCGCGAGATCCGCAACAGTCAGTACGGCGCGATGAAAGTAAAAGATGGCATCGTTGATTGCTTTGAGAAGAAAGGCTTACCTCGACCAAACATCAGCAAAGAACGTCCTGATATTCGCGTTCATGTTCGCCTTCACAAAGATAAAGCTATCTTAGGTGTTGATATGGTAGGCAGTGGCCTTCATCAACGTGGCTACCGTCCGGAATCTGGCCGTGCACCACTTCGTGAAACATTAGCAGCGGCGATCATTATGCGTTGTGGTTGGGACGGTCATCAGCCACTTCTCGATCCAATGTGTGGTTCTGGTACGTTACTGATTGAAGCGGCTATGATGGCTGCAAATATGGCTCCTGGTGTAAAACGAAAGCAATGGTGCTTTGAATCACTTGAAGACTTTGAGCCAGATACATGGGCTGAAATCAAATCAG
>NZ_JAWOWM010000898.1:0-519 GCF_033340475.1 Vibrio sp. 1078-1
TGTTCGAGAATAACATTAGAATCACACCACTGATCAATGCAGTTACTGCGATGCCACTAAAGATAGCCATTGCACCAAGTTCACCCACATGAGAACCCACGTAACCAGCGACATAGTTCGCAATAGCGTTACAACCAAACCATGCACCCATCATCAACGATGCAAGACGTAGCGGAGCCAGTTTGGTTACAAGAGACAGGCCAATAGGGGATAGACACAGTTCACCCAAAGTATGGAAGAAGAACGCGCCAACTAGCCATAGCATGGATGTTTTCACGTTAGTATCACCACCTTGCTCCATTACTGCACCAACCATGCATAGGAAGCCTAGTGCCAAGAAGAACATGGCTAAAGCAAATTTCGCTGGTGAGTTTGGTTCACGTTTACCTAGTTTCACCCATAGAACCGCAAGGACAGGCGCAAGCGTAATGATAAAGAATGGGTTTAGTGACTGGAACCAAGCTGCAGGTACTTCAAAACCGCCAATCATACGATCGGTGTACTGCTGAGTGTAAATGT
>NZ_JAWOWM010000899.1:0-519 GCF_033340475.1 Vibrio sp. 1078-1
TGCGGTATAAATTCCAACTTGAGCAGTTATGACCAAATTTGATTTTCGCAACATCCAAAATCACACAGCCGAAGTTAGCGATCACTGATAGCGACTTTACCTGCTAGCCCAATAAGCAAAACGCCCGATACACCTTCTAGCGCACGCGAATAGCGTTGAGAATTTGAACGACTAAATACCCAACTCCCGACTGAAGCATACAAGACGTTACACATTGTCGCTAATGCACTGAATAGCAAGCCAAGGACTAATAGTTGTGTTGATGCGGAGCCTGTCGAAGTGTCGATAAATTGAGGTAGGAAAGAAAGGAAGAATAGCGCTACTTTCGGATTCAAAACACTAACAATGACACCTTGTGCAAATACGTTTTTGTTGCTTCCAATGCTTTCGTTGACCACGAGTTTGCTCTCACCACGCCACATGGAGAGTAGCGCTTGGACACCTAAATAGACCAAGTAGGCTGCTCCTAGCCATTTTACTGCTGTAAAAGCTACCGCAGAGCTGAGAATTATTGCGGAT
>NZ_JAWOWM010000900.1:0-519 GCF_033340475.1 Vibrio sp. 1078-1
GTCGCATGTTTGGTGGTAAGAGGCTCAATTGAGACCCTTTCCGAGACGGAAAAGCGCGCTTGCGAGCCATTCCCTTGATAGTCGTGTGGATACATCGAATCTCCCATTCACATCATCCTTTAGCAAAGCGCTGCAATGCATCTCCCGCCAGTCGATAGATCTTCCATTCATCTTGAGGCTCTGCACCGATTGACTGATAGAAATCGATGGCAGGTTGGTTCCAATCCAATACAGCCCATTCAAAACGGCCACAACCACGATCAACGGCAATATTCGCCAAATGCTTTAACAACGCTTTCCCTGCACCAACATTTCGGTACTCAGAAGAAACATATAGATCTTCCAAGTAGAGTCCGTTCCTTCCCAGCCATGTTGAGTAGTTAAAAAAGTAGACGGCGAATCCTATCGGTTCTTCGTTCACATAACAAATCAATGCGTGTGTCGTCGAATCTTCGCCGAAAATCGCTCGATCAACGTCTTCGACGCTGGCTTTAAGTTCATGGTCTAAATGCTCGTAAC
>NZ_JAWOWM010000901.1:0-519 GCF_033340475.1 Vibrio sp. 1078-1
TCCGACATTTAATCGCATTTTGCTCACGTGTATCAGCCCAGATATTGCTCGCGTGCGTGGCTTCAATACCAGCTTTTACGACTACCTATTCGTCATGATGATCACTTTAGTGACAATCGCCGCAGTGAAGATCATTGGTGCCGTGTTAGTGGGTGCGCTGTTATTGATCCCTGGTGCGACAGCTCGGTTGCTCACCAAGCGAATGGGAAGCTTTGTATTGCTTTCTTCTCTGCTTGCGACGGTTGCTTGCTTGGTTGGCACCATATTGCCAATGGAGCTCGACTTACCGGTGCCATCGGGCGCGTCGATCATCATTGTTTCCGCTGCTTTCTTCTTAACTGCAACGGTTTATCGAATTATTCGTAAGGCGTGATAACGCTTTTACCTACCCAACTTAAGTATCTCGACATGAAAATGAAAACTCTTACTTTAGGTTTAGGATTGATGGCGATGAGTACATTGTCATCATTGGCGATGGCCAAAGATATTTTGACCAGTACCCCTGTGACTTACATGCTG
>NZ_JAWOWM010000902.1:0-519 GCF_033340475.1 Vibrio sp. 1078-1
ACTTTCAGCTGCACATGACCTTCATCCGTGAATTTCACTGCATTGCCGATCAAGTTAAGTAAGATTTGATTAATCCGACCTTTATCACCGACCACGACCGTATTCATGGCTAATGGCATATCAACCAATAACTTAAGGTTCTTTTTATCCGCTTGATACGCACACAATGCCGTGCAACTCTCTATTAACGAGCGCAAATCAAACTCCTCTTCAACAAGCGTCAACTTGCCTGCTTCGACTTTGCTGTAATCGAGGATGTCGTTAATGATGGTCACAAGGTTATTGGCAGATTTGTGCAGCAGGAGCAATAACTCCCTTGGCTCTCGGCGGTTTTCGTTCTCAAGCAATATCTCGCTGATCCCCATGATCGCGTTCATTGGAGTGCGAATCTCATGGCTCATGTTCGCCAGAAATTCCGACTTGACTTGCGTGGCTTTTTTCGATTTATCCAATGCAGACGACAAACGCTTCTCCATCTCGCGTCTATCAGTGATGTCACGTTCTACCGCAATAAAACGC
>NZ_JAWOWM010000903.1:0-518 GCF_033340475.1 Vibrio sp. 1078-1
GGAATACCTCGATTACGTCATGGTGAGCAACGAATATGGCGTGAAATCGTTTAACGACAACCGCGTTGATGTTCCACGTTCAACGGCAGAGGGGTTGTGGAAACATTACAACCTGTCGGATCACTTCCCTGTCAGCGCCGTGATCAAGCCATGAAGCTTAGCTTACTAATCACTGTGTCCGCCGTTTTGGCGGGCATAGTTTGGTTTTCAGTCAATGTCGACGAGCGCGATCAATTAACGCAGCTTTCTTCGGAGTTGCAGGATAAATCAATCGCATTGGTTGATAGTGATTCGACGCCACCCCAGCGCCAAAGCAGTACTCAAAAGTCCAAGTCAAAATCAGACAACATGCCCACAGAGATTCAAGATCTTGCAGAGCGACTACACCGTTCTAAAGGTCGAGCATTGAAAGCAGAAATCGAGACGTTTTGGCACACCTGTATGTCCGAGCTTAATTGCGAATCCAAACTTAATGAACTTGCCACAGATTTGTCTGCAGAGCGTTTTAATTTGTTAGC
>NZ_JAWOWM010000904.1:0-518 GCF_033340475.1 Vibrio sp. 1078-1
TTTAGCGGCTTCTTTATTGAGAGTAGCGCTTTAAAGCTTGGCCGACGCTATGGTGTGGCACTTTGTATTGAAGGGAGTTTGTTACTGTTAAGTTTAGGCTTCTTGGTCGAGGGCGACTCCTACGGCCAATACTTAGCGTCAGCAGCATGTGGTTTGCAGAATGCGATGATCACCACTTTTAGTGGCGCAGTTGTCCGAACGACACACATGACGGGGATCATTACCGACCTTGGCATTATGATTGGTGAGAGCTTACGAGGACGTCAATTTGACCGCCGTAAAGCTAAGTTGTTTCTATTCATCTTCTTTGGTTTTTTACTAGGCGGGAGCGTCGGCGCTGCCTTATTTATGGCTTATGGCTTGTACGCTCTGGTATTTCCTGCAATTTTAGCCTTTGGTATCGCGCTAATTTACTGGGCTTACCTTTACTCCATCAGTCGCAACCAAAACGCTTAATTTCAAGCAACGGATTCAGCCATCAATGCATGAATCCGTTGCGACTCAGCTTCATTCCAATC
>NZ_JAWOWM010000905.1:0-518 GCF_033340475.1 Vibrio sp. 1078-1
GCCATTGTGTGCTTGAGTTTGACGAGAATGGCCAAGCAACCATGTTGAATGGTCAAAATGAATTACTGTTAGGACGCCGTATTTTCTGGGATTCAACATTGAATCAACAATTGGACCAAGGCGTATTTGAAACCGCTTGTGATTTTATTCACGGCCAACCAAATGTTGTGGTCTGTAAGAAACACCCAGAAACTCAAGCTATTTTGAGCGATAAATACATACCTCGTGTGCGTGCCTTGCAATCGCAGGTGATCGCTCATGTGGAAAGCAAAAAGCGTCATGTCCGTATTCCGGATGAGTTGGGCGGAAGTGAACTTGCCGGTGCGGTCGCTCGCTCTTTCCTTCATAGCTTAAATAAACGCGGGCACAACGTTCAATTTGCAATTCATAATGCAGGTGGCGTTCGTACTTCACTCAATCCAGGTGATATTACAGTGGCAGATGTTGCCGGACGATTATTGCCTTTTGCCGTGCCGATCGGGTTTTACGATGTGAAAGGTGCGGTTATTCGCCGAGCT
>NZ_JAWOWM010000906.1:0-518 GCF_033340475.1 Vibrio sp. 1078-1
GTGGCGAATCGTAACAGGAAATTTCACGCATACCAACTTTGCCCACCTTGGAATGAACTTGGCAGGATTATGGGTTATCGCGTTTATATTCCGTCCTAGTGCACGCAACTTCTCGATTGTTTTTCTTTTGCTTTGTGCCTTTGTCGGCGCAATGAACTTACTGACTAGCATGTCAGTCTATGTCGGCTTGTCTGGCGTCTTACACGGTTTGTTTGGTTTTTGTGCTCTCAGAGAAGTGTTTGAAAACAGAAGAAGTAGCCTACTCTTAGTCGCCGGACTTATTGCGAAAATCGCATGGGAGCAATTTTATGGCCCTTCAACCAGCACTGCTGCAATGATAGGCGCTCGTGTTGCTGTTGATGCACATCTGTTTGGTGCAATGGGAGGCTTAGGTATGGCATTAGTAGAGAAAGGATTCCATCGCCGTATATTTGGATAAAAAATCCCGAACCACGAAAGAGGGTTTGGTTCGGGAAAGCAGTAACCGGAAACGAAAGCTCAGTAATAATACAATGGTC
>NZ_JAWOWM010000907.1:0-518 GCF_033340475.1 Vibrio sp. 1078-1
AAAATTTGATCAAATTTCAGCCAGACATGGCGAAGCGCTTCACCTGCGCCCAAAGGCCGCTAATGCCAAAGCACTAACTGAAGCCTATAGCTCCAACGGGAAACCAATGAAGACGCTACCACGAGGCTTTTACCTACGAACACAATTCACCGAACAGATCTTACTGAAGCACTATATCAATGTGCAATCTGAGTAATTCATCTTTTCACTCTAATGGGTAACCAACGATAATTCGATATCGCAGTAAGAGGCAGTACCCTCACTACCGCACTCATCGTAAGCGTTGTGTAACCGCAAATAAGCTTTGTCGATACCTAACCTGAGCAGCTCTTCTTTCACCAAATCTAAGGAACCAAAATGAAGCGGTTCCTCTCCATCTTTAATCGGCTCTAGCTGGTGCTTGTATTCCACAGCTAGCAAATAGTCAGAGACATCGGAACACCCAATGACAAATACTTTGGGTAACGTATAGGTGTCTTTATGTTGACCATGTAGCCACATGTCCAGTTGATGCTTCT
>NZ_JAWOWM010000908.1:0-517 GCF_033340475.1 Vibrio sp. 1078-1
CCAATGGATCAAAGACGATTTGATGTCATCATCTTGAGTAGACACTTCTGGATCAGAGTTATTTGCGTCAGGAATAATATCCAGAAGCGCTTTTTCACCGTCACCACCAATTGGGGTATCAACGGAGCTAATACGCTCGTTAAGACGCAGCATTTTGCTGACATCTTCTACTGGTATATCTAATTGAGCAGCAATTTCTTCTGCAGTTGGTTCATGATCGAGCTTTTGAGAAAGTTCACGCGCAGTACGCAGATAAATGTTCAGCTCTTTCACGACATGAATAGGCAAGCGAATGGTGCGAGTTTGGTTCATCAACGCACGTTCGATCGTTTGACGGATCCACCATGTTGCGTAAGTTGAGAAACGGAAGCCTCTTTCTGGATCGAATTTTTCAACCGCTCGGATCAAGCCGAGGTTACCTTCTTCAATAAGATCGAGTAGCGCTAGGCCACGGTTGCTGTACCGACGAGAAATTTTTACTACTAAACGCAAGTTACTTTCGATCATGCGCTTACGA
>NZ_JAWOWM010000909.1:0-517 GCF_033340475.1 Vibrio sp. 1078-1
ATCAGCTTGATGCGTTGTTGGCCTCTGCAGAAATCGCTGAGAAGACAGTCATCGCACTTCAGCCTATCAGTCAGAAACCTCGCGCTACACAACTGTGTATTGATACCTGTGTTGCTCGCAACTGGCGTTTGTCGGTTCAAACTCATAAATACCTAAGTATTGCTTAAGCTCGGAGAGTAAAATGAAAAAAGCTGTTGTTGTTTTCAGTGGCGGACAAGACTCGACAACCTGTCTCGTACAAGCCCTTAAAGAGTTTGATGAAGTGCATGCAATCACTTTTGATTATGGCCAACGTCATAAACTGGAGATCGAAGTTGCGCAAAAGATCGCCAAAGACCTTGGTGTAAAAGCGCATAAAGTGATGGATGTCGGTTTACTGAATGAACTTGCTATCAGCTCTCTGACGCGTGATGACATCCCTGTTTCTCACGAATTACAAGAGAATGGCTTGCCGAATTCGTTTGTGCCTGGCCGTAATATTTTGTTCTTAACTCTTGCTGGTATTTACGCTTACCAA
>NZ_JAWOWM010000910.1:0-517 GCF_033340475.1 Vibrio sp. 1078-1
AAATGGCTCAATGAAAACCATGCGGACTGTTTATTGGTTTCAACCCTTGACGATGTGATGTGGACACTGAATATTCGTGGCGGTGACACGCTTTACTGCCCGGTTTCAGAATCCTACCTTATTGTCGAGCGAGACCGCGCGACGGCGTTCATCGATAAACAAAAGTTACCAGCCGAGATAGAGAAGAAGCTGACTGCGCAAGGTGTGAGCGTTCGTCACTACGAGTACGTCAGCCAGTATTTGAATCAGCAATGTGAAGGCTTGTCGCTTGCTTTTAGCCCAGTTTATACCGACAGCTTGCTGGTTAACTCCATTGAGCAGAACCTCTCATTAAAGCCAATGGCTTGCCCCGTCACCGACATGAAAGCCACCAAAAATCAGACCGAGTTAGCCAATCTCGAACAGTCATTGACGGACGATGGTGTGGCTGTCGTGAAGTTCATGAGCTGGTTAGAAGACCAAGTCCCAAGCGGGCTTGTTACTGAGCTGTCAGCCGAGGCTCAATTGAAAAGCTATC
>NZ_JAWOWM010000911.1:0-517 GCF_033340475.1 Vibrio sp. 1078-1
GCCTACGTGGGAAAGATATCAATCAAATTGGCGAAAGGTTGGGGTATCTGCTCGAATTTACGCCTCATAATGAAATTATTTTAAATGTCTCTAACTTGCTGGTTTCGTCATTCCTAACCTCTTTAGGGAACCAACTTGATAAGCAGTTTTCACTTCGTCAGCCGGGCATCGTCGATACAATCACTCCTTACAATGAAGAACAAGGAGAATCAGGCGAACTCTTTACCATCGAATATACCTACATGGCGGAAGCGCTCGATTTTGAGTGTGAAGTATTATTTCTAATAGACAAACCATCAGTAGAAATTATTTATGAAATCATGGAGTTAATCTGATGTCCGATATCACGCTGGACATAGCAGACTTTCATTGGGTCACACAAATTTTAGATACCATGGATTCTGGGCTCATTGTTCTTGATCCAGAATATAACGTGTGTGTCTGGAACAGCTTTATGCAGTCTTACAGCGGTGTGCTGTCTCAAGATATTTTAGGTCAATGCTTGTTCGATCATTTC
>NZ_JAWOWM010000912.1:0-517 GCF_033340475.1 Vibrio sp. 1078-1
CATGAAGCAGTGCGCAGCGCAATCACCTACAGCATTATTGCTATCGTCGCGCTATTGGCACTGAGTTTTACGCTAGGCCTATTCCTAACCAAACAGATCTGCACACCACTAAATTACGTGGTAAACATGGCGTCGAAAATCGCGTCGGGCGACCTAACTTACCAGCTTCCACGTAACAAAATTGGTCATGATGAGCTTGGCACCTTGGCAGATGCCTGCGTTGATATGCAAGCGAAGTTGCTTACTTTGGTCGACAGTATCTCGTCAACCACAGCTCAAGTAGGCACCGCCATTGAAGAAGTGAGCGCGATTTCCGAACAGACTTCAACCGGCATGGATGAACAACAAGTTCAGCTAAACCTTATCGCAACAGCAATGAACGAGATGCAAGCGACAGTAAATGAAGTCGCCAGCAACACCGAAGCAGCGTCAGAAACGGCAAACAGTGCTTCTCACGATGCGAAAGAAGGCCGCGGTGTCGTTCAAGAATGTATTAACCAAATCCACGAAGCGTCAT
>NZ_JAWOWM010000913.1:0-517 GCF_033340475.1 Vibrio sp. 1078-1
AAGCCAAAGGCGTTGATTTAATTGCTTGTGTGGCGGTGAACGATGCATTCGTAATGAACGCATGGGGTGAAGCTCAAAACGCTTCTGAGATTTTGATGCTAGGTGACGGTGATGCTAGCTTTACTAAAGCGCTAGGCTTGGAAATGGATACTGGCGGCTTTGGCGGCGTTCGCTCACAACGTTACGCGATGATCATTGAAAACGGCGTAGTAACAACACTTAACGTTGAAAAGCCAGGTGAATTTGAAGTAAGTAATGCAGAAACTATTCTTGCAGCACTTTAAGAAAACACAAAACGGAAGCTCAAGCTTCCGGTTTTTTCAGGCGATTAGCGCATTCTCACGACACTAGTTTGTTGCTTACGTTGCATCTCTGCAAAAGTCAGTACAAACGGAGATGACTGCTTCACGTGGCTTGGCAGCGACGAAAGCGCATTGTAGGCTTCTTGCTTCGATTTAAAATCACCAGCTGTCACCGTATACCAACGTGTACCTCGGCTATTTTTCCAGTTAACCCA
>NZ_JAWOWM010000914.1:0-517 GCF_033340475.1 Vibrio sp. 1078-1
TGCGTTGCTGGATGAACTGCACCGTCTATGTAAGCCTGAGTCTGAAGACGAAGTAGCTACTGTGGTTGAAGAACCTATCGTTACTCCAGAACCAGTTATCCCAGAACCTGCTAACGAAGTGCCAGCTGCCCCTGCAGCCGACACAACGGAGGCGGGTTCTATAGGTTCTGTCGACGAAATTACTCAAGACGAGTTTGAAAAGCTTCTTGATGAGCTGCACGGTAAAGGTGCTGCACCAGGCGCATCGACACCAGCTACAGCAGCGGCTGCATCTGTTCAAGCAAGTGCGCCTGTTCTGGACAATGGCGATATCACCGATGACGAATTCGAACGTCTTCTCGATGAATTGCATGGTGTTGGTCAGAGCCCTTCAGCAGCAACAGCCGCTCCTGTAGAGACGCCTAAAGCACCAGAACCTGCTGCTCCTGCTGCTCCTACGGTTTCAGCTGCTTCAGGCGATAGCGACCTGATGACCGATGAAGAGTTTGAGAAGCTGCTTGACGAGCTACACGGTGCG
>NZ_JAWOWM010000915.1:0-517 GCF_033340475.1 Vibrio sp. 1078-1
TGTGGAAGTGGCGCGGGTTCGTACACGTTGATGGAAGGAGCCAAGACCCTTGCTTCTGGCGCTGAGTTCGCCAAAAGCGAAACCACTGATTTTACGTTAGGTGACACCACCACGACTCCACCAGTGGTTGATGGGTATTATCAAGCCGCGTCTGGCAAGACAGGCTACGCACTCAAAACGGCATTGTTTAACATCATCAATAATCACTCCAGCCGTGGCTATTCAGCGATTTGGACTTTGGTAAAAGACGCAGATTTGGATAACTACTACGAGAAAGACGGCTCCATCCTTGATATGTATTCAGAGAAGCCTGCGGGCAACGACGCAGTGAGTTTCACGAAAGTAACCGACCAATGCGGTCAATACAGTCAAGAAGGGGATTGCTACAACCGTGAACACTCGTTCCCGAAAAGCTGGTTTGGTGGCAAAGTTGAACCGATGAACTCAGACGGTCACCATTTGTTTGCCACCGATGGTTATGTAAACGCCAAACGTAGCAACTGGCCATTTGGCGAAG
>NZ_JAWOWM010000916.1:0-517 GCF_033340475.1 Vibrio sp. 1078-1
TTTTACCTGTAGAGCTATCTCCGCTCATCCAACAATTAACAGATACAAAAAATCCCGCTAAATAGCGGGATTTAATTAAGACTAAATTGAACGAGCTTGGTGATTAACCTTGAATACCAACAATCAACCAAGGTGCATTCGGTACCGTTAGGTCACGCTCTAGGTGCCAGATATCTTCAATATCTTCCTCTAGACCTTCTGCAGCATCACGGTAACGGCCACTAAATTGCAAACTTAATTGTGCTTTGTTCACATCGTATTCAGCACGAACGATCTCTGCATCGACATACATCACATCAGTGTGCTGCTCACCTTCTAGCTTCGCGCGCTCAGCTTTCAGATCTTCAAATAGACTTGGAGAAACATATTCTTCAATAGTGTCTAGTTGGTTGTGGTTCCACGCACCTTGCAAAATGCGGTAGTGCTCACGAGAACCGTTAATAAACGCAGCTTGATCGAAACCCGGTGGGTAATTGTGCGGAACATCTGTTTGAGCACCAAAACCGGTGAAACCGCC
>NZ_JAWOWM010000917.1:0-516 GCF_033340475.1 Vibrio sp. 1078-1
GACGGCCAAACAAGCCCACGATCTCAGCGAGAAAGCAACCATCAACATTGGCATGGTCGGCCGACTACATGAACACAAAGATCACGAAACGTTAATTCACGCCATCGCAAAACTGCCTGAGTGTTACCACTTACACCTTGCCGGAGATGGAGAAAGAAAAGCCTCGCTTCAACTACTCGCTCAATCGTTAAACGTTTCACCTCGCGTGCATTTTCACGGAGTCGTATCCGATATCCCTCTCTTTCTCAGCGATATGGATATCTACGTGCAATCTTCCCACGTTGAAGGATTCGGGCTCGCCGCCGTAGAAGCGATGGCAGCAGGTTTGCCCGTACTCGCGTCCGATGTTCCGGGATTAGATGAGTTTACCGGCAGCTCAGAATATCTGTTCGAAGTCGGTGATAGCAATCTGCTTGCACAAAAAGTTGCCGAGCTATGCGAAGACGCGGCTCTTTACAATTCGGCAAGTCATTATTCCGTCAACCGAGCCAAACTCTACACCATCGACAAATTTCG
>NZ_JAWOWM010000918.1:0-516 GCF_033340475.1 Vibrio sp. 1078-1
GTATTTCGCTGGAGAGCAGGCTCCGACCGTATTTGGTGATTCACCCGTCATGTAAGACGACAAGTAACAACGACCTTCAGACATGATGCACAGACTGCCAAATGCAAATACTTCCAGCTCGACATCACTGGTGATGTTGCGCGACAGTTGTTTCACCTGATGAATGGACAACACGCGAGGCAATACCACACGTTTAACGTTGAAGTTTTGCTTGTAGAAATCAATCGCAGCTACGTTGGTAGCAGAAGCTTGCACGGAAAGGTGTAGCTCAAGCTCAGGGTATTTGCGAGCAGCGTACTCAAGAACAGCAATGTCAGCGACAATCAGTGCATCTACGCCCAATGCCGCTGCGTTATCGACGGCGTTCGTCCAGCGTTCAAAACCGTTTGGATGAGCAAAGGTATTGAGTGCAACGTGGATCTTTTTGTTGTGGTCATGCACATATTGCACGGCCTTTTCTAGTTTTTTACCATTGAAGTTCAAACCAGCAAAGTGACGCGCGTTGGTATCGTCTTT
>NZ_JAWOWM010000919.1:0-516 GCF_033340475.1 Vibrio sp. 1078-1
ATCAAAGCGCACTAAGAGAACAATTAGAAGCACACAATCTTGTTGCGTTTGTTGCGAATGGTAGCGTTCTACCACGTATTGCGGGTAACTGTGATTTGCCGATGAAAGAAGCAGTAGAATTTACGGCTCCTGAGTCTTTGCAGGTGACTCTGCATGCACCAAACAAAGGTTACGTGACTGGACTTGGCATTCCCAAAGGCATCACTTTGATTGT
Source organism: Vibrio sp. 1078-1 (assembly GCF_033340475.1). Lineage (NCBI taxonomy): Bacteria > Pseudomonadati > Pseudomonadota > Gammaproteobacteria > Vibrionales > Vibrionaceae > Vibrio > Vibrio sp. 1078-1. The sequence continues at coordinate 215 of NZ_JAWOWM010000919.1, forward strand.
CGGCGGTGGTTTTCATGGTAAGTCGACATTGCTGAACGCCATTGAACGTTCTATTTACGATCACATTCCTGGCGATGGTCGCGAGTACATCGTGACAGACCAGAAAGCGATGAAGATTCGTGCAGAAGATGGCCGTTGTGTGCATCACTTAAATCTGTCGAACTACATCAACCATTTGCCAATGGGTAAAGATACTGCAGATTTCTCAACGCAAGATGCATCAGGTTCAACATCGCAAGCGGCTTGGTTACAGGAATCTATCGAAGCCGGTGCGACATCACTGCTGATCGATGAAGACACAT
>NZ_JAWOWM010000920.1:0-515 GCF_033340475.1 Vibrio sp. 1078-1
GCTCAGTATACGCTGGGCCGCGTTTCACTAACGCACCGCCTGAGTTATTGGCAATGCCACCGACAACCGTCGCTCCTAGCGATGAAGATCCAATAATAGAATGCGGCGCGCGGTTAACGGCTCTGAGTTCTTTTTCTAGTGAGTGTAAACTTGCACCGGGTAAGCACACCGCCTGTTTGCCACCATCCAGCAGGTGAATTTTTTTGATTTTGGTAATGTTGATCACCACGACATCGCGGTCATAGTCGTTACCACTTGGTGCAGAGCCTTCTGTGAGACCTGTTTTCGCAGCCTGCATGATGATGATGCAGTTCGCCTCGACACACTGTTTAATGATCTTCCATTGCTCTAACAAAGTGTTAGGAAACACGACGGCAAGCGCTGTACCACTACCAGAGCGAAAACCTGAGCGGTAGTATTTGGTTTTAACCTGATCGGTCAGGACATTCTCTTCCCCGACTATCGTTTTAAATTCTTCTATCAGCTGCTTTTGTTTCATATCCGTATCTCTAGTT
>NZ_JAWOWM010000921.1:0-515 GCF_033340475.1 Vibrio sp. 1078-1
AAACCGACGTCATCTAACAAGATAACAAGCACGTTAGGTGCATCTTTTGGTGCCGCGATTCGGCGAGTTGGCTCGGGGCGCTGAACATCTCGCACGTCGAGTTGAGTGTAAGTTTGGGGCTCAATGTCAGGAATTGGGAGCTTTGTTCTGTCTACCGTTCCTGCCGCAACCAAACACGGAGCGAGCGCTCCGGTGATGGTCACCGTTGTTTTCAAAATATCCATTTATTGATTACCTTTTATTAGAGGGTGTAAGGATTAAAGGGCCGTCTAATGCTTGCATGACATAGCTTGCTGGATAGCCATGAGCTAAGAGCGTCGTCATTGCTTGCAAATACTTTTGTACTGAGCTGAAAAAATAGAAATAACCATCACAAAGGACGTTTTCATACTCACCAGTGTCGGAGAGATAGCGATGTTTTGGGCAGCCGCCGTTGCAGAGAGACAAGAACTGGCATTGTTTACATCGCATAGATAAGCGGGATTCTTTGTTGAACTGAAGTTCGTGATTCAGCG
>NZ_JAWOWM010000922.1:0-515 GCF_033340475.1 Vibrio sp. 1078-1
CAAAACAGCAGACTGGATCATCGACTTAGGACCAGAAGGCGGACAAGGCGGCGGAGAGATCATTGCCCAGGGAACACCAGAAGATGTGTCTCAGATCGAAGGTTCGCACACAGCTCGATTCCTTAAGCCTATGTTGAAATAGAAAAAACGGGTAAAGTACAAAGACCAGCCAACGCTGGTCTTTTTTCATTCAAAACAACGCAATATATATGGCTACTATACATGTAAGTGGAACCAAACTTTCTCCTGAAAAAGTACAAGTTCCTCTCAATCGCAAGTTTCTCATCGCCTTGGCCGTTCTGTTTTTACTGGCCATGCACTTTTTTATGCCCAATCCAGGTGGATCAGGGTTAGCCCTATCCTTCAACGCAACAACGTGGATTGCATTTAGCTTTGCGTTAGGTATCGGTTGCTATCAGCTCGCGAGTAACCGCATTTTACGCTATTCAAAACTAACCATCGGGTTACTGATCTGCGCGATCATCATGACGTTGCCAGTATTCTACCCCAATGCG
>NZ_JAWOWM010000923.1:0-514 GCF_033340475.1 Vibrio sp. 1078-1
TCTGCTCAGGGACAAGCGTTAGTCGAAAAAGATGGCTATGTGCCGATCACTGCAGATTTCGCAGCGGAAGAGTTAAAAAAAGTCGGCCTTTAAGCCGACTTTTTTCATTGTACCGAAAACTAAAAAGTGAGTGTCCACTTCGCACTTGCCCATCTATCTTGTTCTTCCAGCAAATCGGCATGCAGCAACTTATTATTATCTAACCATGCTTCATCGGTACAAGCGAGCATCCATTCATCGCCTTTGATCGATAAAGTGATGTCAGGTAGTGGGTCGTCGTTGCGTTGCCCATTAAGGACTATGGACAGACGAAGAATCTTAATCAGGCTTAACACATCACTTTGTTTGTAGAGGTTGAACTCTGGCAACTCATTGAGCCTTAGCGCTTTGCGTTGAAAGCGTGCAAGCGTCGCCAAGACGAGTTGTTGCTCACGGTTAAAACCTTGCAGGGTTGAATGCAGAAGAATATAAAACGAGTGACGATGGAAGCTGCGTAGGTTGATGCTTAGCCCAA
>NZ_JAWOWM010000924.1:0-514 GCF_033340475.1 Vibrio sp. 1078-1
TGGTTACACTGCTAATCAAACGTTGCCAGCGTTTAATGTTGGCGAACTCAAGCAGCATGGATTTGTGATTAGTAATTCGGGAAATACTGCATTCACTGTCGAAAATGTACGCATTGGCGGCTCAGGAGTGACTGATGCAGCACTGATTGCCAACGATCAATGTTCTCAAACAACGTTAGCTGCAAATACGAGCTGTCATGTGGATGTGGAGTTTGGCGCATCACAAGCGGGTGAAGCTAGAGTGACGTTGAACTTTGGCGTTGATAAAACCAGTACGTTATATCAAGCGGTTGTGTCTGCAACAGCCAAATCGGTAACGTCGCCACCAACAGGAAGCTGTGCAAACGAATGGCAAGCCTCATCTGTTTACAATAAAGGCGATACGGTCACGTGGAATGGAAAAGTGTGGCAAGCACAATGGTGGACTCAAGGCGATAACCCAGCAGACTCTGGACCTTGGGGTGTTTGGCAAGAAGTTCGCGACGCACATTGCAAGTCTAACTAACAATCAAGC
>NZ_JAWOWM010000925.1:0-514 GCF_033340475.1 Vibrio sp. 1078-1
TGGTGGCGAATAAACACAACGTCTACGTTTTCATAGGTGCGAGGCAAGAACAGATACAACAGCACATAGAAGCGTTTTGCGATGTCTTTGGTCGCTTGATCCATAGAACCAGACACGTCCATCAAACAAAACATCACGGCTTGGCTAGAAGGGACTGGTCGTTTTTCGTAGTTTTTAAAACGTAAATCGAAAGTATCGATAAACGGCACATTTTCAATTTTCTTGCGCAGTTCTTCGATTTCTTTTTTCAGACGATTTTCTTCAAGTTGTTGTGCTGGCTCAATATTTTTGATGCGAGTCAACTCGTCTTCGAGCTCTTTAAGAAGTCGCTTTTTGCCAGCAGTCATGGCAGTTCGACGAGCTAACGACTGCTGCAATGAACGAATAACGGAAATGTTGGAAGGGATCCCCGCGGTTTGGAAACCTGCTCGGTGAGTTTTCCATTCCGTAATTTTAGCGATTTGATTTTTTTCTAGATTCGGTAGCTCTAAGTCTTCAAAAAGAATATCCAGGT
>NZ_JAWOWM010000926.1:0-514 GCF_033340475.1 Vibrio sp. 1078-1
AACAGCCTATCTGGCTATTTACCTTGGACGGACTTTGTGACCAACCGCAGAGAAGCAGTGAACTACATCTCTCAGCGCGTGAACAGCAAAGCGTTAGATGCCCACTGGTGCGCGATTTATTTTGATGAGCAGTTTACGGGTGTTATTGGCATCAAGGGTGTGGATTCGCACACACACGTCACTGAGATCGGCTATTGGTTGGCGAACAATGGGCGAGGACACCGAGTGATTGACCAAGTGCTTGCGGTTCTGATTCCTTTTTTAAAGCAGAAAGGGCATGCGCAGTTCATCCAATTCCACTGTATGGAAGATAACATTGCCAGTATCAATATTGCGGAGCGTGCTGGTGCCACATTAAAAGAATACGTTGATCACGAGTTCGAGACGCTTGACCGCTCTCAACGATTAGGCATTTATGAATTGCGTCTGACTTAGCTCCAAACCCACCGATATTTTAATCAGAGTTCGAACTCTAATTTCGCGAGCGCTACAATAGTAACATTGTTGCGCTCGT
>NZ_JAWOWM010000927.1:0-514 GCF_033340475.1 Vibrio sp. 1078-1
TCAGTGCAGAATAGCCCGTACCGAAGTCGTCAATCGTTAGTTTGGTACCGAGCGCACGTAGGTTATCCAGCATGTCTACCAACTCATCATCATGGTTAAACAACAAGCTTTCGGTTACCTCGACATCAAATTGCTCAGCAGGCAAACCCGATTCTTCTAAGCTTTGCCTAATGAACGCCAATAAGCGATCACAATAGCGGAATTGAACGCTAGAGAAGTTCACCGATACAAACAACGGCGAAATGGATTGCCACTGTGCTGCTTGATAACACGCTTGCTGAATGGCGAACTCGCCAAGTTGATGAATCAACCCATTTTTCTCTGCAATCGAGATGAACTCTTCTGGATTGACGAAACCAAACTTCTCATCGTTCCAACGCATCAATGCTTCTGCGCCAACAATTTTACCGCTTTTCAATTCAATGATTGGCTGATAGTACATTTCGAGCAGTTGGTTCGAGATCGCATTACGCAATCGACTTTCTAGATCCAAGTAACGCTGTAGATCTTGGTT
>NZ_JAWOWM010000928.1:0-514 GCF_033340475.1 Vibrio sp. 1078-1
CAAAGTAGTTCCACCATTCATGTTGATATTCAGGATGGAAGCGAAAGTCTGAAGGCAATGAGACATGCTCGTCCGGTAAAACCGGCTCAAAAATGGTTTTATTTTCTCGCGTCAGTACCGAATTAATTTCGTTTTCTTGGGTAGCAGTAGGCTCTAGCCAAAACGTTGAATACAACGTCGCTCCAGTCAACATAGCAAAAACGACAACAATCAGCATCGAAGCAAAAATGCGTTTTTTAGAGTTTTGTTTTTCCACTACAACGCATCCCTCAACGACTTCATTGGCGTACTCTTAATCATTCGAATTACGGGTAACGCCCCGGCGATCATAATCGCGAGCATTGCCCAAGCGATAGTTTGTGCATATTCCCAAGGAATGGTTTGCAGTTCGAGTGACCAACCAAAAGATTGTTTAATGATGACATAAACAATTAGGTGGGCCAAGGCCAATCCTAACGGTACTGCTATAATCGCAGCAATGGCACCAAAGGCGAACAGTTGTAAGCCCCCTAGG
>NZ_JAWOWM010000929.1:0-514 GCF_033340475.1 Vibrio sp. 1078-1
CGTTTTACTTTGGTGTCTGATCACCGGAAATGATCAAGAGTTGCAAGCGGCTTGGCGAATCCGAAAAAGTGCAAGTATGGCTGGCATTATGATGGCATCGACTTATGGATTGGTTCTGTTTGCGATGACGATGACAGACAACGTGAGCTTAGTTGTCGCGCTGCGCCAGATCAGTATCGTATTTGGTTTATTGATGGGCATTTGGTTGCTTGCGGAAAAATGGTATCTCACCCGAGGTATCGGTGTGGCTTTCATCCTGGCAGGCATTGTGTTGTCTTTAGAAGGTGCTTGAAGCACATAAACTAAAGGCACCGGAATTCAGGTGCCTTAGAAAAGAGGGATGAGTTAGAAACGCATTTGTGCGCCAAACATCACGCCACCAGAATCAAAATCGCTGTTTTTGGCGTAATTGTATTCTAAGTTAAAACCAAAGTGTTTATAGCCCCAAGCGACACCAGCTGCGGCTTCTCCGCCAAGGCTAGACTCGTCATATTCTTTATTCTGGCCATTGTTT
>NZ_JAWOWM010000930.1:0-513 GCF_033340475.1 Vibrio sp. 1078-1
TATCAGTTTGAATTTTAGATAGCACTTCTACCCTTTGAACTTGCAGCGGCAGCAATGCTGCAACTCCAACGACTTTGGGTGTTATGGTGGGCTACATGCCCACCTTTTTTGTTTTTGTCGAAGAGGTTCGAACGATGAGTTCACCCTCTACTTTGCGTTTGTTAGAAAGCAACGGTTGCCCTTCAATCAGTGCCATCAACGATTCGATTGCGAGTTTACCCATGTCTGAGTAGGGCAGTTCAACCGACGTTAATGCTGGGAAGCTTTCAGAGGCGATTTGCTGATTATCGTAACCGACAACGGCAACATCCTGAGGAATCTTCAACCCCAACTCCGCTATCGCTTGGTAGCACCCCATTGCCATATAGTCGCTGCCACAGAAAATCGCTTCTGGCGGCTGCTCCATATTCAGTAGTGCCAGTGTTTGCTGGTGCGCTTCTTTTAGCGACCAGTTTGCATCGACTAAATACTCTGAGTTAGGAATGATGTCTGCATCAATGAGAGCCTGACGAT
>NZ_JAWOWM010000931.1:0-513 GCF_033340475.1 Vibrio sp. 1078-1
TTGTTTTTGCTAGAGATGAAAGTCAACGTGGCGGCTGCGCGCCAAATCGTGATGTTCAGCATCATTTTTACGCTGCTGTCGGTTCTGTTTATCTTCAGTGTGTGTTTGGCTGCGGGTGTAGTGACGTACCACTTTACCGCTCAACTACTGCTAAGTGTTGGCGTGTTTATTGTGTCGTTAGGTCTAGCGCTAGTTGGGTTGGCGTGGTGGCAGAAGCGGCTGACGCACTTCCTTGGTTTCAAAAATACAACCGACCAATTGCAGGAGGGCTGGCATGCGTTCTCTAACCAAACTCGACCGAGCCATGCAGATAAAACGCATCGAGGGTAAAGCGGCTTTGGAGCAATGCTTGCTGGATAAGCAAACCCTCAAATTTACCTCGAACCGATTCGTGCAAGAAAACCCATGGACAGCGCTTGGGCTGAGCGCTTTTGCCGCGATTGCTGTTGCGAAAGCTGGGCGACTGTCTCGCGTCACGTCATCTCTCTCCTCCATCAGTTTGCTGCTCAATGG
>NZ_JAWOWM010000932.1:0-513 GCF_033340475.1 Vibrio sp. 1078-1
TGGCAGTTTATCAAAGGGGTCAATTTTGATTCAAAAGTCGAAGATGTTTGGAGTGACGGATGTGCCCATGGTTTACCTCTAAAATGAACCGGTGTTTCAACATTGTTCTAAGTGGCAAAAAAAGCAGCCTCGCGGCTGCCTCTTGTTTCTGATTATGCCGGGTAATCGTGGTAACCCAAATGCTCAGAACTGTTTTTACCTGCTTGATGCAGTAAGCCGACGTAATATTCCATTCTCTCTTCATCGAAACGGATGGTTGGGAATGAGATAGACAAGCCAGCAATGATTTGACCAAAGCGGTCATAAATCGGCGCAGCGATACAACGAAGACCTGGTTCTTGCTCTTCGTTATCTTCTGCATAGTGGAAATCGCGCACTTTCGCCAATTCTTCTAGCACTTGATCGGTGTTTTCCAATGTTTTTTCTGTGTGCTTAATGAACTCGACATCGCTCAATACGTCACGAACGAAGCTTTCATCGCGCTCAGAAAGCAGCACTTTACCAATCGCAGTA
>NZ_JAWOWM010000933.1:0-512 GCF_033340475.1 Vibrio sp. 1078-1
ACTGATGCAAAGCTACGAAACGCAACATATGGAGGAGGAACTACCTCTTCACCTCAAAATATGGGATTTTCTTCTCGTTGCGGTCGGGCTTAGGAGGGAACTTTGCACGACACAAACAATGACAAGGAAGAGCTAGTTTCACATGCGAAAGTAAATGTTCCGGCAGAACAAAGCATTCGCGGTGAACTGTTGCCGTCATCGAGCTCGCTCCGGAACATCCAGGACAACCCCGCCGTCGCCTATCTGGTGAGCCTCGGGTCAAAGCGAAGCAGGCAGACCATGAGCTCATTCCTCAACATTGTCGCCAAGATGATCGGGTTTCAGAACCTTCGTGACTGTGCATGGAGCTCAATGAGGCGGCACCACATATTGGCGGTGCTGGAAATGCTGGGGGATGCAGGGAAGGCTCCGGCAACGATCAACACCTACCTGTCAGCGCGCAAAGGGGTGGCTCTTGAAGCCTGGACGATGAAGCAAATTGATACGGATAGCTTCCAGCACATTAAGCAAGT
>NZ_JAWOWM010000934.1:0-512 GCF_033340475.1 Vibrio sp. 1078-1
ATTGATCGTCGTCCGTGACGATGTGTTGTACCGCGAGACTACAAAGATATTCGTATATCGCGTGTGTTGAAATAAGATTAACCAAGGTTTCCTACCACATTGATCTGTTTGTCTTCTGGAATTTCGTTGTAAGACAGCACAGCCAATCCTTGAGTGAAAGTACGCGCATAACGCGCCAGTAGTGGGCGTAATTGCGGCATTACAAGTAGTATTGGCGGTAAGCCTTGCTGCTTAAGTTGTTGTCGAATCAAAGGTAAGTTTTGTTGGAACTGACCAAGAATATTCGGTTCGATTGGGAAACTATCGAGAACCACTGTACCTGAAGCTTGTGCTTGTTGCAGCGACGTCAGTAGCATTTGCTCCAATTCATCCGATAAAGCGTAAACATTGAGCTCAGGTTTTTGCCCTGCAATTAAGTTAACTAGCGTGCGTTTTAGTGCGCAGCGAACATCAGCAGCTAACAAAATCGGGTCTTTCGTGTTTTCTGAAGACTCCAGCATGGTATTCGCAAT
>NZ_JAWOWM010000935.1:0-512 GCF_033340475.1 Vibrio sp. 1078-1
ATGCGCGATTATGAATCCCAGGTGTTGGAGCGTTTGTACCAGTCGTTCCCGTCAAGTCGTAAGTTAGCGAAGCGTTTGAACGTATCGCATACGTCTATTGCGAATAAGTTACGTGACTATGGGATTCGTAAGAATTAACGCGAGTAATCAAGAAAAGGGAAGTTGTCGTTTGTAATGGAAGATCATAGTTCATCAATCGCCGTTCACAAGTTGGACGGCGACTTGCTTCTACGAACCGCTGAAATCGGTGATGCCGATATGATCGCGGCGTATTTTCAATCTAATCGCGATTATTTGAAGCCATTTGAACCAAAGCGAGAAGAGGCGTTTTTCTCTGTTAATGGTTGGCTCCAAAAACTGATTAAGTTGAACGAGCTCCATCGCATGGGGCTTGGCTACTATTGCTTGCTAATTCATGTTGATACAGGGCGCATGCTAGGAACGATTTCATTCAGCAGTATGAGTCGTTTTCCATTTTATAGCTGTAACGTTGGCTATTCCTTGGCGGAAGA
>NZ_JAWOWM010000936.1:0-512 GCF_033340475.1 Vibrio sp. 1078-1
TGGGCAATGTCAGCGTACTTCCAATCAAAGGCGTGCAAAATCACGTTTGCACCTGCTGATTGCGTTTCCTGTAAGCCACTCATGTTGTTCTCCTGCTCGTTTCCACTCACGATTACTTGTTTGGTTGTTTTGTGTGAATGAACTCAATAGTCGAAATTATAAAAGCTATTCGCGATACGCCCTCACCCTTTTGCGCTTAACTCAAGGCTGAAAATCAAGGCGTAGATACGCCCTGCCTAGCACAATGAGAGTCTGTGAATCACCTCCAGTCGATGACAGCTCTTGCCATCCGCAAACAAAATAAAACTAAGTCATTGTTTTTATTTATATAAAGCCAAAGTACAAATTCCAAGCAACAAAACCTTATGTACGCCCTAACCCGCTCGCTGTAAATGAGTAGGTTATAAAATGCGTTGACGTAACAAATAGTTAAGAAAAGCAAACTGGCAACTAGATCACGTTTGGTGAGAAGGGTTTGGCGTCGAAAAGTGTGTTGAGGAAACGCAGAAACA
>NZ_JAWOWM010000937.1:0-512 GCF_033340475.1 Vibrio sp. 1078-1
TCACTCTAGATAAAGCACGATGCGTGCCAACTTTAAAAAAGCCGTTTTTTAATAGATCCAGGTGCATATCGACGCATTATTAACCAGCATATTCGCAAATTGCATTTGCAAAATGCAATAGCATGCAAATATGCCACTTGTTACATTGCTACTAATCACTTTCTCAGCAAAAAACCAACTACTACTTTATGATTATCCATTAGCTTTCATATTTTTACCCTATACTGCTAATTAATGGGGAAAAATACCTCAGTAAATGGATTTCACGGTTGGTACCTAGGAGAGCTCTATGTTTGCGTTCGTTCGTCAGTTTCCCCTCTATATCATGGTCAGTGTTGTTGCAGGCGTCCCATTATTACTTGCTATTTTTCTTGCGGTTCAGCACACCATCAATTTAAACACTCAGTCCCACCAAGCCCTGAAAGATCAGCAGCTAGTGACCTTAATCACCCACTACGACAACCTTGCGCATAATCTCGCTGTCGAGCGTGGACTAACAGCCGGCGTACTGG
>NZ_JAWOWM010000938.1:0-512 GCF_033340475.1 Vibrio sp. 1078-1
TTGATCACGCGTCTTTTGCCACCCGTTCGATGTACTCAAGCTGCACTGGTTTGGTAAACGCGCCTGGGCGCAGTGCCTGAACTTCTCGCACGATATCGTCCAGCGTCCATTCTTTTTCTAGCAGTAAGTGAGCTGCGAACAAACCAGTGCGACCCGAGCCGCCCATGCAGTGCATCGCGACTTTGCCATCTTGAGCAAGAATCGCATGCAGTTCAGGGCTAGCTTGTTGCCACTTCACCGCGAAATCCTCACTGGGTGCGCAATCATCTTCAATCTCGATCTGGAACCATTTCATGCCCAGTTGTTGGGTAACTTCACCCAAATCCGCGACGTCTTTCGATGCTAGCTCAGCATTGTCCAATGCCGTAACCACCGCTTGAACACCCTACTCTTTTAATTGCTGTAAAGACGTTTGCAAATCGACGCCTTTCGTACCCGGGCACGGTGTTAGGACTAATGCACCAGAGTCCAAATCTAATTGCCATGTAGGATGAGACATTGTGAACTCCTAT
>NZ_JAWOWM010000939.1:0-512 GCF_033340475.1 Vibrio sp. 1078-1
GCATAAATAGGAGCTGTGTTCTTGCTGATTCCCACGTACCCAAAATTAATTTTGAACAGTGTTCGTTTGTTCGGGATTCTAAGAGAAAAAACACGGCCGGTATTGTATGAGTGAGTAAGGAAGTGTTAGGACACTTTGCCGCGTGGCGTCATTTTTTCTTACGCGCAGCGATAGTTTTTCTTGCTCGTTGAAACCGTGCATCGTTTGTACAGTGAGCTTCTCGAAAACAAGTTCATGAATGACACGAAGGAAAAACAATGGCACACCTATCTTACTGGTTTAAGCAAGCGCTTGAACTTGAACAGCCTCAACCAGCTAAGCCACTGAATGAAGATATCGACGCTGATGTCGCGATTATTGGCGGTGGTTACACCGGACTTTGGACCGCCATTATGATCAAACAGCGAGCACCGAGAAAGCATGTTGTTGTGATAGAAAAGGGCCTGTGCGGCAGTGGCGCGTCTGGAGCGAATGGTGGTTGCATGCTGACTTGGTCGACAAAGTTTCCGACC
>NZ_JAWOWM010000940.1:0-511 GCF_033340475.1 Vibrio sp. 1078-1
GTATTTACCGCGCAAGTTCGTGCCGATTCGACGGTCGCATCGATTATCGAGATGGAAAATGAGCTGAATGAATACGCTCAATCTGGAATGACTGATGAAGAAATGAAATTTATGCGCCAAGCGGTCGGTCAAAAAGATGCACTGAAATATGAAACGCCGACACAAAAAGCGGAACTCATTAGTGATATTCTCAAGTACAACCTCGATCAAGATTACTTGCAGCAAAGAAACGCTATCGTTGAGAAAGTGGATAAGCAAACTTTGAATGCATTAGCTCAAAAATGGTTTGATCCGAATGACTATCAAATTATCGTCGTTGGTGATGCTAAATCACTTCGTCCTCAACTAGAAAAGTTGGGGAAAGACGTAGAAGAGCTTGAAATCATTCGATAGAGTACACATTTAATAGCGGAGAGTGATCTCTCCGCTATTCATCTAGATAAGCGACTTTTAATGGGTTGTTTATCTAGATGCATGAACTATCAATAACTTAGCTTTCACTTGTCCCGAG
>NZ_JAWOWM010000941.1:0-511 GCF_033340475.1 Vibrio sp. 1078-1
GCTTGATTCATTTACCACTGGTGCTTCCACCAGTGGTGATTGGTTATTTGTTGTTAGTCTCGTTAGGGCGACAAGGCTTTTTAGGGCGTTGGCTCTATGAGCATTTAGGTTTGGTGTTTAGCTTTAATTGGAAAGGGGCAGTTGTCGCTTGTATTGTTGTCGCATTGCCTTTGATGGTTCGCTCTGTCCGGTTAAGTTTGGAAAGTGTGGATCCTAAACTGGAACACGCGGCATCCACGTTGGGCGCATCGCCTTTAAAAGTCTTTTTAACCATTACTTTGCCTCTGACGATTCCTGGGATCATCACGGGCACTATGCTGTCGTTTGCCCGCAGTCTGGGTGAGTTTGGCGCAACCATCAGTTTTGTGTCCAATATTCCCGGGGAGACACAAACCATTCCTCTCGCTATGTACAATTTTATTGAAACGCCGGGAGCGGAAATGGAAGCGGCACGCTTGTGTATCATTTCTATTGCTCTCGCTTTATCGACGTTGATGATTTCTGAGTGGTT
>NZ_JAWOWM010000942.1:0-511 GCF_033340475.1 Vibrio sp. 1078-1
TTACGTCTACGTGACTTGGGTGGCTTAGTGGTTATCGACTTTATCGATATGACACCAGTACGCCACCAACGTGAAGTAGAAAACCGCCTACGTGAAGCAGTTCGATTAGACCGTGCTCGCGTACAAATCGGTCGTATCTCACGCTTTGGTCTTCTAGAGATGTCTCGTCAACGACTGAGCCCTTCTCTTGCAGAAGCAAGCCACCACATTTGTCCTCGCTGTAGCGGTACAGGTGTTGTTCGTGACAACGAATCTCTAGCACTTTCTGTTCTTCGTTTGATTGAAGAAGAAGCACTAAAAGACAACACAGCTCAAGTATTGGCTGTAGTACCAGTGCCAATCGCATCTTACCTATTGAACGAAAAACGTCGCTCGGTTAATCATATCGAACGAATTCAAGAAGTGAAAATTACGGTTGTTCCTAACTCAGACATGGAAACACCGCACTTTGAAGTAATTCGCGTACGCGAAGGTGAAGAGTTTGATTTAATTTCTTACCTACTTCCTAAGA
>NZ_JAWOWM010000943.1:0-511 GCF_033340475.1 Vibrio sp. 1078-1
AATGCAGGGCGCATGAATCAACAACTTGCTCAAGTATGCTCTCGAGTAACGTTTGTTGCGGCAGGGTTGCCATTGGTTCTTAAAGAATAGGATACGAAGGTAATGAAAACGCTCAATATCTATCTTATGCGTCATGGAAAAGTAGACGCCGCGCCTGGCTTATATGGTCAGACTGATCTCAAAGTGAAAGAGGCCGAGCAGCAGCGAATCTCCATGGCTTGGAAAACCAAAGGATACGACGTAGCGGGGATAATATCGTCGCCGCTTTCTCGTTGTCACGATTTGGCGCAAGTATTAGCTGAGCAACAATTGTTGCCTATGACCACCGAAGACGATCTGCAAGAAATGGACTTTGGTGACTTCGACGGCATGCCATTTGATTTGCTTACTGAACATTGGAAAAAACTCGATGCCTTTTGGCAATCACCCGCCCACCATTCGTTGCCTAATGCCGAGAGCTTAAGCACATTTTCTCAGCGCGTTAGTCGCGCTTGGTCTCAAATCATTAACG
>NZ_JAWOWM010000944.1:0-511 GCF_033340475.1 Vibrio sp. 1078-1
CGTACCGGTGCAATCGACGTGATTGCTACCAGTGTAAGCAACGCTTTGACAGTATTGAACTTGGATGAGCAGATGCACGGTAACACGGCATCTGAGAGTTAGCACAAATAATATGCAACTTATGTAATCAGGCTGCGAGGATTTATAAATGACTCGCAGCCTGATTTCGTTTTCAAGTTAAAAATATTCTCTAGGAGTAGCTTTAAATTTGTACACCTACTCTGGAGAAAACAATGAAAAAGACACTTCTTGCTGCACTAATTATGGGGATAACTGGAGCGGCACACGCCGAGCAAAAAGTCGTAGCGGGTTACTTTGCGGATTGGCAGTACGCGAATGCAGAAAACCCATACACGGTGAAAGATATTCCCGCCGATAAACTGACGCATGTGATTTACGCGTTTCTTAGTATGTGCGGCCCTCATGCCGGTGCTTCTGAAACGGTACAAAAACTGGTTGCCGAACAATGTGAAGGAAAAGATCCGTATACGGCGATCATTGTCGATACCGA
>NZ_JAWOWM010000945.1:0-510 GCF_033340475.1 Vibrio sp. 1078-1
CTTGAAACTCGCTTGGGATAAGAGAATCACTGACTTTCGAGTGCAGAAGATTTACGTTAAAGCCATCATACTCCAGCGTTACGCTGCCGCATCCGTCAACGCCTGATGGAAGCACATGCGCACTGGCTTGAACAGAGTTCGGCTCACCAAACAACTCAATCGCAGAACCCACGCAGTAATAACCAATGTCCATGATGGAGCCATTGGAAAACGCAGGATTGAATGTGTTTGGATTTTCTCCATTTAGATATTTTTGGTATCTCGATGAATACTGGCAATAGCTAATCGTCGCATGTCGTAACGGAGCGATAGACGGTAAGCTCTCTTTCAATACTTGGAAGTTTGGTGTGTAAGGCGACATAAACGCTTCAAACAACACAACGTTGTTTTCCTCAGCACAGGCAAACATCTGTTGTGCCAATGCGTAGTTCGAAGCCATTGGCTTTTCACAAATGACGTGTTTGCCCGCTTTTAACATTTGAATGGCTTGAGGAGCATGAAGCGAATTTG
>NZ_JAWOWM010000946.1:0-510 GCF_033340475.1 Vibrio sp. 1078-1
TAACCTACCGCCACTAAAATTTCATCTTGGCGCATCTGTTGTAATGGCTGACATCCCACAAGCACCAAGGTGGCAATAATAAATAATAACTTCTTCATGGTTCTATCCTATGGGCGGAGAATCACAGTGTATGGCTGGCGAATGGTTGGGTCTGAACGAATCAACACGCCATCTTGGGTACGGATGCTATTTAGCGTATCCAAATCACGGCCGATTCGGTCTGCAGGCAAGAACCCTTGCGCTGTGGCAACCACAACACGGCTTTGCATACCAACAACGCGAGCATTAACCAATACGCCACCTTCTTGACGAAGCATGGTTCCCGTTAACACATACTGAATTTGCTGCTCTTGCGCCAGATCTTGCCAGTCACGGCTTAAGGCAAAGTCGCCTTGCTGCGTCACTTGGATAGATCCTGTCGTTTTAAAATCGACGACTTTAAAACCGCGACGTTGGAACTGATGGATAAACCCTTCAGATACAGAGTTGCCCAACCAGTTGGTCGCATCC
>NZ_JAWOWM010000947.1:0-510 GCF_033340475.1 Vibrio sp. 1078-1
GTTATTTGTGATGAGAGCAAGTTCTCGAGTATCACCAGCAAGAATCCAACGGCGACGGCTTTCGTCAAATAAGTTACGACCACTGCTGTAATCGTATGGATTGGACGATACACCAAGCATATCTTGCAGTAGCGTAACTGAAAGGTCTAAATGGCTCGTGCTGTGATTAAACTCACCAGCCATCATACCAGGCCAATGGATTACCATAGGCACCTGCAATTGGTAACGACTGTAGTTACTGTTTGCGCCCCAGCTATTGGTATTGGTTTCGTTAAACTCACTGCCATGGTTGGAAGTGACGATAACAACGGTGTTTGCCAATAATTGAGCGTCTTCAAGTGTTTTGATAATACCGCCGACTTTGTCATCCGCAGATTTCACGGCAAACTCATAAGCATTTTTGAAGCGTTCACTCGCCGACATATCTTCTTTCGAGTTCGACGGGATAGATTCAAAATTATCTACCGTAGTAACTTCGATGTAGCTGAACCAAGGCTGGTTCGCTTTTTC
>NZ_JAWOWM010000948.1:0-510 GCF_033340475.1 Vibrio sp. 1078-1
CGTATCACCTAAACGTTCTTTAACGTAAGCTGCATCAATCACAAACTTAGCACCAGATTGCTCTGCTGCATCGTAAGAGATTTCGTCCATCAGACGTTCCATCACGGTATGTAGACGACGAGCACCAATGTTTTCTGTGGTTTCGTTTACCGTCCATGCCGCTTCTGCGATTTGCGTGATACCGTCTTCGGTAAATTCGATATCGACGTTTTCTGTCTTCATCAACGCGATGTATTGCTCAGTCAATGACGCTTTAGGTTCGGTCAGAATGCGTTTGAAATCGTGGCTGCTCAGTGCTTCCAATTCCACACGGATTGGCAGACGGCCTTGCAGTTCTGGAATGAGATCAGATGGCTTGGCAACTTGGAATGCACCGGATGCAACAAACAGAATGTGGTCTGTTTTTACCATGCCGTGTTTTGTCGAAACGGTACTGCCTTCAATCAGAGGAAGTAAGTCACGTTGCACACCTTCACGAGACACGTCCGGGCCAGAGCTTTCGCCGCGCTT
>NZ_JAWOWM010000949.1:0-510 GCF_033340475.1 Vibrio sp. 1078-1
TTAACAATAAAGAATAATTCTCGTAGTAACGGACGAGCTAGTGGGGAGCTAATGCGTTATTCACCCAGAAAGCAGTGCTATTTTGCACTGTTCTTTTTCGCTTTTGTTGCCTTGTGTGTTGGTGTTATTGAGCTGTTGCATCATAATCAGCAAGACCTTCAGCAAGAACGCGTGCAAGTTGAAGCCAAAGAACAACTGTCTATTCTCCGCTCCAATTTGGAAGCGGTACTCATGGCTGATATTTACAAAGCCAGCACATTAGCGACGCTAATCACTTTGCTGCCAAATAGCGAAGAAGAGGAGCTAAGCATTGCCGCCGATCGTATTCTCAACAAAAGTAAGCACATCACGGTCATCGGTATTGCGGAAAATGATGTAATTAGCCATATATTCCCAACTCAAGGCAACGAGCGCGTCCTTGGTCTGGATTACCGTAAAGTACCAGCGCAATGGGTACAAGTTCAAAAAGCCAAAGATATTCAAGAGATTTTCATCGCGGGGCCGGTGTCG
>NZ_JAWOWM010000950.1:0-510 GCF_033340475.1 Vibrio sp. 1078-1
CAACTAATTCCGTCATGGATAAATATTTGAACTGGATCTCATTTATTTTTGGCAGGCAAAAATAGGTGCTTTACCTAAACTTAGCTTGGGGTTCTAGAGTTGCATTAAGAACAAAAAAACAAGAACCCAAAGGAAAACATACATGAACAGTTATGTAGAACACGCCAATATCTCAGTCGTTGACGCACAAAAGATGATCCAATTTTTGACCGCCGCTATCCCTGAATGGAAAGTACGCGGCGGCGGAAAAATAGATAATTGGTTTGGCCGACCAATTGAATGGTTTCACGTAGGTGATGATCATTCTTATATTGCCATCTCGTCGGGAGGAAAAGGCGACGCTACTCATTGGACATCACACTTCACAGGTTTTAAACACATAGGGATTGTGGTTCCGGATGTAGAAGCCCTCATCGAAAGGCTAAGCAAAGCAGGTTATGAGCTCGACCACCGAGGCGACGAACACCCATTTAGAAAGAACGTCTACTATATAGAAGACCACGGTATGCT
>NZ_JAWOWM010000951.1:0-510 GCF_033340475.1 Vibrio sp. 1078-1
TGTTCTAGCTGAACACAATAGTGCTGGATGATAGAGCAGTGAAAGTGGTACTTGTAACTGTCGTTGTTAGCGATAAGGTTCGGTAAGGAGCAAAATAAAAAGTAAACCTGAGCAGCCAACTCTTTGGCTTGCTTTCGCTCGCTTGTATGTGTTTTGGTAACGGCGTCTAATTGTTCTGCAAGGCCAAGCTCACCCTTTAAAATAGTGAAGTGAACGTTGTAGATTTGTGACTCGCGATAATAAAGAGAAATGTCAGACAGCGATTGGCCTATAACGATTTCTATAAGCAAACGGTCTTGTGTCCTAAGAGTGATTTTCGACCCCAAAATATCGGTATGAGCCAATTGTTCACCGAACAATCTGAGGAGTCTTTCATGCCAACTCTGAACCGAAATCGATGACTGAATAAATAAATCGATATCGGAGTGCTTTGTTAACTGATTAGCCCCTAAGCTTCCGTAAAGTAGAGCTGTAGGTACGCTTGTATCTGTGCTCAATACTTTATAAAGT
>NZ_JAWOWM010000952.1:0-510 GCF_033340475.1 Vibrio sp. 1078-1
ACAGTACCCGTTTGGCGGCTGATTCTGTCGCATCAAGCTCATAGAGCGCATCTCTATCCTGAGCATTGTTCACGCTCGCGATGATGCGGTCAAAACCGTCCAAATCTCTGCCCAAAGACTGCGCCGCAGACCAATCGTTGCGATGAGTCACCTCGATGCCAATCTCTTTAGCTAAGCGCATCAAGTGTTCCACGCGCGGTAGATAATCATCAATCAACAATAGTCGATTTGCATTCAGTTCCACCGGCTCAGAATGAGGCTGACTTCGTTTAGGCAACTGCAAACTAAAGCTAAAACACGATCCGTTGCCAAAATCCGAACGCACACAAAGCTCACCGTTGTACATGCTGATCAAACGTTTTGAGATTGCCAACCCTAAGCCCGTTCCTTCATGTCGCCTTGTCGCGGAGGTATCGACCTGCTCAAATTTATCCATAATATGAGTTAGCCTGTCTTCAGGAATTCCAATGCCTGTATCGCTCACTGAAAAATCAAAACCGAGCTCACTTT
>NZ_JAWOWM010000953.1:0-510 GCF_033340475.1 Vibrio sp. 1078-1
TTGCGACCAGGACTTGCTGCTGCTTGGCTATTGTGCAAATCCGGTACTGGCGCTTTTTGTTCACCAAGATAAGGATGGTCGCCCGAAAAACCGCAGTCATCCATCGGCGTGAGCATCACTTTGATTTGATTGCGTTCGCAAATATCCAGAAAGCGCTCAATTCGCGCATGTAAACCATCGCGATCCGCTTGCCAAACTATAAATGGTAAGTTGGTACGTAAAGTGTTGTAACCCACATCATGCGCCCAAGCTAACTCTTGTTCCATCACCTCTGGAGCAAAAGATTCCGCTTGCCACATCTCATTCCAGTTAACCGCAGTGCGCGGTAAATAGTTAAAGCCACGTAGCCAGCCATGCTCTTTTTGCCATTGCCACGCTTTCTCTTCCGACCATCTTTTCATCTTACTCACCTTAAAGCTAAATTATTAACTAATAATATTAGCTAATATATTAATTAATAATTTAATGACTAGGTGCTCAAAGAATAAACGTGGTGAAAATCACAGCTTT
>NZ_JAWOWM010000954.1:0-510 GCF_033340475.1 Vibrio sp. 1078-1
CTAACAGTACCGAAAAGACAATCTGCACGTAAGAGTAGGCTGATGCTTTACCTGCTTGTTGAGTTTGCATCGCCTTAGTCAGCCCAAGTTGACCAATTTGAGTGAACACGCCGACCAATACCAACATACACGTCAGGTAAAGATCTGGCATGACAAAGTTATCTCCCATAAACAGGATGGACGTTGGTAGCGCCACAAGTGGGAAGTAGAAAATGATCACCGAGCTGTCTTCGGTTTGGCTGAGCTTTCTTACAATGACATAAGCAATAGAGCTACCAAAAGCACCTAAAATAGCAATCATCACACTGAACATTGGAAGTGTTTGTGCAGATTCTACGCCGGTTTCTGGCCGAACCATGACGTAGACGCCGAGCAAACATAGCGCAATACAAATGAAGGTTGTGGGCTGAATTCGCTCTTTCAAAAAAATGACAGCGAGCATCGCCGTAAATACCGGATGAATGTATTGGAAGATGGTTGCTTCTGCCAAAGGTAACGTGGTCACCGAAT
>NZ_JAWOWM010000955.1:0-509 GCF_033340475.1 Vibrio sp. 1078-1
GCACGTAAGTCAGCTGCTCGTGCGGGTGTGAGTGCATCGCACCAATTGCACCTTCTTCAAAGTGCACTTCTACCGACATCATGTTGTCGCTGTGTGCCAGTACTTTTCGTGAAATCCCTTCGCCGAGATCTTCCATCGGAATGTCTTGGTTAAATACGAACATGGTTCACCT
The DNA here is from genome assembly GCF_033340475.1 of Vibrio sp. 1078-1. Taxonomy (NCBI): domain Bacteria; kingdom Pseudomonadati; phylum Pseudomonadota; class Gammaproteobacteria; order Vibrionales; family Vibrionaceae; genus Vibrio; species Vibrio sp. 1078-1. The sequence continues at coordinate 173 of NZ_JAWOWM010000955.1, forward strand.
AATAACTTGATTGATTAATCATGGATTCTGATTGCTGACGATGTAAGCGATAAATCGTCAATAAATTCATCACGATCACGGTCATTTCTAACAGCGTTCCACCAATGGAACCCACCAGAATATTATTGGTTAGCCAGCAAGACGCGCCGAGCAAAAAGCCAATGCGCATCCTGATCCCTGACAAGCAGAACACCGAGTATGTACCAATCACCGTCCCGATAATCGGCCATAAATCACGCCATTGCTCTGCTACCCAAAAGCCACTGACTAAACTGATCACAATAAAGACAGCAGCAACTCGTTTCGACGAGACAAAAATCGCCGTGGTCGTTCTGAG
>NZ_JAWOWM010000956.1:0-509 GCF_033340475.1 Vibrio sp. 1078-1
GAGCGTATCACTGCAATTCTTCCAGTCGATGAGTTCTCTGCAGACAAGTTCATCTTCATGGCAACTGGCGACGGTACCGTTAAGAAGACTTCTCTAGACCAGTTTGCAAACGTACGTTCAAACGGTCTAATTGCGGTGAACCTACGTGATGACGATTCTCTAATCGGCGTTGATATCACAACGGGTTCAAGCGACATCATGCTGTTCTCTAAAGCAGGTAAAGTTGTTCGCTTTAGCGAGGACAAAGTACGTGCAATGGGTCGTACAGCGGCAGGTGTCCGTGGTATGAAGCTGGCTGACGACGACCAAGTGGTTTCACTAATCGTTCCGTCTAACGAAGGCGACATCCTAACGGTTACTCAAAACGGTTACGGTAAACGTACCGAACTGGCTGAATACCCAACGAAAGGTCGTGCAACTCAGGGCGTTGTGTCTATCAAGGTTTCTGAGCGTAATGGCCCAGTAGTTGGCGCAGTGCAAGTAGAAGAAGGCGACGAGATGATGATGAT
>NZ_JAWOWM010000957.1:0-509 GCF_033340475.1 Vibrio sp. 1078-1
TCGCCATTTTGCTGTTTGGTTTTATCACCATTTACTTCTTTGGGCATTTGATTGCGCCATTGCTGGTGGCGATCGTATTGGCATATCTCCTAGAATGGCCAGTGGTTAAATTGTCTCGTATGGGTGTGCCTCGCACCTTATCAGTGATTATTGTTCTGCTGATTTTTATCAGCATCATGTTGATTGCCTTATTTGGTTTGGTTCCGACGATCTGGACTCAGGTTGGCAACTTAATCAACGATATTCCGAACATGTATAACGGGCTGCAAAAGTTCATCATGACGTTGCCTGAGCGCCATCCGGAACTGGCGAACCTACAAATTGTAGAAACCGTCGTGACCAACGCGAAAAACCAAGCACTAGGTTTGGGTGAAAGCGTGGTAAAAGGCTCACTTGCATCGTTAGTTAGTATTGCCACATTGGCGGTGTACTTGATTTTGGTGCCGCTGCTGATTTTCTTCCTACTTAAAGACAAAGAAGAAATGCTTAGAATGGCGAGCGGCATTTTG
>NZ_JAWOWM010000958.1:0-509 GCF_033340475.1 Vibrio sp. 1078-1
ATTCAGATATACCGAAGACGTTGGTTTCGCCCTTTAATGAACCAACGCCAAGAATGAGTGCGCTATATAATTTATTACCTTTATCTATAAACTTAGGGCGTGCGTTAATATAAAAGGCATCACCTTTAACACTGGCATCTTCATTAAATTCAGCTTCACCAAAATGTTGGTATTCTAACTCCACACCTAAATCTACATTAGGGTGAACTGCAAAATTATAACCAGCATACACCCCTCCACCTAAGTCGTTGCTTTCATCAATAGTTGCAATACCAGCATCTAACTCAGTATTGTGACCTACAAGTAAATTGCCGCCGACATAAAAATGGTCTACCTCGTTTGCACTTGCACTTGCACTTAAGAGTGCTAGTAAAATCAGTTTTTTCACTTTAAGTCCTTATAGTTGATTTGGAGATATTATGCATGCATGGGAGTATCGTTAATAGCGAATATTTAACGTAACGCTCGTTGTACGAATCCCCAAGGTCGCTAGTGTAGGCGACCTTTTT
>NZ_JAWOWM010000959.1:0-509 GCF_033340475.1 Vibrio sp. 1078-1
ATGAGCCCTGTGGCACTCAAAGTACTTCACCTTTTAGGTGGTGCGTACCTACTTAAAATGGGTTGGGATTGCTTGAGAGCAGAAGCTTCATCTGCTCCAGAGCTTGATCAAAAAAATAAGATGGCATCGACCTACTATCAACGTGCATTAATGAGCAATTTGCTCAACCCTAAAGCGTTGGTCTTTTTTGTGATGTTTTTGCCTCAGTTCGTTTCGAGCAATATTACCGCTTCATCCGGCGAGCAGATGCTGGCGCTTGGTTTGTTGTTGAACGTTCTTGGTCTTTTGTTCAACCTATTATTGGTAGCGTTGGCTGGTACATTAGGGAAAGGGTTGCTGGAGAATGAGAAGTTCCGCACTTACCAGCACAAACTTATGGGGTTGGTGTTTGTGATCCTCGCTTTGTGGATGTTGAGCAGCTTCGTGCTATAAACCTATCAAATTCAATCGGAAAGCCAGCAATTGCTGGCTTTTTGTTTTAGGATAGAAACGTTTTCCAAGGAGAGGAT
>NZ_JAWOWM010000960.1:0-509 GCF_033340475.1 Vibrio sp. 1078-1
TCTGGTGGGAGCCAGTCAGTGGGCCTTTTTCCATTTCGTCTTTGATACGTTTGGCATCATTCAGCAGCTCACGGCTTTGTTTACGAGTAATCCCGTCAGACATAGCCACCGCGCAGACGGCGCGACATCTTTCTTCATTCAGATCGAACAAGAGACGAAGGTTATTCAAGGTCTCTGTATCAGAACATACTTCATTATCGTATAACTCACGCACACAGTCAGGTAGCTTGAGCAACGACAGATGCGTAGATACGAAAGTGATATTCTTACCGAGCCGATCAGCAATATCCTTTTGCTTCCAACCTTCTTCAATAAACAGGTTTAACGCCTCGGCAATCTCTACCGGAGTCAAGTCATCCCGCTGGATGTTTTCGATCAGCTCACCAGCAGTCTCGTCCAAGTTGTTCTGGACCTTATCATTCACCACCAAGTCAATGGTCTCGATACCAGCGTGTTTACACGCTCTCCAACGCCGCTCCCCTTTTTGGATGACGAACTTGCCTTCTTCG
>NZ_JAWOWM010000961.1:0-509 GCF_033340475.1 Vibrio sp. 1078-1
CTGTCTAAATCACTGGCAGAAATAAACACATCATAGCCGTAAAATTCTCTCTGATACTTCATTCTATTCGCCAGCATGGCTTGCAAACCGTCGTATTGTTTTCCCGCTTTGCTAGTGTACGGTTGTGGGTCGAGCACCATATCTTCAAATTTCTCTTCACAATGGTTCTGCCTTGCGCCCAAATACAACAAAGCGCGTTGGCTAAGTAAAATCTCCGTCTCGATACGCGGGCAAATTGCATCAAGATAAGGGGAGTAGTGTTTCAAGCGGATGCCTATCCACGGGAGCGGTTGATGCCAGCCGTCTTGTTGATAACTGCATATACCAATGGACTCAATATTTCGCCAACGGACAACCCAACCGCCTTTAAACAGGTGTTGCTGAAAGTGCGAGGCGGTCAATGTGAAAGTGACTTGGCTTTTCTTAATCATCAAGACGGCGAAACCGACGATGATTGCCATCAAAATGACGGAAAGCATTGCTTGTTTCCAACCCGGAGAAAAGATCGG
>NZ_JAWOWM010000962.1:0-509 GCF_033340475.1 Vibrio sp. 1078-1
ATCAGCGCACGCGTAGCTAACCTCAACGCTTATGTATGCGCGGGTTTTGTCGCCATCGTCTCGTTACTTATGCTTATCATCGCAGTCGGGTTCGGTTGGATAGACAGTTATTTAGCGGTAACGCCTATCTCCAGTTGGCCTTGGGAGGAGCTGTTTAGCCATGCAATGCTACAAGGTGTCGGCGCAGGGCTTATCGCATCGTTTACGTTTATCTATGCCATAAAAATCATTGGCGCTGAAGCCAGCGCCGCATTTGGGTCTCTCACTCCCGTTGTCGCAACGTTGCTTGCCGTTCCAATCTTTGGCGAACAACCGGATTCGCTAACTTGGATCGCGTTAATTCTGGTCACTTGCGGTAGCGTAGTCGCCAGCCAAATCTTTATGAAGCATGAACTTACTCAAACTTATCGCCCACCACTTCACAGATAGCGATTAATTGACAAAAACTTTTATAAACCACACTTGATGAGTAAAACGGCGTTTTGGTAGCCTCTTTTCAATCAGAAATT
>NZ_JAWOWM010000963.1:0-509 GCF_033340475.1 Vibrio sp. 1078-1
CTGAGCAATAAACCACGACGTAGTCTGTCTCGAACTCTTCAACACGGCGCTTGATTACGCGTGTTGCCACGTCTGGGTTTGCAGGTACAACCATGCCGCCGAAACCACAACAGCGCGTGTTTTCACGTGTGTGTTCTGGTTCAGAGGTTTTGTAGCCAAGCTCGTTTAAGATCCAGCGAATGCCGTCTTGCAGTTCTTTCTCGTAGCGAGTCGAACAAGAATCATGAATGGTAAACACCACGTCACTGTTTTTTGCTTTGCCGCGTAGCGCTTCTGGCAAACCGATTTCTGGAAGCAGTTTCCATAATGAAACCGGCTTTTGTGTGCCGCCAGACTTCTTGATCATGCCGTAGCAGCTTTGGCACGCCACGATGACTTCTTGTGCATCTAGCTTGTCGAAGTCTGCTTGAAGCTGGCCGTAGCGTTCTTTGAATTTCTCTGTTTGGCCGATAGCCGCGGTCGGTTTGCCACAGCATTTCTGTACTGCGCCCATTTCTGGGAATACTTCT
>NZ_JAWOWM010000964.1:0-509 GCF_033340475.1 Vibrio sp. 1078-1
CATTGACACTTTGGATCACTAGGTCGAGTAGCAAAGAATATCCCTTAATGGTTAACAAAACGAACCGCAAAAGGTTAGCATAGTCTTTTCAGAATAGACTAATTTAGATCAGCAACTTCTTGATCTAAACACCAAAATTAGAAGCAATACGAATTTGGGGTGATTAAAGGCTACACAATCGAGACGAAACTCGATTATTTCGTAACGGTTAGCGAAATCCCCATTAAGCCGCACTAAAAGGAACACGCATGATTAAGTTAGAAAGAGCCCAAAAAGAAACATTAGCGTCGGCAATTCAAGATTATATGCAGGATGAACTCAGCATTGAGATTGGCCAGTTTGACAGCGAATTTCTGATAGATTTTATTACCGATAAACTAGGCGCAGTCTATTACAACAAAGGCGTTGAAGATGCGAAAGCCGTGATAGAACGTCGAATGCTTGAAATGTCTGATGAGCTTTACGAGATAGAGCAAGAAGTATCAATTTAAGCTTTTGCGCATTCAATA
>NZ_JAWOWM010000965.1:0-509 GCF_033340475.1 Vibrio sp. 1078-1
TTCCTGTTTCAAGAAATCGAGCACCATCTGCTGGTCATTCTTGATGTTGTACATCTTGGTATCGATTTTAGGGAATAAATACATGGCACCTTTGGGTTTCACACAAGATACCCCTGGGATCTGGTTGATCAGCTCGAACGCGCGATTACGCTGCTCTAGCAATCGGCCACCAGGTAAGATCAACTCATTGATACTTTGGTAGCCACCTAGCGCGGTTTGAATCGCATGTTGCATCGGCACGTTGGCACAAAGACGCATAGAAGAGAGCAACTCTAGACCGTTAACGTAGCCTTGTGCTAAGTGTTTTGGACCAGTTAAGAACATCCACCCACCACGGAAACCACATACCCGGTAAGCTTTCGACAAACCATTAAAGGTCATCACAAGTACGTCTTCCGTTAGCGTCGCAACAGAAGTGTGTGTTGCGCCATCGTAAAGCACTTTGTCGTAAATCTCGTCAGCGAAAATGATCAGCTTGTGTTGGCGAGCAATCTCAATCACTTCAAGCA
>NZ_JAWOWM010000966.1:0-509 GCF_033340475.1 Vibrio sp. 1078-1
TCGGTCTACAAGAGTAGCAATGTGTGTATTTCTTGAACCCGATACAAGGTCACCTTCCCAGTGGCCAAGAGACTTACGGTTATCAATATTCTTAGAGCGCTTATGTATAGAAACACCGTTTACAATATTCGTGAAGCTCCGATCACCACTACGGCGATGGTATCGACTGTGGCGCATTGGCCTACCTCTACGTAAGTACTGAGTGAACGAGTGGTGAATGATACTTTTGGCTCGGACATAAATGGACTTATATATCGTCTCATGTGATACCTGCATGTCTTTGCTACGCGAATACTCAACACTCAGCCATCCAGAAATTTGCTCTGGAGACCACTTAAGCTCGAGTTTTTCCATGATGATTTTTCTGAGTTCAGGGTTGCGTTCTAAGACCCCAAGCTTTGGGCGCTTAGCCATACGCTTTGCACGCTTGTCAGCATCAACAGCTTTGTAATAGCGACGACCTCGATTACGAGCGACTTCTCTTGAAATCGTTGAAGGGGACCGATTTA
>NZ_JAWOWM010000967.1:0-508 GCF_033340475.1 Vibrio sp. 1078-1
CGCTTTGTTTTCATCGGCAAGCAATTTTTCCCGTTGTTTGGTCTGCTTTAGCTCAACTAACGCTTCTTGTAATGCTTCTTGTTGGTATGTGTCTAAATATTTATCTTTCATAAGGTTTATGGAAAATCGCTGATGAGATCATCAAGTTTCCATGTCCATTTTCGCCGCCGATAAATCTTCCCTGCTCACCAAAGGTAAATGGGCATATAAATGGCAAGTGTTCCAGTTCCTGATTAATTTGTTCGCAAACGCTATTCATGTCTTGCATTAAGTGCAACATCGGTCCTGCACAAAATATATTTATGACACCAATTTTTCGAGATTCTTCTAATTTTTGGTTAAATGCAGCATTCACGACTTTTGCCGCTCGAGCGATTAAATGCTCCCTACTCCCTTTCATCAAAGTAAGCTCTTCCCCTACCGAAATCTGGGTAAATAGCTCAATCCCCCCATCTTCGGTCTCACGTATTGGATGGGAAAGCTTGTAATAAGGTCTATCGTACAAATG
>NZ_JAWOWM010000968.1:0-508 GCF_033340475.1 Vibrio sp. 1078-1
CTAATGCACTGGCCATGCGCAATCGAGTGAGTGGCGAGCGTAATTCGTGAGAAATGTCCGACAGTAAACGCTGCTGACCTGAAATCATCTGATTCACCGCTTCGACCATTTGGTTGAAGCTGCTGCCCGCTTGACGAAATTCTGCGGTGCCTTTTTCAAGATTCGGATCGATGACGAACTCACCTTTTGCTACTCGCTGCGCGGCGGCTTCAAGGCGTCGTGCGGGTTGGCTCAGCGCCCAAGCAAGCCACAGCAGTAATGGCGTGCTCACCAGCATGACGGCCAACAGTAACTGGAATGGGTGGTCGAAGAGACGCAGCAGCAGCGGTGGTGGCTCGTTCCATTTAAAGCCAACGTACATCAGCAGTTCAGAGTCGGCCAGAACGATTGGCACAGGGCCGGCAATCATATAGCGGCCATAAAGTCTCTGTTTTGGCTTGTTGTAATCTTCAATACTGGTGACAAAGTTTTGCATCGCACGCAGTTGAAAGTTGCTGCGCTTATCGGT
>NZ_JAWOWM010000969.1:0-508 GCF_033340475.1 Vibrio sp. 1078-1
CGTAGCTGCTTAACGGTAGAACGCGCAATGATGTGGTTACCAATAGCCGCTTGAATCGCGATATCGAACATCTGACGAGGGATAAATTCTTTCATCTTCTCAACCAGCTGACGACCACGAGTCTGAGACTGATCTTTGTGCGTGATAAGCGCAAGTGCATCCACTTTGTCGCCGTTCAATAGTACGTCGACGCGTACCATGTTTGACGCTTCAAAGCGTTGGAAGTTGTAATCCAGAGATGCGTAACCACGTGACGTAGACTTCAGACGGTCGAAGAAGTCGAGAACAACTTCCGCCATTGGGATATCGTAAGTCACTGCAACTTGGTTACCGTGGTAAACCATATCAACTTGGAGACCACGCTTCTCCACACACAGTGTGATCACGTTACCTAGGTAATCAGAAGGCACCAAGATGTTACAACGCGCAATCGGCTCACGAATCTCTTCGATGTCGTTAATTGCAGGTAGCTTCGCTGGGCTATCAACGTACAGTAGCTCACCATCCG
>NZ_JAWOWM010000970.1:0-508 GCF_033340475.1 Vibrio sp. 1078-1
AGACTCCACGGTTAAATCAGGTTGTTCAATCATCTTCGCAGCACCGCATTCCACTAAGTGGTCGGCATTCAGTGCCTGTTGACGGTCTTTATGCATGAACGGGATAAAAATCGCGCCTACACCTGCTGCTGAGACTTCAGATACCGTCAATGCGCCAGAACGGCACACTAGCAGATCTGCCCACGCATACGCTTGTGCAACATCATCAATAAACTCGGTCACTTCTGCATTAGCAACATTGTTCGCTTGATAAGCAGCTTGCACTTCTTGCGCTGCGCCTTTACCTGCTTGATGACGAATACAGTAGTCTTGTCCCAAGTTTGCCATCACCGCTGGCAATGTTTGATTAAGAATACGCGCCCCTTGGCTGCCGCCCATAACAAGAATACGAATTGGTCCTTCTCTCTCTTGCATACGTTGAGCGGGCTCATCCAACTGCGTTACGTCTTCACGTACTGGGTTACCGACAACCACCGCAGAAGGAAATGCGCCGGGAAACGCTTGAAAG
>NZ_JAWOWM010000971.1:0-507 GCF_033340475.1 Vibrio sp. 1078-1
TTCATGATGAAAATTTCTGCTTGGCCATTTTGGAAGCTTACATACGCAAGTTTCTGCCCATCTGGAGACCATGCAGGAGACATCAGAGGCTGCTTAGAACGCAATACTAATCGCTCATTGTAACCATCGTAATCAGCGACACGAAGCTGGTACGGGAAACGGTCTTTGTCGTTTACAACCACGTAGGCAATACGAGTCATAAATGCGCCACGTTCACCTGTCAGTTGTTCATAGACAAGGTCAGAAATACGGTGAGCGTACTCACGCATACGAGGGCCTTTTACCGTAGCCACTTTGTTAAACAAAACATGGTCTTTAGATAAAACAAGCTCGCCGTCACTCCCTAGAGCTTTGCTCTGCCCACCAGTTAACTGACCGCGTACTACATCAACAAGCTGGTAATTTACAACGTAATCGCCTTGCTCATTTTGCTTGATAGAGCCAGTTAACAACGCATCTACACCAAGGCTTGTCCACGAATCAAAGTTAACTTCTGATTCATTGAAT
>NZ_JAWOWM010000972.1:0-507 GCF_033340475.1 Vibrio sp. 1078-1
ATTTTTTAGCGTATGTTGCGATTACCGCATTTTCTATTCCCGGAGCAGCAGTGGTTACTTTGCTAGGCGCAGCTTTGTTTGGGTTTTGGTTTAGCTTACTTTTAGTTTCTTTTGCCAGTACGATCGGTGCGACCTTAGCTTTTTTGAGTAGCCGATATTTGCTTAGGGATTGGGTTCAATCGAGATTTGGGGAAAAGCTTGTTGCGATTAACCAAGGAGTAAAAAAGGATGGCGCGTTTTATCTGTTTTCTTTGCGCTTGATTCCAGTGTTCCCATTTTTCCTCATCAACCTACTGATGGGATTAACACCTATGAGCATTGCGCGCTTTTATTTAACCAGTCAAATAGGCATGCTCCCTGGTACTGCCGTTTACCTTAACGCTGGTACTCAGTTAGCAACCATTGATAGCCTTTCTGGTATCGTATCCCCGACGGTATTAGCATCTTTTGCTTTGCTGGGGCTGTTTCCAATACTCGTAAAATGGGTTATGAATAAGGTCAGGCCAA
>NZ_JAWOWM010000973.1:0-507 GCF_033340475.1 Vibrio sp. 1078-1
AGCACACAACCTTAACTTCTTACATTCATAAAGATAAGCAAAGCATGACGATTACCGCGACACAAACCCGTTTCTGCCATCAAACTTGGCAGTTGGACGCTCAGATTCAACTCGTTCAAAACCACAATGAAGTGACCTACGTAGTCACCGACGTGACTCCGTTTCATCCCGTTAGCCATATCTGGCCTGATCATCCCGCGGATAAAGGCATCTTAGTATTTAATGATCAACAATTTGAAGTGATTGATTGTCAAGTTGGTGCCATTGAAGTGGCAACCGGAGAGCTATTTGTTGGAGCGGCAATCCCTGTAAAGCGCGATACAGAAGGCTGGTTATTTGTTGTCGTACATGTATTAGCGCTTGTTGACACTCTATCTCAAGGTACACGAGTGACGCTGAAAGTGGATAAAGAGTACCAACAAGCATTGAGTCGTGGACACAGTGCAGGTCATCTCGCCTACTTAGCCCTGAACAAAGTCCTCGCTGCCAGTTACTGGCGTAAAGATG
>NZ_JAWOWM010000974.1:0-507 GCF_033340475.1 Vibrio sp. 1078-1
AGACCGAATGACATCGCCTCTTCGCAATCCAATGCGCAGTATTTTTGCATCACATGTTCCAGCATACGGCGATTGCCAAGGCGCGTAAGTGGATCGAGTTTAGACAGTACTTCGAGCTGGCGATTCGCCTCTTCTAGCTCTTTGGTTCGGTTCTGCACTTCTAACTCAAGGTTTTCATTTAACTCTCGAATCGCCTCTTGAGCTTGAGTGCGTTGCAGCACCTCGGCCAAACTGGAAGAGAACATACGAATCACTTCGCGCAGTTGAGAGGTTAACGGCGCACGAGTGAGCAAGTTATCGACGGCAATAAAAGCGATGGGGCCACTGCTGTTTGAGGTGAGAACCGTCATAGCCGCCCAACCAAAGCCGACGATATTACAGTCGTGGTAAATGGGAACGGATTCTTCGAATGCGACTTCACTCGGTACGGCGCGAGCTAAATTGATCAGAGAAAAGTTGTGCGTCTCACCAGAGAAATAGGACTCATCAACGACATTCCCTTGAAGG
>NZ_JAWOWM010000975.1:0-507 GCF_033340475.1 Vibrio sp. 1078-1
CATTTGCTGATAAGCAAAACACCAAACCAGCGATAGTCAAAGTGATTCAGACCTTTGTGCATGAAGACACTAAGCATACCTTGTATGAAGCAGGCAAGCTTACCATCATGCTGCTGTTTATCATTGCTAATGCACTGATCTTAAAACACGTACTGACTGAAGAACGTATCCCTCAGATGATCACGGAATCGATGCTGTCTGCGGGGCTTGGGCCAATTACGTTCTTGATAGTTGTGAACTTATTGCTCCTGATCGGTGGTCAGTTTATGGAGCCTTCGGGCTTATTGATCATCGTTGCTCCTTTGGTGTTCCCAATTGCCATTGCGCTGGGCATCGACCCAATTCACCTCGGTATCATGATGGTGGTGAACATGGAAATCGGCATGATAACGCCACCAGTCGGGTTGAACCTGTTTGTAACGGCTGGGGTGGCAAGAATGTCGATGATGAAAGTTGTAAAAGCGGCATTGCCATGGATGGGTGTCATGTTCTTGTTCTTGATAATTG
>NZ_JAWOWM010000976.1:0-506 GCF_033340475.1 Vibrio sp. 1078-1
CAAATCATGCTGTTTTCGGCGACGTTTGAAAAACGCATTAAAACCATCGCTTACAAACTGATGGATTCTCCTGTTGAGGTGGAAGTGTCTCCAGCGAATACAACGGCAGAAACGGTTAAGCAGATGGTGTATCCAGTTGATAAAAAGCGTAAGCGTGAATTGTTAGCGTATTTAATTGGTTCACGAAACTGGCAACAAGTACTTGTTTTCACTAAAACCAAACAAGGCAGCGACGAGCTTGCAAAGGAGCTCAAACTGGATGGTATTAAAGCGGTTTCGATTAATGGTGATAAATCGCAAGGTGCTCGCCAGCGTGCACTTGATGAATTCAAGCAAGGTAAAGTTCGAGCCCTGATTGCGACAGACGTGGCGGCTCGCGGTCTAGATATTCAAGAGCTTGAACAAGTGGTGAACTTTGATATGCCATTTAAAGCTGAAGACTACGTACATCGTATTGGTCGTACTGGCCGCGCGGGTAAATCCGGTTTGGCCGTTTCGTTAATGAG
>NZ_JAWOWM010000977.1:0-506 GCF_033340475.1 Vibrio sp. 1078-1
TATCTTTATGGCTATTTTGACAGGTCTAGCCATTCAAGCTCTGGATTCTCGAGGTGGCCCTGCTATCCGCACGTTTAAGATGGCCAATGAGATCATGATGAAGCTGGTTGGTTTGGTCATGAGTCTAGCACCTTACGGTGTGTTTGCTCTGATGATTCAACTAGGTGCAACCTTAAATGCGAATACATTGATGTCTGTTGCAGGTTACGTTGCGCTTGTCGTGGCTATGCTTGTGTTCTGGATTTTCATCTTCTATCCAATGGCAGTTGGCATTACGACTGGAACTTCTCCAAAGGCGTTTCTCCGTGCAACTCGTGAACAAATCCTATTTTCTCTATCTACTGCAAGTTCAAATGCAACCATCCCTGTAACCATGCGTACTCTGACAGAGAAACTGCAAGTTTCTAAATCAGTTGCGGGTTTTGGTGTACCGCTAGGCGCGACGATGAACATGTCAGGTGTATCTATTTACATCGCGCTTGCTACAATCTTCGTTGCTAACGCGT
>NZ_JAWOWM010000978.1:0-506 GCF_033340475.1 Vibrio sp. 1078-1
TTAGTGCAAGCACACCTTTGTGTTTATCAACAATAGAGCGAAGCTCCGCAAGGTCTTTCACTCGTTGACGATTGACGCCAATAATGATGTCACCTTGTTTTAGCTGGTATTGCGCGGCTGGTGAATTCTCTGCAACACTGGAGACTTTTACCCCTTGGATTGCATCACTTGGTGTAGTGTTACTTAACTCTGCTCCTTTTAGGCCTTCATGCAACGTTTCCGCTTTGGCTTTCATGTTGGTGGACTCGCCAAGAGTCACGTCAAACGACTTGCTCTTACCATCACGAATAACGCCTAGCGTGATCTTTTTACCCGCTCCTAATGTGGCGACTTTGGCACGCAACTCAGAGAAAGTGTCGATTGACTTACCGTTTACTGAGACAACCACATCACCGGCTTTTAGACCCGCTTTGTCCGCTGCGCTATCGGGCACAACTTGGCTGATGAATGCCCCTTTACTTGACTCGTAACCCAGTGCTTCTGCCAGCTCAGAAGTCACTTCACCA
>NZ_JAWOWM010000979.1:0-506 GCF_033340475.1 Vibrio sp. 1078-1
TATTCATGATGAGCAAACCCTGCATAACCCTCCTCGATCTTTTGCTGAAATGCTGAGTTACGCAAAAGCGTTTCCAAATCGCCTAACTTACCCTCGCCCACCAGAGTTTCATGGGACAAGCTTTATTAAAGCACTGTTGATTGAGTTGACCAACAACGATCCCGCTTTGCAAAAACCAGTCACTGGTGAAACATTTGAGCAAATCACTCAACCGCTATGGGCTTACCTAGATGAGTTCCATAAAGTTGCTTGGCGTGGCGGTAAGCAATTCCCAGGAGGGACGGCTGAAACGCTTCAATTGCTGGATGATGGTCAGATTGATCTTGCGATTACCTTTAACCCAAACGCGGTTTTTTCTGCGCAATCGAGTGGTAATCTTGCAGAAAGCACCAAAGCGTATGCGATGGACGCAGGTGCACTCTCAAACATTCACTTCTTAGCGATTCCTTGGAACGCAAATGCCAGTGCCGGTGCGCAAGTTGCGATAAACTTTTTATTGAGCCCTA
>NZ_JAWOWM010000980.1:0-506 GCF_033340475.1 Vibrio sp. 1078-1
CACCGTTCGCTTAGTGGATCTTGACCGCTCCTATCAATATCGCATGACGTTAGTTGATTCACGTAAGAGCCAACCTCTTGCGGGGATGCTAGCTGTTGATTCGTACTTAGGTTCCCGATTGTTGGGGCGCTCTCAGGATGAGGTCTTAGAACTCGAGATATTCAACCAGCGCCGCTGCTTTGTGATTACCGAAATCATTCATCAATCACCGCCACCGCCACCGCATCTGGTGTGTAGCTGTATGTTATGTCAGTAAAATAGAGGTGAAGTCATGAGTAAAAAAGACAAGAAGCAACCCCAGTTAAGCTTGAAAGAAAAACGTAAGTTGAAGCAAGAGAAAGCGGCCGAGCAAGGAATGGTGAAAGCGCGTAAACCATCTCGCAAATAAAAATTGCGGCTTATAAGCCCGCCGTAAGAGGTGGGCTTTGTCTTGTTGTCGCGTAGGAAAAGCGAGCTTAATTTGAGGTCTTTAATAGGCGCGTTGAAATTTTTTTCATTTTGTCCCT
>NZ_JAWOWM010000981.1:0-505 GCF_033340475.1 Vibrio sp. 1078-1
GTCGGTGGTGAAGTTCTGGCGAAACCCGTTGCGGATTCAGGCTTGATCATCGTAAATACCAGCCGTGGTATGTTGATTGCTTTGGATGAAAGCTCTGGTGAGCAGCGCTGGGCACTAAGTACTGAAGTTCCAAACCTGACACTACGCGGAGACAGCACTCCAACTGCGATTGGTGGTGGTGTTTTCTGGGGTACGGCAAATGGTCGACTAGCCGCAGCGATTGTGGAGCGTGGTCAGCTTATTTGGCAACAACCAGTAGGCACACCGAAAGGCGCTACGGAAATTGACCGTCTGGTTGACGTTGACTCTTCTCCTATTGTACTGGGCGGAACTCTTTTCACCATTGGATACAATGGTCAGTTGATCGCTATTGATTTGCGTTCGGCTAACCCAATCTGGAAGCGTAATTATTCGTCAGCGAACGATATCGCAACGGATGGCAGTCGTATCTTTGTGATCACCGAAAAAGATCACGTGGTCGCGGTTGATGCTCGAAGCGGTACTG
>NZ_JAWOWM010000982.1:0-505 GCF_033340475.1 Vibrio sp. 1078-1
TTCACGCAACATTCGGCACAAAGACAGTCGACGACATCGTCCAAACATTCGTATTCAGCGACACAAAAAAGAATGCGGCCTTCACGGCGCTGAGTAATGAGTCCTGCAGAGGCTAAACTGGAAATATGATGAGAAAGTGTGGATGCAGGAATACCGAGTTTTTCTTGCACACCGCCTACCGCAATGCCTTTATAGCCCGCTTTAACGACTTCTTTATAAATGCATAGACGGGTAGGGTGCCCTAATTCTTTTAATGCTTTAGCGACGGCTTCTAGCTCCATACTGACCTCTAAACTGACCAACGTTAAATGTGTTTCGATAATAGGGAAACTCGCCTTGAATGCCAACTTTTCTGGTTTGACTCTGTGTGATTTCAGGCGAGTTTCATACCGACTCATACTGTGATGACAAAAATTGTCTCCTCCAATGAGACAGATCAATGTGCATTATTATTTCACCCCACGTTCAAACTTCCTCTCCTACACTCTTTGATGAGTTGTTAGTT
>NZ_JAWOWM010000983.1:0-505 GCF_033340475.1 Vibrio sp. 1078-1
TCTCGAAATGTCCATAATTCACCCCTAATCCTGAATGTAAAATTCATCGCCAGAAATCGCAGTAAAGATAACGAGTGCGAGTTTTGTTGTTGGTACGTAATCGGTTCGATACTCATCCGACACTTCTAGCAAAAGCGCTTTGAGTTCAGGCGAAGCCGTGCCCGCAAAGAATCGTTCATCGACACGCTCAACGAGAGCTTCGTGATCATCGAGTAGGGAATACAGTTCGCTAAAGTCCAGCGTATAAGTATCGCCACCACCCGAGCGAGTGCTACTGAGCATGAAATTGACCAGATCGGTATACACTGACCAATCGAGCAATTCGTATTCGGGTGACACCATGCCTGACTGCACAAACTCATTCGAAGGTTGATAGTCTGGCGAGTAGAAGTTGAATACCGAAGGAGAACGCAGTGCGCCTTGTTCTGCGGTGTTCATCACTGTTGTTGCTCCGTCATAGCGCGCAGCGGTAAGTGTAAAGCCTGCGGCTCGGTGGAAGTTGGTA
>NZ_JAWOWM010000984.1:0-505 GCF_033340475.1 Vibrio sp. 1078-1
CCATGGATATTGAAATGCCAGTTATGGATGGCATTACGGCTGTGCGTGAAATCATGGCTGCATCTCCAACGCCAATTCTGATGTTTTCGTCCCTGACTCATGATGGGGCGAAAGCAACTCTTGATGCGTTGGACGCTGGCGCTCTGGACTTCTTACCGAAGAAGTTTGAAGATATTGCACGTAACCGCGATGAAGCGGTTTCGCTGCTTCAGCAACGTGTCATTCAAATTGCCTCCAAGCGTGCTTTCATGCGCCGTCCTGTAGCGCGTCCAGCTGCTGCAACTAGTGCTGCGCGCCCACTGGCTTCAAGAACCGCTGCGCCTGCCGCATCGGCTCCGGCTCGACCGGCAGCAACCAAGTTCCGCGCATCGGGTAAGAAATACCAGTTAACTGCGATTGGCACATCCACTGGTGGCCCAGTTGCTTTACAAAAAATTCTTACTCGTCTGCCGATGAACTACCCACATCCAATCGTGCTGATTCAGCATATGCCTGCGACATTTAC
>NZ_JAWOWM010000985.1:0-504 GCF_033340475.1 Vibrio sp. 1078-1
CTTCTGATTGTACCGTTACCGAAAAAAACGGAACCGTTAGTCGAACCGCAGGGTGAAGGGGATAGCCAGCGTGTTGCGATCCAGTTAAATGCGCAAAGCCTGAGTCAGCAACGTACGTCGCAAAACTCGGGGCCTAAGTCAGAAGACTGGAAAGAGTACCATGTGAAGAATGGTGATACGTTAGCTCAAGTTTTTCGCAACAATCAGCTTTCTATGGCTGACCTTAGCGCCTTAGTAAAAATAGAAGGAAGCGATAAGCCACTGAGCCATATCAAGCAGGGGCAACTCATCCGTTTTAAACTCTCAGAAAACGGCCAGTTAGATATGTTGCAACTGGAAAAGAGCGATCATTCGGTTATGTTCTTCCGTCTATCGGATGGCAGCTTCGGCAGAAACAAATAGTTTCCGTTGTAGATTTAAAAAAGACGCGATCATCTCGCGTCTTTTTTATTGCAGTTTTGTAGAGGTTTATTGAGTCGAATGCTTCCTGCGCATGTCTACGTG
>NZ_JAWOWM010000986.1:0-504 GCF_033340475.1 Vibrio sp. 1078-1
GCTATGCTATCGACGCGAGACAGGTCGATCTCATCCACCCCAACTTTTGGTGGTGATTGCATGGCTGAGTAGTTATAGAGAAATCGATAAATCGCTTGCCACTGTTTAATGCGCTGCAAACTCAAGTGGGCAGCGTAGCTTGGTGGTAACCATTGGGTATAACGGTTCCAAAACTCGCTGTTCCAATTCGGGTGTGTCGGGATTAATTCGTCTATCGATTCCGATGGTCTTGCGCTTTTTGGAGTCAGCCAACCCATCCCCACTTGCCAACTCCCATATTGATTTTGGATGTTTCCACGACGCCACGTTTCATCCCACCAACTCATCTTTTGCTTTGCATGATTTAAGCTCAGGTTTTCCTCACTTTGTCCAATATGGCAATAATAGAGTTGCGTCGTGCCCCGCTTAATGGCGGAGGTAAAAGCGGTGATCGCTGCCCCTCGTAAAAAGCTTTCATGTTCGAGGACAAAGCGTTTCGGCACTTTGTTCGCAAAGTATTTCGCC
>NZ_JAWOWM010000987.1:0-504 GCF_033340475.1 Vibrio sp. 1078-1
AAAACATAGCGACTAAAATCGGCGCTTGTTCCACCTCTATCGTGTTGACGTTTAAACGCCAATCATCACTTGGGATCGCACATACCAAGGGCTCAATCTTTTGATAAATTTCACCACTCACTTGATATACCGCGCGCAGTTCAGTTTTGTCTGCCATCCAAACATTAGCCGCTAAATACGAAGGTTTCATCGATTCGTAGGTGCGGTCTTCCACGCCGGTGGTTGAACGTACTGTGCTGTCTGAATCAATGTATTCCCAAGTGGAATCGGCAATCACTTCCGCTTGATACGGCTCTACATCTGACTCTTCCAACAAACGCTGCAGCACTTGAACCAAATATGGTCGAGTGGTTTGTTGTCCGGTCGGCTGCACTCGACTTAACACATTGAGGTTAAAGCACGCTTGCTTATCCCAAATACGTCCTGCAGCTTGACCATAGTCCAATGGGTACACTTGTTCTTTAATCGCCCAAGGTTGGCTGAGGTTGATGGTATCGCTGTCTT
>NZ_JAWOWM010000988.1:0-503 GCF_033340475.1 Vibrio sp. 1078-1
TATATGTCTGACTTCGTAAATTTTCTGCTTTCGTTACTGGTTGTCGATGGATAAACAAAAAGCTCTGAAAAAAATCGCCAAGTGTTTGGAACTGGGTAACTCCGCCAACGTGAATGAGGCGGCAAACGCCATCAAGATGGCGCATCGCCTTATGCTCAAATATGGTTTGGACAAAGACGATATTGAGTTTATCAAAATGGGAAAAACTCAATCTTCCCATTTGTTGCCGTCCAACATCAGTTCTACCCTATTGCGCGTGATTCGTGGCATTAACACTAAGTTTGGTGTTGAAGCCGTCTTGTTGAATCACAAAGGGCTTAAACGCGTTGAGTTTATTGGTGAAGCCGATCGCGCGATCTTTGCTGCCTTTGCTTTCGACATCATCTATCGAGAATTGAATGAAAGCACCGGCCAGTTCCGTAATAGCTTTGCAGGTTCTGGTACGTCTTCAATGGAAGTGACTCGTCGCGTTAACTCTTTTGTTTCTGGCTGGGTAGAAGGGG
>NZ_JAWOWM010000989.1:0-503 GCF_033340475.1 Vibrio sp. 1078-1
TCACATAAGTCTTCCGCTTGTTGCTCCACCTCTTTCGAATGTTCAGCCAGACGCTGCTCAACTTTTGCACTTAATTCTGCCATGCTTTCAGAGAGTGCTGTCAGGTTTAAACCACCCTCTTCTTTCATTTTTTTCGATAAAGCATCGAACGCGCTAGCCAGAAACTCTTTATTAAAAATCTCCTGCGCTTTTTCAAAATCTTTCGTCCAGCCCTGCGTCATCGATTCAAAGCTGTCTGCAGGCAAAATAAAATCACCATCTTTGTAATAACGAGATTGCACATCAGCAAAGAAGTCTTTAACTGCAACTTTTACGTTATCAAACGCGCCCGGTGCATCCAAACTCGCTGTCACATCATCAATGATGTCATTGGCGAGTTCCAAGCCATCACTCGCTAGCTGCTTAGCTTGAGGGATATAGGCATTCATTTTTTCGCGATATGCTTCAATCGCGGCTTTCTGCTCCGCATCGAGTTCAATCAACTCACCTTTGATGAACAAGTT
>NZ_JAWOWM010000990.1:0-503 GCF_033340475.1 Vibrio sp. 1078-1
TACGGATTAACAGTCCGCCGTTCTACCGACTGAACTAAGGGGGAATTGCTTTGCTTGAAAGCGGGAAGAATCTTACCGAGCACTAAAACTAGTGTCAACAGTAAAAAAATACATTTTTTTGAAAAAATTGTGCTTAAAGCGCTTTACTTTTTTGTAGTGCTTGCCAGTAAAGGGCTAGAGTTACTTATCCACTAAAATTGTGGATAAGTGTGTTGATGAGATCTGAGTAAAGATCTTTTATATGCAACGCGGTTTGTTTTGTGTGCATTTTTAGTCAGTTTTATGCACAAAATAGGTAAATGAAACAGTGATTTATTGAGTGCGTGGGTAAAATATTCAAAGTGGATAAAAGATGAGCTTTTGGGGATAACGAGCTTTTTAGAGAAGTTTTGGGGAAAAATTGTGGAAACTATAAGTTTATATTAGAGGAATATTTATCAACTAGGGCGAAGTACTATAACAGAGCGACTCGAATAAGGCTATAACCATATAGACAAAGTACA
>NZ_JAWOWM010000991.1:0-502 GCF_033340475.1 Vibrio sp. 1078-1
CATAGTTGTCTTCGATGACTGACAGGTACTCTGCGCTTAGTTGAAAAGGTCTTACCTTCACATGGAGTTGAACGACATGGCTCAGTTTAATGAACCAATTTCTAGCCAGCTATTAGCAATAGATGAAAACCTCACTCAATTAGTCACTGATATTGATATTCTTAGCAGCGTAAACCCGCTTAATTACGCCCAAGAGCGAGAAAGGTTCATCAGTAATAAGTACTCGCAAGAACCTAACTTTCAGTACCAGAAAGCGCCTCTTGACACTCATCAGTCAAAACGCCGTTTGTACGAATTGCCTTTGGAACACATCGAAGATGCTCAGTTACAAAAGCTTTATGAGGATGTCATTCAGTCTTACGCCGACAAACTTGATCAAGTCAACACCATAGGTACGCAAGAGTTCCTATACAACTCTCTGCGCTATTACGGTGAGCCAAGTGCGAAAGACATTGCTAACGCACATTTCATTTTGCATCTGCCGACAGAAGAAGAGAGCAAA
>NZ_JAWOWM010000992.1:0-502 GCF_033340475.1 Vibrio sp. 1078-1
AACCATATCAAGGCCGTGCTGAGCGGTTTCATAGCTGTGCATCAACAGTAAGGCTGCTGGCCCAACAACAAACGTCTTGTCGTGCACACTTTCTTCAATCAAGTTCCATTCTTTCAGCAGTTTTAGATGTCGATACAAACTGCTTAATGGAACGTTCAATTGTTCGCTGAGTGTTTTCGCAGAGACTGGGAATTGGCTTACCGCAACTTGCATTAATAATTGCAGTGCCTTTTCGTTTACCTGATTAGCGTTGGCTTTGTTTAATGTCATGAGAGAGTTGTAACGTGTTAAAAGATATAGGACAAATATAATTCTTAATCACTGAGAAAAGAAAAATAATTTTTATGAGTAATTCTCACTTAATGAGAAAATGGCAGCGAGCGGTTAAATATTGAAGAAAACTTGAAAAGTGGCTGTCTCACCTTTGAGTCTCTTGCCACTAAATTGGAACTTAAACAATTAAGATTTTGTTTTATTTGCGAGAGTAGGAGGTGTCTCGCAT
>NZ_JAWOWM010000993.1:0-502 GCF_033340475.1 Vibrio sp. 1078-1
AGTATTCTACCCCAATGCGGACAGCACTCTGGCAGCGAACAAACTTATCGGCCTGTGGAGTGGTTTCCTGTTTTTTGTTGTCTTACAGCAATTTCATTTCAGTAATAAGCATCGCCAACGGTTACTTTGGTTCATCGTACTGGCTGTCGTGATTGAAGCTCTATTTGGTCTGACGCAATATCTTTTTCTAAAACCAGGGAATCCTTTCGGCTACGACACGATTGCGAACCGTCCGTACGGGATCTTTCAGCAACCGAATGTGATGGCAAGCTTTCTCGCTACTGGATTAGTCATTGCCAGTTACCTTCTAGCTCGTCAACCCTATAAGTATTCACGTAAGCTAAGCGACGTTTACCTTTTGTATGCCGTACCTGTTGTTACCTTGCCGTTGATTGTCGCGTTAGCTTCGCGCACAGGATGGCTAGCGACCATCATCGGTTTGTTGTTAGTGATTCCTTATATGTATCGCTTTGCAACCAAAGGCCGCTTTATTCGCTGGATC
>NZ_JAWOWM010000994.1:0-502 GCF_033340475.1 Vibrio sp. 1078-1
TCTTGCAATGGCATCAATATTTTTACTTGCGAGCTTCGAACGACGTTGCCGCTTGCATCGATGAGTAACCATTCACCTTCAATCTCTGCATTACCTTGGTAGCTACCATTAAACTTGTTCAAAGTAAGTTGAAGCTTGGATTCTCCACTTTGATCCAGAAGATTATTCATTTCAACTGGCCAATAGTCGCTTTGTTTTTGGCGTAGCTCAGCCACAACACGTTGGGTAATTTGCTCAGAAATACTTTGAGCCCACTGGTGGCGTTTGGCTTGAACAATCTGAGTATCTGATGTGCGATACACAATACTATTGTCATTCAGGTAACTAGCGAGTTGAGCCGGACGAATCACCAGTAAAGGTCGTTCTGCAATGCTCATCTGGTTAGACGTTTTTGTCTCAGCTTTAGGTAGGAGATACAGCGCCCCTGTTGTTTCTGGCGCGCTGCTGCATCCTGTCAATCCGGTTACAAGTGCTGTCGCTAATAAGAATACACGTTTCATTA
>NZ_JAWOWM010000995.1:0-502 GCF_033340475.1 Vibrio sp. 1078-1
GATTCAGAAAGGCATCCAATAACTTTTGACCGTAGCCTTTTCCTTGTAGAGCAGGGGCAACCGCAATATTGAGTAACGTAACTTCACCCACGATATTTTGTGCATAAAAGTAGCCAACTACCGAGCCGTCTTCGACCATCACGTGATGGCACGCACCGCGACTCGACAAATCGCGCACTAACGACTCTGCCCATGGGTGAGAATGCGCTTGCTGTTCAATTTGCCAAACTTGCTCCACATGCTCACTGCACATTGGGAGAATTTCAATCGTCATGATTTAACCTATTAGGTCGAAATACCGCGCCACAATAGAGCTTGGTATTCGATCTTTTACAAACGTTACGAGTAAGAACAAATTTGCTGCCAAAGTGCGCGTTTTTGTTCATTGTTGCCATCAATGTCTTGCAATAACGGCGAGGTTAGCTGCTTAGCATTTTCCATGCTGTTACTTTCACAGCCTGCAAACCATACCCACTCCAATTGATGTTCACCAAGCATTGCA
>NZ_JAWOWM010000996.1:0-502 GCF_033340475.1 Vibrio sp. 1078-1
ACCGCCAATTTCTACAATGGTTTGGTGGGATGGGGATCATCGTACTTGCGGTCGCTATTTTGCCAGTGTTGGGCATCGGTGGGATGCAGTTGTACCGCGCAGAAATTCCGGGTCCAGTGAAAGATACCAAAATGACCCCGCGCATAGCCGAGACAGCAAAAGCGCTGTGGTACATCTATTTAAGCCTGACAATCGCTTGTGCGGTTGCTTTTTGGCTCGCGGGCATGACGCCGTTTGATGCCATCAGCCACAGCTTCTCTACCATTGCGATTGGTGGCTTCTCAACTCACGATGCCAGCATGGGCTACTTCGACAGTTACGCGATTAACCTGATTACCGTGGTGTTCTTGCTGATCTCTGCTTGTAACTTCACTCTGCACTTTGCGGCATTTGCCTCTGGTGGGGTTCATCCTCAGGATTACTGGAAAGACCCGGAGTTCCGCGCACTCATCTGTATTCAGGTGTTACTGTTTTTGGTTTGCTTCTTCCTACTATTGCACCA
>NZ_JAWOWM010000997.1:0-501 GCF_033340475.1 Vibrio sp. 1078-1
ATGGGCTTCTATCTTCTTCGCTTTAATACTACCTGCGGCAAATTTCAATTCTGAGACAGCCAGCAAGTTCTTCGCGGCATCAGGAAGTAAGCCAAAGCGGTCGATCAGCTCAACTTTTAATTCGGATAGCTCATCGCTGTCGCTCACACTCGCAATTCGTTTGTACATCGACAGACGCGTATTGACGTCTGGAATGTAATCATCAGGCAGTAGCGCTGGGATTCTCAGTTCCACTTCTGTTTGTTCGCGAAGCAGATCATCCAATGATGGCTCTTTACCTTCTTTCAACGCTTCAACCGCTTGTTCAAGCATTTCCATATACAGTGTAAAACCAACAGATTGAATTTGACCACTTTGTTCGTCACCAAGCAGTTCACCAGCGCCACGAATTTCCAAATCGTGCGTTGCCAGAGTAAAGCCCGCGCCTAAGTCTTCCAGTGAAGCAATGGCATCGAGACGTTTAATGGCATCTTTGGTCATTGCTTTTGGATGTGGCGTTAA
>NZ_JAWOWM010000998.1:0-501 GCF_033340475.1 Vibrio sp. 1078-1
TGCGATTGCGACAATTCCGGTCGTAACAAAAACCGTCGGCACAACCGTGGTTGTGAACGCGAAAAAACCAACCATGCAGTTGTCAGACTCAGGGGTCGACGTACTGATTGGCTCTGCGAGCTACGAAGGTGGTGAACTGGTACTGCCAACGTCTATCACCAACCAAAGCTCTCAATCTGTCATTCAGGTGGAGGTTGAGGTACAAGTGTTTGATATGTCTGGCAAGCAACTGGCGAAAGAAAAGGTCACGGTTTGGCAATCCATCAAACGAATGGCGGATACCTACCTGCGACCACAGCAAGCAGAACAAGGTAAGAGCATTAAACTGGCCGTGCCGCAATCTCAGCAGTACCAGTTTTCTGCCAAAGTGTTAGAAGTGAAAACTCGCTAATACGGGTCTGATATTCTTTGTCGAGCGGATCTTGCCACGCTGACGCGTGAGGCTTAGGTCGCTAAGTTTAGATAGGCTCGACAAAGTAATAAATCGCGAAGAAGTGACAC
>NZ_JAWOWM010000999.1:0-501 GCF_033340475.1 Vibrio sp. 1078-1
GGGTAGTTGGCACGCACAAATTCCGCTTCATAGCTGCATGTTACCAAGCCAATAGGAAGCTCTACCTCTCCAGTAAGCACGCCCTTAATATCAACGGCTAGCATATCTTTATTGACGTACAACTTGGTTTGAATAGGCATGATAACCGCACCAAAATCAAGGTACTTATCGCGAGCCTCAGAGTAAATCAGACCAGCGTGAACATCCGCACGCCCCTCCTTAACTGCACGCAAAGACTCTTCCCAATCGAGCAGCAGGAACTCAACACGAACGTGATTTCTTTCGGCATACTCTCGCCAAAAGTCAATCAGGATGCCTTTGGGTTCACCATCTTGTGAGACATATGAGAACGGCTTCCAAGCCTTAGAATTGGTGACAATCAATGTATCGACTTTAGTTTGGTGAGCGAAACTGTACGAACACATGGCAAGCCATAGTAATAACAACGAAGTACACGCCCTGGTGCACTTGTAACCATAAGTACTAAAACTTGTTGATGCC
>NZ_JAWOWM010001000.1:0-500 GCF_033340475.1 Vibrio sp. 1078-1
TTGGGTATCGAGCAAGAAGACGACATAGGTCTTCCGAGTCGAGCTGCTGACGCCATGCTCCTGGAGAAGACGCTTTACCAGGTAATCGCTCGGGCTAAGTACATGCTCGGCAAAATCGACAGCAAGTTTGTCAGGTCAGAACAAGCAATCGAGTTCCGTGAGCAACTTGCTCCTGGGATCTTCAAACCAGGTTACAGAGGTTTCCGATTCAAGGAGGCTGCCGCTGGTGATTTGCCTACTGTCATGATTGACGGTCGGAAGTTCAACTGCGTTGCCAGCATAGCCAGAGCACATGGACTTGATCCGGTAACGGTGCGTAGGCGCATTGCGGACACCGGGAAGGCCGCAGACAAACTCTCCAATGATGAGTGGAAGCTCATCCTCGCCAAGAAAAAAGGTAAAGGGAAACCCTTCACCTATCTGGACAGGACCTACAGCAACATTGCTCAGTTCTGTCGTGAGCATCAGCTCAACACCAACCTTGTTTACCAGAAAGTCAA
>NZ_JAWOWM010001001.1:0-500 GCF_033340475.1 Vibrio sp. 1078-1
TCGGTAACCAGCTTATGCTGGCGGTTTTAACGTTGAGTTTGATCTTTACGTTAGTCATTTCTGCCATCAGTTTATATCGTGATTTTCAAGAAGAGTTGTCCCATCTCGACACCGACTTAAAACAAGTGGAGTCGAGCTACCTCTCCAGCTTTTCAGCCAGTTTGTGGGTTGAAGACCGTGAGCTGTTACTCACCCAAGCGCTGGGGGCGATGCGTTTGCCTTCGGTGGATTACCTACGCATTGCTACCAAAGACGAAGTTATCATCGAGCTCGGAACAGAAATCACGCAAGATGTGGTTGAGAGGCGTTGGCCGATGCAGTTTAGTGTGGGTGAAAAAACGTTTGAGCTCGCAGAGCTGACTGTGCAGTCTGACCTTAGCGCCGTCTATCAAGATTTATGGCAACAGTTCTTTTTTCTACTCACGACAGAAGCGATAAAAATTTTGCTGTTGATGGTTGGGGTGTTGTGGGTTGCCTTCCGTTTATTGGTGAATCCTTTG
>NZ_JAWOWM010001002.1:0-500 GCF_033340475.1 Vibrio sp. 1078-1
TCATTTCGTTTGTAATGACGGCCATGTCATTGATGAGATGCTAGACCATACTATTGCCACTGGAGAACGTGTTAATCGTGATGTGAAGATCATCGCGTTGTGTCCGAGCCTACATGGTCAGGAGCCGATGGCAGAGTTTGCGCTTACTCTATCCATAAAAAAAGCAGCTCAACATACAAAGAAGGCTGCTTAATAGTTTGAATCCGTTTTTTAATTGAGCTCGATTTTCTCGATAGAGACTATTTTCGAGCGGTTTAGCACGACTTTCCAACGGTAGTAAACGGGCGCATCAGTGTGGTTGTCTTCTTTGACGATCACATTGAGTAAATGACGTTTCTCTACAGACTCTTTGGTCACTTGCCCTTCATTTAGACGATAAACGCGGTTTGAGCTCTTATCCATTAGGCGGATGATCGGGCGCAAACTGATGTTCAACGTTTCTCGAGTCTGTTCGTAACCACTTAAAAAGAGCGACGTCGCCATTTCTGTTTTTTCATGGT
>NZ_JAWOWM010001003.1:0-500 GCF_033340475.1 Vibrio sp. 1078-1
GACCATGGCTTTTAGCGATAACGGAATGCAGCTTATTTCTGTACGAGGTGTCGATGAAAGTTATCCTTTAATGGGAGAGTTGGTTTTAGATGGGAATGAGTCAGGTCGCGTGAAGCCTAATCAGCTTTGGTTAGACGAACGTATTATGGCTCAATTAGAAGTCACTAAAGGTGACAATGTCACCATTGGTGATGCAGATTTCACCGTTTCAGGTGCCGTGCTGATGGAGCCGGGTTTAAGTTTCAATCCATTCCAACAAATGCCTGCGGCGTATATTCACCAAAGCGACGTAGAAAAAACAGGCGCGATACAAGTCGGCAGTCGAGTGCAGTATCGACTGTTTCTAAAAGCAGACAATGCGGCGCTAAAGCAACTCCAAGATAAGACAGAGTTGTCACCAAGTGATCGCTGGCGTACTCAAGATACCGCGAGTCGCAGCAATGAAGTTTTTGATCGAACTACACAGTATTTATCATTGACCGTAGCTATCGTCATAATTA
>NZ_JAWOWM010001004.1:0-500 GCF_033340475.1 Vibrio sp. 1078-1
TCATCGAACTGCTGATGGAACAGGCTAATCAAGCCAACGCGACATTAATCTTTGTCAGCCATGATCCAACTCTGGAAAGCTTGTTCGATCGCACCATTAATCTGCCAGAAATAAACCAAAGCAGTGACATGGAGGCGCTAGCGTGAGTGCTGTAATCAAACTCGCTTGGAAAAGCTTGATGAACCGCAAAGCGACAGCGGTGTTGACGATCATGACGGTAGCAATATCGGTAATCTTGCTGCTTGGCGTAGAACGTATCCGCACTCAAGCAAAAGACAGCTTTGCGAACACCATTTCAGGAACGGACCTGATTGTCGGCGGACGCTCAGGCCAAGTGAACTTACTGCTGTATTCAGTCTTTCGTATTGGTAACGCAACTAATAATATCGATTGGAAAAGCTATCAAGAATTCAGCCAGCATCGCGCGGTTGATTGGGCAATTCCCATTTCGCTCGGAGACTCTCACAAAGGCTTTCGAGTGATGGGGACCAATCATAGTT
>NZ_JAWOWM010001005.1:0-500 GCF_033340475.1 Vibrio sp. 1078-1
GCGATAAGCTTCTAAAGGAGAAACGCCTCGTTCGATGGCTTTGATCTGTTTCGCCATATTTTGATCGATGCCAAGAATGTGGTACGCCAACCAATGAATAAGAAAATCCAACAACTGCTCCGCTGATTGCCGATTATCTTCGTTAATAAAACTTTGCATGCTGACAATATCGCCCATAAAAGTGCGATGTACTTGAATATGCTTTTGGAGATGCTCGTGATGAATCCCCACTTCTCTCATTAAATTTTCCTCTTCTTTGAAGTGAAATTCGGCATAACGAGAGAGTTCAAATAACGCGCTCTGAATATCCGCTATCGAAATCGTGTTTCGCGTCAAAAGTTTGCCGTACTTATTAATAAACTCAACGAGATACTGGTGTTGATCGTCAACATCTTCGATTCCTGTTTCAAAATAGATGTCCCAACGAAATGAATTCAACGTTACTACTCCCAATATCAACGAGTCTATATCAAGTCACCATGCCGCAACCTGAAATACCA